>NZ_JAAEDS010000012.1:0-918570 GCF_013344955.1 Snodgrassella sp. ESL0324 | reverse complement strand
CTGTTACTGTATCTAGGCCAGAGAGGGGAAGGACTGCTGACGCAGCGCTTCGTAGAGGACGATGGCGGCGGCGTTGGACAGGTTCAGTGAGCGGATGTGCTCTGACTGCGGAATTCGCAGACATTGCCCGGCGCGTGCCTGTGCGAATGCCTGGGGCAGTCCGGTGGTTTCGCGACCGAAGAGAAAGTAGATTTGCTGATTGGGGTCGCTGTAGTCGAACTGAGTGTAGTTGCGAGTGCCGTAGGTTTCTATCAGGTAGACTTGTGCGTTAGTCTGAGTTTCAGTCATGCTGATGAAAGGCCTCCTGATAGTTGTCTATTGATGATAGCCTACCATCTAGGTAAAATTAGTGCTTTATTTAATCGATATACTGGGGAAAAATAGTGACAGAATCAAGTCTTCCGCTAGTTGTGGATTTAGATGGAACATTAATTCTGACTGATTCATTACATGAAACCCTGATCAGTATGCTTAAATTATATCCGTTTAAGCTTTTCAAATTAATAAAAATATATTTCCAAGGTAAGGCAGAATTTAAAAAATTTGTCTATGAACATAGTAATTTTAATGCTGATAAAATACCTTATCGTCATGAATTAGTTAACTACATACAAAAGCAACGACAACAAGGAAGAAAAGTCATACTTGCTACTGCTGCCTATAAAGATATTGCATATAAAGTAGCGGATTTTTTGAATTGCTTTGATGATGTTATTGCTACGGATTCACAAAAAAATTTAAAAGGAATAAATAAATTTAATGCGATAGAACAGAAAATCGGACGAAAATTTATATATGCAGGGGATGATAGTGCTGATTTGCCGATTTGGAAAGAGGCTAGCGGAGCTATTGTTACAGGAAATAAAACTGATAAACTTATAAAAATAATAAAGCAAAGCGGAACGCCGGTATTAAAACAGTTCAGCAATAAAGATAAAAAAATGATGACATGGCTGAAAGCCATACGTTTACATCAATGTTTGAAAAATCTGCTTCTCTTTGTTCCACTCCTTACTTCTTTTCAGTTTTATGATTTTCAAAAATTTTTAATAGTATCTACTGCATTTATCGCTTTTTCTTTAGGTGCATCAGCAACATATATTTTAAATGATTTATGGGATCTGGAAAATGACCGTCAGCATTTGAATAAAAGACATCGACCGTTTGCTTCCGGAAATTTATCGATTGCTCAGGGTCTCAGGCTAAGTTTATTGCTTTTAACGAGTGCAGGATTAATTTCTATTTTGATATCAAGATATTTTTTTGGTATATTTTTATTATATTTATTAATAACAACATTATATAGTTTAAGGTTAAAACAGATTATATTATTAGATATAATAGTTTTATCCGTTTTATATACCGTCAGAATATTAGCAGGCGGAGTAGTAGCTAATATAGAATTAAGTTACTCTTTACTGGCATTTTCTGTCTTAATATTCTTAAGTTTGGCTACTGTAAAACGGTGTGCTGAGTTAGTTTCAAAGTCCGATGAGAATAATTCGATTGTTGGTAGAGGGTATATAAAAGCTGATTTAGATATTCTCTGGCCATTAGGTATAAGTACATATATTGGTGCCATTATTGTTTTTGGTCTTTATATTAACGCTCCGGAAACCATTGTTTATTATAGAACTCCTGCTTTATTATGGTTGGCACAATTATTGATGGTCTATCTGATTGGTAATTTATGGATGATGACTAAAAGAGGTTTAATGCACGATGACCCGATCGTATTTTTTATTCAAGATAAAAAAAGTCTGATTTTACTGGCTTTAATAATATATATCATATTGTTAGCCAGATATATTTAGTTTTCTGATTTGGAAGAGTTAGAGTGAATTTATTAACATTTATGCTTGCAGTTATCAGCGTTACACTAAATGCTCTGGCACAAATTGCATTACGTAAAACTATGCAGACTATTGGGACGTTTCCCCAAAGTGCTTCAGATTATTTTTACTTTGGATATCAGCTAATATTGAATGCATGGTTTATTACTGGTATGAGCCTTTATGCAATTAGTATTGGTTTATGGATGGCTGTATTGGGCAAAACTGAAGTGAGTCTGGCTTATCCGCTTTTATCGATTGGTTATATCATTACTGCTTTTATCGGGTATTTCTTTTTACATGAAAATGTTAATCTGCTTCGTATTATAGGTTTGGTTACTATTTGTATAGGAATCATAATTATTTCCAGGAGTGCATAAATTGCGTCATATTATTACCGGAGGTAGCGGGTTCACAGGACAGATTCTCATAAGAAAATTATTACAGAATGGTAATGAAGTAGTTAATTTTGACATAAAAAATTATACTGATTGCACTCTGGAAAAACAGAGTCAGTTTGTTTATGGTGATATACGTTCAGTTCAGGATATAAGAAAATTAGATCTTCAACCGGATGATATTGTTTATCATTTGGCTGCACGACAGTTTGCTGATAATGTACCTAAATCAAATCGTCAGGCTTGGTTTTTTGAGGTGAATGTTGCTGGTACTCAAAATATTTTGCAGGCAATGTCAGCAGCAGGTACAACCAGAATGGTATTTTTTTCTACTGATATGACCTATGGTTTAGTGAATTCATGTCCGGTATCAGAGGAGCATCCCCAAAATCCTTTGGGACCATATGGAAGCAGTAAAGTTGAAGCAGAAAAATTAATTCGAAGTTATGAAAAATTAAATGCTACTATTTTTCGTCCGAGACTGATTACCGGAGCCGGGCGTTTAGGTATATTAGGTAAATTATTCAGGTTGATATCATTAAATTTACCTGTGCCGATGATAGGAAATGGTACTAATCGTTATCAGATGGTAAGTGTTGATGATTGTGTTACTGCTGCTTTGCAGGCCTGTAAAAATAACTTTCCCAGAGAAAACTTTAATTTGGGTTCATTAAATCCTCCGACAACCAGAGAGCTGTTAGAGGCAATCATCAAACATGCTAATTCAAAATCTTTTTTAATACCGGCTCCTGCAAGATTGATTAAACCGGTACTGTCCGGACTGGATAAAATAGGTATGACAATATTATATCCTGAGCAGTATACCATTGCTGATCAGAATACTTTGCTTGATATTACAAAAGTTAATCAGTTGCTAGACTGGTCACCTTCATGTTCAGATATAACTGCTATGTGTGCTGCATATGACAATTATATCAATATAAAGAAAACCCAATAATGAGTAATGAAAACGTAAATGTTAAAGAGGCATTGTTATTCTCAATATTTTATTCAATTGCAATAATTATTATATGTAGTCTGTATCAGAGTGATTTTTTTTGTATTGATGATGCTTCTTATGAATTGCTTGGTTTTTTCAGACAGATTGGCCATATTTGGTCAGAAGGGAAAATACCTTTTATAGTTGACTCTATGTATATCGGTGGTAATGAGATGATTGATTTAGGGAAAGGTATATTTTTACCTCAGAATATTCTGGTTTCTCTTATTACTTCTCGTTTTCATCATATTCTGTTATCTGGGTGGATACTGGCTTTTATAAATATCGTATTGGTTTCGCTATCTTCCTTGGTTATTGCCAGATTATTCAGATTATATAAATGTTATGCTTATACACTGGCCGCATTTACAGTTATTCAGCCGGTCTTTCTTTATCAGTATCTGGGTGCCTGGTGGAATGCCGCAAACGGACAGGCATGGGCAATGGTGTCTATTGCCACATTTTTATTACTTAAAAAAAATTACTCTAAAACCTATATTATTCTGAACTTTACATCAGTTATTTTTTTGCTTTCTGCCGGCTGGCCACATGGAGTAATAGGTTATGCTGTGTTTGTCGGAATAACTCTGGTTTTTGAATTTAAACAATCAGGTAAGTTGAATAAGGTTGTTTATTTGAGTATTCCGGCTATTCTGGCACTTATTTTTTCTTTCCCAATTTATTCCGAATATATTTTTTCGTATGATTTAACTAATCGTGTAAGTGGATTTGATAGTTCACTCAGAGCTTTTACTCCTTCATGGTCTGCTATTACTCTGGGTTTTTTTCCTACTTTTTATGATTATATGACTTATTTCAGCTATAAGCTGGTGTTAGTACCCTTTGGTTTTTCGACTGTATTTTTGCCTATGGTATTTTTTTACCACAATATCAAAGAACTTTGGCATCGAAATGATAATCTGAAATGGTTTTCTATATTAATTATAGTTTTTTTTCTTTTATCGCAAATGCCTGCTCAATTCGGTCCTTTGCGCTGGCCATTTCGATTTTTACCCTTTATTTCTTTTTTTATTTGTCTGGCTGTTTTCTATATTTTGCAGTATGCACATGCTATCCGAGGTAAAAAGCTAATATTAAATAAAAAAATTTATATTTCTTTATATATTATCTTAGGTGGATTTTTTTTATTTTTACCAGTTTATGCCGGCTTTGATACATTAACATTGATTCTGAGTTTAGTATTGATGCTGTTTTTACTTGAACATGATTTATTTAATTTTAAAAAAAGTATATTAGCTAATTTTAATAAAAAATATTTTTTAGTTATTTTATTTGCATCGTGTCTGGTTTTTTTTAATTCCTGGAATCTTCATCCGTTTTATGTTGTATTGCAAATTTTTTCTGTCTGGCTGCTTATATTGAGCCCGATAATTATAGAGAGAAAAAGTTCATTCAGGATGATAGGCTTAACTTTATTAATTTTATTATTGTTACTTAACGGATTGCCTACTTTGGGCGGTTATTATCTGCGTCAGACCGAATTAACTGAACGTATTCAGTTACCAGATAATGTTAATTTACAAGGTTACGTTTTGTCTCTTCCATTAAATATTTATTTAAAACAAACCCGGCAATTAAATGATATTGCTTCAGCTCAGTTCGGGTTTTATGATATTAAATCAATAAATGGTTATTCTCCTGTAGGTAGTAAAAGACTCGAGAAAATATTACCGGTTAATCAGTCTGCACATGGTATTTTTGCATCTAAACCGACATTGGAGAATATTTTACAGAGTGCAAAAGGATTCAATGTTTGTCAGGCAGTGTTGATGCAGATTAGCACTATTATCGTTAATAAGGATGATTATACTGCCTTTAGTCATCAGTTTAAGCAGTGCGGATATAGTGAAGTTCAATCAGCAGATAGCCGTAGTGATTTGTATGTATCGTTACCATTTACTCTGACAAAAGGGTGGGAAAATAATTCTCCTTTTGTATATCCTGATATAGCTGGTGTCAGAATTGTGAAACACGAAAATAATACAGATTGGGTTCAGATTCCAGAACATAAAGATAATATTACGCTGATATTCCCGCGTTTATGGTGGTATGGCTATTCTGCTAAGATTGATGATCATATATTATCTGTTACTGCAGATAGTTCAGGTTCATTGGTACAGGTTTCTGTACCGCCTGATTTTAATGGAGTGTTACGTCTGAGTTATTTTCCGGTAACTTGGCGATATTTATGGTTTTTGCCCATATTGGCAATAATAGGATTGATAACTTTATTGTTTTTTAATGGAAAATTAAAGAATGATTAAAACTTGAGTAAAAATATTTTAAATCACGGTTTAATTAAATATCTTTTCTAAATATAAAAATGCACTTTAAATTTCAAAAAGTGCATTTTTTGTTCTGTCATCAGACGGGTATTTAGATTTTTTAATGTAAAAGAGACAAAACAGATTAATATTGAAAACTATTCTTTTAGGTTATATAAATAACTGGTTTTTATTATTCATATTTTGTTTTAAATATACTTAAAAAATTAATCTTATAAGACAATGTATTAAATTATTTTGTTTTGTCAATAATAATTTTGTTTGTTAAGCTATAGTCTTCTTAATTCATTAAAAATGTAAAGGTATGTTTATGAAAGAAATTCATGAGCTGATTGAAGCTGAGTTAAGTACTTTTGTTCAGCTGCGTCATGATATTCATCAACACCCTGAATTGGCTTTTGCAGAAAATCGAACCAGCGATAAAGTTGCCGCTTTGCTGGAGCAGTGGGGATATAAAGTTGAACGGGGTATTGGTGGTACTGGTCTGGTAGCGCAACTTCAAGCTGGAAATGGTGACAGACGGATTGGTATCCGGGCTGATATGGATGCATTGCCGATTACTGAAGAAAGCGGTGTTGCGCATACAAGCCAGCATACAGGCAAAATGCATGCATGTGGTCATGATGGACATACTGTAATGCTATTGGCTGCGGCTAAAGTATTAGCCAGCAGAAAATCGTTTAATGGTACATTGAATCTGATTTTTCAGCCGGCAGAGGAATATGGCAAATCTGGTAGTGGTGCTATGCGGATGATTGCTGATGGTCTGTTTGAAAAATATCCGTGTGATGCCGTATATGGTATGCATAATATGCCGGGTTATCCACAGGGGCAGCTACATTTTTATGATGGCTGGATGATGGCTTCATCTGATGTGGTCACTATTACAGTAAAAGGTGTGGGCGGGCATGGCGCGAAACCGCACAATACGCATGATCCGATTGTGGCTGCTTCTTCTATCGTAATGGCTTTACAGACAATTGTGTCACGCAATGTCAGTCCGCTGGATTCGGCTGTGGTTACAGTAGGTATGTTTCATGCCGGTGTGGCGAATAATGTGATTCCGGAGCAAGCTGAGTTAAAACTGACTGTGCGTTGCTTCAAGCCTGAAGTACGTAAGCTGTTACAGCAACGTATTGTGGCAATCGCTCAGGCTCAGGCACAAAGCTTTAATGTTGTGGCTGAAGTGGATTATCAGCATGGATATGCTCCTGTATTTAATACCAGTAAAGAAACTCAGTTTGCGCGCCAGGTAGCACGTGAAGTGGTAGCGGAAGAAAATATTGTCGATCAGACTGAACCAATGGCCGGAAGTGAAGATTTTGCATTTATGCTGGAAAAATGTCCGGGAAGTTATTTGTTTATTGGTAATGGTCTGAAAGAAGTGGATGCTGCTTCGGGTTTTGATTTGCATAATCCTTATTATGATTTCAATGATAAAAATATAGCTATTGGTGCGACATACTGGGTAGCACTGGCTGAGCGCTTTTTAAAATAAATCAGATTTGAATTTTTAATAAAATAATTGGAGTAATAATATGAATACAGGACAAGTAGCTATAGAGCATAATAAGCCACCGGCGAAAGCGATTGCGGCGGCGGTGGCAGGGAATGCACTGGAATTTTATGATTTTATTATTTATTCATTTTTTGCAGTGTATATTGCGCAATCGTTTTTTCCCTCAACCAATAATGATAAATACACCAGTTTGCTTGCTGCAGTAGCTGTATATGGTGTCGGTTTTTTTACGCGACCGTTGGGTGGTTTACTTATTGGTGCCTATGCAGACAAGAAAGGTCGCCGGGCAGCGATGATGCTGACAGTGGCATTAATCACGCTGGGAACGCTGGGACTCGCTGTTACACCCAGCTATGAGGTGATCGGGATTGCAGCTCCTGTTATTGTGGTTATTGCACGTATGGTTCAGGGGCTGGCTTTAGGCGGAGAAGTAGGTCCCGCTTCTGCAATGCTGATTGAATCTGCTCCGCCAGATAAACGTGCTTTTTATGCCAGCTGGCAAATGGCCAGTCAGGGAATTGCGGTAGTGATTGGTGGTTTGGTTGGTATTACTGTTTCCAGTATTCTGACTCTGGAACAATTGAATGCATGGGGCTGGCGCATACCTTTTCTGGTAAGTCTGGTATTAATTCCGATTGCTCTGTATATTCGCCGTGCCTTACCGGAAACGCTGGAAGAACCGACTTATCACAGTGGTACTCAGATGATAATAATCATATTTTCCCGTTATAGGAACGAGGTGATGCTGGGAATTATGGTGCTGATGTCGACGGCTATTACCGCTCAGGTAGGTAATTATATGACTACTTTTGCTATCGATACGCTTAAATTTAAGCCAAATATTGCGCAAATCTGCACTACTTCGGGTGGATTGATGATGTTTGTGTTTTCATTACTGGCAGGTATGCTGGCTGATAAATATGGTCGTAAAAGTATTATGTTATGGCCACGGGTGGCTTTAATGCTGCTGATTGTACCGATGTTTTATCTGTTGGTAAAAACTGAAAGTGTGGCGATGCTGTTGCTGGTAACAATGATGGTAACGTTGTTAACAGGGATGAGCGGCGCCAGTAGTTTAGTGGCTATACCGGAAATGATACCGATTAAAATACGCGCAACCGCTGTATCACTAATTTATGCTATTGGTGTAACTTTGTTTGGTGGTACGGCACAATTTATGATTACCTGGCTGATCAGGCATTTTGGTGCAATATCGCCGGCTTATTATGTAGCAGGTACCAGTTTATTATCTGTAATAGCTATTCTGATGATGCCGGAAACACGTCATATAAATGTAAAAGATTAAATCTAATTCATAATGATATAAAAAATGCCGGCAAACAATGCCGGCGTTTTTTATATGCTCATTTAAATGATATTTTTCACTACTTCAACAACCTGTTCGACAGTGAAACCAAATTCCTGAAAGAGTTTCTCAGCTGGTGCGGATTCACCAAAACGATTAATACCAATAATGGCGCCATTTGTACCCACATATTTATACCATGAATCACTGACACCGGCTTCAATGGCAATACGAGGCAGATGAGCAGGTAAGACGCTGTCACGGTAGGCCTGATCCTGCTGATCAAAAATATGGGTATTAGGCATAGATACAACTGTTGTGGCAATACCTTGTTCAGCTAATTTGCTCTGAGCATTGACAGCCAGCTCCACTTCAGATCCTGTGGCAATAAGTACTGCCTGTGCAGCCTTTGTATCGGGTGCTTTCAGTACATAACCGCCACGACGGATATTGGCTAGCTGCTGGTTATCCCGTGGCATAAATGGTAACCCCTGACGGCTGAATATCAGGCAACTGGGGTGATTGGTTGCAGCGGCGGCATCTGCCCACGCTATCAGTGATTCGGCACTGTCACACGGTCGCCATACACTCATGTTCGGAATCAGACGCAGGGTGGCAATTTGTTCAATCGGCTGGTGTGTCGGACCATCTTCTCCCAAGCCGATAGAATCGTGTGTGAATACAAATATCGGGTTGATTTTCATTAGTGCAGCCATGCGCAAAGCATTACGGGCGTATTCACTGAACATCAGGAAAGTAGCTCCGAATGGTTTGATACCACCGTGCAGGCTCAAACCATTCATAATGGCTGCCATACCAAATTCTCGCACGCCATAATGGATGTAATTGCCGCCACTGGTGGCTGTCACGGCAGTACTGCCAGACCAGTCGGTCAGGTTTGAGGGGGTAAGATCTGCAGATCCGCCTACAAATTCAGGTAGAATTTGTGCCAGAATTTCGATGCTGTTCTGACTGGCTTTACGGGTGGCCACTTTTTCAGCTTTGCTGCATACTTCATTTAATGCATTTTGAACGTGTTCTGCAAAATTTTCCGGCAGTTTACCGTCCATGCGGCGGATAAATTCAGCTGCTTCAGCAGGGTATTGTTGCTGATACCGATTAAACAGATTTTGCCACTGCTGTTCCAGTTGAGTACCGGCTTTAAGCGCACTCCAGTCGTCATAGATTTCTTGCGGAATGGTAAATGGTTCATGTGTCCAGTTCAGAGCAGCGCGGGTAGCGGCAATTTCTTCGGCACCTAATGGTGCGCCATGGGTTTTATGGCTGCCTTCTTTGTTAGCGGCACCTTTGCCGATTCTGGTTTTACAGCAGATAATCGATGGTTTCTCGGTTTCGGCTTTTGCTGCGGTAATGGCTGCGCGGATAGCGGTTTCATCATGGCCGTCTACATTGGCAATTGTGTGCCAGCCGTAAGAGGTAAAGCGTTCAGGAATGTTTTCGCTGAACCAATTGTCTACTTTGCCATCAATTGAGATGTTGTTGTCATCATACAGAACAATGAGTTTGCCCAGTTTAAGCGTGCCGGCCAGTGAACATACTTCATGGGATATTCCTTCCATCAGACAGCCATCGCCGACAAATACGTAAGTATGGTGATCAACAATATTCAAGCCCGGTTTATTAAATCGGGCAGCCAGAATTTTTTCTGCTAGTGCCATACCAACGGCATTACCAATTCCTTGTCCAAGTGGTCCGGTTGTGGTTTCTACACCATCAGTGTAGCCATATTCCGGATGTCCCGGGGTCTTACTGTGCAGCTGGCGAAAGTTTTTCAGATCTTCAATACTGAGATTGTAACCGCTCAGATGCAGCAGACTATACAGCAGCATGGATGCGTGTCCGTTCGAAAGGATGAAACGGTCGCGGTTGTAAAACTTGGGGTTAGCTGGATTGTGTTGCAGGAATTCGCGCCACACTACAGTAGCCATTTCGGCCATACCCATTGGTGCGCCCGGATGCCCTGAGTTAGCCTGTTCAATTGCGTCCATTGCCAGGAAGCGAATAGCATTAGCGAGATGTGAAGCCATGAAGTTGCCTTTTGATGAGGGGATTGCTGGTTGCAATAGCGATGTGAGTTAATGGACTGTACTCCGCCGCAAGAGACAAAGGTTATCCAGTGCGAATTATCCTGAATCTGCACAAACCTTTCAAGGAAAGACTGTTTTTATCTGATTTTGATGGTTTGAAAAAGGGACAGTTAAGTTGAGATATTCATAATAGTATAGTACTTTTATTAATTAAAATAATAATTGCATAATTTGAGCCTATATTTTATGCTATTGTCAATTTATAAGTATGATTTGATCAGCACATCTTATTAATCAAAGGAGAATACAGAGTGCAAAAGATTTGTATGATTCTGGTACTGTTGTTTGCTATGGCCTCGTTATGGGCCGCTGTTAATATTAATACTGCTTCTTCACAGCAGTTACAATCTTTACCGAATATTGGTGCAGTTAAAGCGCAGGCAATTATTGATTATCGTAATGCCCATGGACCTTTTCATTCCACGGAAGATATTATGCGTGTAAAAGGCATTGGTAAAGCAACTTATGAAAAATTGCAAAATTATATTAGTGTCAGGGGTGTAACGATTAATTCGAACCCAACTTCTAAATATCGTCGTGCTGTACCTGCTACCGCTGCATCCAGATAGTATTAGCTATCTGCATATACTTTTAGTCTCTGAATATGTTGGCTTTAATGTGATGATAAAAATTCTCAGCCTGCGGTGATAGTTTGCGCTCTTTATGTTTAATCAGATAAATGGAACGTTCCAGATTCATGTCTCTGACATCTCTGACTACGAGATTTTTATGTTCAAATTGAAATAATGTTAGTCTCGGTACTATGCCAATGCCATAATTAGCCGCTACCAGTCCCATCATGGTGGTGAGCTGGCTAACTTCTACTACATAATTTATTCCAAATAAATCTACAATTTTATCAACGAAATGGCGAATGCTGGTACCTTTAGTAAATCCAATCATGCCATATTCAAGTAAATCTTTTAATTCAATATCTGCTTTGCTGGCCAGTGGATGATTGATATGACATATAAGATGAAACTTGTCAGAAAAAAGAAACTCGGCAGAAATTTCAGTCAGAGAGGGAGATTTTGCGGTTAACGCCAGTTCTGCATGTCCTTGTAATAGGGCTTGCAGACACAAATCCCATTGTGTATCGAGTAATTCAACTTTGACATTGGCATGCTGATGATGAAAAGTAGCCAGCAGCTGTGAAACCCATTGTACGACGATAGACGGCATAACTGCCAGTACCAGTTTTTCCTTATGATTATTGGCATGTGAGCGGATTTCTTTGGTAGTGCGCTCATAGGCAAACATGAGTTCACGAGCCAGTTTGATGAAGTGGATTCCGTCTTCATTTAGCTGAACTTTTCGGGTATCCCTGTCAAACAGGCGATAGCCGATTTCCTGTTCCAGATTGGCAATCAGGCTACTGAATGCAGGCTGAGACAAATGGATCTTCTGGGCTGCACGGGTGAAGTTATCTTCTTCTACCAGCGCCAGAAAGGCTTTTATCTGCTTAATTGATATATTCATATAGCATTATTTGCCGTATTTAAATCCATATTGCTATCTACAATAGCATATTTAGCGTCAATACATATTGAGTTTTATCAAATTTTTCATATGCTGCCGGATTTATCGAATTTGTTTATTAATCGATTTTTATTATCGATTAGACAGGGTGTGTTGTTATGGCGAGAATGCAGAGGCTTTCTTAAATATTTATTCATTTATTCTTTTTTAATAATAACCCAAAAAGGGGATTCTTATGCTGGCTTTAGTAGGCATATTAACTATTGCAACTTTGCTATTTTGCATTATGAGCAAGCGGTTATCGCCGATAGTCGCTTTGATTATTATTCCTATTCTAGGGGCTGTAATCGCACTATATATCGTACCGTTGTTTCAGGGTAGTCTGGATGTAGTACCTCATTACACCGTTATACCAAAAATGGTGGTAACAGGAATATCCAAACTGGCACCTATGGCAGCGATGTTTGTGTTTGCCATTATTTTCTTCGGTGTGGTAAGTGATGCCGGGATGTTTGATCCGATTATCGCCAAGATTCTGAAGGTGGTAGGTACTAATCCTAAGAGAATTATTATTGGTACTGGTGTTCTGGCATTGATTGCGCATCTGGATGGTAATGGAGCTGTGACATTTCTGATTACAGTACCGGCCATGCTGCCTTTATATAACAAACTTGGTATTGATAAGCGAATTCTTGCCGGGATTACAGCACTGAGTGCTGGTGTAAATTTCCTGCCATGGACAGGACCGATGATTCGTGCTTCCGCAGCGCTGGAGGTATCTACACATGATCTGTTTACGCCACTGATTCCGGCGCAGATTTGCGGGCTGGCGTTTATGGTGTTTATGGGCTGGTACTGGGGACGCAAAGAAGAAAAACGCTTAGGTCTGGCCGGAGCTGGTGCTGGTGCGGTAATCGGTGGTGAAAATGAAGAAACAGCAACACATTTTGCGCCAAAAGAATTAACCGAAGAAGAGCAAAAGCTGCGTCGGCCGCATTTATTCTGGGCGAATATTACTCTGGTGATTCTGGTAATTACGGGTATGGTAGCCACAAAAATATCACCAGTGGTTATTTTTATGGTGGCATGCTGTATTGCGCTGACATTAAATTACCGCAAGCCTGCTGAACAATCTGCACGGATTAATGCTCATGCTAAGGGCGCGCTGATGATGGCATCTATTTTGTTTGCTGCCGGTGTGTTCACAGGCATTATGGGTGAATCCGGTATGCTCAAAGCTATGGCAAATTCAGCCGGTCATTTTGTACCTGACAGTTTGTCTTCTCATATTCCGTTTATTGTCAGTCTGGTAGCAATGCCGCTGAGTCTGGTATTTGACCCTGACTCCTATTATTTCGGCATTATGCCGGTGGTAGCCAATATTGGTGGTTTCCCGCCTATTCAGGTGGCTCAGGCTTCTTTACTTGGACAGATGACTACTGGTTTCCCGGTTAGTCCGCTGACTCCGGCTACCTTCCTGTTGTGCAGTCTGTCCGGCGTTGATTTGGCTGACCATCAGAAATTCTCTATTCCGATACTTTGGCTAGCTTCTATCGTGATGGCTGTAGGTGCAATGTTATTCGGAGTATTCCCGATATAAACAGGTTGTTTTTAAGTTGTTGAATGTAAAAAGGGTATGATATATGAAAAAAATCAGAATTGGTTGTGGTGCCGGATATGGTGGCGACCGGATTGAACCGGCTGTAGAGCTGGCGGAAAAAGGGGATATTCAGTATCTGGTATTTGAATGTCTGGCTGAACGCACGATTGCTATCGGTCAGCGCCAGAAAAAGCATAATCCGGAAACCGGTTTTAATGAATTACTGGCAGCGCGTATGCAGGCAGTATTACCGGCCTGTCTGGAAAAGGGAATCAAGATTGTTACTAATATGGGTTCTGCCAATCCGCGTGCAGCAGCCAAAGTAACTGCCGAAATCGCACGTTCTCTGGGCGCAAAAAATCTGAAAATTGCCATTATTGAAGGCGATGATGTTTACGAACAGGTTATGCAGCAGGATCTGCCACTGGATGAGCTGCAAAAACCGGTTTCACAATGCGGTAAGAAAATTGTTTCAGCCAATGCTTATATCGGCGCTGAACCAATGGTACAGGCGCTGGACAACGGTGCAGATATTGTTATTGCCGGCCGTGTTTCTGACCCTTCTCTGTTCCTGTCAATCATGATGCATGAGTTTAAATGGGGTGCAGAAGATTGGGAGCATCTGGGTAAGGGCACTATTCTGGGACACTTGCTTGAGTGTGCCGGCCAGATTACTGGTGGTTATTTTGCTGATCCGGGTTACCGCGATGTACCTGATCTGGCACGTCTGGGCTTTCCGATTGCCGAAATCAGTGCCGATGGTGATGCAGTAATTACTAAAGTTGAAGGCTCTGGCGGCATGGTTACTCCTGATACCTGTAAGGAACAGATGCTGTATGAAATTCATCGCCCGGATGAATATAAAACACCGGATGTCACCGCAGATTTCACGCAGGTAACCTTTACACAAGTAGGTAAAGACCGTGTTGCTGTTACTGGCGGTACAGGTCGTGCCCGTCCTGAGACGCTGAAGGTATCTGTAGGTTATGAAGATGGTTTTATTGGTGAAGGTGAGATGAGCTATGCCGGTCCGGGAGCGGTAGAGCGCGGTCGTCTGGCACTGGCCATCGTAAAAGAGCGGTTTGAAATTGCACATGCAGAACCACAAGAGGTGCGTTTTGATCTGATTGGTATTGATTCTCTGCACGGTGCAACTTTGTCACAGAGCAGCCTGCCGTATGAAGTTCGTGTGCGTGTAGCCGGACGTTTCGCAACTAAAGCTGCGGCAGCAGTTGTGGGTAATGAAGTTGAAGCTTTATATACCAATGGTCCGGCCGGCGGTGGCGGTGCTATGAAATCTGTAAAAGAAATTGTGGCTATGGATTCAACATTTATTCCCCGTAATCTGGTGACAACCAGTATTGACTATCTGGAGGTTTGATAATGAAGTTACGTGAAATTGCACACTCTCGTACTGGTGATAAAGGTAATACTTCAAATATTTCGGTAATTGCTTATCGACCTGAAGATTATGAACGTATTAAAGCAGCAGTGACTGCGGAAAAGGTTAAAGCGTTTTTTGCAGACATCGTGACTGGTGATGTCGTGCGCTATGAATTACCGAATATTGGTGCACTGAATTTTGTTATGTATGGTGCTTTGGGTGGCGGTGTTACCCGTACGCTGGCACATGATATGCATGGTAAAGGTTTGAGTGCAGCAATTCTGGATATGGACATTGAGTAATTAATCACTTGCCGGCGGTGCTTTTCAGGGTATCGCCGGCAAATCAAATATTGTCATAGATCTATAACAAAATCAGTTGTTATGTATTTGTCCGGTCTTTGGTTTATCTCAGGTTAGAAGAGTATGAAAACAAAACAGCTCAGTTTAGCGGATGTAAAAAATCATCTGTGGGATGGAATGACCATTATGTTTGGCGGTTTTATGGGAATCGGTACGCCCGCCAGACTGGTACAGGCTATTCTGGATTCAGGGGTTAAGGATTTAACTATTATTGGAAATGATACTGCGTTTGTAGAAACCGGTGTCGGCCCGCTGATTACGAATAATCGTGTCAAAAAAGTTATTACTTCGCATATCGGTACTAATCCGGAAACCGGTAAGAAAATGATTGCCGGTGAGATTGAAGTTGAACTGGTACCGCAGGGTACGCTGGCAGAGCGGATTCGTGCTGCCGGCGCAGGTTTGGGTGGTGTGCTGACACCTACCGGATTGGGAACAATTGTCGAAGAAGGCAAACAGAAAATCGCGGTAAACGGACAGGAATACCTGCTTGAATTGCCATTACAGGCTGATCTGGCCATTGTGGAAGCAAAAACGGCAGATAAGTTGGGTAATCTGGTGTATGAACTGTCTGCTCAGAATTTTAATCCGCTGGTTGCTCTGGCTGCGAAAAAGGTAATTGTTGAAGCAGGCAATGTGGTTGAAGTGGGTGAGATTTCACCTGATGCGGCGACTACACCGGCAGCGCTGGTTGATTATATTGTTTATCCGGAATAAAGGAAGAGTCACCATGAATGCAAAAGAATTAATTGCACGCAGAATTGCATTGGAATTCAATGACGGGGATGTGGTGAATCTGGGTATTGGTCTGCCGACTCAGGTAGCCAATTATGTACCGGAAGATATTCATATTACTTTGCAGTCTGAAAACGGTTTTCTCGGTCTGGCTGCACTGGACCCTGAAAAAGCCAATCCTAATCTGGTGAATGCAGGTGGTCAGCCATGTGGTATTGCTGCCGGCGGTTGTACTTTTGACAGTGCATTTTCATTTGCACTGATTCGCGGCGGCCATGTTGATGCTTGTGTACTGGGTGGTCTGGAAGTCGATCAGCAGGCAAATCTGGCAAATTGGATGGTACCGGGCAAAATGGTACCGGGCATGGGTGGTGCAATGGATCTGGTAACCGGTTCGCGCCGGGTTATTATTGGTATGGAGCATTGTACTAAAAATGGTGAATCCAAAATTCTGAAACAATGTACTTTACCGCTAACAGCAAAAAACAAAGTTAATCTGATTGTTACTGAATTAGCTGTGTTTGGTTTTAAAGACGGACAACTGGTTTTACTGGAACATGCACCAGGCGTTGATCTGGAAACAATTAAGGCTAAAACTCAGGCTGAATTTACTGTGGCTGAAGATTTCCGTGAAATGGCAATCAGCCAGCGTGGTTTATAGGCTGGTAACAGTCAGATTTAGGAGTTAAATATGGAAAATGCAGTTATTGTCAGTGCAGCGCGTACACCTGTAGGCAGCTTTAATGGTTCGCTGGCCAGTGTAGGCACAATAGATTTGGGTAAGCTGGTTATTGCTGAAACTTTAAACCGTGCCGGTGTTGAAAGCGGGCTGGTTGATGAAGTAGTGATGGGTAATGTGCTGCAGGCCGGGCTGGGACAGAATCCGGCACGACAGGCAGCCCTGGCAGCCGGACTGGCTGATAGTGTACCGGCGTATACTGTTAATAAAGTATGCGGTTCGGGATTAAAAACGGTAGCACTGGCCGCTCAGTCTATTGCCGCGCAGAATGCAGAGGTAGTGATAGCCGGCGGTATGGAAAATATGACGCGGGCACCATATCTGCTGGATAGCCGTGCACGCTGGGGCTATCGTATGGGTAATCAGCAGGTGATTGATACTATGGTACACGACGGGCTGACCTGTGCTACCAATCATTATCATATGGGGATTACTGCTGAAAATATTGCACAGAAATATCAGATCAGCCGGCAGGAACAGGATGAGCTGGCTTTACGTTCTCAGCAGCTGGCTGCGCAGGCGGTTGCAGCCGGTGTATTTGATGCAGAAATTGTGCCCGTAACAATTAAAACACGTAAAGGTGATACTGTATTTGCGCGTGATGAATATCCGCGGGCTGAGGCAACTGCTGAAGCACTGGCTAAATTGAAACCGGCATTCAGTGCCGATGGAACGGTGACTGCCGGCAACTCATCAGGAATTAATGATGGTGCTGCTGCTGTGTTGGTGATGGCGGAAAGCAAAGCAAAAGAACTCGGATTACAGCCTCTGGCACGTATTCGCAGTTACGCCAGTGCTGGTGTCAGTCCTGCACTGATGGGGCTGGGACCTGTACCTGCGACACAGAAAGCTTTGCAGAAGGCCGGTCTGGCACTGACAGATATTGATTTGGTTGAGGCAAATGAAGCTTTTGCTGCACAATTCCTCGGAGTAGGCCGCGAATTGCATTTTGATATGGATAAGACCAATATCCATGGTGGTGCGATTGCGATTGGTCATCCGATTGGAGCCAGTGGCACACGCATTCTGGTAAGTCTGTTATATGGTATGCAGGCAAAAGATGTTCAGTTCGGGCTGGCTACGCTGTGTATCGGCGGCGGTCAGGGTATTGCAATGATTGTTGAGCGTATGTAATACAGTTTAATTTCACTGAATATCCAATTGAAAACAGACTATATATTAAATATATATGGTCTGTTTTTGCTTGAACGAAGAAAGCGCTGTTAAGGCGCTTATAAGTTGTCGGATTAATCATTAAAACATCGTATTATTATTTTCTGCCTGCTCTGGTACATTTTGAATCACATCCCAATGCTCAACTATTTTTCCATCTTTAACTCGGAATATATCAACTACTGCTTTACCAAGATCATCTTCATTGATTTTAGAATGGACATGTAACCATACTATATCGCCCTCCACAGATGAACGAATTATGATGGCACTTGATTGCGGATTTTGTTTAAAGAAATCTTCGAAATAAGTAATCGCAGGTGTTCTACCATTAGCGACATAAGGATTATGTTGTTTATAATCTTCAGCCAGTGTTTTTGTTGCCTCAGCAAGTTGATGTTTATTAAAGAAGTTATTATAAAAATTGATAACCAGTGTTCGATTTTCTTCTTCTTGAGCGATATTTCTTTGCTTTAGATCTTTTGCAGCGGCAACACCTGTGAAACTCAACAAACAAATACCAATTAAAAAGCTTTTTTTAATTACATTCATACCAACTCCAATTCCTATTTTTATTTTAATTTAGATAAACTCTAACTATAATGCGTTATTAATCTATAATGCATACCGCTTGAATGGTCGCAATTAAACTAAATAAAACAATATAGTTATTTATTCGGATAAGAACTGTTGGATAGACTAATCCGGCCGTGATTATTTCTGCTGCTCTGCTATCATTTGCTGAATATCAGCCTCTGTCAGGTTATGTGTCTGATTGGCGAAAGAATAGCATTCCGGTTTGTTATCAATATAAACCTGAAGATTGAAATCCAGGGCGTCAGGCTGGTTAAGTGTCCATGCGGCTATGTAGTATTGGTCGCTATTTTTTAAGTGATAATACAGATGAGTACCGCATTCTGAGCAAAATCCTCGTTCCGCCCATTGTGATGAATTGTAATTTTTGATGAATTCTGTATTTTCAAACTGAATCTTACCATTATGCATAATTGTCATCAGCGGACCTGCACTCCATTTACGGCAGGTACTGCAATGGCAGGCACTCAGTGAGTGGTTATCTGTTTCCAGAGAAAATTTAACTTTGCCGCAAAGACATGAACCTGATTGTTTGCTCATATACTACCCCTTTATTGCAGATTGAATTATCAAAATTACTTGCCAGTATTGTATTCAGATTGCAGCTATGTAAAGCGCAATGATACAGATAACGCCCACTCCCCAGATACATGAACGGGCAAAAGATTTATCTTTAATGTAACAATAAAAATAACCTAGACGACTGAGAATAAACAATACACTCCAGAAGTTAATGGTGAACTGGGCAGCATTATCAGTTGCATGGGCAATAATGACCGCAGCAGCGAAAGGTGCAAATATTTCGTAACCATTTTGCTGTGCAGCATTAGCACGTGCAGCTTTACCTTGAGCTTTAGCCATAAATTCACGGGGCTGATGATTATCATCAGCTTTAAATCCACCACTTTTCTTAGCATAAGATGCTGCAATCCATGGCAGAAGCATGGCTATTAAAACACACCAGTAAGCAAGAGTCATAATGTTGTACCTCGGTAGTTATGTGTGTACTGCAATTAAATAAATAAATTATGTGATGGCGCTGGTTAAGTACGGGCAGTTTTATCCTGTCTGTGACTTTACCCTATGGGTAAATTATAAGATAATTTAAAGTTTTTCAAGCTTTTTGTGATTTATAACTATTTTATCTGTTTGTGATGCGCTGATGTTGTCATTCTTTGGGAGGTACGGAGTGATATAACAGATTTATCAGCGTTTTTTATTGCGGGAACTCAACCATGTTGTTTAAAAAATTAGCTGATCAGGATGTGTCTGGCAAGACCGTTGTGATTCGGGTAGACATGAATGTGCCTATTAAAGATGGTGTTATTGTTGATGATACGCGTATTCGTGCTTCTTTAGCTTCGATTCGTTTTTGTTTGCAGCAGGGTGCAGCAGTTGTGGTGCTGACACATCTGGGACGACCGAAAGCCGGCGCTCCAAAACCGGAAGACAGTGTTGCTCCGGTGGCGCAACGATTAGGAGAATTATTAGGTCAGAATGTCAGTGTGGCAGAAGACTGGCGTGAACACAAACCACAGTTGCAGGCCGGACATGTAATCATGCTGCCTAATGTTCGTCTGAATATCGGCGAGAAGGAAAATGACCAAGCTCTGGCTGCAGCTTATGCTGCGCTTGGTGATATCTATGTTAATGATGCTTTTGGTACTGCACATCGTGCAGAAGCTTCTACAGCGGCAGTGGCAGAATTTGCACCGCTGGCCTGTGCCGGTATGCTGCTGACAGCTGAACTGGAAGCGTTAACTCATGCAGTACAGAATCCGCAGGCTCCGGTAGTGGCTATTGTGGGCGGAAGTAAAGTATCAACTAAACTGACGATTCTGGAAAGTCTGGCCGATAAGGTGGATCATTTAATTGTAGGTGGCGGAATTGCCAATACATTTTTACTGGCAAAGGGACTGCCTGTAGGGCAATCGCTGGCTGAAGCTGATCTGGTTGATAGTGCACGGCAGATTATGGCTAAGATAGCGGCTAAGGGCGGTGATATTCCTTTGCCTGTTGATGTGGTGGTAGCCAAACGTTTTGCTGCTGATGCAGCTGCTGAAATTAAAAACGTAGCCGATGTGGCCGAAGACGATATGATTCTGGATATTGGTCCGCAATCAGCACAGAGACTGGCTGAGATGATGAAAGAGGCAAAAACGATTGTCTGGAATGGTCCTGTAGGTGTATTCGAATTTGCTGCATTTGCTCATGGTACTAAGGTGCTGGCAAAGGCAATTGCTGATAGTGATGCTTATTCAATTGCCGGTGGCGGTGATACGCTGGCTGCAATTGCTCAGTTTGGTATAACTGATGATATCAGTTATATCAGTACCGGTGGCGGGGCATTTCTGGAGTTTCTTGAAGGTAAGACTTTACCGGCCGTTGCTGCGCTGACTGCACGAGCCTGATTGCTAATTTTATTTATCGGCATCGTTACGGATGCTTTTTTAGGCGAAATTGCTTAATACCGCAATTTCGCTTTTTTCATGTCTGTTGTTTTTATGATGATTCAATGACATAAGAAGTTAACTTCTTTCCGGCAGAAACATATTTTGTTGTATGTGAATAAAACTCGGATTGTACTGAGATAAGTACATTATTCGGGCATCCCTCCTGTATTAAAAAACTGAGTGTTAATTTTTTGACAATGGCTTATTTAAAGGTTAATAATTTAGTTACTTTGTAAATTCTAATTTATTTATGTTTATTTAAAGTATCTTTTTGTATTTATTAATTTATAAATAACTAATTTTAAATAATTTAAAAATATTGCTGCCTGATAAGTAAAGTTTTATGTACTTTACATGTTGGTTAGCAATATTTATTCACACATTCAAGTTAGGAGTAGTTGATGTCTGGTTCTTCAGGAAGTTGCTGGCGTAATCTGCCACGCTGGCTGCTTGTATTGATATTGCTGGCTGGCGGTCTGGCGCTAGGCTATGGCGGAATTAAGCTATTGATACTGGGCGGTTCCGGCTATTATTTACTGGCTGGTATTGCTTATCTGGTACTTGCGATAATGGTTGGTTTGCGTAAGTCTTATACTGCCTTGTTTTCGCTGGCAGTGTTTGTGGCAACGCTAATCTGGGCATTAACAGATGCAACGGAGTTAACTTATTGGGCTCTGATGCCGCGTCTGGTTATACCTGCACTGTTTCTTATGATGACTTTGTGGTCAGGCAGTGGCTATCAGGGTGTTTCAGCTTCCGGCCGCCGTTTTTATAATTTTAGCGGAGTTGTTATATTTCTGGCTTTACTGGTCACGCTGATTGCGTCGTTTTATCCGCATGGTCAGATTCATAATCAGGTTAATATCAGTGAGAATGCTGATGCGGTACATGAAAATGCTCAAAATCCGTCTGACTGGGCATTTTTTGGCAGGAATCAGCGCGGTACCCGCTTTGCACCGTATACCCAGATAAATCCGGATAATGTGCGTAATCTGCAGGTAGCATGGACATTTCATACTGGCCGCCGTACTTCCGGTAAAGCAATCGGTGTAGACGAAAATACACCATTGCAGATTGGTGACAAGCTGTATTCATGCACACCGGAAAATTTGGTATCTGCAATTGATGCGGATACCGGTAAGTTAATCTGGCGCTTTGATCCTAAAGCACGTACTGCGGAGCATGTAACCTGCCGCGGGGTAGGCTATTATGATATGGATAAGGATGATAGCCTGACCAATGCTGAAAAAGCCGCTTATACTCAGTCTGTATGCCGGCGCAGAATTGTTGTATCTACAGTGGATGCACGTCTGTTTACTCTGGATGCAGATAAAGGGACGTTATGTCCGGGTTTTGGTGACAATGGTTATGTGAATCTCAAGGCTTATATGGGGCCGACTGAAAACAGTAAGCGCTATCATCCGACTTCTCTGCCGGTAATGATGGGACATTTAACTGTTGTAGGCGGCTGGGTTCGAGATATTGTTCATGGTGAACCATCTGGTGCGGTACGGGCATTTGATGTACGTGACGGTAAGCTGGTGTGGACATGGGATATTGGTAAACCTGAAGGTCTGGCTAAGCCCGGTCAGAATTACACACTTGAAACACCTAATGTCTGGACTATTCCTACTTATGATAAAGAACTGAATCTGGTTTATTTACCAACCGGCAATGGACCGCCGGATTACTGGGGTGGTGACCGCAATCATATTAAGGAAAAATTCGGGGCAGCAGTGGTTGCTCTGGATGCCAGCACCGGTAAATTACGCTGGGTACGTCAGCTGGTTCACCATGATGTATGGGATTATGATTTGCCTTCTCAGCCTGTACTGTATGATGTTACCAATGATAAAGGCCAGAAAATTCCTGCTCTGATTCAAACTACTAAAACCGGGCAGATTTTTGTAATTGACCGGCGAAACGGGGAATTTGTCACTAAAGTTGTGGAAAGCCCTGTACCTACAGCTCCGGCAGCCGAAGGTGAACATTTGTCTGCTACGCAGCCTGATTCTGTGGGTATGCCCAATATTGGTAATGAGCCGCTGACTGAACGCAGTATGTGGGGTATCACACCGTTTGACCAGTTATATTGCCGTATTCTGTTTAAGAATTCTGTATACAAAGGCCGGTTTACGCCACCGAGTGCACAGCCGTATATTGAATGGCCAAGTCTGCTTGGCGGCATGAACTGGGGTGGTATCTCAATTGATGAATCACGGAATCTGATGTTTGTGAACGATATGCGCATGGCACTGCGTATGCAGTTGGTTACCCGTGAGGAGGCAAAACAGTTCAAGGTTTCTACTGATGAAGTACCGGGATTTATGGGTACGATTCGGCCGCAGGTTGCCGGTATTTATGGCGGTGTGAAAATCGACATTCTGCAATCTCCGCTGGGTGTACCATGTCAGCAGCCGCCATTTGGTACGCTGAGTGCTATTGATTTGAACACCAAGCAGCTAGTATGGCAGGTGCCAATGGGCACGGTTCAGGATACCGGACCTCTGAATATTAAGACAAAACAGCCAATGCCGATTGGTATGCCTACGCTGGGTGGTCCGACAGCCACTGCCTCCGGTCTGGTATTTTTTGCCGGTACGCAGGATTATTATCTGCGTGCAATAGATGCCAAAACTGGTAAGGAAGTTTGGAAAGCACGCCTGCCAGTGGGTTCGGTTGCTGCTCCGCTGATTTATGTCTCTCCGAAAACCGGTAAGGAGTATGTGGTTATTTCAGCCGGTGGTACCAGCCATTCAAATGATGTTGGTGACTATGTAATTGCTTATGCATTGCCGGATAAAAAGTAAATCTGACCGGCACTAAAAAACAGCACCTGGGACGGGTGCTGTTTTTTAAAGAATTAATAAAATTGTTTACTAATTAATTTCAATTATATTCATGATTTTACATACTACTATGAAATACTGTTTGTTAAATATGAATGTATTCTTAACTCAAATAACAAGGAGTTGTGTTATGAAAACTTTTATCCGTGTAGTAACGCTTGCTGCTTTGTCTTCAATGAGTATGGGTGCTTTTGCTGCTGCCGGAACAGAACAGCCGCCGACAGCAGTAGTCACTGAAACTGAAACAGTGGTTGTGCATGAGCAGAAACCGGTTTTGGGTCCGGTAAATCCACATTCAATTTTGCCTCAGTTGAATTTAAGTAATCAGCAAAGGGCACTGGTACAGAAAATTGATCATCAGTATGCCAGCCAGCGTCCGCTTATGAGCAATGAAAATCGTCAGATTCTGGCTAATTTGCAACAGGAGCGTAAAAATCTGGTATTAAATAAACAATTTGATGATGTTAAAGCTAAAAATATGATTGCACAGGAACAGCATCTTTGGGCTGAACAGCAACAGGCACGTGCTGATTATGATTTTTTACAGTTAAAACGCGAACATGATATCTATCAGATTCTGACTCCGAAACAGCAACAGCAATATTGGCGTTTGCGTCAGCAACAGAAGTTGCTGCACTCCAAAGCGCGATAATTTATTGTTACTGTAGTTCGGTTTTGTGATTTAAAACCCCGCATTGCGGGGTTTTTATTTTTCTCTGGTAAGAAATCTTTATCAGAATTTAATCTGTGCCCGTGCCCACAGTGTACGTCCTGGCTCGTTAACACGGTATTGTTGTACGGAATAGGTGTCGAAATCATAAGCAGATTTATTTACTGCTTCGGCATAGGTTTTGTTAAAAACATTGTCGATACCGATTTGTACCAGCATATTTTTACCGGGTTTCCAGCCGGCATTTAATGCCAGTGTCCCAAAGCCGCTGCTCTGACCTAAGTCCATGCCAACAATGTTGCCCTGATTTTTGGCATAGCGGTGCTGACTAGTAACAACACGCCACAAGGCACCGGCGCTGAAATGCTCGTTTTCCCAGTTGAGGTAAGTACGCCATTCCAGTGGCGGGGTTTGTGCCAGTGGTCGTTTATCACTGCGGTTACTGGCATAGGTATAGGCGAGGCTACCGCCAAGATTCCAGTGTGGTGCGAACTGCCAGTTGGTTCTGGCTTCGAAGCCATAGCGGCGCGCATCTATCTGGCGGGCTGAATTTTTGCTGTTAATGCTTTCAATCAGAATAAAATCATTGATTTGTCCTGCAAAAATATCAATTGAGCTGCTGATGCTGTTACCCTGATAGCTTAAACCGGCATCGATTTCATGGTTGGTTTCCTTACGCAATTTTTCGCCGTTGGCTTTACTGCGTTCCCAGTAATCAGGAGCACGCTCGGCAATACCATAGCCGAGATAGCTGGTTAGTTTATTGTTGTGGTGTTCCAGACGGATAAAGCCGGCATTCAGTCCCTGATGCTGGCGCAAATACTTTGAGGCAATGGAATTTTTCTGCGGATTAAATAGGGTACTGGTCCAGTCATGACGAAAACCGCTAAAGAGACTGTTATTATCATTTATATTCCATTCACTCTGAATATAGGCACCGTGACGTTTATAAGTCTGGTTCCAGATAAAGGGCAGTTTGTAATAATTTTCTGCCTGCTGTTTATTGGTACTCATTACCATAGGCCGGGTGCTGACTTCATCATTTTGCCAGTCTGCACCGATTTCACTGTGTGTATTTCCCAGCTCTATTTGTGCTGACAATTTAGCTGATTTTATTTCACGCGAAGGATTCATTACTGAATACATGCGGCGTACCGGCATGGTGGTATGCATACCATTCATATTGGGCATATCCGATGCCATTTTGCTCATACCGGAAGCCATTTTCATCGGTGCAGGAGTACGCAGACTGAAATTATCCATCACATGGTCGATTTTGCTGCGACCATATTCAAACTGCAGCTGACTCAGCCAGTTGGTGATATTTTGCTGGCGCAATTTCATTGACCAGCCATGGCGGTCGAACTGGGTGCCGTCCATACTGCGGTCGGCATAGCGGGCATGGCCGGTGCTGTGTTCATATTGTACAGCCAGCAGGGTGTCAGTAAATGGGGTAAGAGCTGCCTGAGCCATCTGATTATTGCGTTTGAATGCAGAATGAATGGTGTCTCCATTACCGTCTTTGTAATCTTTAGACTCATTGTGACTGGCATTAAGCCGCAGCCAGCCGTACTGATTACCTAGTATACCGTCGATATAAGCATCACTGCGCCCGAATGATCCTTTTGTAAAGGCACTGTCTAATTTGGCAGTGGGCTGAGATAGTGGTTTTTCATCACGGATAAAACGTACAGAACCGCTAATCATTCCCGGCCCCTGATTAACTGCTTGTGGTCCCTTGGTAATAATGACTCTGTCGTAGCTGGCCGGAAACAGATAGGAGGTGGGCGGATCCATGCGTCCGGGACAGCCGCCCAGTACAAACTGGTCGTCAGCACTGATCAGCAGGCGTGAACCGCCCAAACCGCGTAGCAGAGGATCCCCTGAGCTGCCACCTTTACGTGTGACACTCATTCCTGCAACTGATTTAAGTAAATCAGCACCGTCCTGTGCCGGTAAAGGCTGAAGGGCTGTTTTGGGGTTGATTACTTCCACACCCGGTGTATTTTGTTTTGAAGCGACCACCACTATCGGACTTAATTCTGCTGTATGCGGTTCTGTGTTTTCTGATTGTGGCTGGGCACGAACTGTAGAAATGAGACAGGACAAGGCTAAGAAAAAAAGAGATTTGTCACGATAATGCATGGGAGTGCCTGAATGACTGAAATAATGTAATTTATTATATCTTAAATTATCTAAGTAAATATTTTAATAAATTTATAAATTAAATTAAATGTAAATATAATATATTCAGGCAATTATCCACTGGGATACAATGTAAATAATCAGACCGATGCATCCGCCGACGAGGGTGCCGTTAATGCGGATAAATTGTAAATCTCGCCCGACACTCAATTCGAGTTTATCAACCATTTGTTTACTGTCCCAGCTTTTGACTTTATCGGCAATGAACTGACTGACGCGATTTTTATACTGGCGAGTGATGAGTTTTGCACACAATGTAATCCGGGTATCCAGTCGCTGCATAAATCGCGGGTTTTGCATGGCTTGCTGCTGTATATGGGTAGATAACCGGCCGAGCTGCTGCTGCCACCATGAATTACTCTGGCTGGTGTCGTGTTCACTCCATGCCACAAAACTATCCCATAAATCCATTATGCTTTGTTGCAATGCTGCAGAATGCAGCAGTTGTTGCCGTCCGGCCGCAAGCCGTCTGTGCCAACTCCGGCTGCGACGTAATTTGCGTTCGGTAACGAGAAGCTGTTTTCGGCAGGCGCGCCAGAAAAAGTGCTTTGGGTTCGCCAATACCGCATCTATATAGGAATCTGCCCAATCGAGTGCTTTGCCGGCAACCCAGTCATCAATACGTGCAGTCAGTGTCGTTTTCAGCGAAGCCTTAAATTTATCCCATGTACTTGGATCGCTTTTTTCAATTTTACTTACCCAGGATAACAGACTTTTTTCAAGTTGTGCCCGTGTCTGTTCGTTTTGTAGCCATTGGCGTATTTGTTGCAGTAAAGATCGTATCAGCAGTGTATCAATACCTTGTTTATGGATTAAATGAAGAAAGTTAGCCAGTGTTTTGCCCAGACGGGCACCGCTGTACTGGGTGTTTAGCAGCTGACTGCAAAATCCGGCTACTTCACGGGCACTGGCGGTATTTAATAGCAGCGGAATCTGGCGGGTCAGAACAGGCAGCCATTTTTGCTGATTTTGCGGAGCACACAGCCATTGTAGGGTTCTGCTGGCCGGATGCATACGGTAGATGCGTCCGGCAATCGCTTTATCCTGTAAAAAATTATTTTCAATAAAACGTCCGAATTCATTGGCGATTCTTTCCTGTTTCTGAGGCAGAATTGCGGTATGAGGAATAGGCAGACCAAGGGGGTGGCGAAACAGGGCAGTAACTGCAAACCAGTCTGCCAGTGCTCCTACCATAGCGGCTTCGGTAAATGCTTTAAGATAGGCCAGAGCCGGATATTGTTTTTGCAGCAGGCAGCTTAAAACAAATAAAACACAGGCAATAATCAGCATACTGGTAGCCAGTATTCGCATCCGTCGCAGACGCTGGCGCTGTATCAGACTGGTAATGGTGGCTGTGTTCATAATATCGGTGTGTTTCAGATATCCGGATAAAATTTTTCAGTATATAAGCTTACTGGTTAATTGGTCTTGTTGCCGATTTGATTTCCTGAATTTACTCAACTGAATGAAAGTATCAATCTTGATAAGGGAGAAATAGCCGGTAGTTAAAGGTTGGTATCGTTAGCTGGATTTGATTTTATAATAAATTTTTTACCCGGACGCTATATTAAATAATACATATTATTTAATATTCCATGAATATTTCATTGATATGACGTTATGCTTTTTTGGCTGATAAAAATAATACTGGAAACTGATTATTCGGGTAATGGTTTTTGGAATGCTTTTACCGACAAAATAATGAGTACGCCAATATAATTTAAAATCATATAGAGCGAATAGTTAATCAGCCATACAATTTCGAATTGCTCTCCGGCTGCTGCACCGCAGAATTTCCTTGTTAGTCCGTATAAAATAGTGAGTGCCAGTAAATAATAGGCTGAACTGAAAGCTAAATAATTTAATAAACCAGACCGTGTAACTTGATTTTTTCTGGTAACACTATCTTTGATAGCGAGAGCAAAGGCCGGTAATATATAAATCCAGTAAAGTATAAAGCACAGAAACATTACTACAGAGAGGATATCAAGTATGCCACTTTCAAAATAAGGAATCATTAATCCTCTGCCAATTATGCTGTTACTGCAAGTCAGCACAAACAGATAAACTGCCGTGAAAATGAGCAACTTTTTAATACTGAATTTACCCTTGCCGGCTTTTTGTTCAGTGTTAGTTTTTTTGATGGTTAATAAATTATCGGAAGCAGAAGCTGTTTTACGACATTTAAATGATAAAACCTGACAGATAAATTTAAATATTAAAATAATAAAAGCACCAATGCTGTTAACAAAGGCATAAATAAAAACAAGGTAGTTATTGAAATAATTGAAATTGAGATATGTGATTGGTTTTAAATAAAGAAATAAAACAAAAATTAGAAAATAACTGATTGAATAACGCAAAAGTGTAACGGTTGATGGCGTCTTATCAGGACTACACACCCCTTTGAAGTATGAAGAAAAAATCTGCTTTATTGTTAGTCCGAATACCCATATTAATAAAAGACCAGAGGCCTCTGCACAGAAAGGAGCACAAAGGAATGAAAATAAAGTAAACTCATTATAAGATAGGTTTATATTATACTCATATAAAATTCTCCAGATATTCCAGATAAGATGAGTAACAGTCAAACAAATTAACGAAAGCTTCAGAGAATTATTCGTGTTAAAAATTTCTTTAGATTGATTTTTTATACTCAATTTATTCAGCCCCTGGCGATAACCTTAATTTGATTATCTGTAATCTCATCAATCCGGAGTTTTGTATTAATTGTATTTTTAACAATATGTATCAGACTATTTCAGTAAACTGTAACCTCAAGCCGTTACTTGTGGTTTACGGCGTTTATGCTGCCACCACTTGAATCCGTAACCGGCAATGACCGGAATCAGCGCATAAATAATCAGGGCTGTCCAGCTGCCGTACCAGTGTACCAGTGTGGTGGTACTGTTATCATTGTTAAGAACAATTTCGGTAGATGAGTAACAAATAGCGCGCCACCAGCACATAACCAGAAGCCCCAGAAAAACCGGCCAGATTTTGCATGTACGCCCGCGCTGCCATAACAGGAAAAATACCAGCGCCCATATCAGTGTCAGGGTAGTAACTAATAAACCCGTATCAGTTGGCAGATGCAGATAGCGACAGATAATAAAGGTGATAACGACCCATATGCCGGCAAGTATGGCCATGATAAATTCTTCGGGCTTGTTGAGCATGTTGTTGCTTCCTTAGCGAAAAATACGGCTGGAATGGTTAATATACCGCAGCTGCTATACTTTGTCATGTTCTACTAGCCATGGCCTGAGACTGGCTGTGTCTATATCCCATTTCCATATGCCATTCTGGTTGTGCGGATTAAGTCCGCGCAGGAAGAGATAACGTACGCTGATACTGGGCGGCAGCTGCCGGCGACTGTGCAGAAATCGTGCACAGGCAATGCTGTAAATGAGTGCCTGAAGGTAGTAATGATGTCTGGCAATAGCCTCGTCCATGTTTTCCTGAGTATAGTCTGACAGACGATTTCCCAAATGGTTGGATTTGTAATCAATAACATATACCTGACCATGCCGGTCTTCGCCTAGAAGATCGATAGCCCCGTTGATAAATCCGTTTACTGTAGCAAAATCCAGCTCCTGTGCCGCCTGAACACAGCATTGCGGTAATCCGGATGCGTGGTTAAACCACTGTTGTAAATCTGCGATACTGAAATCGGCAACCCGCAGCATGAAATTCATTTCAGCCACTCGTTGTGCTTTAGGTATGTTTGCAATAATGGTTTGTGGTGACAGCTGGCATTGGCGTACGGTATCAGTAAGCGTCTGCATGGTGGTGCTGTGCCGGCTGTCGAAACCATAACGCGCCAGACAGTCGAGAATATGCTCCTGTTCCGTTGCAGTAGCCGGCAGGCTGAATTCGGTCTGTTCCAGTATGGCATGCAGACAAAGTCCGGCGTTGATACCGCGCTCGAATGCGAGCACAGGTGTTTCCGCTTCTGTATCGGGGCTCAGCGGCTGAGTCTGTACTTCAGCCTGATCCAGCGCAGGTGCTATTTTTTCTTCTTCCGGAGCAGATTCGCGGTGACTGTAATCATGCCGGCTCAGACTGGTGAAACTGGTATAGCGTATGGATTGAAAAGTCCGTACTGTCGGTGTTAGCGCACGATAAGGTTGTTCGGGTTTTATACTGATATCAATACAGACAGGGTCTACACTACCTTCACACCATTGAAACAGCTCAGGGTTGCCGGCAGCCAGACATTGATGCCATGCAGCACGTAAAGTACTGGGCAGATTGGGCTTATGAGTTTCCTGCCAGAATTGGCGTGATTCTTTCAGGGTATTGTCCGGCTGTCCGTCCAGTAGCCATGCCATGGGGTTACTGGCGGTATTGTTGCAGGCGGCAGTGTACAGTATCAATTGTTCGCGTGCCCGGGTAAAGGCCACATAATACAGACGCAAGCGTTCGGCCATACTTTCGCATTCCAGCTCCTCCCGGTCGCTGTCACTGAGCAAACTATTGGCAATCAGTTCCACTTTATCCTGCTGATGCAGACGTTGCCAGTGTTCCTGATTATTAATGGCCTCTTTACCATCCCATGCAAACGGACAGAATACCACCGGATATTCCAGCCCTTTGGAAGCATGCATGGTCACAATTTTAACCAGCGCTTCATCACTTTCCAGTCGCAGCAGACTGCTTTCACCTGCTGAACGCTCGTTGCTGATGGCACTGGTCAGCCAGTTCAGCAGGGCGTTGGCCGTCGGCAGGGTTTGTTCAGCATCAGCCAGTAATTCGGCCAGTTGCCACAGATTGGTCAGACTGCGCTCATTGCGCTGTGTAAGCAATCTGATTTCCATGCCGGTCTGGCCGGCAAACCACTGTATGGCAGAATAAATACCATACTGCTGCCATTGTTCGCGGGTTTGTATTGCCAGCTGTATCCATTCGCTCAGTGTATTTTCATTTTGGTTCAGTTCTGCCAGCTGTGCTGCTGTCCAGCCGAACAGTACACCGCCAAGGATAAAGCGTAATGTTTCAGTGCGCTGCGGTTGCAGCCAGAAACGTAACAGAGCCTCGACAGCCTGTGCCTCAGTGCTGGAAAAAACTGAATGGTTTCCAAGAGAGACGCTCATGATGCCGCAGCGTTTCAATGCGCCGGCAATCATGCGGCCTTCATTATGTGAATGCACCAATACGGCAATATCGCCAGCCTGTAACGGCCGGTTACTCAGTAGCAGTTCTCCGCGCATACCCTGATTAATCATGCCGGCAATTTCATAGGCACAATATTCGGCCGCACGTGTCCGCAGACTGTCTTTATTCGGGATAATTTCCGCTCCCTTCTCGCTGACATCTATTTTTTCATGCAGCCAGCGCACCACTACTGCCGGTATAACAGTATTGCCGTGACTGTAATGCAGACGGTTATTTTCTGCCTGTGCCTGAACCTGCGGATAGCTGATACCCTCAAGAATAAAAGGCAGCTTTTTGCCGCTGAACAGGTGGCCAATGGCTTGTACCAGTGCCTGATGGCTGCGGTAATTGGTGGTCAGGGTATAGCGCTGCTGTGGCGGGGTATCGGCAGCGGCGCGCAGATAGGCGTGAATATCAGCACCACGGAAACGGTAAATAGCCTGTTTCGGGTCACCCACCATAATAAGCGGGCGGTTTTGTTCGGCAAACGCAGTTTTGAAAATTCGGTACTGCAACGGATCAGTATCCTGACATTCGTCTACCAGTGCAATCTGCCATGTTTGCGCCAGTGCTGCGGCCAGTGTTTCAGACATGGGATTATCCGCAGACAGTGCCAGACCCAGATCTGCCAGTAAATCGTCAAAGCTGCGCTGATGGCTGTTGCGCCGGTGCTGATTCAGACACTGGCGCACGTAGTTAAAACAGTCCAGCTGTAATTGCAGTGATATGCTGTCTTCTGCAATCAGCATGGCAGTAACAGCTTCTGCCAGCTCTACCAGTGGGGCAATGTTAGCTATCAGCTCATTATTGAGTGTTTGATTTTTTTTGGTGTTTTCCTGTAGCTGGGATGAGGCCAGTTTGGCACACTTTTCCAGTACAGAAGAAGAAAAAGAATGGCAGTTTACTTCGCTTTCCATTACCTGCTGCAGGTCAGTGAAAAGCTGCTGATAACTTTTCTGGCGGTAAATATTGCCATTTAGCTGCTGATGTAACTGCCAGAATGAATCCTGAATAAGGCTGAAATGTGTACATACGCTTTGCCATGCCTGTTGCCAGCAGTTATTTATGCCGGCTATATCCGCAACCGGCGGCTGGCGTACCTGTAAATCTACCATGCCGCAGTGCCGTCCCATTTCCTGCATAACCCGGGCAGGGGTAAGTTTGTAAGCGACGGCCAGAGTGGCCATGCTGCTGTTATTGCTTACCTGCTGCCGCCAGAAGTCTTCGGCAAATCGGCACAGCATTTCCGGATCAGTTTCAATAGTTTCCGTATCAAATGGTGTCTGGCATAAAAAGGCATAATCAGTGAGTACGCGCTGGCAGAATCCGTGAATGGTGTAAACGGCTGCACGGTCAAACTGGGTAATGGCTGCCTGTAGGCGTAGAATCAGACTGGCATCATCATCCTGACTGCGGGCACAGTCAATCAGCTGTTGCAGTACTGGGTCATTCTGTTCCGCAGGCAGATTATTTTGTAACAGAGCCAGAGCCTGATTAAGGCGGGTACGCAAACGGGTTTTCAGCTCCGCTGTAGCTGCTTTGGTAAAAGTGACCACCAGAATAGCGTCAACCGGCATGCGTTCCAGTAACACCAGCCGTGCAAACAGGGCGGCAATGTTAAAGGTTTTCCCGGTACCGGCAGAAGCTTCAATCAGGCTGCTGCCGTTTAAGGGCATGGTAATCGGATTTAATGCTTGGCTCATTATAATTTATCAGCGGTTTCCAACACTGCTGTCATGGGCAGCAGTAATTCTTCAATTAGTTGCCAGAACAGCGGGGTGTCAATCGGCAGTTCTTCATCGCGGCCAAATACCTGAGCTACTTCGGGATAGTCTGCCTGCGGTTTTCCGTTATGGCTGTCTGCATAGACTTTAAACGCGGTGCTGCGTTCTTCGGCACCATATTCGGGCGTACGGTTTTTCTTTTGCCGGTTACGATACCATTTAAGGGCTGTGGTAAGGCTGGTTTTCGGAAAAAAGGGCAGTGGCCGGCTTTGACCCAGCCGGTAATACTCCAGCCATAAAGCCAGTTGCGCTTGTGCATCAATCCGGCTCATTGCTGCCAGCATGCGCGGTTTGGCCGGATAAAGCTCATATGTGTCCTGTGCACCTTCGCTTTCAGTAGCGCAGAGGAGTAAATGGCGCAGATATAACTCAATATTATCCGGTGCTGTCGGGGCGTGATTCCGTTCAATAAGCTGCCCGCACTGATGTAAACAGCTGATGTTGCCACTTAGCTGTAACTGTTCATGTTCAAAAATAAAGGCAATATCGGCGACAGCGGGACTGAACAGTATGCTGCTGTCCAGAGCCAGTGTCTGATTGCGTAGAACCTGGCTGACGATCACGCCCAGCTCGCCTTCAGGCACCAGTCCGCTTACTGCCAGTGCTGCATCTACCTCAGCAAAGTCCAGATGCTGCCGGCGTGCACGGGTATAGGCAGTATAAATCGATGCACTGTTTTCAATTGCAAACGGTTCTGCTGCACTGACTGGTGTTTCCTGATAGGGTGCCTGCCATTGTAACTGCTGCTGAAGCCAGTGACGTACCGGATTACGCCAGAACCGGATAAAGGATTCAATATCAACTTCCTGATTCTGTTTTTCCGGTTCAGTTATTTTTGCATAAAATGGCGCAGGCTTATCTGTATTCTGATTCAGTGCCATGGCGTAATCACTGCGGCAGCTGACTAAATCGCCGTTAAAATAGCGATAGGAAAAGGGTTGTAACGGGTGTCTGATGATATGCTGCTGATTAAATACCAGTGGATTACAGCCGGTCATGGCGGCCAGAACATCGGTCAGCTCATAAAGCAGAGCAGAGGGGGCCAGTTCTTCGTTTTTGCGAATATCTTTACCGATATACGACAAATACAGTTTTTCGCGCGCACTTAAAATAGATTCAAGAAACAGATAGCGGTCATCGTTACGACGGGCACGATCGCCGCGGCGCGGGTGCTGTGCAATCAGGTCGAAAGCAGCAGATTTGGTAGTACGGGGAAATTCGCCGTCATTCAGACCGAGCAGACAGATACAGCGAAAGGGCAGGCTGCGCATCGGTACCATACTACAAAAGGTAATCCCGCCGCGCAGAAATCCGGCCTGACGGGTAGTGGATAAATAATTCTGCAAATGCTCGATTGCAATGGCCGGTTCAATAGTCAGATTAAATTGTGCCAGTGCTGCCTGCGCCTGCCATTCAGCCAGACTGGTTTCCAGTTGCTGCATGGCATGTCCGGACAGAGAATCAGTATCGGCTAAATCCCGCAGAAGTTGTCGTGTACGCGCAATCCATTCGGGAATGGTAGCTGCTTTTTGCCAGCAGCTATGATGTTTAATCAGACAATCTATTAACTGTTGTGCGCGTGCCAGAATTTCAGTCTGGCCGATATCACCGAACCATGGAAGCTGTTGCTGCCACAGTGCCGTATATTTATTTTCCGGCAGCAGCCAGCCGAGTACCGTACGTTCACGCGCCTGCTGCCAGGTAAAGTGCTTACCCTGTCCGCCATATTCATGACGCATATCTGCATCCACACCCCAGCGTACCCCTTGTTCGCTCCAGACACGGTGAATCAGTTCTGCATCGCTGTCGTTTAAATCAAAACGTGCGCGCAGAGCAGATTCATCCAGCAAAGGCAGCACAGTTTCAATATCAAACCGGCTCTGCATCAGTTGCAGCAGTTTTTCGAATAATTGCAGTAGTGGTTCATGCAGGCTGATTTTAACGTCGGCAATGCTATAAGGCAGAGCAGGCGTGTTGCCCTGCGTTTGTCCGAATACTGCGTGGATAAAAGGCAGATAAGGCTCAATATGTGGGGTAAGTACCGCAATATCCTGCGGCTGCCAGTGCGGATGTGCGGCCAGGTCCTGAATCAGCTGCTCTTTGAGAATTTGCAGTTCACGCAGGCAGGAATGCGCCGCCACAATCTGAATGGAATTATCATATTCCTGCAGCCGGTAGGGTGGTTCAGACTGTTTCGGATGTTGCAGGCACTGAATATCGTTTTGCAGACGGTGTAACAGAGTATCTGCCACTTCATCACACTGAGCATAGACAGAAGGCATATACACTACTTCACCCAGATCATTGAGTGCATCAAAAAAATCCCGCCCCTGTTTGCCCAGACTGGCCAGTAAAGGATGACCAACCACACTCAGGTCAGTTTCCTGACTATTGAGCAGCATATCTGCTGAGAGAACATTGCCCCAGTACTCAGCACACGGGTTTACCGCAAATATATGCACATCAGTATATTGGGCTATTACCTGTAATGCATGCAGATAAACCGGTGCCAGTGTGGCAATACCGAATACGAATATCCGCTCGGGTAAATGTTCAGAACCAAGTTTGCTCAGAAATTCCTGCATTAAGCCGGCGCGGTGTGGTAAATCTGATTCATTGTTCAGCCAGCGCCATAGCTCTGCCTGCCATTGCTCATCTTCACCCAGATTCGCAGATTTGTTTTCCTGCCAATTATTTATCCAATCATTGCGATAGATTAAATATTGGTCAAACATATCAGCAAGTTTTCCGGCCAGATGGTAAGGTGCCTGAGTACTGCTATCAAGATAAGAATGTAGTGCGGTAGCAGTTTGGCATAACTGAGGTTGTCTGAACGCCGGGCTATGAAACAATCCCAGTAAGCGCCAGCGCAATACTTCTGACTGAAACGGGTTAAGTGCTGGTGTTTGCGGTAATACCTGATGAGTTAATTGCCAGATGTAGCTGGCCGGCAGACTGAAATGCAGATTAGCGGCAATACCGTGCTCCTGAGCCAGATAGTGATTCAGATAGCGGCGCATACCCTGACTCTGTACCACGATTTCTGTTGCAGCCCATGCTGACTGTGGTGAGGTATGCTGATATACGCTGGCAAACAAAGCAGCTAAATCAGATAGTTGATTGGATTGATAAACATACAGCATAACAGCATCCGGCACCAGTTAAGACTGTTATTATAGCTGTACCAAAGTAACTTGAGCGGTTAGCCGGATACAAATTTGCTCCTATGTCAATTTTATTGCTATGACATAAATGCATGTTTACAGATATCAAATTAAAAAAATTTCTTTATAAAAATAGTTAATACTGGTCAAAAGCTGGAAAAAATTGGAAAATAGGTAATTAAATACTCTGCCATAATTAAAATACTGGCAATATAAAGAAGGATATCACAGTGAGATTTGATGGCGTCATTGATGAGTTAGCGGCAACTAAAGGTGTCATGGCGTGTGCTGTCGTGGATTATGAAAGCGGAATGTTTATAGACGGGGTTAGTCCGTCAGGCATGGATCTTGACATTCTGTCCGCCGGCAATACCGAAATTGTGCGTTCAGAAATAAAGGCTATTGAGCGCCTTTATGGTCAGGACAACAATGAAGATGCTATAGACGATATTCTTATCAGCCTGCATAAACAATATTATTTATTGCGGCCGATGAAGAATGTTCAAGGTGTGTTTATGTTTATGGTACTCGACCGCAAAACAGCCAATCTGGCACTGGCACGGCGCGCTTTAAAAGTGGCTGATCGTCATTATCAGGATTGAAACACTCAAACAGAAAAAGTATGCACTGTTAACTCTCTGTGCAACAGCCTCTTTGCAAGCAAAGAGGCTGTTAATTTATTGTGCTTTCTGTACTTGTTTGTCATACCAGCTTAACAATTCTGATGCCGGTACATAGCCAATCAGTGGCTGGCTGCGATAGCCGTTTCTGTGTACAACAAATAATCCCGGAGGTCCGTACAGACCATAGCGCTGCATCATTCTGCGCTGTGCCGGCGTATTATTGGTTACATCAATCTGTAAAAAACGCTTTTCTTCAATTACCCGTCTGACTGAAGCTTTACTTAAAGTAAATGCGGTCATTTCCTTGCAGGATATACACCAGTCTGCATAAAAATCTACCAGTACCGGCTTATTCGGATCTTCATCAAACAACTCTTGCATAGCCTGACGTAATTGTTCCGGCTTATCAAAATAACGACCAAAATGCTGACCGTTTGGCGGAGTTAAAGTAAGAAAACGATGTAAAGGCGTCACACAGTTCATTATGCTGGCAGAAACAAAACCAATGCCACAAGCCAGAAACAGTATACCGGTAATCGCATTAAACCAGCGCTGGCGTGCTGATGAATGATACCACTGCCAGCCTAAATAGATTGCGGGTATCAGCATCAGTAAAGTATAAATAGTGACTACCAGATAGTAATTCAGAAACGGAGTGGCAATATAGGTAGCTGCACCCAGCAGCATCAGACCGAACAGATATTTGACACCAATCATCCACTTACCGGCACGGGGCAGAATATGCACACCGAATACAGAAATCAGAATCAGCGGGATGCCGGTACCCAGTGCCATAACATACAGAGCCATGCCGCCCAGAGCAGCATCCCCGCTCTGAGCAATATAACCCAGTGCAAAAGCCAGAGGTGGTGCGACACAGGGGCCGACAATCAGCGCTGACAATGCCCCCATTATCAGCACAGAGAGCAAATGTCCGCCATGAAAGCGACCGCTGACCCGCTGAAAAAACGTCTGCCAGCGTGCCGGCAACTGAATACTGTATAAATCAAACATTGATAAAGCCAGTATCACCAGTATGGCTGCGGCAGCCAGCACTACTGCAGGCTGTTGCAGCCATCCGGTCAGAAACGCACCGGTACGGGCAGTAACAATACCAACAATAGTGTAGGTAAAAGCAAGCCCCTGTACATAAACAAATGACAGGATAAATGCCCGCAATTTAGTGGTTTTCCGGCGGGTACCCATTACGATGGCTGATACTATCGGCAGCAGCGGATACATGCATGCTGTCAGACTCAATCCCATCCCGGCAATAAAAAAAGTCATTAAATTGGTAATCAGCGTTGCGCGGGAAAGCTGAAACAGACTGTCTCCGCCTGAGCTGCCTGACCACTCCGGTGGCGGAGCTTTAACCGGAGGGTCAGTAAAAGTATCCGGCGGGACTGGCTGAATATGTGTTGATTGTGGCGTAATACGATATTTGCCGGTACGGCTGATGGTAAATGTATTTTCTACCGGCGGATAACAGATTCCTGCATCTGCACAGCCCTGATAAGATAAAGTTAACTGATACGGAACAGTCTGTGCATCTGCCTTATAGTGCCAGACTGCATCTGCATGATTGTAGTAAACCTGCTGGGTACCAAAAAACTCATCGTGCTTTTGCTGTCCCTGCCGGATAAATTGTCCTTCACCAAATATATCCGCCGGCTCAGTAGTAATCTGAATTTTATTCCGGTACAAGTAATAGCCGTCGGCAATAACAAAATGTACACGAATATCCTGATTATGAACGATCAGTTCCGGTACAAAAGCCTGTTCCGGAGGTAATAAATTTTTATTGTCCGCAGCCAGTACCGCACTATTCAGCCCCGGCAGCAATACCAGCAGCATAAACAGCAGTTTTAACAGGGAAGCCATACAGACACGAGAACGGGTAGGATTGTGATACATAAAAAATGGTCACAGTAACCAGTGTAATTTCAACCTGAACAATCAACAAAGAAAATGACTACCGGCAGAACCGAAGGGTAGTCATTATCTCCCCTTAAGTGCTTTCTGATTTCGTTTATCCAGATAAAGCTAAGTCTGCAAACAATCAGTTTACGGGTATTGTATCAGTGCATAGGCAGAATGGTTATGAATAGATTCAAAATTTTCACTTTCTACTGTAAAAGACTGAATACGTGTATCAGTTTTTAGCGCGGTAGCAACATCACGAACCATATCTTCAACAAATTTGGGGTTATCATAAGCATATTCAGTGACATACTTTTCATCCGGCCGTTTCAGCAAACCGTATAACTGACATGAACCCTGTTGTTCTACCAGATCAATAATTTCTTCAATAGCAATTGATTCAGTGCATACCAGCGTAACAGTGACATGTGAACGCTGATTATGCGCTCCGTAAGCAGAAATTTCCTTACTGCACGGGCACAGACTGGTAACCGGAATGATAACCTGCAATGTTTGCTGATAAATACCGGCCTGAATTTCGCCACTGAGCACCACTTCATAATCCAGCAGGCTGGAAATACCGCTTACCGGAGCCTGCTTTTGCCGGAAAAAGGGAAAGCGCATACTGATTTTACCTGCTGTTGCCTGAAGTTTTTCTAACATGGTGGCAGTCAGTTGCCGCAGTACAGTAAAATCAATACTGTCATGCTGTGTCTGCATTAACTCAATAAAGCGTGACATATGTGTGCCTTTCTGTTCGGCCGGCAGTGACACAGTCATGGTTAAATCAGCAACAGTATGTTGTTTACCTGCAGCACAAATAATACTCAGCGGCAGGCGTAAGCCTTTCACGCCAACCTGATTGATTGGCATATTGCGTTTATCAACACTGCTTTGCACGTCGGCAATAGTGTCCATTCTGATAATTTTCCTTGCAAAACAAATCTGAATCCAGCCGGCGCAGTATAGTTAAACCACAGAAACCGCCGGCATATAAGGCGTAAAATTATACTGTATGCCTTAATTCCGAGCAAATCAGTCGGGATTAGTGTAAAAGAAACAGTATGCTGCCTGATAACCAGAGTGCGTGCTAAACTAGCAGCCTCAGTACTAATGCCGTTACCCGTATAAACAGCTGTCTGAACAGCAAAACCAGTAATCAAATGGAGAAAATATGAAATTTGCCACACAGACCATTCATTCCAGTTATCAGCCGGAAGAGCATAACCGTGCCCTAATGCCGCCTATTTATCAGAACAGCATGTTCGCCATGAATGAAATCGGCGAAAATATTCCGTTCCGTTATGCGCGTATTTCCAATCCGACACGGCAAGTACTTGAAGACACAGTCGCCGAGCTGGAAAATGGCTGTGCCGGTTTTGCCTATGGCAGTGGTATGGCCGGAATCGATGCTGTGTGGCGTACTTTTCTGCGGCCGGGTGATACCATTGTTGCGGTAGCCGATATTTATGGCGGAGCTTATGATTTATTAACCGAAGTATATGCCCAGTGGGGTGTTAACGTTATTTTTGCCGATCTTACCAATCCGGATAATCTGGACCGGATACTGGCACAGACCAAAGTAAAAATGGTATGGCTGGAAACCCCGAGTAATCCGCTGCTGCGTCTGGTAGACATCGCTGAACTGTCTGCTAAAGCCAAAGCTGCCGGTGCCATTGTCGGTATGGATAATACTTTTGCGACACCCTACGTACAGAATCCGCTGAATCTGGGTGTGGATATCGTCTTTCATTCCGCAACCAAATACCTGTGCGGACATTCAGATGTGCTGATGGGTATTGTTGTGGTAAAAGATCCTGCACATGCAAAATTATTACGTGCCATAAGTATTAATACCGGCGGCGTGGCCGGCCCGATGGACTGTGCACTGGTATTACGCGGTATCAAAACACTGGTTGTGCGTATGGACCGGCATTTATCCAATGCGGCTGAACTGGCCAGACGCTTGCAGCAGCACCCTGCGGTAGAAAAAGTATTTTATCCCGGTCTGGCGGAGCATGAACACCATGATATCGCCTGTAAACAGATGCAGCATGGTTTTGGCGGAGTGGTCTCCATTTATTTACGTCAGAACAGTCGCGAAGCAGCCAATAGTGTGATAAAAAATCTGCGCATGATTCGGATGGCGGCCAGCCTTGGCGGCGTCGAAAGCCTGATTAATCACAGTGCCAGCCAGTCGCATAGCGGCATGAGTAAAGAAGTTAAAGAATCTCTGGGCATCCGTGAAGGCCTGCTGCGCATTTCCGCCGGTATCGAAGATATTGAAGATATCTGGGATGATATCAATCATGCACTCAATACCTTGATTTAACCTGTGTAAGTGAAAAATCCGTGCACAATTATTATGAAGTATTAAATGTTGCTCAAGGGGCATCCGACGAAGTCATTCGTGCGGCCTATCGGGCTTTGTCACAAAAATACCATCCTGACCGCAATCCGCATAATCCGCAGGCGCATCAGCGTATGGCTGAGATTAATAAAGCATATGCAGTACTGTCTGATCCGGAGCAGCGCCATCATCATGATGTGTGGATTGCGCGGCAAAGCCTGCAGGCAAGGTTGTCACCGTCATTGCTGGCGCGCCGGCAGACACCATTTGCGCCTCCGGTTTTATTGCCTAACCATCAGGATAAAGTTGTCGACCTGCACGAACGCGGTCATGGCTGGTTATGGATTGTGGGGATTGCCGTACTGATTGCTATGGGCGGAGTTTGGTGGAGGCTGGCATATCCGCCGGCTAATAATGTTAATGAGCAGGGCAGCATGCCAGTTACCGCGGCACCCAATGGACAGCTTTTCCCGCTTAAAGCGGCTTATGTATCCGGCTATCCGGTTTTGCGTGAGCGCGGCAATAATAATATTGTTGTACATGCCACCTCCTTGCAATCGCCGGTATTTGCCCAATTATACGAATTGCACGCCGGTAAATTTACTGCTATACGCACCTTTTATATTCCGGCGGGCGAAACCTTTACCCTGCATAAAATCGGTGATGGCAGTTTCAGCCTGCAATACCAGCGTATTAATGATGGAAAATGGGCAGTAAGTGATGGTATTGAAATCAGTCATACCGAAGCCAGCCGAAAATATCAGGATATCGATATCAGACTGTAATCATACTGTCACCGCTCAGGCGGTGCTACACACACAGGAATAACTGCATGCAGGCTGCCGCAGAAGCTAAATTTACTGAAGAAACCGTACTCTGGGTCAAACAGCATACCCCTAAACTGCTGACTTTTGCCATCACCCGGCCTGAAGCCTATCGCTTCAGTGCCGGTCAGTTTTCGCGTCTGGGTTTTCGAGACGGCGCAGGTTTTATCTGGCGCGCCTATTCTGTTGTATCTGCCGAATATGCAGATACACTCGAATACTTTGTAGTATTGATTGAAGGCGGACCGATGAGCGCCCGGCTGGCACAATTGCAGGCAGGCGATTCTATACTGCTGGATAAAACCGCTTTTGGCTTTTTTCTGCCGGGGCGATTTACTGATGGCGAGCAGCTGATCATGCTCAGTACCGGCAGCGGCATTGCACCGTTTCTGTCTATGCTGCAACAGCCTGCTGTCTGGGAACGTTTCCGGCATATCGGGCTGGTACATTCCGTTTCATATGCCAAAGAACTGATTTTCAGCCAGCATATAAACGAGTTAATCCATCACCCTCTGATTGGCGAATATACAGATCAACTGACTTACCAGCCGGTAGTTACCCGTGAACCAACTGCCGGAGCACTCGGTCAGCGTCTGCCGCAATTATTGCAGAATGGTACGCTGGCAGAAGGTCTGGGTTTGAATTTCAACCAAGAACAAACCCGTTTTATGCTGTGTGGTAATCCGGCCATGGTTACCGATACTTTTCAGACCTTACTGGATATGGGCTATAGCATGCACCGCAACAGAATACCCGGACAGATTATTATGGAAAACGGCTTTTAAATGGTTAATATACTATTGCTTTAACATAAAGCCGATCCAATGGAGCTACGTATTACTGTTGATGACTCATTATGGATTTACTTATTCCATTCGATAAATTTTATATGAAGGTTTTTTTTCGGTGTAAATTGAACCGGGCCAGAAATTTTTTTGTTTAAAATCTGAAATCCACTGAGAACCAGAATACATTTGCATATGACCATGTTTATGTTGAGCATCCGGATTCTGTATTACAGCAATGTCGCCAGCTTTATAGCCACCGGGAACAGAAGAATATTCAGTAAACCCAGCGCTTTTTAAAAATGGGCCATAGTCTTTTGCCGAAGTTGGTCTTGGTCCCAATAAACTAATTCCACCTGCTTGAATGGCTTCTCTAACATATTTAGCACAGTACCCTTGTGATTGTGACTTCGCATGGTTCTTAAGGTGAGTGACGGCTTTGTTAACATCCCATGTCATTAGAAATTCTCCTGATTTTGATTGCCCTAAAAAATTAAATGAAATTTAATCATTTGCTATTGTTCAGTAAAATATTACAAATACAATTTAATACCAAATAGACTATTGTTTTGTTGAGAGGCAGTAAATTTTTGAATTCAATACCACCTTCAATTTTACTATATATTTTTATAATATGCAAAAGTATGTCAATATATATAGCTATTTGTATAGAAAAAGCTATTAATCATTACAATAATATTAAATTATTTAAAATTATGCAATATTTGTGTTTGTGTGCATGGAAGAATAAATGCAAATTTGTTTTTATAAAAATATACTGCATGTTATTGTTTATAGTTGATGTAGATGAGTTCGTAGTAATTACTGCTTGCGCAGCTTAGTAATTTATAATAATTGTTTTTTAAATCAATATTTAAAAATGATTATAAATAACGTTCATCGCTATTTAAATAAATGGTGAATGCCATTGTATCTCGAATAATTTACGTTAGTATTTAAAATGAATTTAAACCGTTTCGGCAAAACGAATGCTCAGCTGAATCATTTACTGGTGCAGTCTGCACACTGGCAGCGGTTGAATGCATGCCTTAAACAGGAGCTACCAGCCAGTCTGTGTGCTCATTTTAATGTGGCCTGTGTGCGTGCTGGCTGTCTGGTAGTGATTGCTCATAATAGTATGGTGGCTTCACGCTTACGCATGGTGTTGCCAGCACTATTACCACAAATACAAAAAATTGATACCACCATTGAAAATATAAAAGTTAGAGTAAAACCAGCAGATTCAAAACAGAAGGTGATTAAAAATGCCAGTTTAAGCCCTGTAGCTCGTAATGCATTGATGCGTTCGGCTCAGGCTTTAAGCCATCATCCGGAACTGGCAGCAGCATTACGCAGCTTAAGTGAAAAAAACGATTAGAATAGTATTTTTGCAGAAATAAGTAAACTAATCATTTCTGATTATGAATCATATTGAGGTTTGAATATACACATTGATTTTATTATGATAATATTTTAGCTATAATACTTTATCGCTAGTACGTTTTGTTTTGCAAAAATATCATTTAATCTAATTATTATACTTATTTATGATTAGGGTCAAAACATGAGAACACAAAATATACTTTTATGCAGTTGTTTACTTATTTTCAATTTAGCTGGGGGGGCAGCAATTGCAAAAACTAATACAGTAGTATTGAGCAATCAATTCAAGGCTGCGCTATTGTGCAAAGCCGAACCTGTTGATGCACGTGATTCAGGTATAACTACACAGCTTAATAAACAAAAAATTACTGTAAAAAATTTCGAAAAAGACGGCCTTATTGATCTGGAATATCGCTTTACTAAACCGCTGCAGATTGCAAATACTTCTGTTTCTGTGGTTCGATATCAGGGCGATAGCGGTTCATATTTTTTTGCCATAGCCAAAGGCGATATGGCCAGATTTGCTAAATCTATTGGTGCCAAACCCGTACCGGTTCAGTTAAAAGAGACTCTTTCCTGGGGCGATAATATAAACCAGTACTATCAATATACAACTGACGTAACTGCTGATAATCCCTATCCAGACACAATTCTTATCGGACGAGACAAAACTTCGAAACAGGGTGAATTTTATTTTGGCTGCTTACGATTTGATTATTAATCATTTAAAAAAAACAAAATCGTAACAATAACATAGCCTTTACAGCTAAATTTAACCATTCTCGATATTTCTTAACCACATTATCATCTGCATTGCAGATGATATTTTTTTATAGACACTGCTGTATTAATCACAGCAGCAACAGCATCTTTTACCACAGACAGCGCTTGGAAAAAACAGTTTTACCATTATATTAAGCACCATAAACAGCAATCAGTAACTTCTGAACAGCTTCAGATTGCACATAATTGACACAGGCATGCAAACAGCCGCACAGCAGCGTAGGCGCTTGTGTTAAAATCTTCTATTTCAAGCTTACTATTTATTGCGCCAGCAGGTGCCGGACTGTTGATTTATGTTGAAAAACTTAGCTAAAAAAATTCTCGGAAGCCGCAACGACCGGCTTTTGAAACAATATCGTAAAGAAGTATCCAGAATCAATGCGCTCGAACCGCAACTTCAAGCTTTAAGCGATACTGAACTACAGGCTAAAACTGCTGAATTCAAACAACGTCTGGCTGATGGGGAAAAACTCGATAGCCTGCTGGTAGAAGCTTTTGCCGTATGCCGTGAAGCCAGTAAGCGTGTACTCGGTATGCGGCATTTTGATGTGCAGCTTATCGGCGGTATGGTACTGCATTATGGCAAAATTGCCGAAATGCGTACCGGTGAAGGGAAAACTCTGGTTGCCACGACAGCCGTCTATCTGAATGCTCTGACCGGTAAAGGCGTACATGTAGTTACCGTGAATGATTATCTGGCTGCACGTGATGCCGGAATCATGCGTCCGCTGTATGAATTTCTGGGCATGTCTGTCGGCATCATTATCAGCAACATGGATCATGCCGATAAAAAAGCCGCTTATCTGGCTGATATTACTTACGGTACCAACAATGAATACGGCTTCGATTATTTACGCGACAACATGGTAAGTGATCAAAGCGAAAAAGTGCAGCGTGAGCTCTCATTTGCAGTAGTTGATGAAGTAGACTCCATTCTGATTGATGAAGCCCGTACACCGTTGATTATTTCCGGTCAGGCTGACGATAACGTCACGCTTTATCAGGTAATGAATCAGATTCCGCCACAGCTGATTGCCCAGAAAAGCGAAGACGGTGAGGGCGATTACTGGGTAGACGAGAAAGCCCGGCAGGTAGTGCTCAGTGATCAGGGGCATGAGCATGCCGAGCAGATTCTCACCAAAATGGGTTTGCTGCAGGAAGGCGATTCCCTGTATTCCACTACCAATATCATGCTGATGCATCATCTGATGGCTGCGCTGCGTGCTTATACACTCTACCAGCGCGACCAGCATTATGTGGTACAGGATGGCGAAGTAATTATTGTTGACGAATTTACCGGCCGCCTGATGGCCGGACGGCGCTGGTCTGATGGTCTGCATCAGGCTGTTGAAGCCAAAGAAGGCGTGGAAATCAATAAAGAAAACCAGACACTGGCTTCCATTACTTTCCAGAATTTCTTCCGTCTGTATGACAAACTGGCCGGCATGACCGGTACTGCCGACACGGAAGCCTTTGAATTCCAGAATATTTACGGTCTGGAAACCGTTATCATCCCGCCAAACCGCCCGATGATACGTAAAGATCTGAACGACCAGATATATCGTTCAATCGAAGAAAAATACGAAGCTGTGGTTGCCGATATCAAAGAGCGCCATGCCAAAGGTCAGCCAATCCTTGTTGGTACCACCAGTATTGAAAATTCCGAACTGGTATCCGCCTTACTGGATAAAGAGCACCTCAGACATAATGTTCTCAACGCCAAAGAACATGCTCGTGAAGCGGATATTATTGCTCAGGCAGGCCGCCCCGGCATGATTACCGTAGCCACCAATATGGCCGGTCGTGGTACGGATATTGTGCTTGGTGGCAATATCAAGCCGCAAATAGATGCCATTAATGCCGATGACAGCCTCAGCGAAGAAGCGAAAAAAAGTGAAATCGACAAATTACAGCAGCAATGGCAGATTGACCACGATGCCGTGATTGCAGCTGGCGGTTTACACATTATCGGTACCGAACGCCATGAAAGCCGCCGTATTGATAATCAGCTGCGCGGCCGTGCCGGTCGTCAGGGTGATGCCGGTTCCAGCCGCTTTTACCTGTCGTTTGAAGATCCGCTGTTGCGCCTGTTTGCACTTGACCGTGCAACAGCCATTCTTAACCGTCTGGCTCCTGAACGTGGCGTGGCTATAGAAGCCGGAATGCTCAACCGTCAGATTGAAGGAGCACAGCGCAAAGTCGAAAACCGTAACTTCGACATGCGCAAACAAGTACTCGAATACGACGATGTAGCCAACGACCAGCGTAAGGTTATTTATCATCAGCGTGCCGATATTCTGGCCAGCAACGATATTGACGGTCTGATGCAGGAAATACGCCATGATGCAATTGTTGATACTGTAGACAGCTTTATTCCGCCGGATAGCATGGAAGAGCAGTGGGATATTTCCGGTCTGGAAAACAAACTGGCTGCTGATTACAACATTGAAGTTTCCATCAATGACTGGCTTAAAGAAGACAACAGCCTCGACAACGAAAGCATTTCTGAACGTCTGCTGGATATAGTAGAAAAAGATTATGCTCATAAAGTCGAACTGGTTGGCATCGACACCATGCGCAAATTTGAACGCGACATCATGCTGCAAATCATTGACAGCCGCTGGCGCGAACATCTGGCCGATATGGATTACCTGCGTCAGGGTATTCATCTGCGCGGTTATGCCCAGAAAAACCCGAAACAGGAATACAAACGTGAAGCATTTGAAATGTTTCAGGCCATGTGGAGCAATATTCGCCATACCGTTGCTTCATTGCTGATTTCAGTGCGTTTTCAACCGGCCTCTGAAGAAGAACAGCACGAAGTATTCGCTGCTGATAATGTAGCAGAAGATGAAGATTTCAGCCCGGAAGCTCTGGAAGCGCGCGGTATTGTTATTCGTCGTAACGATCCGTGCCCGTGTGGCAGCGGTTTGAAATATAAACTGTGCCATGGCCGTCTGTAACTGCGGATAAACCAGCTTAACATCAACAGGTTGCTATAATTATGGCAACCTGTTGATATATTTACTGCTGTTCAGATAAAACTGTCTGAAACAGAGTACTTTTATTAAAGTGAATACTCTAAAACCCATTGAACAGCACATCAAATTGTCTTAAAATTCACACCTTACGTCAGCGACCAGAGCATAAAATGTCCCTGAATGGCAACAGAAAGCTGGCGTGTTTTCGGTTTACGCTAATAATACCGCTTTCCTTAACCATGGATAATTAATGGCAGCCTATAACACACAAAAAGTATTGTCTGTACACCACTGGACAGACGCATATTTCACATTTACCTGCACACGGGACGAATCATTACGTTTTCAGAATGGTCAGTTTGTGATGATTGGTCTGATGGTAGACGGTAAACCCCTGATGAGAGCCTACAGTATTGCCAGTGCCAATTGGGAAGAAGAGCTGGCTTTTTTCAGTATTAAAGTACAGGATGGTCCGTTAACCAGCCGCCTTCAACATCTGAAACCGGGTGACGAAGTACTGGTGAGTAAAAAGCCTACCGGTACCCTGATTGTCGGTGACCTTAACCCCGGCAAACACCTGTATCTGCTGTCTACCGGTACCGGTCTGGCACCATTTCTCAGCGTAACCAAAGACCCGGACATCTATGAACAGTTTGAAAAAATTATTCTGATTCACGGCGTGCGCTATAAAAAAGATCTGGCCTATTATGATCATTTCACCACAGAGTTACCCAATCATGAATATCTGGGTGAATTAGTACGTGAAAAACTGATTTACTATCCGGTGGTTTCCCGGGAAGATTTCATCCATCACGGACGCCTGACTGATTTAATGAAATCGGGTAAACTGTTTACCGACATTGGCTTGCCGCCGATTAATCCTGCTGACGACCGGGCGATGATTTGCGGCAGCCCCGAAATGCTCAGAGACAGCTGTGAAACACTTAACAGTTTTGGTTTGACTATTTCCCCGAAAATGGGGCAGCGTGGTGACTACGTTATCGAACGCGCTTTCGTTGACCAGTAAAATCTGAACGTATATTTCACAGGCAGCCATTGTCACACAATGTGCTGCCTGTTCTGTACCTGCCTGTAGCTAAACCGTTTATTATCCCTAATTCTGCCGTACACAAATATCCATGCAAAATTTAATTTCCCTGCTAATCATTCTGATTCCCTTGTTTATCGGATTTTGCATACCCACACCGGCACGGGTTGTAAACTGGCTGAATTACGGGCTGGCATGGCTGGTATATCTGATTTTATTTCTAATAGGATTATCACTGGCGCAAGAACCCGATCTGGGCGCACAGCTGGCTAATATCAGCTTAACAGTAGCGGTATTATTCGTCTGCCTGATTGCAGCCAACCTCCTGATATTTATCTGGTTTGACCGTCGTTATCCGTGGCGGCTGAAACGGCAGCAACAAACAGGCCAGTCCGGCAATACCAGTATTATGGGCAGTCTTAAGCAGGTTGGTTGTCTGCTTGCCGGACTAATCGCCGGCAATTATCTCTCTTTTGACTGGTTGGGCAGCCCGCTGGCTGCTGTTAATAAAGCGCTGATAATTTTACTTTTACTGGTGGGCATGCAGTTGCGCAGCAGCGGCATTACCCTGCATCAGGTATTTCTTAATCGCCGCGGCGTTATCTGTGCCGGATTATTCACACTGGCCAGCCTGCTTGGCGGTTTGCTATTTGCCCTGATTATGCCTGATGTGTCTGTAAGTAAAGGGCTGGCACTCAGCAGCGGTTATGGCTGGTATTCACTTTCCAGCATTATCATGAGTCAGGCTTACGGTGCAGTCTGGGGCAGTATTGCCATGTTTAATGATCTGGCACGCGAATTCTTTGCCCTTATTTTTATTCCCGCACTGATGCGTCGTTATCCCACTACAGCCGTCAGCGTAGGTGGTGCAACCAGCCTGGATTTTACTTTGCCAGTAATACAGTCTTCCGGCGGCATTACTGCAGTACCGGTGGCAATCAGCTTTGGTTTTATTGTTAATATTACTTCGCCAGTATTGATGGTGTTTTTTTCATCACTAAAGTTTTAACAGATAATATTAATTGCTGTTACAGAATTATCCTGAAAATCTTGTATAAAGATTGCTATTCGAAAACATAGCTATCTTCTTTCCCTGTATATTTGCCCGAAAATAAATAATTATAGAATTCGTATTTAGATAATCACGAAGTAATAGAAAGTCAGTTTGTATGAAGAAAATAATTATTTTTAAAACCAATACTTGGAAGAGGAGTATTACAGCACATTCTCACAATTAACACTGTCCGGTTTAAATGATTAAAAAATAGAATTTTTGCTTACTGAAAAATCAAATAAAGGTATAAATAAAAATATTCTTAGCCGTAATTTTATATTTACTTTAATAAATTATAAAAAATGGAATTCGGTTTCTTAATCTTATCAAGTACGGAAATTACAGAAATTATTCTGTTTAGTATTAATACACTATGTTTATTATCTAATTCAAAACTTTCATCTGTTTTATAGGTAAATTTTGAAAGAAATTTCAGCAGTATTAAAACTCTAGATAATAGCAATAAATGAAGTAAAATTATTTAATGTTAAAATTAAATTTTTAATGTAAAAATTAATTTGATTAAATATATTGTTTAAAAATATAATCTGATATATGGGTTTGTTTTAATTTAATCAAAGCTTAAACTCAGGGAGGATAAGATGGATTATAAGTAAGCATCAAGACAGAGATATATATAATTTTTTATAAAAATAAAAATATATATTGTCTGACAATAAAATGGTTCATTCACCATAATAATCATTTAATATTATTTGCATAAATTGTATGCCAGATAAAATGTATGTTTTAATGCTTGTCAGGGACAACTACGGATAAATATCGGATATTTATTGGTATTTATTTTTAAAAAATATATTTTTATTAAAATAATATTCGTTATTAAGAATAAATTTTCATAATTTATTGCTAAAACAAATATAATAGAAAAAAAGGTGCACAAAATGTGCCAATTTTATTAGAATTAAAATAATTTATTAATTAATAACCTTTATGTGCAATAAAGACTTAAAGATTTGCTTAAAATCAAAACTTTATTGTATATAATTGTAGTTAAATGGAAAAAGACTAATATACTAGTGTATGTATCTGGAAAGATAAATCTTGTATATCTTAATGTTTAATAGATTGATTATCGAAATAGGGTGATTAATGAAAAATTTCATCTGTTTTATTTTATTTTGAATTACATTATGTTTTTTTATTGGCTTTAAATGCTATTAAGCGTAAATTAAAGACATAAAGTTTTAAAAATTAAGTTTTATATCTGCTGCAAGCATAACAAATTGATATTCTCAAAATTAGATAAAGAAAGAGAAACTTTATGTTTAAGTGGTACCGGGCAGTTTCAGCAAATGAAAGAAAAACCTTTTGGGCATGCTTTAGTGGCTGGGCACTCGATGCTCTGGAAACACAGATGTTTGGTTTGGTGATTCCGTCACTGCTTGTATATTTTGCTATCAGTAGAGGGGAGGCCGGCTTATTCAGTAGTGCCACACTTGTCACTTCAGCACTGGGTGGCTGGTTTGCAGGAGCTCTTTCAGACCGGTACGGACGCGTTAAAACATTGCAAATTATGATTATATGGTTTGCAATTTTTACATTTCTGGCGGCATTTGTTACCGAATATCACTGGTTGCTGGTGCTGAAAGCTTTACAGGGATTTGGTATTGGCGGTGAATGGGCAGCCGGAGCTGTACTGATGGCAGAAACCATTTCCAGCCAGTATCGCGGCAAAGTGATGGCAACAGTACAAAGTGCATGGGCTGTGGGATGGGGACTGGCCGTTATACTGTTTTCCGTTGTATTCAGTCTGGCTCCGGAAACTTTCGCCTGGCGCATCATGTTTGCAGTTGGTTTATTGCCGGCACTACTGATTTTCTATGTACGCCGGCATGTACAGGAGCCGGTAAAACAAACTAGCGTAGTTTCGAAAAATGAAAACAGCATGCCTATAACCGAAGCACTGTTCGGCATCTTTTCTCCTTCACTGATTCGTACTACTTTACTAGGCGGTTTGCTGGGTTTGGGCGCACATGGCGGTTATCATGCAATCATGTCGTGGCTGCCTACGTATCTGAAAGAAGAACGCCACCTTTCTGTGCTCAATTCCAGTGCCTATCTGGCAGTAATCATCGTTGCCTTCTGGTGTGGCTGTATGGCCAGTTCAGTTTTACTCGATAAAATCGGCAGGCGTTTTAATGTTGTCTGTTTTGCTATCTGCTGTGTAATTACAGTACGTATTTATCTGTTTGTCCCCTTAACCAATACCCAGATGCTGTTTCTGGGTTTTCCGCTGGGATTCTTTGCTGCCGGTATTCCCTCCAGTCTTGGAGCATTATTTAATGAATTGTATCCGCAGAAATACAGAGGTGCCGGAGTAGGCTTCTGTTATAATTTCGGCCGTATTCTTTCCTCTGTATTTCCGCCTCTGGTCGGGCATATGAGTGTTTCAATGTCGCTGGGTTCAGCCATCGGTATAGATGCCAGCTGGGCTTATTCAATCGTGGTCATTAGCGTATTGCTGTTACCGGAAACCAAAGGGCGCGACTTAAGCGAAATTGATCAGGACGGTCAGATATCTGACAAATAGCAGATTGAGAAAGAGAAATAACATGAATCAGGAGTCGGTAGGTATTATAGACAGCCATGCCCATGTTTTTATGCTGAATTTACCGATGGCGGCCGGCCGCCGCTATACACCGGCACAAAATGCGCCGCTCGCTGATTATCTGGCACATCTGGATGCTCATGGCTGTACACATGGCGTATTGATTCAGCCCAGTTTTCTGGGTTATGACAACAGCTTTATGCTCCAGGCTATTGCACAGACTAAACCCCGTCTCAGAGGCGTTGCCTGTGTTGAGCCATCTGTCACAATGCCTGAACTTGAAGCACTGGATAAAGGCGGTATTGTCGGTATACGCCTGAATATTATTGATGGTGTCCAGCCGGATTTACAAACCGATTCATGGCAAAATCTGCTTGATAAAGTGAAAGAGCTTAACTGGCATGTAGAAGTACATTGCCGCAGTAACAAACTCAGTGACATGATTGCAACACTGCTCAAACAGGATGTGAAAGTGGTGATTGATCATTTCGGCCGGCCTTCGGATTGTCAGCCTGCCCGCGATTATGGTTTTCAGCAGTTACTTGAGTGGGGGCGTAGCGGAATGATATGGTGCAAACTGTCGGGAGCATACCGGATTAGTGCAGCCGCAGCAGAAGGTCACAAATTCTTTGCTTCTGCCATCCCTTTATTAGTAGAAAATCTGGGCAGCCATCGGCTGATGTGGGGAAGCGACTGGCCGCATACCCAATTTGAACAGCAGATTACCCCTGATTATCTGTCTACGCAGCTGAATATGCTGTTGAAGGATAAACAGCTGACACACAATATACTCTGGGATACACCGGCAAAGCTGTTCAGATTTATCTAAAAGTGCGGATTCGACTAACTGAAATCACTCAGGTAATTAATCAGCACAGTATGCAGAGAAACTGGCTTCAGCAGACAAATAAATAAAAACTTATTTACCATACACACTATATGTTTAAATATTAATAATTCATTGATATCTTTATTGTGAAGTTATCATGGATTAAGAGAAACAGAATTTAAGCTTTATTGTCGCTGTCTGCATGGAGGCTCTGGCTATATCTGATTTGATATATAAAGTTAAAGCAATATCTGATTAATCAGGAAAACCGTATGAACAAACTGCTGCTTACCTCTGTCTTATTGTTTTGTATATCCGCCGGTGCTGCTGCCAAAGAATACAATTATGAAACCAGCGATGTGAATGATCTGCCGCCGCAGTGCATTACATTAAAAGCTTTTGTATCCACAGCCAATAATCAGTATGACATGGCTTACAAAGGGCAGAAATCTTTATCTGCTGCCGATAATGTTGTTTCCACCGAAATCAGAGCGGCGTTTCTGAAAGGGACGCCGGAAGAATATCTGAATAATGGTATGCTGCAATATTATAATCTGATAAAAAGAAACGGCCTTGAAAAGGAAATTGCAGAGAACCGGATTTATAATCTGACCGGTTTCATGTCACGTGAGGATTTAATCAATATCGCTAAAAAAATCAAAAATCAGGCCTTAAGCGGTAAACTGGACAGTAAACAGTTCAGACTGAATGATGAAACAGTGATTAATGCCTGTCTTAAAAAGGCAGCCAAACCGCCGGCAGGTAGTGGCGCAGATTATTACAAAGCCATTGATTATTCTAAACGTACACCGAAAAAATAAATATTTAACCGCCTGTATGGCGGTTTTTTTATTCAAATTTTATTTTTGCCAGCAGGTTTCAATATTTCTGGATATTAATTCTTTATTCGTAAAAAAGATAAAAAATGTAGATAAGTACCTATCCGAAAAATTAATTAAATTTGAATGAATTAGAAATTTCAATGAATTTTTTTATGTCAAACAATTGTGATAAATCTATATGAGGATTTCCATAATCAGCTCTAATTGTCTCAAGTCTATTTTTTTTATTTTCATCAAAATGAAAATTGTTAACATACTGTTCAATAAATTCTTGTGATGAAATTGAACGAGATAAAAACGATTTCGAGATTTCTAAAAGTAAGTATTCTATTAGTTCTAAGTAATAATTTAAATCTTCATTATTTGGAGTGCAATGAGAACGAATATTTTCTAATGTATTTGAAATAAAATCAGTATCATTTTTGTTATCCAGACTTTTATATAAATCTGGAAATTTTAATTTTAATATAATTAAAAAAATAATTGTAAGAACTGTCCAATTGTCTAAATGAGCATTACTTTCCGTTCTAATAATAACATTAAAAATATTAAAAAAAGCTTCTTGTTCTCTTAAGCTTAATTTATATTTGTGAACAATGTTTACTAAAAAATCTCTAGTTGGTAAACGATAAAATCCTGCTTTTTGGAAATAATTTTCAAGTGAAAATTTATTCATTAAGTGAATAATATATGATGCATCTGATGATAGCGGAAGCAGATAATCAAAATCAATAAACCGGCGCAGATAGCCGTTAACATCCAGTCCTTGGCCGTACACGGCTCTGATAGAATGGCTAAGCTGAGTTTTATCCGTTGCCAGTACAAAAATAATATTATCCACATTAAACAAATGTTTGGCTTTTTCCAGTACCTCAATCGCAAAATCAGGGCGGCAGCGATCCAGCTCATCAATAAAAATTACTAATGGTTTTTTCTCTTCATTACTGGAACAGCACTCAGCTAGTCGGCTTAACGCCTGTTTGAATTCAAGCAGAACTTGTTTAGATTTTTCATATTTTTCAATTTGGTCTTTGGCTAGAGCAGCATTCAGATTAGTAGCAAATTCAGCAATTTTATCAGCTTTAATGTGACCTTTTGAAATAAAACTGCCAATGGCTGAGACAATTGTCAGCCACTCCTTAGATGATCCATCCTTTATCAGGTACCGAATTTTATCTTTAATAATACTTAACAAACCTTTAGCTTTTGATTCAGCTTCGCCCGACAGATTATCGATAGCTAGACTAATTTCCCCAATCAGTGCAATCAAGGCATCGTCAGTATAATCACTTTCCCATGCATTAAAATAAATAGTAGTTATATTCCGTTTCTTCAGATACTGCTGCCACATTTTGATAAAGGTGGTTTTACCCTGTCCCCAGCCACCATCAATACACAGTACAATAGACTGTTCAAAGCTGGTAATAAATTGAGTCAGAACGGTGATATTCTCCTCTCTGCCCAGTACATCGTTTTTAAACGGATTATCGGCATCAATTTCGATTGGCTGGCATTTGCTCAGGCTGAGTTCACCCATAATACTTTTTCCCCTGTATAACAATATTCTGCCGGTACTCACCGGTTATTCCGGTTGGTGTAATCAATGATTTGATTATAATATTTCTGAATGGCTGTAATACAGAAATCAATCCGGAAAGGCGCATAAAAATAGACCCTTTAGCGGGTTTTACAACATAGCCAGACATGGCGCAGTATGATTTCACCAACTATCTCTTGCCTGCTGTCGGCTAACGCAAAACCACCGGCCGGCAGGGCAGGCTCGGCATAATATGCCTGATTGGCTGCTGTGGAATATTAACTTTCTGATTAAATAACTGATTTGTTAGAAAACCACCATAAAAAGTAAAGTCTGGCAGCAGCCGGTTTTTCAGCAGGCAGAAGTGATATAAAGCATTATGTTCAAACTTGCTTTTTACCTGTAATGGCCTTATTTGTAAGCCAAAACCGCTGCCGGCGGTTTTGGCTGTTTCAGCCGTGATTTTTTTGCTGAGTTGAATTTTATTTAGGTTACAAACTTATGGATGTTATTCAGTATCCGGGTAGTGTGTTTAAACTGCATCAGCCATTTCCCCCTGCCGGTGATCAGCCGGCTGCAATCAAAGGATTGCTGGAGGGACTGGAAGACGGTTTGTCCGGCCAGACTCTGCTCGGCGTTACCGGTTCCGGTAAAACATTCACCATGGCCAATGTGATTGCGCAAAGCGGCCGGCCGGCAATTATCATGGCGCATAACAAAACGCTTGCTGCCCAGTTATATGCGGAAATGCGTGAGTTTTTTCCGGAAAACGCAGTTGAGTATTTTGTTTCCTATTATGATTACTATCAGCCGGAAGCCTATGTGCCCAGCCGTGACCTGTTTATTGAAAAAGATTCGGCCATTAACGAGCATATCGAGCAGATGCGTCTGAGTGCCACCAAAAGCCTGATGCAGCGTCAGGATGTGGTGATTGTGGCAACTGTATCGGCCATTTATGGTATTGGTGACCCTAATGAATATCACCAGATGATTCTGCACCTGAAAGAAGGGCAGAAAATCGACCAGCGCGATATCATCGCGCGTCTGGTAGCCATGCAGTATGAGCGTGGCGATATCGACTTTGCCCGCGGTTCTTTCCGCGTGCGCGGTGATGTGATTGATATTTTCCCCGCGGAAAGCTCTGAGCTGGCTTTGCGTGTCAGCTTGTTTGACGACGAAGTAGACCGCATGCAGCTGTTCGACCCGATATCCGGCAGCCTGCAACAGCGGGTAGGGCGCTATACTGTATTTCCGTCCAGCCACTATGTTACCCCGCGCGAAACCGTATTGCGGGCATGCGAAAACATCAAACAGGAGCTGGGCGACCGGATTAAATGGTTTACCCATGAAGGACGTCTGGTCGAAGCGCAGCGCATTGAACAGCGCACCCGCTTTGATCTGGAAATGCTCTATGAAATGGGTTTTTGCAAAGGTATTGAAAACTACTCACGCCACTTTTCCGGCAAACCGGAAGGAGAGCCGCCGCCTACTTTAATGGATTATCTGCCCAAAAATGCACTGATGTTTATCGATGAAAGCCATGTTACTGTCAGCCAGATTGGCGGTATGTACAAGGGCGATGCTTCACGTAAGCAGAATCTGGTGGATTATGGCTTTCGCCTGCCGTCTGCGCGGGATAACCGGCCGTTAAAATTCCATGAATTTGAGCGGGTGATGCCGCAAACCATATTTGTGTCGGCTACTCCGGCGAAATATGAAGAAGAACATGCCGGTCAGGTAGTCGAGCAGGTGGTGCGACCCACTGGTCTGGTGGATCCGGAAATCATTATCCGTCCTGTGGCCACACAGGTAGACGACTTACTCTCGGAAATCAATATCCGCCGTGAGCTGGGGGAGCGCGTGCTGGTCACTACGCTAACCAAACGCATGGCCGAACAGCTTACCGATTACTACGCCGAGCTGGGTGTAAAAGTGCGCTATCTGCACAGTGACATTGATACCGTCGAACGGGTAGAAATCATTCGTGACCTGCGTCTGGGATTGTTTGATGTTCTGGTAGGCATTAACCTGCTGCGTGAAGGGCTGGATATTCCCGAAGTTTCACTGGTGGCAATTCTGGATGCGGATAAAGAAGGTTTTCTGCGCAGTCACCGCAGCCTGATTCAGACCATAGGCCGCGCTGCACGTAATGTTAACGGTAAAGCTATACTGTATGCCGATAAAATTACCGATTCCATGAAAGCCGCCATAGATGAAACCGAGCGTCGCCGTGCCCGCCAGATATCTTTTAATGCAGAACACGGTATCGTGCCGCAGCAAATTAAAAAGCAGGTACGCGACCTGATAGATGGCGTTTACCATGATGAAAACGGCAGCAAAGGGCGAGGTCGCAGCAAACTCAAAGTCGGGGAAATCCGTAACGAAGATGATGCTGTTAAAGAAATCGCCAAGCTGGAAAAAGCCATGCAGGCTGCTGCACGTGATTTACAGTTTGAAGAGGCAGCACAGATTCGTGACAAAATCCGTGCGATTAAAGAAAATCTGTTATTTGGTGCCAGCGAAGCTTAATCACTGGCTTTTTCTGCGCCGGCTGCGGTAAAGTATCTAGTATCATGCCGGAGTAGTCAGAGATACTTAACAACCAGACAGCATACCTGTATGCGGCATTGTCAGGTACACTGAATAACACAGCCGGCTCCTGTCAGCCGGCCGGTCAGAACGGGACAGTATCATGCAGCACAGGCAGATCCATACCCACCATCCATCAGCTTTGGCCAGACTGCCCGCACTTATGCTGCAAACGCTAAGCAGTGTAAACATCACCGCTTTATTCTGTACTATATTATTTTACTGGCGCGCCAATAGTGAACTGCCCTTGATGCAGACCAGCTTACTTAATTCTAATGATATCAAGCTTATTCTTGTACTTATCTGTGGCTGCATGCTTTTTGCGTTAGTCCCTTCACTATTGGCGGCCGTATTCTGCTCTTGTTTTGTCCGGCGTCTGCCGCGCTTTCTGCTCGGCGCAGCCGCCGCCATTATTGCCTTTTCAGTCGCACTTCTGCAAAACTGGCTATTTAGCTGGCCGCTGGACTGGATACCGATACTGTTTAATGCACTGGCTGCCGCCATCAGTGCTCTGTGTGTTAACCGTTTGCAACAGTAGATACAAAAAAATCAGCCATAAACGCAGCGGTTATGGTCGGCATAGCTGTAATACCCTTGTTATTGATTTGTAAAAATTTGTATTAAAATATATAAAAATTAATTTAAAACAATAAAGATATAATCATTTGCTGTTACTATAAAATATCATTGTCATGCTAATAAAAAACAATTTTCTTAATAAACAATAAAATAGTCAATAAAAAGCCATAGAGTCTGGTACATACTGTATTTTGCTATTGCTGCCTGTTAGTAAAAGTGCTTAAATTAACCACTTGTTATTGTCAATGATTTAAGTCAAAAACAAGTAAATCACACCAATACTGATTACTTCGTGTGCGAACTTCCAGATAAACATTTAATCAGAGTAGCCTGAAGAGAAGAGAAAAGAGTTTGCGTTATGAAAAACACCAATAGCGATAGCTCAGCAGACGTAGTATTAATCGGCGCCGGCATAATGAGCGCGACACTGGGAACCTTTCTTAAGGGGTTACAGCCAGACTGGCAGATTAATATCTACGAACGTCTCGCTGGTGTGGCTACAGAAAGCTCAGATGCATGGAATAATGCCGGTACCGGCCATTCAGCCCTGTGCGAACTCAACTACACCCCTGAGCTGAAAGACAGCACAATCGAAGTATCCAAAGCAATTAAAATTATTGAACAGTTTGAATTGTCCAAACAGTTCTGGGCATCACTTGTCGATGCCGGTATGATTGCCAATCCCGGTGAATTTATCCGCAGTGTGCCGCATATGAGCCTTGTACGCGGTGAAACTGATGTTGCTTTTCTGCGTAAACGTTTTGCTGCCTTGCAGCAATACCGCCTGTTTCAGGATATGGTTTATACCGAAGATAAAGAGCAGATTAGCCAGTGGGTGCCGCTCATGATGCAGGGGCGGGATAACAGTGAGCCAATAGCCGTTACCTGGTCGGATCTGGGTACTGATGTCAATTACGGCGCCTTAAGCCGCATTCTGATTAACAACCTCACCAGTCACGGCTGCCAACTGCATCTGCAGCACGAAATTATCGACTTGAAACAGCAGGATGGACGCTGGCACCTGAAAATCAAAGATTTAACTAATCAAACCTGTCAACAAGTATCTGCCCGCTTTGTATTTATCGGCGCAGGTGGCGGCTCCCTCAGACTGCTGCAGAAAAGCCAGATTGAGGCCGGCAAAGGCTACGGCGGCTTTCCCGTCTCCGGTCAGTGGCTGGTGTGTAAAAATCCCGAAATTGTCAGACAGCATAATGCCAAAGTATATGGCAAAGCATCAGTCGGCGCCCCGCCGATGAGTGTGCCGCATCTTGATAAACGGGTTATCGATGGCGAAGAAGCATTACTTTTTGGCCCTTTTGCCGGCTTTACCACCAAGTTTCTCAAATGCGGCTCATTTAAAGATCTGTTCCAGACTCTGAATTTTGCCAATATTTGCCCCATGCTCACCGTCGGTGTGCATAACTTCGCGCTTGAGCATTACCTGATACAGCAGGTACGGTTAAGCTTTACCGACCGCATGCAGGAATTACGTACCTTTTATCCCGAAGCCCGCGATGAAGACTGGCATCTGGCCGTTGCCGGCAATCGCGTACAGGTAATCAAAAAAGATCCGCAAAAAGGTGGCGTGCTGCAGTTTGGTACTGAGCTGGTAAAATCTACCGATGGTACACTGGCTGCCCTGTTAGGCGCATCTCCGGGTGCTTCTACTTCCGTATCCATTATGCTTGAATTACTCGAACACTGCTTTGCCGATAAAGTCAGCGGCGAATGGAAGCAAAAACTGCATGAATGGATACCGAGCTATGGTCAGAAACTGGAACAAAACCCGGAGCTGGTACAGCGTATTCGCGACTGGACGATTAAATCGCTGAACTTACATACTCCGCAACAACAAAGCATAAACAACTGAACACACACATACTAAAAACCATTATTGCCATAAACTTCCTTACCAAATTCTTGCTGAATTTGGTTTTTTTTTGTGTTATTGCCGCAACTTTCAGTATGCACGTACCAGAATACAGAGATAGTTTCGTCCGTAATTATTACTGTACTGGTTATACTGTAGTTACTATCCAACACTATAATTTTTAAATTGCAACCAAAGCATAAAACCGAAAAAAATACTTGCTGTATGGATTAAATTTATTTAGTATCAGTTAAAAGAAAATAACATAGACATACAAAAATATATAATTATAACTAATACTTATAACTATATAGTGTAGTAATAAGCGCCACTTCATTTTCAAAAATGCGGTGGCGTTGTTTTTGTATCAGACCAGTTGCAACAGGTATGATTTATATCACCGGATAAAATTTTTCCTGATAGCAGGGCAGAGCCTGCATTCACTGTTAATCCGGTATCTTGAGTAATATTCCATTTATGATAATACTGCTTAATCCATCGAATATAAGACACTGGTTTTCCCGTGTATCACTATCAGACTCAACAGTAATCTTATTTTCTGAACAATAGCGGCATATCCGTGCTTATCTCTAAAACTTATATTAAAAATCCATACACATAAAAATACCGCTATATCAATAGCACAATAAACTCAGGATAAACTAACAAACTGATTATGCAAGGATTCCGTATAACTGCATCGATATAAGCTATTACATTGATATCAGAACTTAAATATAGTCTGATATATATTGTTATATATCTTTGCTGCGTATTGTAATCAGCAGAGGAATAAAGATCAGGCAAAGAAATACAATAAATAGAATTTGATAATTTGAAGCTTCCAGGATTAAACCGTCAGGATAAGTTCCAATCCCTCCGCCACCAAATTCTGTCTTTAGTCATATAAATACGCCGACAATGTCGGCGGATAAAGTTTTTTCAGATTATGATAATGGGTCATTTTTATGATTATTTCCCCATTGGCAAAACATATCTAAAATAGGAACTAAAGATTTACCTCGTTCTAATAACCCATATTCCACTTTAGGTGGAATTTGCGGATATTCTTTTCTAAAAATTAATTTATCTTTTTCCATCTCTTTTAGGGTATTACTCAGTGTTTTAAAAGAAATATGATTAATGCTTCGTTTAAGTTCATTGAACCGCATTGATGGTTGATTTTCGTTTAACCAATAAAGAATAACAATTTTATACTTACCTCGAATCATTGAGAGTGTGTAATTAAATCCACTATTCTCAAAATGATCTTCGGCACAATGATGATTTTCCATGTTCACACTTTCCATAAAGATAGTACATAACAGTAATTACCGTACTTCAAAACTAATCGTATTAATATTAGTATGACTTAATTATTGATAATAATATAGAAGGAATATTTAACAATGAAACGCACTTTAGTGATTGTTGCTCATCCTCACTTAGCCTCTTCAAGTGTTAACCGATGCTGGGTTAATAGATTAAATCAGTATCATGAACAAGTAACCATACATGATTTATATTCTTACTATCCCTCTTTTAAAATAGACTCTGGTTTCGAACAAAACTTAATTGAAAATCATCAAAATTTGGTAATTCAATTTCCGGTATATTGGTTTAATTGTCCACCATTATTAAAACAATGGTTAGATGACGTTTTCACTTACGGATGGGCATTTGGTGCCTTAGGCGATAAATTAAAAAGTAAAAAAATTGGTTTAGCTGTTTCGGCAGGTATAAAGAAAGCGGACTATTCTCAAACAGGACATTATAAATATACACTTGAGCAAATTCTCAGCCCCTTTGAATTAACAATAAATTACGTTCAGGCTGATTATCAGCCCGTTTTTGCAATTTATGGCGCAAATAATGAGCCAGACTATCCGGATAAAATTACACAAAAAGATATAGATAAAAGTGCAGATGATTATGTGAATTGGATGAAAAAATTAGGAATGCTAATTTAAAACAGATCATTAAAGTTCATCCATGCTTATTACTAAATAAATCTACTGTAGATTAAAAAATTAAGAAATATGCTGCATATTTCTTAATTTTTTCTAAAGTAATTGGTATTTAATGATTTTATTCTGAATAAAAAATGAAACAGTACAGACTCCTGAATATTTTTTACAAAATCTATAAATTTCAGGCTCAATTAGCTTTTCTTGCGAAACTTTATTACTAATTGAAACATCAGCAAACTAGCCGATAATGTCGGCATATTTGTCTATACTTGGAACGTGGCAAAATCAGTTGCGATTTCAGTATGGATAAAAATGCTCTTAGCCTCATTAACTAATTTGGCATTGTCATTGAGAGAATATCGAGGGCTTATATGCGTCATAATCAATCTTTTAACATTGGCTTGTTTAGCAATCGTGGCTGCATGAACAGTGGTAGAATGGCCATGCTCAATTGCTTTTTGTCCTAATGCATTTTCATGCGTTGCTTCATGGACAAGTACGTCAACATCTTTAGCTAATTCAATTGAAGCATCACAAGGTCCTGTATCACCTAAAATAGCCAGTTTTTTCCCTTGTTTAAAATCACCAAGATAATTACGACCATCAATGACACGGCCATCGGCTAGTGTTACTGTTTTACCTTCTTTTAAATAGGCATAATGTGGACCAGGATTAATATTATCTTGCTGTAATTTGTCGATATCTAAGACAGGTGGCGAATCCTTTTCAATAACACGATAACCAAAACAAGGTACCCGATGCGCTAATAATTTGGCTTCAACCTGAAATTTAGTATCTTCAAATACCAAACCATCTTGATCAAGTTCAATAATGTTTAAAGGATAAGTTATCCAGGAATAACTAATATCAATCACAGTTTGAATAAATTGTTTGATGCCTTTAGGGCCAATCAAAGTTAGTTCCGATTGATTTTGGGTTAATGAACGTGTAGTTAAAACACCCGGTAAACCAAACAGATGATCACCATGCAAATGTGTTATAAATATCATCTCTAATTTGGCTAAGCTAAATTTTGCTTTCTGCATTTGCATTTGAGTTGCCTCACCACAATCAAAAAGCCATAATCGGCCTCTTTCTTGTCGGAGATCGAGCATAATACTACTTACATTGCGCTCGGCGGTTGGTGAACCTGAGCTTGTTCCTAAAAAAGTTAGTTTCATAACTATATCAATCTTTTGTTGAATGTCTTATTACATACTAAGAATAACAATATATAACTTTATTTTTATGCAATAACAATAAGTGGAAAAAATTTTATAACAGTTACAAACAATCAGACCAATAAAGATCAAGTTGTTTTGTTCGTTGAAAATTCAGTTCAGCTAAATAAGTGTATTTTAACATATTTAGAGCATTACCAATTGCTCCACCCCCTAACGAATAAGTAAAGTCACACTGTAAATCACGATATTTAATCAATTCTTTATTAGATTTTTTAAGTTTATTTTTTGCAATTACCGATGTACTCTTTGTCTTCATACCAATTTGAAAGTGCATTAAAAAATTTCTGCTGCGATTTATTTAACTCAGCTTGACTGATATAAAAATTTTTTTCTAAGCATTTAGTCAATTCTGCTTCTGAAGAGGAGTAATAGAATCTTCTTACGACCATACCAATCATTATAAAAACCATAAAACGGTTGCAGCACACCATATGAAACGAGATATGCAGTTAAAATGATACTTGCCTGAGAAATAGGGATGCCAAAATCCAGTGAAATATCGGGTAAAAGAAGTGAAGCCATCCAATTATCTGTAGCTGAAATAAACCCAGCAAATTCGAGTAAGATAAGAACAAAATAAATTTTTTATAAAATTCATCATTAATTCTGCTTAATATTTTGATTTATATATAAAATAATTAATATATATTAATTTACATATTAATGATTAAAGAGATACGGCGCGTCTTTTAACGATCCTTATTTAGTTGTTTATAATCTACTTTATCGAAATCATTTTAACAACAAATCCTAAAGAAGAAATATCAATTCCATCAATATTAATAAATTGAGTCCTATGCAATTTATCGATATAAATCAAACCTTCATCAGCAAAATTAAATATAATATTCAATCTGTTGAGTCTGCATTGGCATTGCTCAATATGATTAATCCATTGCTATACCGTTTGTTTAATTCAATAACAAACAGGTTTAGTGCAGATAAAATACAGTAAGCGCATTTATCGGATGATAGTCCGCTATATTTTATTGAATGATATATATGTAGACCATAGAAACTGATATTGTCTTTTATATCTATAGAGTGAGCATAAATGTCCGGCAAAAAAATATTCACCGCAAACCTCCTTATCCGGTTGTGCTTATTATTGCTGTCGGCAACTGCGATCACCTCCTGCGGAGAATACGTTGATCCTTATGTTGGTATGACAGGTAAAAAACAATCCTATGCCGTGCCGGTTGATGTGCTTGTATACACTGATGAAAATATTTCCGGCGGTTCCGTTATTTCCGGCGGCTCAACCAGAAATATTTTCAGTGATTCAACCAATGATGGCTGTATTCCGAATACCAATGGTGTTGATGATGATGAAGTAGGTAAAAAACGTTATGGTGGTAGCGGTTCTTGTGGAACAGCTTATCTTCCGATGAAATGGAAACCGGGGATGATGGTACGTATCAACTGGCGGGTATCACCATATCCGGAATGGCATGCCAGAGGATTGAATGTTCCAGATCCTAAAGAAGCAGCTATTCTTAATCAGTATGATGAAAACTATTCGGCAGTAATACCGTTACCACCGCCATCGGCATTTGCAGGAAATCATTCTGGTAAGGCAAAAAATATCACCATACATTTTCTGGCCTGTAATCAGATATTGATAGATTACGGTACTCGAAAGGAAAGAACACCGGAAGTGGTGAAAAAACAGTTTGAACTATTTGCGAAAAGCCAGAAGCTATGCACGCCACGCCCATCCATCAAATCCATGGCGGACTACCGGCGCAATAAAGTCAAGATGGATGCAATCAAGCAGGAACGGGCAAATATTAAGCAGGTAATCTTACCGGAATATATAAAGGAACTGGAACAGCAGGGAAAACTGCCGGTTAGCAGTAAGTAAGTTTTGCAGGCTATCTGTGGTCACCGGCTGACATTTTACCGGTGCAATTAAGCATGCGCCGGTAAGTCTAAACTGTTTTATTTGTTAAAAAGCCGGCTGATTTAGCCATAGCCGGAATCCTGAATCTTCTGAGAATAACGCCATTGTCCCTATATTGGGACAGTGGCGTTTTATTATCCGCAGTCAATATGGCAAATATCGGTTCGAATAATAACAAATCTCCATTTCCGTGCTGGTTATTGATAATATATTTGCATAAAATGCTGATAGATGTATTTAATTATTTTTAATAAAGCAATAAAAATAAATAGGAATACAGACCAGTGGAGAACAAAATTAACAGCTAAATCCTGAATATAAAGATAAAACGTTCAGCTGTTAATTTTGCCGGATTGGTTAGATATGCCGATGGTTTTATTTGATATTATAAATTATTTTCTCTGTTATTGTTCTCACACTAATAATACGCTATGTGACAATTAGAAATTTATCTGGTTAATGATGTTCTTGCCGGATTTTATGCTCTTTGTTTCGGGATTGTGTACTATTATTGTGGGTTTTGATGGGAGCAGGTGTATTTTTTATACTGGAATTCGGTAAAGTGTGTGTGTTGGTGATACTGGCATGTTTTAATCTGATAATATTTCTGACCGATGCAAAGATAATTAAAGCGATACATATTAATACGGAGAATCTGGCGCTTGTTTGCAGTGTGCTTATGCGGTTTTTTCTTCTTACGGTTTTATCAGGGTTGAAATAGTAATGATACAGGCGCAAAAGCAGGGAAGGGGTTGCGGTGCCTGCAGATGTCTGTATTTCCGGACTGACTTTGTCTTTGATCAGGGATTGCTTATCACCGCCTGTTTGTTGCCGGCTTGTTTTTTTAAATTTATTCTGCCAGTTGAATTTGTTTACTCGTACCATGATTAATCCTTTGATATCAGCTGCTTTCTGCCGGATATTTCATGCTCTTAATGCCTGAATATCTATTTACCGGTATTAAGACCTGCACTAAGGCTGGTAACTGCGCAGGCTGTATGCCAGATTGTGTCTGGCACTGAAACCGGAAGAAAGCATGTGTTGATAAAAATTTCGGGTTGTTGATCGTGCGGGTAAAGATGTGTGTATTTTTATTTGAATGAATTTTCAAATTTAATTCTGATAATTGTACATAAAAACTTTGTTTTGTAGTCTGATTATTATATGAAATAAATTAATGCAGATATTAATGTATGCTTGGGTTTATGGCGGCTTAGTGATTTATTATGGCTTTTAGTAACTGGCTGATGTGATGCGGCTCGTATCCAGAAGATGTTTTACTGAAAATATGTTTACAGAATAAATTGTGTTAAAGACGCAATGTCATTTTAACGAATGTGGCGTTACAAGCTGTGTGTTGTATTCTGTGCTTTACGACTGCCTTGATTTTTATATTTTGAATATTAAGCATATTTTATTTTGTACGAGCAGTGTGCATCTGACAATCTGACACGTAGGTATTTCGCTGTTGAATCTGCCCGGTGATAGACAAAGGCAATTTGGTTTTTTCCGGTGATGGATGCTGAATTTAATTAATCGGTAAATTATTGTTTGTATTTCATCTGATTTGGTTTAGTATTTGCTTAATTATTACTAAACTGTTTAATTGATACGTTTTTGGTTAGTATAATTGTATATTGCTTATATAAATTGGGTATATAATTATTACCTTTTAGTTGGTGTTTTCAGGCGTTTTTATTCTGCAAAACACATTTGCACATATTCAGAAGAACTATGCTTAATAAAGATCAGTTTGCCGATAATCATTTTATACGCTCTATTATTGAGGAAGACCTGCAAAGCGGGAAATGCCGGCAGGTAATTACGCGTTTCCCTCCCGAACCTAATGGTTATCTGCATATCGGCCATGCTAAATCAATCTGCCTGAATTTTGGTCTGGCTTATATTTATGATGGTTTGTGTAATCTGCGCTTTGATGATACGAATCCTGAGAAAGAATCGGATGAGTATGTGCGCTCAATTAAGGAAGATGTGCAGTGGCTGGGTTTCCAGTGGCATGAGGAACGTTTTGCTTCAGATTATTTTGAACGTCTGTATGAGTATGCGCTGGAGCTGATTAAAGCAGGTAAGGCGTATGTGGATGATCTGGATGCTGAAGAAATGCGTCAGTATCGCGGTACGTTAACGGAGCCGGGTAAAAACAGCCCGTATCGTGAACGTACGATAGAAGAAAATCTGGATTTGTTTGCCCGTATGCGCAATGGGGAGTTTCCGGACGGCAGTAAAACGCTGCGGCTGAAAATTGATATGGCTGCGGGCAATATTAATCTGCGTGATCCGGTAATCTACCGTATCCGCCGTGTGCATCATCATCGCACTGGTGATAAATGGGTTATTTATCCGATGTATGATTATACGCATGCGATTTCGGATGCGATTGAAAATATTACCCATTCGCTGTGTACGCTGGAATTTGAATCACACAGGCCGCTGTATGACTGGGTGGTGGAGAATATTACGATTGCGCATCAGCCACATCAGTATGAATTTTCACGGCTGGAACTGCTGTATTCGATTACTTCCAAACGCAAGCTGAATCAGCTGGTAGTGCAAGACCATGTGTCCGGCTGGGACGACCCGCGTATGCCGACTATTTCCGGTATGCGCCGCCGTGGTTATACGCCGGAAGGGCTGCGTCTGTTTGCCAAACGGGTAGGTATTTCCAAGAGCGAAAATGTGGTGGATATGAGTGTTCTGGAAGGTGCTATTCGTGAAGATCTGGAAAGTGTGGCACCACGGATGATTGCGGTGCTCAATCCGATTAAAGTTGAGCTGATTAATTTTGATGAGGCGGTAACGCAAAGCCGTGAAGCACCGTTTCATCCGCATCATCCGGAAATGGGCGAGCGTCTGATACCGCTGACGAAAACGATTTATATTGAAGCAGACGATTTTGCGTTGGAGCCGCCTAAAGGCTGGCAGCGTTTAACGCCAGGCGGTGAAGTGCGCCTGCGTTACAGCTATGTGATTAAGTGTGAGGAAGTGGTGCAGGATGCGTCTGGACGGGTGGTATCGCTGAAATGCTCGATAGACCATGACACGCTGGCTTCTAAGCCGCAAGGACGTAAGGTGAAAGGTGTTATTCACTGGCTGTCTACTGAACATGCTGTGCCGGCAAAGGTGCGGCTGTATGACCGGCTGTTTACTGTGGAACGTCCGGATGCAGTACGCGGTGATGATGGTCAGTATCGTGATTTTACTGAGTTTCTGAATCCGGCCTCGGTAACAGAAATTGATGCACTGGTGGAGCCGGTAGCAAATACGCTGGCACCGGAAACACGCTATCAGTTTGAGCGTCTAGGCTACTTTGTGACTGACCGCTATGACCATACTGCGGAAAATCCAGTATTTAACCGTACTGTAACTTTACGTGATACCTGGCAGGCACAGGTTGAGAAGAAATAATTGTGTCTGTATATGAAAAACCGGCTTTTTGAAGCCGGTTTTTTTATGCTGTAAATAATCTGTCCGGTTTATCCGACAGCTTGCTAAAATGAGGCAGGTTGTGTTTTCTGGTCATTAGAGGCGGTTTGATGCGAACAATTCCGGTACGTGCAGGTTATCTGGCCAATTTACCGATGCTGCTCAGTATGATGCTGGCAGCACTGTGGGTATGGTATACGGGCAATACGGCAGAAAGTACGGCGCTGTTTCTGGGGATTATTGCCGGCGGGCTGGTGGATCTGGATGATGGATTTACCGGCCGTTTACGCAATCTGTTTTTTACACTGATACATTTTTCTCTGGCCGCTACTGCAGTGCAGTGGACATTCGGGCATCCGCTGGCGTTTTCGTTGCTGATGGTGTGGGCGGCATTCAGTATGACGATGATGGGTGCTATTGATGTGCGATACCGTACGATTGCTTTTGGTACGCTGCTGGTGATGCTGTATACGGTGCTGACTTATTCGCCACTTTTACCCTGGTATACCAATCCAATTATGCTGGTTTGTGGTACCAGTTTGTTTAGTCTGTGTACGCTGGTGCTGCATCTGCTGTTTCCCAACCGGCCGGTGCAGGACAATCTGGCCGGCTCTTTTGCCAGACTGGCCGATTATATGCTGGTAAAAGCTCAGTTTTTTGACCCGGATGAGGTGGATTTGCTTGCAGAAAGGGAACTTGAGCTGGCAATGAAAAATACGGCAGTGATTAATGGTTTTAATCAGTGCCGTACTGCTTTGTTTTATCGTCTGCGCCGGCAGCACCGGCAGCGTAGTATTGGCATGCTGCTGCAATATTATCTGACTGCACAGAATATCCATGAACGTATCAGTTCGCGTCATGTTGATTATGCGGCACTGGCGCACAAGCTGGCACACTCTGATTTAATTTACCGTATTCAGCGCCTGATTGTATTGCAGGCGCAGGCTTGCCGGCAGATGAGTGAATGCCTGCAGGAAGATAAGCCGTATGCATTTAATCTGATGCTTCAGCGTGCCGGTGAAGGTGTACAGCAGGCTGTGGCACGTTATTGTGCAGAACATGGCAGTGATGAGGATTTACCGGGTTTACAGCAGCTAACGGCTAATATTCTGGCGATTAATGAGCAGCTGTTGTGGCTGGAACAGGTAAAGAATAACAGTAAAGAACAAAACATCGGTGATTTGCAGATTGCCGGGCTGGATGTTGACCGGATACGCGATATTCTGCCGGCGTTAAAAGCACATTTTACTTTTCAGTCGAATGTGTTGCGCCATGCTGTGCGTCTGGCCATTCTGACTGCTGTTACCTGTGTGGTGGTTGAAAGTTTCCATCTGAAAATGGGTTACTGGATTTTGCTGACCGGGGTTATTGTCTGTCAGCCGAATTATTCGGCAACAACAGCCAGGCTGAAACAAAGAATTGTGGGTACGCTGCTGGGGGTAGTAGTCGGTTCGGCATTGCCCTATTTTGTGCCTACGCTGTCTGGCAGGCTGATAATTGTGGTGGTTAGTACGGTGCTGTTTTTTGCATTCAGGGTTCGTCGCTACAGTTTCTCCACGTTTTTTATTACGGTTCAGGTGCTGGTGGGTTTTGCGATTATCGGTATGGATACGCAGTCAGCCATGCTGTCACGCTTTACGGATACGATTCTTGGCTCAGTGCTGGCGTGGTGTGCGGTATCGTATTTGTGGCCGGACTGGCGTTATCTGACGCTGGGGCGGATTGCCGGGCGCGCCTTAAGCAGTGACGGTGTCTATCTGCGACAGGTAGCGCAGCAGTTGCAGAACGGGCTGAGCGACGATGTTGTTTATCGCGCGGCACGACGCAATGCACACGAGCTGGCGGTTACGCTGAGTAATACTGTAGCTGATATGTCGATGGAGCCAAAACGTTACGGGCAACATCTGGCTGAGGGTAAGACCTTGCTGCAACTGAATTATGTATTGCTAAGCTGTATTTCTGCACTGGGTGCGATTCGTGCTCAGGTGGATCGCCTGCGACCACAGCTGACGCCGGAACAGGTGCAATACTGGATGACGATTGCCGGCAGTCTGGCAGAATTGATGGAGCAGAAATCCGATTCCGCACTTTTTCAAATTAAGTGGGAGGCTTTGGCAGAGCTGTTAAAAGTGAGCAGGCCGCTGCCGGATGATGATGTGGTTGAAAAGGTATTATGGCGGCAATTGCATCAGATTCATGTACAGCTGCCACTGTACAGGCAGGCTTTGCGGGCTGATGCCGGAGCAGGCAGGATAGCGGCTCAGTAATGCGGCAAACAGGCTGTGAAAGTGAATTAATAAAAGTTTGAAAAAATTGGTGTGGAATAAAATAATTGTAGCACAAGCGCTCTTTTATCGATTATGCTGTAGATAGTTTTCTTTAAAATTCAATTACAAAGCGTTTTTCAGACGTATGTTATAATTGAAATATCATTTAAATATTAATAATGAGAGGATTATCATGACAGCAGTTAATGAACAAAATGAGGCTTCTTCTCATGTTCCACCATTGATTCCTACTCAGAACGGAACGCTGGAATTACACGATATCACTATTGTTGACCAGAATAAGCTTAAAAAGGCCATTTCTGCCGCTGCACTGGGTAATGCCATGGAGTGGTTTGATTTTGGGGTATATGGTTTTGTGGCTTATGCGCTAGGACAGGTATTTTTTCCGTCTGCTTCGCCCAGTGTGCAGATAATCGCCGCATTGGGTACCTTCTCCGTACCATTTCTGGTGCGCCCGCTTGGTGGTGTATTTTTCGGGATACTTGGCGATCGCTTCGGCCGGCAGAAAGTATTGTCGACTACTATTATTATTATGGCACTCAGTACATTTTGTATCGGTCTGATTCCATCGTATAACAGTATTGGTATGTGGGCACCTTTGCTGTTGCTGTTGTGTAAGCTGGCTCAAGGGTTTTCAGTGGGCGGTGAATATACCGGAGCGGCTATTTTTGTCGCGGAATATTCACCCGACCGGCAGCGCGGGTTTCTGGGCAGTTTTCTGGATTTTGGTTCAATCTGCGGGTTTGTGCTTGGGGCAGGGCTGGTGGTATTGCTGGAAAATATTATGGGTTCGGCACATTTTCTCTCGTGGGGCTGGCGCATTCCGTTTTTTCTGGCTGCTCCTTTAGGTCTGCTGGGCTTGTATTTGCGCCATGCTGCGGAGGAAACTCCGGCTTTTCAGCAACATCTGGATATGATGGAAAAGGCTGAGCAGGAAGACGTTGGTAACCGGCCTCAGGTTTCGTTTAAGAAAATTGTGCAGCGTTTCTGGCCTACATTGCTGGTGAGTGTCGGGTTGGTGTTAACCACAAATATCACTTACTACATGCTGCTGACTTATATGCCCAGCTATCTGTCGCATAATCTGCATTATGGTGAAGATCGCGGTGTGCTGATTATTATTGCGATTATGATTGGTATGATGTTTATGCAGCCGATTATTGGTTTTGTCAGCGATAAAATCGGACGTAAGCCATTTGTGATTGGCGGTTCAATTGCTTTGCTGATTCTGGCTATTCCGTGTTTTCAGCTGATTACCAGTGGCAAAGTAGGGCTGATTTTTCTCGGGCTGTTTATTCTGGCGCTGATTCTGAATTCTTTTACCGGTGTTATGGCTTCTACGCTGCCGGCACTGTTTCCTACCCGTATCCGTTACAGTGCTCTGGCCAGTGCGTTTAATATTGCGATTATTATTGCCGGTTTAACGCCGACTATTGCCGCTGCGCTGGTGGATGCTACTAATGATTTGTTTATTCCGGCTTATTATCTGATGCTGGTGGGAATTATCGGTATTGTTACCGGTATCTGCCTGAAAGAAACGGCCAACCGCCCGCTGCGAGGTGTGTCTCCTTCAGCTTCGAATAAGCAGGAAGCGCGTGAGCTGCTGGTGCAGACTTATCAGCATATTGAGCAGAGTGTGGATGATATTGATGCAGAAATTGCCCGCTTACAGGAGCAGATAGGCGAGCTGGAAAAGCGTAAGCAGCAATATATTGATTTACATCCGAAGCTGGAGTGAATAATTAATTTAAATTGAATATAATTAAACCACTATGTTAACTTTTGTTTGTTAATATAGTGGTTTTTTAATTTCAGGGGAGTGTTAAAAAATGAATAAATATTCAGATTTGCTTAAATCAATTAATACTGGGTTAGCTACAGTTGGTATTTTATGCAATGTTATGGGATTTATGATTGTAATTATTTATTGCATTCACATCAGATTTTATCCAACTGGTTTAACTATAAATGATGCTTTGTTTTTTTGGTGGATTTTGTTGATATTTGGTTTTTTATATATATGTATCACTTCGATGATATATCACGCAAGTTTATTAGTGATTAAACTAAATAAAAGACCTATAAATAAAATTTTGAAAAAATGTAATATGAATCAAATGTATTTTCCAAAGAGCTCAAAAGTATATACTGCATTTGCTATTGTAATGCAAATTTATTTAGTTATATTTGGCTTTCTGGATCGAGAATTAATTCAAATAATTTTTGGGTTAGAAATTGGCATGATTTTTGTATTAATTTTTAAATATTCTATGTATGAAAGAATTAATTTAGCAGAAAATAAAAATACAAGTGAAAAAGTAAAAGTATTTGTACCAAAATATTTTGAAAACCACAAAAAATTATTTTTAAATATTACAACTTGTATTGTTTATTTACCTTTGTCATTAATGTTGTTAGTATATTTATCAGATAATTTAACTTTTAGAATGGCAGGAATTAAATATAAAAATGTAACTATATATACTGATATTAGTTATGGTAAATTTTTACAGAACAGAATTAATACATTAAAAATAGAGAATAAAGAATTACAATCAGTTAATATAAATTGTACAAATTTGTGCAACATAGATTCAGTAGATATTTTATTTACCAATATTGGTTCCAAAACTTTACTAGCTATCCCGTCAGATGATATTAATAAGCAAGGTTTACGTTTGGAGTTGCCAACTGAAGAAATTAAAAGTATTGAAGAAAAAAAATAAGAATTTGAGAAAAGAATCATCAGATGTAAATTGATTAATCAGAAAAAGAAAAATCTTTTTGTACTGATAGTGATGCTTATCTATTATTTAATCAATATTGATAGTAGTTTTAACAGATATTTGATTGATGCGTTGAGGCTGAGGATGATGTTATTACTTTATATCAGAAATGCTTTTATATGGTTTTATCTACGATTTATTATTGATAATACTGCCTGAATAATAGAGTTAATTCTCAGATATATACTTTTAATGAATCATTCAAGTTATTTACCGGCTAAAAAGTATTTTAAGCCGGTAAATTCTAAGCAGATTTTATTTGCCATTCAGAGCTTTATCCAAATCCTGCTGCCGGGATTTTACGGCATCTTCCAGACCTTTTATGCGTTCCTGATAGCGCACGTAGTTGCGTTCATTTCCCATACGAATTTTTTTACCGTCTTCCAGTGCTTTTTTGGCATCGGCAAGGTTTTTACGGGCAGCAGAAATCGCGGCCTGATCAGGCTGGTTGCGGGCGGCTGAATCTGCATCTTTGGAATTGGTATCAGGAGTGGTTACGACAGGTTTGTAGGCAGAAGTGGTTGAGAAATTCCCGCCCAGATTGCTGACAGAATGGCAGTTTTTACCTTTCGGAACTTCGCTGTAACTGTGATTCCCCCGGCTGTCGGTGCATTCATATATCTGTGCCAGTGCAGAAGTACTTATCAGTGTACACAATGTAGCAAGTATCAGGGATTTTCTCATGATTTATCCTTTATCTGGGTTTACATACGACCAAGTTCCCGCTGTATGGCCTGAATGTTCTGCTGCCGGTCAAGTACCGCGCTTTGCAGTTCGGTAATATTACCGCCTTTACCGGTACGGCTGCGGTTCAGTGCCTGCTGTGCCTGAGCAAGAGCATTACGTTCATTGGTCAGCTCCTGCTGCAAAATGGCACGACGGGTATTGTCGCTGCCTTTAGGAACGATATTAACTGTGGGTTGCAGGCCGCTATAGGCTGTTGCTACCTTGGTTGCAGACCGCGGGCGGCTGCGTATTGTGGCCGAAGCACTACTGTTGCGGTAGCTGGGGCGGCTGTCGCTGTAGCTACCGATAGCCGGTAAGTTGGCTACGGCACAATTTCCCTTTAGTTTTGAGGTATAGACAACTTCGCCGTTTTCAAGACAGGTATACACTTTTGCAACGGCACTCTGTCCTATAAACAGGCCACTGGTAAATATTAGTATGGGAATGATTTTTTTGTATGTCATTATTGAGCCTTATACTGCAATAATTCAAGTAGTCTGGTTAATGTTTTCGACTTCTTGCTGCCATTCAAGCCATTTTTCTTCAGTCTGAGCTAATTTTACTTTGAGCTCGGCCAATTGGGTAAGGGTTTGTTGTAATTTTGTCTGATTTTCGTCAAGATATGCTTCTTCACTGGCAAGAAACGCTTCATGTTGTTTGCGTTGCTGTTGCCAGTTTCCCATATCCCGTTCGGCTTTTTCGATATTTTTCAATAACGGTTTAATCAGACGGGCACGCTGCTGACGTTGTTGTGCTTCAATGCGTTTCTGCTCTTTGCGATTGTGATTATCACGCGAATCCTGCGGCTGTTCACCGTTATGCTGATCCTGAGTTAAACGCCACTGGCGGTAATTGCTCAGGTCACCATCAAAGTGTTTCAGTTCGCCATCACTGAGATAAATTAAGGCATCAGTAGTGGATTCAAGCAGGCTGCGGTCGTGAGAGACTACGATCAGTGCGCCTTTAAACGTCTGTAATGCTACAGTTAATGCATGGCGCATGTCCAGATCAAGATGGTTTGTCGGTTCGTCCAGTAGCAGCAGGTTCGGTTTTTGCCAGACTATCATTGCCAGTGCCAGACGGGCTTTTTCACCGCCGGAAAAAGGGGCAATTGGTTGTAAAGCCATATCACCGATGAAGGCAAAGCTACCGAGGAAGTTGCGGATTTCCTGTTCGCGTACGGCCGGTGACAGCTGCTGGATATGCCAGACCGGACTTTGGTCTGCACGCAATGTTTCGAGCTGATGCTGGGCGAAATAGCCGATTTTGAGTTTTTCCGCACGGATAATCTGGCCGCTTAGTGGTTTCAGGCTGCCGGAAATGGCTTTGATAAGGGTGGATTTACCGCTGCCGTTTACCCCGAGCAGACCATAACGTGCTCCGGATTCAACTGAAAGGTCGATATCGTGCAGAACGGTTTTGTCACCATAGCCAAGGCTGATGTGTTCCAGTTTCAGCAGCGGATTAGGCAGATGGTCAGGCTGTGCAAACTGAAACGAAAATTCACTGTCCAGATGTGCCGGCGCAATGCGTTCAAGCCGTGCCAGTGCTTTGATTCGGCTTTGTGCCTGTACTGCCTTGGTGGCTTTAGCTTTAAAGCGGTCGATAAAGGATTGCAGGTGCTGAATATGAGCCTGCTGTTTAAGATAGGCAGCCTGCTGCTGAGTCAGCCGCTGTGCACGTTCCTGCTGATAAAAATCATAGTTGCCGCCGTAGAGGATAAGCTGCTGTTGTGTCAGTTCAACTGTCTGAGTGGTGGTGGCATTCAGAAAATCACGGTCATGCGAAATGATTATCTGGGTGGTGTCCAGACCGGCCAGATGCTGTTCCAGCCACAATACTGTTTCCAGATCCAGATGGTTGGTAGGTTCATCCAGCAGAAGTAAATCCGTACGGCACATCAGTGCCTGAGCCAGATTCAGGCGCATACGCCAGCCGCCGCTGAATGATTTTACCGGTTGCTGCTGTTCCTGCTGTGAGAAACCAAGACCGTTGAGCAGTTTGGCTGCACGTGCCGGTGCACTGTATGCGCCGATTTCATCCAGCCTTGCATGATATTCTGCCTGTTTGAAGCCGTCGTCGTCATCTTCGGCCTGTTGCAGTAGCTGTTGCAGTTGCTGCAATTCGCTGTCGCCCTGCAACACATAGTCCAGCGCGGGTATATCCAGTGCAGGTGTTTCCTGTTTGACAGTGGCCAGTTGCCAGTGTTTGGGTAAACGGATATCACCGCTGTCATGGCTGATTTTACCTTCAATCAGAGCAAACAGACTGGATTTGCCAGTACCGTTTTTACCAATCAGGCCGATACGCTGACCCGGATAGATGGTCAGGCTGGCATTATTCAAAAGTTGTTTATTACCACGTTGTAAACTAAGGTTTTTAATTTCAATCATATTAATCTGTACGGTTAACCATGCTGAGGGTGCACGGTATTACTGAACAATCTGGCTGAGCGGCCAGCGCGGCTTTACATTAAAACCGGCAGCAGGCTGTGCGCTGCTCAGGTGCATGGCGCCGGCAAAAGCAATCATGGCACCATTATCTGTGCAGTAGGCCATTGGCGGAAAGAATGTTTGTATTCCCGGCAAGTTGCTGAGGCTCTGGCGTAACTGCCAGTTTGCGCCGACACCGCCGGCAACAACCAGCTGCTGATAACCGGTTTGTTTTAATGCCTGTTTGGCTTTGCTGGTGAGTACATCTACTACGGCGTTCTGAAATTCGCGGCAAATATCATTGCGAATTTGCTCCGGAAGCTGTTCTTTACAGCCTGTTTCTGTGCGGATTTTGTTTACTGCGGTCAATACTGCGGTTTTTAAACCGGAAAAACTCATGTTTAAGTCGTGTGAATGCAGCATGGGGCGGGGAAAATGCAGGCTGCCCGGTTGTCCCAGTCTGGCCAGTTCAGACAGTTTGGCACCGCCGGGATAAGGCAGGCCAAGCAGTTTGGCGGTTTTATCGAAAGCTTCTCCGGCAGCGTCATCTATGCTTTCTCCCAGAAGGGTATAGTCGCCAATCCCTTTTACGGCCATAAACTGGGTATGTCCGCCGGAAACCAGTAAGGCGACGAAGGGAAAGGCAGGTTTGTCTTCGCTCAGTAATGGCGAGAGCATGTGTCCTTCAAGGTGATGTACCGGAATAACCGGTTTGTTCAGGGCGAATGCCAGAGCATTGGCAAAGCTGGCGCCGGCCAAAAGTGCACCGCCCAGACCCGGTCCCTGAGTGTAGGCAATAGCGTCGATATCACTGTATGTTTTATCTGCCTCTTGCAGACAGGCCTGAGTAAGCGGTGTCAGCCGGCGGATGTGATCGCGGCTGGCCAATTCGGGCACAACACCGCCATATTCTGCATGCATGGCAATTTGTGTATGTAGTTGATGAGCCAGCAGACCGTGCGTGCTGTCGTACAGGGCGACGCCGGTTTCATCACAAGAAGATTCTATTCCCAGTACCAACATGTTTGTGTATTTGAAATATCAGCAATAAAGCCGGTTATTTTACCTGTTTTACACGCTTTCGTGACCAAACTGTCAGTATAAGAGGGCAAATGTTTTATAATTTGTAATAAATGACTGCGTGGTTCGCAAACCTCCCACGTCAGGCGGCCGGAAAGAGGGCTTTCCGGCTGGTTCTGAAATCAAAACTAAGGAATCTGGATAATGAAACAATATTCTAAGGCGCTGGTAATTTTTTCCGGCGGTCAGGACTCAACTACCTGTCTGTTGCAGGCTATTGCTGCTTACGGGCGTGAGAATGTGCAGACGATTACGTTTCAGTATGGTCAGCGTCATGCGATTGAGCTGGAAAAAGCACGCTGGATTGCACAGGATCAGGGTGTGGCACAGACAGTGATGGATTTGTCGCTGTTGCAAAGTATTACCCATAATGCGCTGATGGATAAACAGCAGACGATTGAAGCACCGGCAGAAGGGTTGCCCAATACTTTTGTCGACGGACGGAATGCGCTGTTTTTACTTTATGCGGCTATTTTCGCTAAGGGTCAGGGTATTCATGATGTTATTGCTGGTGTTTGTGAAACAGATTTTTCCGGCTATCCTGATTGCCGTAATGTGTTTGTCCAGTCTATGAATGTAACGCTGAATCTGGCTATGGATTATGAATTCAGGCTGATAACGCCGCTGATGTATCTGGATAAGGCGCAAACATGGGCATTGGCGGATGAGCTGGGCTATCTGGACTATGTACGGAAACACACACATACCTGTTATGATGGTATAGAGGGCGGTTGTGGTAAATGCCCGAGCTGTGTATTGCGCGAACGGGGATTACAGACCTATCTGGCACAAAAAACAGGTGTTTAGTCTGGCTGTACAGCTGTTCTTAGCTTTGGATTAAAAAATTTTACGTGAATAAGCCTGTTTTGCATGGGATTTACATGGTACAAACGTGAGCAGACAGGAAAGGTACAGAAATGAGTGATAATCTGAAAACCAGTATTATTGAATTTCCGCTGGATTTCCCGATTAAGGTAATGGGTGCACAGCATCCGGAATTTGAGGCTAAAGTGCTGGAGGTGGTGCAGCAGCATGCACCGGATACAGCGGCAGAAAATATTAATACCCGTCCGAGCAGTAAGGGTAATTATATTAGTGCAACGGTGGTGGTTCGTGCTGAAAATCAGGAACAGCTGGATAATATTTATCGTGCTTTAAGCAGCCATCCGATGGTGAAAGTTGTACTATGAAAGTGGTGCAGCTGGGTTTACGCTCCTATCAGCCGGTTTTTGCGGCTATGCAGGAATTTACTGCACAGCGTACGGCTGATACTGAAGATGAATTATGGGTAGTTGAACATCCGCCGGTGTTTACTCAGGGTATGGCTGGTAAGCCCGAACATATTCTGGTGCATGATGATATCGAGGTAGTGCAGATTGACCGTGGCGGACAGGTTACTTATCACGGTCCGGGGCAGCTGGTGGTATATACGCTGATTGATTTCAAGCGCCGGCATATTACTGTGCGCGAACTGGTCAGCCGGCTGGAAAACAGTATTATTGCAACGCTGGCTGATTACGGAATCACAGCGGTAAATGATCCGAAACGTCCCGGTGTTTATGTGAACGGTCAGAAAATTGCTTCGCTTGGTCTGCGTATTAAACAAGGCGCGGTGTATCACGGGCTGGCACTGAATGTGAATATGGATCTGACTCCGTTTACACATATTAATCCGTGCGGTTATGCCGGTTTGCATATGACCCAGATAGCGGATTTTGTTAAACCCTGTCCTGAGCTGGCCGATGTGGCTGAGCGTTTAACCGGCTACCTGACTTTAGAATTGAATGCACCGCCGCCTGAGCGGAAATCTATACAGAAAGTTGTACTATGAATCAAGATAACAGCCAAGGGGTAAAACATAAAGGTGCAGAAAAAACTGCGCGCATTCCGATTAAGGTTGTGCCGCTGGAAGAAAAACTGAAAAAGCCGAAATGGATACGGGCACGGCTGCCAAGCAGCCAGAAGTTTTTTGAAATTAAAAGCATTGTGCGTGAGCAGAAGCTGCATACTGTATGCGAAGAAGCCAGCTGTCCGAATATTGGAGAATGTTTCAGCAAGGGTACGGCAACATTTATGATTATGGGTGATATCTGCACCCGCCGCTGTCCGTTCTGTGATGTGGGACATGGCCGTCCTAATCCGCTTGATCCGCAGGAACCAAAGCATCTGGCTGCTTCAGTGAAAGCAATGAATTTACGTTATGTGGTGATTACTTCGGTTGACCGTGACGACTTACGCGATGGCGGGGCACAGCATTTTGCCGACTGCATTACTGCCATCCGCGAGTCAAGCCCGCATACACAGATTGAGGTGCTGGTGCCTGATTTTCGCGGCCGTCTGGATACTGCGCTGGATATTCTGGCACAGACACCGCCGGATGTACTGAATCACAATCTGGAAACCGCACCGCGCCTGTATAAGCAGGCTCGTCCCGGAGCCGATTATCAGCATTCACTGAAACTGCTGAAACAGTACAAGGCATTAAGGCCGGAAGTGGCGACCAAATCCGGTCTGATGGTAGGGCTGGGAGAGAGTGATGAGGAAATTCTGGAAGTTATGCAGGATTTACGTGCTCATGATGTGGAAATGATTACTATCGGCCAGTATTTGCAGCCAAGTAACAGCCATTTGCCGGTATTGCGTTATGTTACGCCGCAGCAGTTTAAGGAGTTTGAAAAGCGTGCTTACGAGATGGGCTTTAAGCATGGTGCCATTGGTGCCATGGTACGCTCCAGTTATCATGCTGATGTTCAGGCTGAACATGCGGGTGTCGTTAATGAATAATATTTATCGGGGAGATGCCGGCATCTCCCTTTTTTTATTTATTACAGCCGAAAAGTATAAAAACAGGATGCGCCTGTTTTTTTATATTTAAAGCCGGAAATAATTAAATCAGATAATTTTATATTGTTGAATTAGAATAATAATTGATTATTATTCTCAATTAAAATAATTTGCCAATAGCATAATTTGTGCTTTTGGCAATTTTTTTGGCTGTTTAGGCAGTTTTTATTAATTATCTCTAAATTGGTGAAAAATAGCAGATATTGTACTCAATTCCATTTTTATACGCAGTAAAACGGATTATCGTAGTGATTTAATCTAAATTTAAATGAAATCACAGAGTTTTTTTTGCGGTGCCGGAGAAAAAAGGTTTTGACGCTTATAGGTAAATTTTTGTATGTTTGTTACCTTGTCTAATTAATTTGTGCTTTGCAGTTAGTGCAGCAAATGAGGTTTCCCGATGTCCAGCTTATACGACCACTCTCTGGTAAAAGAAAACTGCGGTTTTGGATTGATTGCCAATATTGAAGGCGAAGCCAGCCACAAGGTGGTGCGTACCGCAATTCTTGGGCTGTCACGCATGCAGCATCGCGGTGCGATTTTATCGGATGGCAAAACAGGTGATGGTTGTGGCCTGTTACTGCAAATGCCGAAAAAATTCTTTCAGGCTGTTGCCGAAGAAGAAGGAATTACGCTGGCCAAAAACTTTGCCGTAGGGATGATTTTCTTTCCCCGTGATGAGGCTTTGCTAGAAGAATATAAAGCAATAATTGAGGAAGAACTGACCCGTGAAACGCTGAATATTTCATTCTGGCGGCCTGTTCCCACTAATCCGAAAATGCTTGGTTCCATTGCTCTGGCGGATATGCCTTATATTCAGCAGGTGTTTGTTAATGCGCCTGCCGGCTGGCTGCCGCGTGATTTGGAACGGCGGCTGTTTATGACCCGCCGGCGTGTTGAAAAACGGATTAATCATCGTGATTTTTATATTTGCAGCTTATCCAATCAGACGATGATTTATAAAGGGCTGTGTATGCCCAAGGATTTGCCGCGGTTTTATCCTGATCTGGCTGATTTGCGCATGCAAAGTGCTATTTGTCTGTTTCACCAGCGCTTTTCAACCAATACATTGCCACGCTGGCAGCTGGCACAGCCATTCCGTTATCTGGCACACAATGGTGAAATTAATACTATTTCAGGGAATCGTGCCTGGGCGCGCGCACGCTCGTATAAATACCATACTCCGCTGATTCCCGATTTGCAGACTGCTGCGCCGTTTGTAAATGAAACCGGTTCGGATTCCAGCTCTCTGGACAATATGCTGGAGCTGTTTGTGAATGGCGGTATGGATTTGTTCCGGGCTATGCGTCTGCTGGTACCGCCGGCATGGCAGCACAATCCAGATATGGATGAGGATTTGCGTGCATTTTACGATTTTAATTCCATGCATATGGAACCATGGGACGGTCCGGCCGGTATTGTACTGAGTGACGGCCGCTATGCGGCCTGTACGCTGGACAGAAATGGTTTACGGCCGGCGCGCTATGTTATTACTCAGGATAAACTGATTACGATTGCTTCTGAAGTGGGTATCTGGGATTACGCACCGGATGAAGTACTGGAAAAAGGCCGTGTCGGACCGGGTGAGTTGCTGGTGATTGATACGCGTGAAGGCCGGCTGATGCATTCAGCGGATATCAATACTGAGCTGAAAACCCGGCATCCGTATAAAGAATGGCTGGATAAAAATGTATTATCGCTGATTCCGTTTGAAAAACTGCCGGATGAAGAGGCCGGTACTTCCAGTTTGTCAGCAGACCAGTTGCTGGTTTACCAGAAACTGTTCGGTTATGACATGGAAGAGCTGGAAAATGTGGTGCGGATACTGGGAGAAAACGGACAGGAACCGGTAGGATCAATGGGTGACGATACGCCATTTGCGGTGTTGTCACAACGACCGAGGGTACTGTACGACTATTTCCGTCAGTATTTTGCTCAGGTAACCAATCCGCCGATTGACCCCTTGCGCGAAAAACATGTGATGAGCCTGAATACTTGTATCGGGCGCGAAATGAGTGTGTTTTTTGAAGCTGAGGGAATGTCACATCGGGTGAATTTTAAATCGCCGGTATTGCTGTACTCTGATATGCAGCAGTTATTGCAGTTATCAGCTGAGCATTATCAGCATCATCATCTGGATGCTGTCTATAACCCGAATGAAACCAGTTTGCAGGAAGCGCTGGTACATTTATGCGATGAAGCTGTGGCTGCTGTCAGAAACGGTGCTGTTCTGCTGGTGATATCAGACCGCAATGTCAGCCGGAATGCTATTGCTATTCCTGCTGTTTTCAGTGTCGGTGCTATTCAGCAGCGTCTGGTCGAAACCAATTTGCGCTGTGATGCCAATATTATTGTTGAAACTGCCTCGGCACGTAATCCGCACCATTTTGCGGTACTGATTGGTCTGGGTGCCACGGCAGTGTATCCGTATCTGGCGTATGAAAGTCTGGCCAGAATGGTTAGCATAGGTGCAATTACCAAACCATTACGGCAGGTAATGCTGAATTTCCGCAATGGTATTAACAAGGGGCTGTATAAAATCATCTCCAAAATGGGTATTTCAACGATTTCTTCCTATCGTTGTGCCTGTTTGTTCGAAGCAGTGGGCTTTCATCACGAAGTGATGCAGTTATGCTTTAAGAATATGATTAACCGGATTGAAGGTGCAACATTTGCCCAGCTGGATGATGAGCTCAGATGGCTTCACAAGCGGGCATGGCAGAAAAGCCGCGGACTGGAAATCGGCGGTTATCTGAAATACAAGCCGCAGGGTGAGTATCATGCCTATAATCCTGAGGTGGTGAATACATTGCAGGCGGCCATAAATACCGGAGACTATAGCCGTTACCGTCGTTATGCAGATGCAGTTAACCACCGTCCGCCTGCTATGCTGCGAGACTTGCTGCGTCTGAAAACTGATAATGCAACGCCGGTTAAACTGGAACAAGTAGAAGCCGCAGAAAATCTGTATAAGCGCTTTGACAGTGCGGCAATGTCTATCGGTGCACTGAGTCCGGAAGCGCATGAAGCGCTGGCTACTGCGATGAACCGTCTGGGTGGTTTCTCCAATTCGGGAGAAGGGGGCGAAGATCCGAACCGCTACGGCACTGAACGGGTATCACGGATTAAACAGGTAGCTTCCGGCCGTTTTGGTGTAACACCGGCTTATCTGATGAGTGCTGATGTTATTCAGATTAAAGTGGCACAGGGTGCCAAGCCGGGCGAGGGTGGTCAGTTACCTGGGGATAAAGTGACTCCGTACATTGCTCAGCTGCGCTTTGCCGTGCCCGGGTCTACGCTGATTTCGCCGCCACCGCATCATGATATTTATTCAATTGAAGATTTGGCACAGCTGATTTTTGACTTGAAACAGATTAATCCACGTGCGCTGATTTCAGTTAAGCTGGTGTCTTTACCGGGTGTGGGTACGATTGCTACCGGTGTGGCTAAGGCATATGCCGATCTGATTACTATTTCCGGTTATGACGGCGGTACCGGTGCCAGTCCGATAACCAGTGTGAAATACGCCGGCAGCCCGTGGGAGCTGGGTCTGGCTGAAACTCAGCAGGCTCTGGTAGAAAATAATCTGCGCCACAAAGTGCGCTTGCAGGTTGACGGTGGTTTGAAAACCGGGCTGGATATTGTGAAGGCAGCTATTCTGGGGGCTGAAAGTTTTGGTTTTGGTACCGGACCGATGATTGCACTGGGCTGCCGCTATCTGCGCATTTGCCATCTGAATAACTGCGCTACCGGTGTGGCGACACAGGATGATACTTTGCGCCATGAACATTTCCACGGCCTGCCTGAGAAAGCAATGAATTATTTCAAATTCATTGCACAGGATGTCCGCGAAATTATGGCGCAGCTTGGTGTAACTCAGTTAACTGATTTAATCGGCCGTACTGAGTTACTGGAAATTGTTTCCGGAATTACGCCTAAACAAGGTACGCTGGATTTGAGCAAGCTGCTGTATTCCCCGAAAGTACCGGATGGCAGCTCACGCTACTGTACCCAGACCAATCCTCCGTTTGATCCGGGGCGCCTTAACCGTACCATCATGCAGGATATTGGTGATGCGATACAAAGCGGTGAGGATGTTGAATTAAATTATGATATTAATAATACCGACCGTTCAGTAGGTGCCTCATTATCCGGCCGGATTGCGGAAACTTACGGTAATCGCGGTCACGTGCCTCAGCGTTTTGATATTTATCTGACCGGAACAGCCGGACAAAGTTTTGGCGTATGGCTGGCCGGAACGGTAAATTTATATCTCACCGGGGATGCCAACGATTATGTGGGTAAAGGTATGGCCGGCGGCAAAATTGTGATTCATCCGCACGGCGGCACAGCTTTCCGTCCTGAGGACACGACTATTATCGGCAATACCTGTCTGTATGGTGCTACCGGTGGCAAGCTTTTTGCTTCCGGTAAGGCCGGTGAACGTTTTGCTGTGCGCAATTCCGGCGCTACGGTGGTCGTAGAAGGCATTGGTGACAATGGCTGTGAATATATGACTGGTGGTGTGGTATGCGTACTCGGTAAAACCGGAATTAATTTTGGTGCCGGTATGACCGGTGGCTTTGCCTATGTACTGGATGTAGACGGCTGCTTTAAACAGCGGATCAATCCGGAGCTGGTGGAAGGGCTGGATATCAGTGAATTAACTATGCATCAGGAAAATCTGCGCGGGTTAATTGCCGAGCATGTAGAAAATACCCACAGTCCGTTAGGGGAGCGCATTCTGGCAGAATGGGATAATTATGTCAGCCGTTTTGTGCTGGTTAAACCGAAAGCCAATGATGTTGATGCGTTACTGGGACATAAGCCGCGTACAGTTACAGAACTGCGTGCAGTGACCCAGTAAGCCCGCCGGATAATGCAGAAATAATTAGAAATATTGCAAGGAACACCAGATGAGTCAACGCGAAAATGTTTATCAGTTTATTGATGTGCCGCGTGTGGATCCCCCGAAAGAACCGCTGACTGTACGTCGGCATGAGTTTGCGGAAATTTATCAGCCGTTTACTACTGCACAGGCTATTGCGCAGGCAGACCGCTGTCTGGCCTGTGGTAATCCGTACTGTCAGAATAAATGTCCTTTACACAATAATATTCCCAACTGGCTGCGACTGGCCAATGAAGGAAGAATTATCGAAGCAGTTGAACTGGCACACTCCACCAATAGTCTGCCGGAAGTCTGCGGACGGGTTTGCCCGCAAGACCGCTTGTGTGAAGGTGATTGCACACTGAATGCTGAATTCGGAGCGGTTACGATTGGAGCCATTGAAAAATACATTACTGAACAGGCTTTTGCACAGGGATGGCATCCTGATATCAGTAAGGTGGAAAAAGTAGGCAAAAAAGTGGCGGTAGTCGGTGCCGGTCCGGCCGGGCTGGGCTGTGCCGATGTACTGATTCGCAATGGTGTGGATGTTACAGTTTACGAACGGGCGACAGAAATCGGCGGTTTACTGACTTTCGGTATTCCGGCTTTTAAACTGGAAAAAGAAGTGATGATGCGCCGCCGTCATGTACTGACTGATATGGGTATTGAGTTCAGACTGGGGGTAACAGTAGGTGAAGATGTTACCCTGCAAGAACTCGAACAGCAGTATGATGCGGTATTTCTGGGTGTGGGTACTTATCAGGGGCTGCGCGCAGGTATTGAAAATGAAGATGCTGCTGGTGTTTATCTGGCATTACCTTATTTAATTGGCAATACCGAACATTTGCTGAATATTCCCAGTAAAGATTATGTTTCTATGGCCGATAAGCGCGTAGTGGTTCTTGGCGGTGGTGATACTGCCATGGATTGTGTGCGTACAGCTTTACGTCAGCAGGCAAAAGAGGTTATCTGTGCCTATCGCCGCGATGCGGCCAATATGCCCGGGTCAAAAAAAGAATTCAATAATGCGCGTGAAGAAGGTGTTCAGTTCAAATTCAATGTGCAGCCACAGGCAGTAGTGACTGATGCTGATGGCACAGTAAGCGGTATTCAGGTAGTAAAAACCATAATGGGTGCGCCGGATGAACGCGGGCGCCGGCGTGCTGAAATTGTTGCCGGCAGTGAAGAAGTTATTGCCTGCGATGCGGTGATTGTGGCGTTTGGTTTTGCTCCGCACAGTATGCCCTGGTTAAACAGTGTTGGCGTTACTGTGGATGAACGCGGCCGGATTCAGACTTGTGGTGAATATAAACAGCAGACAGCCAACCCCAGAATTTTTGCCGGTGGTGATATTACCCGTGGTTCTGACTTGGTGGTTACTGCTATTGCCGAAGGTCGTGATGCGGCACAAAGTATTATGGATTATCTTGAAGTTTAGAAAGTTTGTTATCTGAATCAAACAGCCTGCTGCCATATTTCTGGCAGCAGGCTGTTTGTTTGTTCTGATACCGCATATTAGTGTTGTGCCAGTATCTGAACTGCCGCACGTTTACCCCAGTAGCAGGCTTCTTCAAAAATCGAATAACCGGATAAATCACTGTGTGCAAACTGTAAGCGACCGGTATAAGTACGCAGTGACTGTAAACCCTGATTGGACAGATAGCCCGGTTGCGGTACAGCCATGGCATGGCCACGTAAACTTAAACGCGCCTGCAACATACGCCGGCGTAGTTTAACTCCATAGATTTGCTCCAGTTCTGCGGCCGCACATTGATAAATTTCATCGGTTGAGGCAGACAGCATCCAGCGGCGCACATTAGCAGGGGTATCATGATTCAGCGCAGTATAGGCGGTAAATGAGGTATAGGTCGGTGGACCCTGCCGGATTTGCTGGTGGGTTGCCACCACATAACCCAGTCCTTTCCCCTGATAGAGGATATTATCCCAGGCGAGTTTGCTGCCCTTGCGTTCTGCCGGAAAACCACGCAGCAGAAAATTTGCCACAATCCATGGTGCATATTGCGGCATATGAATATCCGGTTTGAATCCGTACTGCTGAATATCTTTAACCACATGGGCTGCAATATAAAGTGGCATGGCACATACAACATGCTGAGCTTCAAGCCAGTAATATTGTTGCCGCTCTGTACAGATAAGCAGGCGAACACCCTGATTATGCTCCTCAATTGAAACAGCAAAGGCATTGATACTATATGGCTGAGTGCGTGGCAAACTAATATCCGCCAGACTGGTTGCCGGATGCAGGCGGCAGAATGTGCGTATCCGTTGTGACAGTTCATTCAAACCATCAGGCCATGTCATTATTGTGCCATGCTCATTTTGCTGATTACCGCGCGCACAAAAATAGTGCAAACCTGCCCAGGCACTGATTTGTCTGATACCTTGTCCGTAATCATCACGGCAGCAATAGTCCAGATACCATAAAAATGTCGGCGAACGATAGTTTTGCTGCTCAAGCCAGTCAGCAAATGTTATTTTTTCCAGACGGCGCCATTGGCTATCCATGCTGGCTAAATCAAGCGGAATAGTGAATAAACGCTTACTATCCGTACCACGCTGACTACTGAGCCTGTGTATAAACTGAAAAAAGCGTTTACTGTCGGCATCTGTATGCGGCAGTAAATCGTTCTGCCATTGCTGCTGATAAAACAGACGCTCATTGGGTACTTGAAGCAAAGCCCGTTCATCATAGACACCATGCTGACAGAGCTGTAAATCACTAAGTAGTTCGCGAATATGTTCTGATTCAGGCGAAGGCAGGGGCAGATAATGGGCTCCGGTCGGATAGTTTACGCCAAACTGCTGTTCGCCGCGGTTATTGCCATTGCGTTCAGCCCCGTCAAGTAAAATATAATCCTGCATGCCTTGTCTGGATAATTGCCACGCCGCAGCCAGAGCTGCCGCCCCGCTGCCGACAATCACAGTATTCACACTGAATCTGGGTATCTCTGCCGGGACATTTATACGAGCATCACGAATAGCATGGCCGGTTGCCTTACCGGGAAAATCTATACTGACTGGCGGTTGTCCGGGTCTGAAATAGCGCCATGCCTCATAGCCGGTTAGACCTACCATACTGGCACCGAGCACATGGCTGAGAAAACGGCGACGACTGATTTTCATTTCTGCTATTCCTTTAGCGCATGACAGCGCGCCAGTCAGCCTCAAAATACTCTACCAGCTTTTGTGTATTCAGATGATTGGGTTCAACAGAGCGGCGTTGCATATCTTTCGGAAAAATAAACATTTCTCTTGTACTATCGGCATCCAGATAGCGTGTTGGTACCTGATAATGATCAGGAATCAGAAATTCACCGCTCTGATTTGCCATTACATAACCCCATTCACCGAATGACGGAACATAAACATGGTAAGGCAGAGTCTTTAAGCCGGCCGTTTCCAGCGTGTTTACAATACACCAGAACGCATTCGGGGCAAAATAAGGTGAAGTGGACTGCACTACGATATTGCCCTGCGGATTTAAATGTTGTGCAACCATCCGGTACATCGGAACTGAATACAGCTTGCCCAGAGAAAAATTAGACGGGTCGGGAAAATCGATAATGATTGCATCAAATTTCTGCTGATTGTGTTCCAGCCACTGTGCCGCATCCGCATTGATAATATGCATTTTCGGATTATTCAGTGAGTTCTGGTTTAGCTGGCGCAAATGAGTAGAGTTACGGAATACTTTAGTCATGCTGGCATCCAGATCGACCAGAGTAACCTGCTTAACCTGAGGGTATTTCAGTACTTCACGAGCAGCCAGTCCGTCACCGCCGCCCAGTATCAGAACGCTGGCAGTCTGAGGATTCTGTTCCATTACCGGCAAGACCAGTGCTTCGTGATAACGGGCTTCATCCATTGAAGAAAATTGTAAATTGCCGTTGATAAATAAACGGGTATCATTATGCCATTTTGTAATGACCAGACGCTGATAAGGAGAGGCTGTGCTGTATACGACCGGATCGCCGAAATAATGCTGTTCTGCCTTATCGGTAATTTTATTGGCATAGCAGAAAAGAAGAATCAGAATAAGCAGAACCACATTACCGCGCAGATACAGGCTGCGGTAGCGGCGTAAGTTTTTTTTAAATAACCGTGCAGTTAATAATGCAACAACCGTATTCAGAATACCGAACAGCAGGGCACTTCTGGCCATACCGAGTTTGGGTGCCAGAATCAAAGGAAAGAGCAGGGAAACAGCCAATGCGCCCAAATAATCAAAAGTCAGCACCCGGCTAACGACTTCTTTAAATTCAACTTCCCGTAAATTGAGTACCCGCATGACCAGCGGCAGTTCCATTCCGGTAACAATACCAATGGTCAGTACCATTCCGTACAGTATCGAACGAAAAGGTGTCTCAGAGAAGCCAAACAGAACAAACAACAGCAGCGCAGAAATACCGCCAACGATACCCACCAGAATTTCGATATCAATAAAACGGCTTAATGCATCTTTGTCCTTGATATAGCGTGTCATATGTGCACCGATACCCATTGCAAACATGTACACGCCGATAATTGAAGAAAACTGAAGTATCGAATCACCAAGCAGATAACTGGCCAGAGCAGCAATAATCAGTTCATATGCCAGACCGCAGCTGGCTACCACAAATACCGATACAATTAAAGCAGGATTCACCGTTTATCCTTTTATTCATTTTGTCTGCTTCAGGCACAGGCTGCTGTGAGGCATCCTGTCTGACTAAACTGTATATACTGATAAGGCAATAGTTATATTCAGATGTTAAATTTATGCATATTAAAGTAAATTCAATACTATACAAAATAATTATTATACGGTATGTTTAACATCAGAAATAATCGGGATAATAAATAATGACAATTCCTTTATTGCAATATCTCCAATATTTAAAATATTTTGTGGTGGCGCTATCCATGCTAATCGCATTTGCTTTGTTATATATGCGTATTACACCTATAGCTGAGCTGAAATTAATTAAACAGGGGAATATTGCCTGTGCTGTTTCACTGAGCGGCTCAATGATCGGTTTTTGCATCACTCTGACTTCCAGTATGCTGCAATCAGTTAATCTGCTCAGTTTTATTATCTGGGGCATAGCAGCCATGATTATTCAGATTCTGGTGTATTTGATTGCTACCTTGCTGATACCTAAAGCTAATCAGGAACTGGTAAATAATAATATTGCAGTCGGAATTCTGTTTTTTGGTTTGTCTGTGGCTATCGGTATTCTTAATGCTGCAGCATTAAGTTAATAATTAACTTTAATTTAAACTGGATACGAACAATGGTAATGAATTCAATTTTTGGCAGTAATGGTCTGGGTGGCTTCATTAAGAAACAATTTATTGACGTTATCCAGTGGGAAAATCCTGACCCGGATGTGTTAATGTGGCGGTTTCCCTTACAGGATCAGGAAATTCAGAATGGTGCTGCTCTGGTGGTGCGTGAAGCACAGTCTGCTCTTTTTGTGGATGAAGGTCAGATTGCAGATCAGTTTGGTACAGGAACATTTACCCTTAATACCCAGAATCTGCCTTTACTCACCAATCTGAAAAACTGGAGTAAATTATTTCAGTCTCCATTTAAATCAGATGTGTATTTTTTCAATCTGCGTCAGCAATTATCCAGACGCTGGGGAACTGCACAGCCGGTTACCATTCGCGACAGTGATTTTGGCGTCATCGCTGTACGCTCGTTTGGCATGTACACTTTTCGCATTGCCCAGCCGGCAGTTTTCTTTCGTGAAGTAAGCGGTGTCTGTGAAGAATACCGAACTGAAACATTGGAAGAGCAGCTGCGTAATCTGGTCATTACTCAGATGGCCACTGCTTTTGGCAATTCTTCTATTCCTTTTCTGGATATGGCTGCTAACCAGCTAATGCTGTCACAGCAAATGATAACATTACTAAAACCGGCTTTTGCAGAGCTCGGACTGGAGCTGGAAAAGTTTACTGTGGAAAGCATTACTCTGCCGGAAAATCTGCAAAAGCGTCTGGATGAGCGTATCGGCATGGGTATTGTCGGGGATATAGCACGTTACACCCAGTATCAGACTGCACAGGCCATTCCGCTGGCAGCGGAGAATGAAGGCGGTATTGCCGGAATTGGTGCCGGACTGGGGGTCGGTATGAATATAGCCACTGTGATGACTTCAGGTCTGACCGGAACGGTGGCTGCACAGACTGCACCGGCCGGTAGTACTGAAAACGGATCTTCAGATTTAACTGCGCGGCTCGCGCAACTGAAAACATTGCTGGAGCAAAATCTGATTAGTCAGAATGATTATGATACTGCCAAGGCTGAGATTATCAAAAAAATCACCGGTTAATTCGCAGTATGAATAGTTCATCCTCTTATCTTCTGCACACAAACTGTCCCAGCTGCGGGGCTGAAATCGGAATCCGTTCAGCCACCGCAGTAACTGCGGTTTGCGGCTATTGTCATTCTGTTTTATTAGTTAATCAGAACAAACTGCTTCAATCAGGGCGCCATTCTGCAGTATTGAATGATTTATCTCCGCTGCAAATCGGTACTACCGGTAAGTGGCAGGGTAAGTCATTTATTCTGATCGGGCGTATACAAGTACATTATGAAGCAGGTTTATGGAATGAGTGGCATGCACTGTTAGAAGATGGCAGCAGTGCATGGCTGTCTGAAACTAATGACCGTTTTGCTTTTACCCGTTTGCAGCCGGCATCTGCCAGTGAGGAAAAATTACCCGAATTCAGTAGTCTGAAAGTCGGTAAAACATTTTTTAAGTATCAGTCACGTCGGTATGCTGTAGCTGATATTCACAAAACCAGCCGCGGTCAGTATGTGGCTGAAGGTGAGTTACCTGTATCGCTGCCAAATTCTGAAACAGCACTGGTAGCTGATTGCCGTAATGGTTTGTCATTTATTACGCTGGATTACTCATCCGGTCAGCAACAGCCTGAAGTATTTGCAGGCCGGGGAGTGACCCTGAAATCACTGAAACTGCAAAACACTCGCAGAAAAGAACAGATACGCAGCCAGGCCGGTTATGTAAAAGGCAGAACTAAAAGAGGTAAATGCCCGAGTTGCGGCGGTGAAATTCTCTGGGTAAGCGGGGTAACCGATTACGTACTATGCCAGTATTGCCACGGTCAGATGGATATGAGTGAAGACGCGGCATTACAGAAAAACATCAGTGAGAAGCGTGAATGGTATGAGCGTCAGTTAACCATTAAAATTGGCAGTAAAGCACGTATCAACAATGAAGACTGGTGGGTACTGGGTGCAATGATACTGGTGGAATTACCAGTACAGATAGCTTTTCCAGATGTACCTTTGTATGTTCAGGTTATGCGTGAAGAGACAGAGGAAGAAGACAGTCTTGGTTGGACTGAATATCTGCTTTACTCACCCAGAAAAGGCTTTTTATGGCTGCTGGAGCTGGAAAATAATCAATGGGCAATGGCTTCAACACTGGACGATTGGCCTATTTTAAACGGACCATTACAACCTGTTGATTTGAAAAGAGAAGACATTCCATTTTTATATGATTATGCCGCCCATGTAATGTATGCTGCCGGTGCATTTTACTGGCAGGTTGCTCCGGGCGATAGAATGTATTATATCGATTATGGTTGCAAGGCGCATAAACTGTCTACAACGCTCACGGACAACGAACAATCATGGTCTGTGGTCAGCACCATCCCTGCTTCTCTGGTGGCTGCATGGTTTCAAAATGATAAAAATATCAGTATTAAAGCAAAACCCCTTGAGCGGGATAAAGCTGTTGAAATTGTGCGTGAACATCAAGGCATTAAAGCAAAAGATTTTAATGCCGACAATATCAGAAAATGGTCCCGGCAAACCTTTATAAATTCTCTGTTTAATATTTATAACCCTAATTTCTGGATAGCTTTATTTGTTGTTTTAAATTTACCAGTAATTTTTATAATATTGGTCGGCGGACCGGCTGATTATGACTATGGAATTGATGCGGTGCTAGTGTTTATACTTGCTTTTAGTTTACTGTCGACTGTGCCCAAATTAAAAACTCGTCAATTAAATAAAACCAGAAAATATAATATATATATTGCTGCAATACTATTAATTGCATTTACATGGATAGATTATGCCGCGCATGAAACAGATACAAACTCTTCGGGCGGGCATTATTATAGTAGCAGCGGGCGATGGCACAAATAAAACAGCTTAGTCATAGTGTAGGGCAGCACTGTTTACTGGATGTTTATCAAACAAACGGTAACTGGTTGCAGGATGCTGTTGCCATCGAAGAATTATTGCGTCAGGCTGCGCAGGCAGCACAGGCGCATATTCTTACCAGTCATTTTCATACTTTCGGCGGTAACGGTGGTGTTACGGGTGTATTGTTATTGGCTGAATCACATATCAGTATCCATACATGGCCTGAACATCACTATGCTGCCATTGATATATTTATGTGCGGACAGTTACTGACTGAAGCTGCTGTGGCAAAATTACAAAAATTATTACCGGATGCACAGATGCAGATTCGCTGGTTAGCACGCGAATATTTGCCAGAAGTATAAAATTTTTTCTGAACTGAAATCAGGGTAACAATAATCAGAACATACTTTTCAATTTCAGAAACGATGCCTGCAGAAATTCCGAACATATTGAATAAATATTTGCTGTAAAAAAGACTACAGATTACTTGTATTTGTAAGTTCTGATTACTTCTGTGCACCATGTGCAAAAACTATACAGAGCAGAATAATCAATTGCGCATATACAAAAAATCAGACCAATACCTGCGAATTGGTCTGATTAAGAAGTGTAGCTTATCTGAGACTGAGTACCGGAATATCAGCCGTAATTACTTCCAGTAACGCCACCATGGAATGGTATTGTGATCCTGCCATGGTTTCTGTAAATACGGGCTGTTCGGGAAATTCTGTGCCAGTACACGTTTGGTATCATCACTGAGTTTCTGCTCGCCCAGATTTGCATATGCTGAAACCATGATTGCCAGAGCTTCTTCAACATTTGGCGTATTCTGAAATTGAGAAATGACAGTCTGTGCCCGTCCTACCGCAGCAAGCCACGCACCGCGCTTCATATAATACCGTGCCACTGAGAGTTCATTACCACCCAGTGCATCCAGCAGTTTCTGCATTTTGGCACGGGCGTCGTCAGCATATTTGCTCTGTGGAAAATACTGTACGAGCAGAGCAAAAGTAGCATAAGCTTCGCGGTTCGCTTTAGGATCGCGGTCAGACCAGTCCTGTTTTGCCAGTTTGCTGACAAATGATTTGTCTTCATTGAGCTGAATCAGCGCTTTCAAATATAACGCATAATCCATATTCGGATGTTGCGGATAAAGACGCTGGAACTGTTCAATCGCAGCCAGTGCCTTATCGTTCTCATCATCCTTATAATAAGCATAAGCCGTATCCAGCTGAGCCTGTTCGGCATAAGAACCATAAGGAAAACGTGCCTGCAGAATTTCGTATAATTTCTCTGCATGAGTATAATTACGGTGCATCAGCTCATCATGTGCTTCATTGTACAGACGCTGAACTGACCAGTCCTGGGTAATCTGGGAATCTTTATCTACCGTACTTGTGCTGGCACAGGCACTCAGTAACAGGCCTAAGGCCACCGCCAAAAACAAATTTTTCATGAAAGACACTTCTTTGTTAGAGAATGATGACGATTATAACGATGATTTGCCATTTACGGCAGATGATAGTACACAAAGTTATAAAAATTGGACAGTACCTAATGAACTGGCCGGCCTGCGTCTGGATGCCGCACTGGCAAAACTAGCGCCAGAATTTTCCCGCAGCCGGCTGACTGCGTGGATAAAAGACGGCCATGTCACAGTCAATGGCAGCGTTGTCCCGCCCAAGTATAAACTGATAGGCGGCGAAGCCATACAGGCAGCTATCCAGCAGGATGAAAGCCAGCTGGCTTTCATACCGCAGGCTATGTCACTGGATATTATATATGAAGATGATAGTGTACTGGTACTGAATAAACCGGCCGGGCTGGTTGTACATCCTGCAGCAGGAAACTGGCAGGGCACATTACTCAATGGTCTGCTCGCGTATTGCCCGGCACTGACACAAGTACCACGAGCCGGTATCGTACACCGTCTGGATAAAGATACCAGCGGATTAATGGTTGTCGCCAAAACCATAGTCGCACAAACTCATCTGGTTCGTCAGTTACAGGCACGGACAGTCAAACGTACCTATCGTGCTGTTGCTGACGGGGTAGTGCCGTTTGACGGTAAAATTGAAACACTGATCGGACGTGATCCGCATAATCGTACCCGTATGGCTGTTGTCCCTTTTGGCGGCAAAGAGGCCATTACGCATGTAAAAGTACTCGAACGTTATGCCGATTTCAGCTATATCGAATGTCAGCTGGAAACCGGCCGTACTCATCAGATTCGCGTGCATATGAAAGCTGCCGGACATCCGCTTGCCGGAGATGCTCTTTATGGTAATCCGCGCCATCACGCCACAACAGAAGTCAGAGACGCTATTAAAATGCTGGCACGTCAGGCACTGCATGCCTACCGGCTGAGTTTTATTCATCCGCAAACTCAGGAGAATATGCAATTTGAAGCTCCGTTACCGGCTGATATTTATCATTTACTGTCTGTACTGCGTTTACAGGCTGGCATGGACTCTTCCATTAAAACCGAAGACCAATGGCAGCAGCGGCTGAGTGCGGAAGCAGCAGAAGATGATGACTGGGACGACGATGATTATGATGTGGATGTTATTTATGTACGCGAATAGGACAGAGGAATGAATCAATGGGACATGAATCAGGCACTCGGTCTGAATCAGAATAAAAATGTCTTTTTTAATGCACAATGGCCTGCACCAGCCAGTGTGCATACCCTGTTTACAACACGTCAGGGCGGTGTGAGCCAGCCACCGTTCAATTCATTGAATGTCGGAGCACATGTCGGTGATAACGCAGATGCCGTGCAGCATAATCGTGCATTAGTACAACAACAGGTAGCAAAACCTCTGGCTTATCTGAATCAGGTGCACAGCGCAGATGTTATTAATGCTGTGTCTGCGTTAACTGCGTTGCAGTCAGGTACACCGGCCAATGCTGATGCAAGCTTTTGTCACCGCGGCGAATCGGCAGCCTGTGCGATTATGACAGCCGATTGTTTGCCGGTATTATTGTGTGACCGTGCCGGAACTGTTGTTGCTGCTGCACATGCCGGCTGGCGCGGACTGGCAAACGGAGTATTGCAGAATACTGTAGAGGCTATGCAGGTTAACCCTCTGGAAATATTAGCTTACCTTGGTCCTGCAATCGGACCGGAGGCTTTTGAAGTCGGCGCTGAAGTATGGGAGGTGTTTTGTCTGAAACAGCCAAAGGCGCAGACTGCATTTACAGATATTGGTAATGAGCACTATCTGGCTGATATTTATGCTCTGGCACGGCTGGCTCTCGCAGATGCCGGTGTGCATCAGGTATATGGTGGAACGGAATGTACTGTATTGCAGCGGGAGCGTTATTTTTCTTATCGTCGTGACGGGAAAACCGGACGTATGCTTAGTGCAATCTGGCTCGAATAAAACCGCAATGGATTAAATTGCTTACAAATTGAATTCATTTTTTAGCCAGAGCATCAATGTTTTATAGAAAATAATCAACTTAAAAAATAAATTGTTGATGCTTCTGGCGAAAAATTTAATCCGGTCATGCATGCTAATAAAGTGGTAAATATCTGATAATAAATGCTTAATAATATTGTAAGTATATACTTTGTTTAGTTAACTATAAAAAACTGATTTAGAATTTAATAATTATCGTGATATAATTCAAATAGTTATAACGATTAATAAATATATAAAATAATTTTTTCTTAACCAATATTATAAACAGGGGATAAAACATGGGTAATTTCTTAAAAAAACTTTTTGGCAGCAAAGAAAAAAATACTGATCAGCATACAACAGAGCTTTCCGAGCCAGAGCTTACCATTGTACGCGCAAATAACGAGATACAATTACGCACACAGATGGCAATAGATACTTGGGGTCTTGATACCGCTGAATGGAGTGCAGACCTTGATACCGGTACGATTACTTTTGTCAGTCATGAAAAAAAACTGATGGTAACTGCCCCAATACAAATAGTTGGTACATACAATACTGAAGACAATACCTGGTTATGGGGGTGGGATCATCCGTCAGTCAGTGAATCGCTCAGTATAGCTGCACAAAAAGTGCGAGATTTTGGTACTGAGTATCATCTGGAAAAACTCACCACTCGCAAGCTTATGGTTTCTATGGATGATGCATGGGGATTTGCTGCACTTGCGTGTTACCTCAGCGGCGGTGAAGGCTGCTATACCGGTTCGGCAGACACAACGAAAATATTCATGGTCTATGGTACGGTAACAATAAGTAATAAAGACTAACTGGCAATCTATTATTGAAGTAATCAGTAAGATTAGATGTGCATTGCTTTGTTGATATGACATTGAAGTTTACATAAATAAGCGCTTTAACAGAGGAGCGCGGCTTTTATGTGCTGATAGGTATACACTAATATCTGTAAATACATTAATTTAAAATCTAAATAATAATTAACACTTAATTTAAATTTAAAATTACTTTTAGCCTTTTACCCTTAATGTTTTTAATCATTAACTATTAATTATTTAGGGTCTTTAATATTGCATAAACAAATACTTTAGATTTTGCCAGATATATTGAAATTAAATAGATTCAAATGACATTAACAATAAACAAAAATATTTTATTGTTTATTGTTATATATTTACATATAATGTCAAGTTTATAAGATTTTCAACAGATATATGAAGTTTTCAATATCTGACTGGCATGCTGTTAGTCCTTTTCATCATACGCCGGAAGACTGGCAAAAATGGGTTGCTCAGCGCAGAAATGTAGGTGATTTACCGGCTAAAGATGTGGATTTATCTTTTTTGCCGGCAATGAAAAGACGTCGCTTAAGCTCTGCTGCTCGTTTGATGTTTGCTGCGTCATGGCCGCTGCTGCAAGAGGATGCTTCCTGTCCGGTAGTTTTTGTTTCTCATGATGGTGAGATCAACCGCAGTTTTCAATTGTGGAAAAGCCTGATACAGCAAGAAGAGTTATCACCCACTTCGTTTGCCTTATCAGTACATAATGCCATTATCGGACAATGGTCGCTGATGCGGGGTGATATGAGTGAAAGTATTGCGCTGACTGCCAGATACAATGGTTTGGAAATCGGAGTTACTGAGGCTGTAGGTCTGCTGGAAGAGGGGGCATCACAGGTTTTGGTAGTCGTAGTAGAAGAACCTCTGGCTGAGGAATATAACGTAGCCGCTGTACGTGCTCCGTTTCCGCTGGCACTGGGGTTAATTATTACCAGAGGTGAACAGGTAAGCCTGACTTATTCAACAGCAGATACTGGCAACGAATTATTATCTGGTGAACTGAATTATTACAGTAGTGCACTGGAATGGATTACACAGCAGATTACAGCGCAACCCGTGCGTCATCAATCTGCAGAGCAAGGTATCTGGCGGTGGCAAATTGGTTAACAGATTGGTGTAACTGGCTGTGGCGCTGGTGTGCAACAGCAATGGGTTTTGTAATTTTTGGTGTATTCGGGCTGCTGTTTAAAATAATTCTGTGGCCTTATACCTTACCTGCTGTAAGAAAAAATGCAGATAGCCAGATAAAAGCGCGACGGCTGGTTGCATCTGTCTGGGCGGCATTTATCCGTTATCTGAGTATCACAGGAGTTATTGCTGTCCGCTATCATGGTTTTGAACGTTTGGGTCGCCCCGGGCAACTGATTTTAGTGAATCATCCTTCATTACTGGATGTTGTGTTTATGCTGGCCAAGGTACCGGTGCTCAACTGTATTGTTAAGAACGATTTATTGCGTAATCCGGTAATGAAAAGCTCGATACTTGCCTGTGGATTTTTACCGAATGATGAATCTTTACAGGTTGTTGAGGATGCGGATGCAATACTGCGCAGCGGGCAGAGTATGCTGATTTTTCCTGAAGGGACACGTACCGGATGGGATAATAAAATTTGTTTTAATCGTGGTGCTGTGTCTATCGGATTACGCAGTGCCAGCGTAATTACTCCGGTCGTGATTGTCATGAATCCGCCGGCGTTGAAAAAATACCAACCCTGGTATCAGGTACCAAAACAGAAAATTCATTATGATTTTTATGTTGGTGATGATATCGATCCACAGCAGTGGTTACAACACAAACCTTTGCCAATTGCGGCAAGACAACTTAACCAGCAGTTGCAGGAATATTTCCAGCAGGAATGCAGTAGAAGAAAGTAGTAAATGAGCGATTTAGTTATTCAGATTAAAGAATTAATTATTGACAGTTTAGGGCTGGAAGATATCACAACAGATGATATAGGTGATGATATGGCCTTATTCGGGGATGATGGTCTAGGACTGGATTCAGTAGATGCTTTGGAGTTAGGTCTGGCCATTCAGAAAAAATTTGGTTTGCAAATGGAAAATGACAGCAGCCAGCTGCGCGAGTATTTTTTTAGTGTTAATACACTAGCAAATTACATCCAAAGCAAACGTTAAAGATAACCTGTTTTTATTTTAAAAGGGAAACCTGTGTATGACTGAACAGGAAATTTATGCCATTCTGGCAAATGCACTGGAAAATCTGTTTGAAATTGCTCCAGAGCGAATCAAACCGGAAGCAGATTTATTTGCAGATTTAGAAATTGACAGTATCGATGCTATTGATCTGATTGATTATATCAAGCGCCAGACTGGACACAAATTACAGGCAGAGGATTTTCGCAATGTGCGTACGGTAGCTGATGTAATTCAGGCAGTCATGAACAAGGCCAAACAGGCCGAGAATGCCTAAATTATATCCGGTAATTAATACTGTACTCGTTCTGGTCAGTATCCTTTATCCGTTTATCTGGTATTTTGGTCAAAAATACACCGGCGTTATTCCGGTTGCAGTATTGATGGCGCTGATCTGGCTGTTACGGGCATTACTTAACCGTCAGCCATTACAAAAGCTGTTGTCATGTGCAGTAATGTTACTGTTTATCGTTTTAGCATGGCTGCATTCAGCTAAAGCCATGTACTGGTATCCGGTAATGGTAAGTGCGCTGCTTTTGCTGGTATTTGGTGCAAGTCTGTATAGCCGGCAGTCCTTAATTGAGCGTCTTGCCCGCTTACAGCGTCCTGATCTGCCTGCTTCAGGTGTGCGCTATACCAGACGTATTACTCAGATATGGTGCGGTTTTTTTTGTGTGAATATCATAATTACCGCTGGTTTGATTACCGGTGAATACTGGCACGCATGGACTGTATATACAGGGCTGATTTCTTATCTGCTGATGGGAATACTGTTTGGCGGAGAGTTTCTGTATCGGCGGTTAATATTAAAAATATAAATATGATGACGTCAGAGCAATTCTGGGCAGAGCGGGCCCGAAGTCAGGCTTTATTTACTACTGGTCAGAGCAGCCTGAGCTGGCAGCAAGCCATGGCACAAATAACGGCATTAAGCCAGTATTTGTCTGATCATTCTGTCAAAAGTGCCGGTCTGTATTTTGATGATAATGCTCATTTTGCCATCGCTTTACTGGCATGTGTGCAGGCCGGTACAGATGTTTATCTGCCGGCTAATCTTTCTGATGAAAATGCTCAGTGGCTGGAGCAGACTGTAGATATTTATCTGTCTGATGAAATTAATAATAAACTGAATATTCCGTCATTACCGGCATCTGCATGGAATTCACAGAGCTACAGTGAGTCTGACAGAAAGCCGATAAATAATATCGCGGTATTTTTGCAAACATCAGGTTCTACCGGTAAAGCCAAACTGATTAAAAAAGACTGGAACGTATTGTGTCTTGAAGCACAGATTCTGGCAGAAGTATTACCGGATTCAGTTATCAAAGACCAGCCGATTGTGCTGGGCAGTGTCAGTGTACAGCATATGTATGGGCTGAGCTTTCTTATTATGCTCAGCATGTATCTGGGATTGCCGCTTTATCGTCATCGCCTTATTTTTCCGGAGTTATTGCTGGTAACTAGTCAGGCTTTTAAAAAAGTGATCTGGATCAGCAGCCCGACTTTACTGCATACATTCCGGCAGACTCATGATATCTCTCTGGCTAAAGGGCATGTGAGTGCTGTTATTTCTGCCGGCGGAATACTGGCACAAACCAATAAAGATTTTTTGCTTGAACATATCTGTTCTGAAGTAATTGAAATTTATGGCAGTACTGAAACTGGCGCAGTAGCCAGTCGAATCAAACAGCCATACTGGCAGTTTTTTCCTGATATTAGTTATAGCGTTAGTCAGAATGGTTTGTCTGTTCAGTCGCAGCGCTGTACTACCGAGCAATTACTGGCTGATGCAGTGGTGGAGCATGAGAATGGTTTTGATTTGTTAGGCAGGATAGACCGGATTATCAAACTGGCAGATAAACGTATTTCCCTTATGCAACTGGAAAATCAGCTTATGCAGCATGAATGGGTTGCTGATATTCATATTCTAAAGCATCCTGAGGGTACTCATCTTGCTGCATGGGTGGCTTTGACCGATGCCGGCGTTCGTGAATGGTGCAAGCAGGGACGCAAAGTTATTATTCATCAGTTAAAAAACTATCTGGCTAAAAGTCAGGAAAAAATTGCCTTGCCGCGCCATTGGCGGTTTACAACAGTGTTACCGCGCAATTTACAAAGTAAACTGAATCCGGAGGATGTGCAACAGGCCATTTTACAGCCAGTTATCAACCCTGTTGTTCTGGATCAGAAAATGGTTTCTGCAGATGAATACTGGTTACGGATTCAGGTCCCTCTGGATCTGGAGTATTTCAAAGGTCATTTCGATGTATTTCATCTGGTACCGGGCGTTATTCAGATTAAATGGATAATAGAGCTGCTACAACAATGTTCATGGCTGGTTCAGGCACCATTACAGATGGAAAATCTGAAATTTCAACATTTTCTCCGGCCGGCTGATGTTATTGAACTGGTATTTAAGCGTGATTGTGTCCGTAGAAAAATTTCCTTTCAATGCACAATGCAGGATAAAAAAATTACTTCCGGCCGGTTGGTGATACCTGATAGTGAAAGTGATGCATCATGAGACTGCTGGCATTGATTCCGCATTATAACCATTTGCATACAGTAGGTAAGGTGGCTCAGTCGATGCTGGGCTACGGGATAGATTGTCTGATTGTAGATGACGGTTCTGATGAAACAATTCGTACGCAATTACGTGAATTATTACAACCCGGTATTGAAATAATTTATCGTGCCTGTAACGGTGGCAAAGGTGCTGCGGTTAAGGATGGCATAAAGTATGCTGCTGTACATGGCTATACACATATTTTGCAGGTGGATGCTGATGCACAGCATTGTCTGGAAGATACGCAAAAACTGATAACTGCCGCTGAAGCACAGCCTCATGCAGTTATTTGCGGGCGACCGGTTTACAATGACGATACACCAAAAGCACGTCTTTATGGACGTAAAATTACTAATTTCTGGTTGGCAGTAAATACGTTATCAATGGATATTCAGGATGGAATGTGCGGATTCCGTATTTATCCGCTGGTTCCTACCATTGATGTGATCAGAGAAAAAAATATTGGTAATTACATGGATTTTGATGCTGAACTTCTGGTGTATCTGCATCGGCGGGGCTGTGTCTTTATCTGGATTGATACGCCGATTACTTATGCTTCCGATGGTATTTCCCATTTTCGGGTCTGGAAGGATAATGTTCTGATTTCCAGAATGCATGCGCGTTTATTTTTCAATATGTTATTGAATTTACCGGAAATTTTACGAAATCGCCGGAAAAGGAAGCTCCATGGCTAATTCAATCCGCCACTGGGCTAATCAGCAGGAACGGGGAAGTAGCTTTGCCTTGCTTCTGACCCGTTATCTGGTTAAATATTGTCCTGTACTGCTTTTGTCACCGATAGTTTGTATAGTAGTGGCATATTTTTATCTGACCGCGTCATCGGCACGCCGAAATGTTGCCTGTTATCAGCATTTATTAGCAAAAAGCCATACAGAGCTGTCCCGGATTCTGTCCGTAAAAGGATCTGTATTCTGGCAGTTTTATGCTTTTGCTCAGGCTATAGTCGACCGCTTCGCAGTCTGGCAGGGGCGCATCAGATATGAAGATTTGATTATTCATGATCCGGATAATCTTACTCAGTATATTGATCAGCCTGTTGCAGGTACTACGGGACAGATATTTGTCTGTTCACATTTGGGTAATACAGAAATCTGCCGTGCATTAGTCAAAAAGCATAAAAATCTTATACTGAATGTGCTGATTCATAGCAGCCATGCAGTGAAATTTAATAAGGCTTTAAAAGACGCCGGTGCTTCACGGATTCGTTTAATTCAGGTGACATCTCTGGATACAAAGGTAATGATGGAGCTGAATGAAAGAGTGCAGCGTGGTGAGTGGCTGGCTATTGCTGCTGACCGTGTACCGGTAAGAGGAGAGAAAATTGTAGCCATCCCATTTCTCGGGCAGACAGCAAACTGGCCACAGGGACCATGGTTATTAGCCGGATTATTAAAAGTACCAGTCAATACCTTGTTCTGTTTTAAACAGCAGGGTAAGTATCATTTACATATTCAGCGTTTTGCAGCAAATGTGAACTGGAAACGGCAAAAAAGGGAACATTGTATTAAACAATATGTTCAGCAATATGCTCAATTGTTAGGTACCTATTGCTGTAAAGCACCAAGACAATGGTTTAATTTTTTTGATTTTTGGAATCAGGATGACAGGGCAATATAAGCAGTTACGGCACAGTGTGATTATTGAAGTACCTTTCTTTGATATCGACTCAATGGATATTGTCTGGCACGGGCATTATGTCAAATATCTGGAAGTAGCACGCTGTGCTTTTTTAAGTGCTATAGGTTATGATTACAATGTCATGAAAGCCAACGGTTATGGCTGGCCGATTGTGCAACTTAATCTCAAGTATGTACGACCGGCTGTTTTCGGACAGAAAATCCGCGTTGAAGTTGTATTAAAAGAATATGAAAGCTGTTTGAAGTTTGATTATGTCATCAGTGACATAATCAGCGGCAAAAAGCTTACCAAGGCATCAAGTATGCAGGTTGCTGTGTGTATGCAGACACGGGAAACTCAGTTTCAGACGCCGGAAAGCTGGTTACAGGCAGTGCGAAATGCCATGCAAAATGGTTTGAAAGGGGAAGATTAATATGTTGAGAAAAATTTTATTTATTTGCTGGTGTTGCCTGTTTAGTGGATTGTTATGGGCTTTTGATTTAACTGAGTTACAAAATCAATTGCAACGGCCACAAAATATAAAAGGTGATTTCACACAGCAGCGTTTTTTACGCGGTACCAATAAACCCATTATTGCACAGGGACAGTTTGTACTGGTACCAAAAGCCGGCTTATTATGGCAGATGAAAAAACCTTTTGCAGATACCATGAGGGTGCGTAAATCAGGTATTGATCAGCTAAACGCCAATAATAAATGGATTGCCAGTAAACAATCAGCCAGTGCGCAAAAAAATCAGGTAAAGCTTTTTCTGGATCTGCTTGCCGGGCAAACTAATGGCATACAAAGCCAGTTTACTTTGCAATTGCAAGGCACTGCTCAAAATTGGAAATTACAATTGCAGCCGAAAAGTGTATTGATGAAACAAATCTTCACCAGAATTGATATTCAGGGTGATGAGTCGGTGAAAAAAATTGTACTGTCTGAAGTGCAGGGCGATCGTACGGAAATTACATTTTCCGCTTTGAAAATTAATACAGCCCTGAACAGGTTTGAGCAAAATGCCGTTTTACCGTAAACGCGTCTGGGCTGGTCTTTATTTACTGCTGATATTTTTTGTGGCGGCAGCGTTATTTTATAGCTTTCTGCAACAGAATCGTCTGGATACTGATTTAACCAGCCTGTTGCCTGATGACGGGCAGAATACACAGGCACAGCAGATGGCTAAAATGCGCATGAATCAGCGTATGAACCGTGATATTGTGGTTTTAGTGGGCAGTAAGTCGCCTGACAAGGCGGTTGAAGCGGCACAGATGATTCAGCAAAAATGGCAGGATAGTCATATATTCCAGTCTGTTACAGGTAAACTTGAACCAGATGTTGCCGCTTTGCAGGCCAGTATGCAACGACTGAGTCTGGCTGTCGTTTCAGAACAAAGCTGGCGCAATATTATCAATCAGCCTGAAGAAGCTTTTGCCAGACAGGCGCAAACACTTGTTAATCCGTTTGCTGAGCGTAGTATATTACCTGTTGACCAGGACTGGCTCGGACTGGGTAACATCATTATGCATCAGGCCAGTCAGGACGGACCTGTTTATTATAATTTTCAGACAGGCTGGCTGAATATAGATGATGGTGATACTACATGGGTTTTATTACGGGCGCGTTTACCGGAAAAAGCCGGACTGATTAATGTACCAGATGGTCTTCTTAATGTAATTCATGATACTCAGGCATCTCAGGATGTGCAGGTACTGATGGCTGGTGGTGCTATTTTTGCCGCAGAAAATAAAGCCACCGGAGAGAAGGAAAGCCAGTATATGAGTATACTGGGTATGGGTTTAACTTTTCTGCTGCTGTTGTTGCTTTTCCGCAGTCTGCGTATTTTATATTTATTGCTTCCTCTGGCAGTAGGTATCTTATTTGGTCTGGCAGCTACCGTAATGCTCTTCGGACATATCCATATTCTCACTCTGGTAGTGGGAACCAGTTTGATGGGTGTATTGCTGGATTTTCCTTTACACTGGCTGGCCAGTGGCGTGATTCAGCAGCAATGGAATCGCTGGCAGGCTTTACATATTGCAGCTAAAGCCTTTTTATTAAGTTTGATTATTACTTTACTGGGTTATGCGGCTTTACTGATTACACCTTTGCCGATATTGCAGCAGACGGCGATATTTTCTGCTGCTGCGCTGATTAGTGCATTTTTATTCAGCTTACTTTGTTTACCTGCATTTTTTTCTACTACTCAGGCATATATCTATCCGCAGGCTTTGGGTGCCATGTTATCTTTCGGTAAATTTATCGTCCGCAAGAGGCAGACTATGGTACAGAAAAAATGGCCGGTATTACTGATTCTGCTGCTTATGGGCGGAGGCTTATTGCGGCTGAACACTCAGGATGATATCCGCCAGTGGGCTAATCTGTCACCACAATGGATGGCACAGGCACAAAAAATCGGTTTACTTACTCAGACGATGCCGTCCGGACAGTATTTTGTATTACAGGCAGATAATGATGATGAATTGTTACTGAAAAGTCGTACTCTGGGCAAATCATTACAGGATTTGGTTATACAAAAACAATTATCCGGTTTTCAGTCTCTTGATCAGTGGGTTATGCCGTTTAGCATCCAAAAGCAGCGCCAGCAGGATGTAAGTTGTCTGTTAAGCAATACAGATAACTGGCGTGATTTAGTTAATTTGGGCATAGATGAACACAGTATCCGGGATTATCTGACTGGTTTACAAAAACTACCTTTGCAAACAATTTCCCAAAGTCTTGATAATGAACTGGGAACCGCATGGCAGGATTTATATCTGGGCAAAATGAGTAACGGAAAAGTTGCGGCTATTGTCAGTTTGTCAGGAGTAAGTCAGGTTACTGCTTTACAGAAGCTGGCCGATAAAAATAACGGTATTTATTTTGTTAATAATTTACAGGCATTAAATCAGTTATTTACACATACGCGAAATCAGGCAATTGCATTGAAGATAGCTTCTTATCTGGTAGCCATCGTATTGCTGGCTTATGCTTTTGGCTGGCGTAAAGGACTTTTAATGCTGGCTGTACCTGTTCTGTCTTCATTAGCCTGTCTGGCTGTATTTGCTTATGCGGGCTGGCCATTGTCTTTATTTGCTATTTTTGGTCTGTTTCTGGTTACGGCAATAGGTATGGATTATGCAATCTATGTTTCCGTCAAACAGATGGCAGTAGCCGAACGTCTGGCCGGTGTATTGCTGGCTGCGACAACAACAATGATTTCGTTTGCTATTCTTGGTTTCAGCGCAACTCCGGCTATTGCCAGTTTTGGTCGCAGTGTTGCTCTTGGGGTATTTTTTAGCTTGATACTGGCTCTGGCCTTGCTGCCCGGAGCCGATAACAGGGGGAGGTGTAATGAGTCAGTTTGATGTGGTAATAATTGGTGCCGGTCCGTCCGGATCTATTGCCGGTGCTTTATTAAATAAAAAAGGTTATCGGGTTTGTGTACTTGAAAAACAAGTTTTTCCCCGGTTTGTGATTGGTGAAAGCCTGTTACCTCATTGCATGGAATTTATTGCAGAGGCCGGAATGCTGGAAGCAGTAAATGCAGGTGCTGCCGATGGTTTCCAGTTTAAAAATGGTGCGGCATTTAGCTGGGGTAATCGCTATACCACTATAGATTTTACCGATAAATTTTCACCGGGTCCGGGTACTACCTTTCAGGTAATGCGGGGACGTTTTGATCATATTCTTATTAGTGAAGCACAGAAACAGGGCGTAGAAGTTCGTTTTGAACACAGTGTTAACGGGATTGAGTTTGAGGATGCTGCTGCTGTTCTGTCAGTAACAGATACACAGGGAGTGCCTTATCAGATTCGGACGCAATTTGTGCTGGATGCCAGCGGATACGGACGGGTATTAGCAAAATTGCTTGATCTGGAACAGCCGTCTTCCTTGCCTGAACGCATGGCTTATTTTACTCATATTGATGATAATGTTACAGATCCGGTATTTGACCGTAACAAAATTCTGATATGTACCCATCCAGATTTACGTGATGTGTGGTTCTGGTTTATTCCATTCAGTAACAATCGTACCTCTATTGGTGTGGTCGGCTTGCCGGAATGTCTGAACAATCATGGAGCAGAGGGTGCGGAGGCTATTTTACAAAAATTTGTCAGTGAAGTGCCCATGCTCAAACGCATTCTGGTCAATGCACAATGGCACAACGATGTACCATTTCGGACTTTACGCAATTATTCTGCTAACGTTAAAAGTCTGTATGGAAAACGCTTTGCTTTATTAGGAAATGCTTCAGAATTTCTTGATCCGGTTTTTTCATCCGGCGTAACGATTGCCATGCATTCGGCCAAACTGGCTACAGATGTACTGCACCGGCAGTTTTCCGGAGAAACAGTAAACTGGCAGCAGGATTTTGCTGATAAATTACAGATAGGTATTAATACCTTTAAGACTTATGTCAATGGCTGGTATAGCACAGCTTTTCAGGATGTTATATATGCTGAAAAAATTAATCCTGAAATCAGACGCATGATAAGCTCTATTCTTGCCGGCTATGCATGGGATGAAACCAACCCTTATGTTATCAATTCAGAACGTCGTCTGGCTGTTCTGGCAGAAATTTGTGGTCAAGCCAAAATATGTTAAAGAATTTTGTTATTTGGCTGATGATGTTGTTTTGTCTTAGCGCCTGTCAAAGTTTACCAGTGATTGATTCGTTACCGGTATTGAAGCAAACGCTCACTTTGCAAGTTACAGATAAAAATGGCAGTAACAGTCTGCTGTTAATTGAACCGTTGTCGGAGCAGCAATGGCGGTTTGTACAGGTTGATGGTTTAGGTGCACCGATATCCAGACAGATTCTGCAACAGGGAAAATGGCATAATGACGGTTTTTTACCTCCTAATCCCAAAGCACGTCAGCTATTTACTGCCGTCTATGCTTATCTTGGTCATCAGTATCATTGGTCTGTACCTGCTGAACTGAATGATGTAAGAGTTTCTTCTGGTACAGATGGTATGGTTGCAGAAATAGAATGGCATAAACAGCATTGGAAAATCCGGGAGGTAACTGATGAATAAACCGGTTTTTCTAAGTCGTCCTGCTATGGTCAGTGCTCTCGGCTGTGGTGTGCATGAGCATATAAGTGCTTTGCTGGGTGAAGCAGACAATTATCTTACCCGTAGCGATTTCTGGGTAAATGGTAAATCATATTTATTCGGATCAGTCCAGACAGCATTAAGACCCTTTCCGACCGGATTGAATCCGGATTTCTGTAGTCGTAATAATCAGTTGCTTTGGCACGCACTTTTACAGATTGAAGAAGACATTCAGGATGCCATAACTGAATATGGGAACGATCGGGTAGCAGTTGTACTCGGTACATCGACAACTGGCGGTGATGATAACAGGGCTGCCCTTGAGTATGGATTTACGCGGCAGGACTGGGTAAACAGTGGTTATAATCAGACCTTGCAGTTAATGTCTTCACCGGCAGATTTTGTGGCTGAGATGTATCAGTTGCGTAATGTCCGCTATGGTATATCAACTGCCTGTACTTCAGGAGCACGAGCACTCATAAGTGCGGCACGGTTATTGCGTACTGGTATGTGCGACGCTGTAATTTGTGGTGGAGTAGATACTCTTTCGGCGCTGACTATTAATGGTTTTCATGCATTAAAGGTATTATCTTCCGGGCAATGTCAGCCATTTACCGCCATGCGCGATGGCATCAATATTGGTGAAGCAGCAGCTGTATTCGTAATGACCCGGAATCCGGCCAGAGGTCTGCCTCTATTAGGATATGGTTCAAGCAGTGATGCCTATCATATGTCCAGTCCGCGTCCTGATGCGGAAGGAGCCAGAAAAGTAATTCAGCAGGCTTTACATAATGCACAGTTGCCGGCCAGTGCTATTGGCTGGGTTAATCTGCATGGTACTGGTACTACTCAGAATGATGCTATGGAAGCGCTGGCTATTCATAACGAATTGGGTGAGGAAGTATCCTGTGCTTCAACTAAAGCACTTACTGGTCATACACTTGGGGCAGCAGGTGCACTCGAAGCTGCTTTCTTATGGACAGTAATCAGTCGCCAAATTAATCCTGATGGTAAATTACCCCCGCATCGGGCAAAAACAAATCTTGATCCCGAATTAGCATTCATTCATCTGACACAATTTCAGGAAGCATTCAATGCTGATAATCCGCGCATAGCATTAAGTACTTCATTTGCTTTTGGTGGTAATAATACCGCACTGATTATGGGGAGCAATAATGCAAACCCCGATTTATGATGTGGCTTCCCTGCTCCCACATAGTGGCAGAATGGTGTTACTGGATGAAATCGTAAATTATGATGAACATAGCTTAACAGCCTATGCATACGTAAAACCAAATCAGATCCTGGTTACGGGAGAATGTCTTCATTCATGGGCAGCAATGGAAATCATGGCTCAGGGCGTAGCGGCATGGGCTGGCGCATTAGCTCATGACGCCGGTGAACCGGTGCGTCTGGGATTTTTGCTGGGAACAAGAAAGCTTCAGCTTTATTTTTCAGCATTACCAGTACCCGTTATCTTGCAGATTAAGATTCATGCTTCTTTACAGGATACAAACGGCTTTGGCGTTTTTGACAGCCAGTTATGGCTGTGTGATGAAGCCAGAAATCCGAATCAGTTACTGGCGGAAGCAGCACTTAATGTATACAGTCCTACTGAAAATGATCTAATACATGATGAATAATGATAAAACCATTCTGGTTACCGGTTCCGCGCGCGGAATCGGCAGAGCAATCGCACTGACGCTGGCTCAGGCTGGCTGGGATATTGTGCTGCATTGTCGCAGCCGGCGTGCTGATGCTGAAAAAGTAGCTGCTGAAATAGCGGCATTTGGCTCTCACAGCCGCATACTGACTTTTGATATCAGTGACCGGCAAGCCTGTCAGGAAGTTTTACTAAATGATATCGAACAGCATGGTGCTTATTATGGTGTGGTACTGAATGCTGGTATTACCCGTGATAACGCTTTTCCGGCACTAAGTAACGATGACTGGGATCAGGTGCTGGATACCAATCTGGATGGTTTTTTCAATGTACTGCATCCGCTGATGATGCCCATGATACGCCGGCGAAAAGCCGGGCGTATTGTTTGCGTTGCTTCTGTTTCCGGAATAACAGGTAATCGGGGGCAGGTAAATTACAGTGCATCCAAAGCCGGTATGATTGGGGCAGCCAAGGCACTTGCAGTTGAGCTGGCCAGACGCAAAATTACAGTTAATTGTGTAGCGCCCGGGCTGATCGAAACAGAAATGATTGATGAACATGTACCTGTTGCTGAGATTCTGAAGGCTATACCTATGAATCGTATGGGACGGGCAGAGGAAGTAGCCCATGCAGTAGCTTTTCTGGTATCAGAACAGGCTGCTTATATTACCCGGCAGGTGCTGGCTGTAAACGGAGGTTTATGTTGAGACGTGTTGTGATTACAGGCATGAGCGGTGTCAGTGCGCTGGGGAATGACTGGGCTTCAGTTAAAAGCGGGTTGCTGGCTTATAAAAATAAAGTAGTCCGTATGGAAAGCTGGGATCGGTATCAGGATTTAAATACCAGACTGGCTGCACCGGTGACAGACTATTCTCCTCCTGCACACTGGACGCGCAAACAACTGCGCAGTATGGGAAAAGTAGCCCAGATGTGTACACAGGCTGCTGAAAATGCACTGGCAGATGCAGGACTGCTCGGAGATGAGTCTATTAAGGACGGGCGAATGGGCGTAGCATGTGGTTCGTCTACAGGCAGTCCGCAGGATATTCGCGACATCAGCGAACTTGTTCTTAATGGCAGCTCTGCAAATTTTAATGCCAATACCTACGTACGTATAATGCCGCATACTACGGCTGCTAATCTGTCAATTTTCTTTGGTCTGACCGGAAGGGTAATTCCTACATCCAGTGCCTGTGCTTCAGGTAATCAGGCAATTGGTTATGCTTATGAAGCAATTAAATCTGGCAAAATTGATATGATGCTAGCCGGAGGTGGTGAGGAGTTATGTGTTTCTGAAGCTTTCGTGTTTGATTCGTTATATGCAACAAGTTTGCGTAATGAGACTCCGGAGCTATCACCAAGTCCCTATGATGCTGATCGTGATGGACTGGTTATTGGAGAAGGTGCAGGTATTCTTGTACTGGAAGAGTACGAAATGGCTAAAGCACGCGGAGCCAGAATTTATGCTGAAGTTGTGGGATTTGCCTGTACTAGTGATGGGTCACACATCACCCGACCGGAACGTACGACAATGCGCCGTTGTATGCAGATGGCACTTGAAGATGCGCATCTGTCGGCTGCTGAGGTTGGTTATATTAATGGTCACGGTACAGCAACTGAACAGGGAGATATTGCGGAAACTCTTGCTACGGCGGATGTGTTCGGATACGTGCCGATCAGTTCGCAAAAAAGTTATCTTGGACATACTCTTGGCGCCTGCGGCGCACTGGAATCATGGTTTTCAATTCACATGATGAATGAAGGCTGGTTTGCACCAACTTTGAATCTCAATCAGATCGATAGCCGGTGCGGTGAGCTGGATTATATTGTCAATAAAGCCCGCGAAATTGATACAGAGTTTGTTATGAATAATAATTTTGCTTTCGGAGGGGTAAATTCATCTCTGATATTTAAACGGATGAGCTAACAGGCCATTGATGCCAGTTAAATTTGTAGTTATGCCAGCGACCAAATCCATAAGTACAATTTAACGGGGATGTAGAGCAGTCAGCAGGATAGACTACACTGATATGCCAGCAATTATCGACAATGCAGCTGTATGCCTGAACCGGAATATCCAATGCCGGAATATAAATTCCATCATATCCGTCAGGTATTAAATTATATTGGTGCATATCAGATAACTGACCGTGTCTGACTTTAATCAATGCTTCTTTGAGCGTCCATAACTGGTAAAAAGAGCAAGATAGATTCTGCTGTTCAGATAGCCATTTCTGTTCGTTATCTGTACAGCAGAGCTTTGCCAGTGATATAAAATCACGTTCCTGTGCATACTCCATATCAATACCCGGAATATGCTGTATTGAAGAACAGGCGATTAAACCGGCATAACCTTTCTTATGTGTAAGAGAAAGCCGTTTATAGAAAGCAGAAAGCTGCTGTTTCAAAAACCGGCTGCTTTGCCAGTCGGTACGCTGAGCTAAATGCGGATTTTTCTGTAAACGCTGTTTGTCTGCCTGATCCAGTTTCAGGTTATTGTATTGTTCGGAGACTTCGGATGATGCAAGCAAAATCAGACAATCTTGATTCATCATGTAGTACACTTCATTAATTAAAAGGAGTAAGGAATGAAAAAGTTTTCTAAAGTAATAACACTGGCAGCATTGCTGGCTTGTGTGTCTGCTGCTTATGCACGTGATGATAAATTGCTTTTGTCTATTCAGGATGCAATTAATGCACCGGAAGCTACACAGGTATTGAATCCGAAAATAAAAGTTTATTTTGCTCAGAGTTCAGGACGGGTAGTGCGTGCCGGTCTGGTTAGCAACCGTAAAACCAATAGTGTAGGCAAAACAGATGAAGAAGCCTGCCGTTGGGCATTTCTATCTGCTGTAAAACAGCTACAGGAACAGGCCGTTGCTCATAATGCCAGTAAAGTAACCAATATTGTCAGCTATTATAAGAAAAACAGTATGGCTAGTACAAAAGAATATGAATGTCATGCTGGCGGAGTGATTGCAGGTGTTGCTCTGAAAGGAGATCTGGCAAATTAAAATCACAGCTGTTTGCCATACAACCGCCATTTATCTGAATAAAAGATAAACCGGCGGTTTTTTATCACAAGTATAAACTCAAAAATAATTATCTCTCTTTTGTCTAAAATGTCTAAATAAAATTATTCTATTAAGAAAAATAGAAATTTAACTTGCTTTAATGTCTAATTTTACGTATATTAGCTTAACGGAATATATTGTAGCACAATAAAATGAGTAAATTGGACAAAAGGTCAGTTATGCAATTGAATATAGACCGCTTAATTGCCTATTTTGGTGGCGTCAATGCTTTGGCAGAAGCACTCAAACAACATTATCCGGATAATGCTGCTTCTACAGCTGCTATTTATAAATGGCGTAAGCGTGGTTCATTACCATTAAATCAGTTACAAAAAATTATTCTGATGGCTGAGAAACAAAATAAGCCGCTGGATATCAATGCATTTATGCAACACAATAACACTACCTTGGAGAGACCAAGAATGACCAGTACCAATAATCGAGTCATTATATTTGACACCACCCTGCGCGATGGAGAACAGTCGCCGGGTGCAGCCATGACCAAAGAAGAAAAAATCCGCATCGCACGCCAGTTGGAGAAGTTAGGTGTAGATGTAATTGAGGCAGGATTTGCTGCTGCCAGTCCGGGTGATTTCGATGCTATTCACAGTATTGCCGAAATTATTCAGAATGCAACGGTATGTTCACTGTCACGGGCTAATGAACGAGATGTACGTAAGGCCGGAGAAGCTATTGCACCGGCAAAGCGCAAACGCATTCATACTTTTATTGCTACCAGTCCGTTGCATATGGAACATAAACTGCGCATGAAACCGCAACAGGTTAAAGAAACCGCAGTTAAAGCAGTAAAAATTGCACGCGAATATACTGATGATGTGGAATTTTCCTGCGAAGATGCATTGCGCAGTGATATCAATTTTCTTGCCGAGATTTGTCAGGCAGTTATTGAGGCAGGTGCTACTACCATCAATATTCCGGACACAGTGGGTTATGCCATTCCTTTTCAGACTGAGGCATTTTTCCGTGAATTGATTCAGAAAACACCCGGCAGTGATAAGGTTATCTGGTCGGCACACTGTCATAATGATCTCGGGCTGGCCGTAGGAAACTCACTGGCCGCCGTAAGCGGTGGAGCACGACAGGTAGAGTGTACTATTAATGGTCTGGGTGAACGGGCAGGTAATGCCAGTCTGGAAGAAGTAGTCATGGCACTGAAGACCCGTCACGACATTTTTGGTCTGGAAACCAATATTGATACCACACAAATTGTTCCTACCTCAAAAATGGTTTCTACAGTTACCGGTTATCCTGTCCAGCCAAATAAAGCCATTGTAGGCGCAAATGCTTTCGCCCATGAGTCCGGTATTCATCAGGATGGGGTGCTGAAATGCCGCGAAACTTATGAAATTATGTCTGCTGAATCAGTTGGCTGGAGTACAAACCGGCTTACACTGGGTAAACTTTCCGGTCGTAATGCTTTCCGGACTAAATTACAGGAGCTGGGTATCGAGCTGGATAGTGAAGAAGCACTGAATGCAGCCTTTGCCCGCTTTAAAGAGCTTGCAGATAAAAAACGTGAAATTTTCGATGAAGACCTGCATGCGCTGGTTTCAGATGAGCTGGTTAGCCGCGCACCGGATCGTTACAAATATGTATCTCTGAGTATTCACAGTGAAACCGGAGAAGAGCCGGTAGCAGAAATTGTTTTTAATCTGGACGGAAACGAAAAACGGGCTAGCGGTCATGGTTCAGGACCAGTTGATGCGGTATTCAAAGCCATTGAATCTGAAGCGCACAGCACAGCCGATTTACAACTGTATTCAGTTAATGCCATTACTGCCGGTACTGAAAGTCAGGGTGAGGTTACAGTCCGTTTATCGCGTGAAGGTAATCTGGTAAGCGGACAGGGTGCTGATACAGATATTATTGTCGCCAGTGCCAAAGCCTATCTGTCTGCTTTGAATAAGCTGGATAGTCAGCCGCGGGTTAAAGCTCAGGGCGTGATTTAGCAGCTAGCCGGCTTTCATAACAGTTACAGCTTGATAAAAATTAGTTATTAATTTAACAATACCCGTATAAATAATAGTTTATACGGGTATATTTTATTGAGAAAAAATCTTACTATATACAAAAACCCTTATTTAAGTTTATTATTAATTATTAATAAATAAATTAATTTTCTTAAGTATAATTGTAAATAACACCATAATATTTACAAAGGAAAACTTAGATATGCATCTAACCAGTCGTGAACAGGAAAAACTGATGCTGTTTCTGGCAGGAGAACTTGCGGCCAGACGGCGGGCACGGGGAATAAAACTGAACTATCCGGAAGCGATAGCTTATATCAGCAGCCAGCTACAAGAAGCTGCACGGGATGGTATGAGCGTTGCCGAACTCATGCAGTACGGAGCAACACTGCTCACCACTGCTGATGTTATGGAAGGTGTTGCTGATATGGTAGATGAAGTCCAGATTGAAGCTACTTTTCCGGACGGGACAAAGCTGGTTACCGTACATCAGCCTATTCGCTGAAATAAACGTCAGTTATTCTGAGATTAGCTGCAGGCGAATTATTATTAAACAGCAAATAATATCTGTTCAAAACAAATTCAGGAGAAACAGCATGATTCCGGGAGAATATATTCTGGCCGCAGATGACATTATGGCCAATCAGAATCGCCGTACAATGACCATTGTTGTCATTAATCGTGGTGATCGTCCGATACAAGTGGGTTCCCACTATCATTTTTATGAAACCAATCCGGCACTTGAGTTTGAGCGGGAACAGACACGCGGCATGCGTCTGAATGTTCCTTCCGGTAACGCAGTCCGGTTTGAACCCGGAGAATCGAAAACGGTAGAACTGACGGAGTTTGGCGGGCACAAAAAAATATTTGGTTTTCATAATGCCATAAATGGCAGCGTAAACAGTGAATAATTTATCTGACTGAGCAATAACAGATTGATGTAAATATTCTGATTAATAGCAAAAATAACTTACCGAAAAATCGATACAAATTATTTAGACAGAGAAACCAGCTATGAGCCTGAAAATTTCCCGCCGGCAATATGTTGCTACTTACGGACCAACAGTAGGCGATAAAGTGCGTTTGGGTGATACTGAATTATTTGCAGAAGTAGAGCGTGATTTACTTACATATGGTGACGAAGGAAAATTCGGTGGTGGTAAATCCATCCGGGACGGAATGGCACAGTCTGCTACAGCAACGCGCAGTAATGAAAATGTGCTTGATATGGTTATCACTAATGTACTGATACTGGACTATTGGGGCATTGTAAAAGCTGATATTGGTATTCGTGACGGCAAAATTGTTGCTGTAGGTCAGTCAGGGAATCCGGATACAATGGACGGAGTGCACCCCAGAATGATTATTGGTGCTGCTACCGAAGTGCATAATGGTGCCAACCTGATTGCGACCGCAGGCGGGATTGATACCCATATTCACTTTATTTCTCCGCAACAGATTACTCATGCCATCGAATCGGGTATTACTACCATGATTGGCGGTGGTACTGGTCCGGCCGATGGTACCAATGCCACCACAGTCACACCGGGCGCATGGCATATTCAGAAAATGTTACAGGCTGCTGAACAAGCGCCGGTTAACCTTGGTTTTTTTGGTAAAGGTAACTGTGGCACTCCGGAGCCGCTGCGTGAACAGATAAATGCCGGAGCACTGGGGTTAAAAATCCATGAAGACTGGGGAGCTACAGCCGCTGTCATCGATGCATCATTACGGGTGGCCGATGAGATGGACGTGCAGGTGGCAATTCATACTGATACGCTGAATGAAGGCGGTTTTCTTGAAGATACCATGCGTGCAATTAATGGCCGTGTAATCCATACCTTTCATACTGAAGGTGCAGGTGGCGGGCATGCTCCGGATATTATTAAAGCTGCGATGTATCCGAATGTATTACCGGCTTCCACCAATCCTACCCGTCCGTTTACAGTTAATACCATAGACGAACATCTGGATATGCTGATGGTGTGCCATCATCTGGATAAAAGTGTAGCAGAAGATGTGGCGTTTGCTGATTCACGAATTCGTCCAGAAACCATTGCTGCCGAAGATATTTTGCATGATATGGGTGTATTTTCGATTATGAGTTCAGATTCGCAGGCTATGGGCAGAGTGGCAGAAGTCATTCTGCGAACATGGCAAACTGCCGATAAAATGAAACAGCAGCGCGGACGTCTGACCGAAGAAACAGGTGCGAATGACAATTTCCGTATTAAGCGATATCTGGCGAAATACACCATTAATCCGGCTATTGCTCAGGGCATCAGTGATTATGTCGGCTCAATTGAAACAGGTAAAATTGCCGATTTGGTTCTGTGGAAACCGGCATTTTTTGGAGTTAAGCCGGAAATTATTATCAAGGGCGGCAGCATCAGTTATGCACGTATGGGTGATCCGAATGCCTCTATTCCGACACCGCAGCCAGTTATTTACCGGCCGATGTTTGGTGCGCTGGGGCGTGCTGTTCAGGATACTGCTGTGTTATTTGTCTCTCAGGCAGGAGTGGATAATGATATTCGCAAAAAATACGGTTTATCTAAACAGACTCTGCCTGTGCATAATTGCCGTGCAATCGGTAAAAAAGACCTGATTCACAATAATGCTATGCCGGAAATCAGCGTAAATCCGGAAACTTATGAAGTACGGGTGAATGGCGAACATATTACCTGTAAACCAGTAAATAAAGTGGCTTTGGCGCAGCGATATTTTCTGTTTTAATATGCAATAATATTTTTTATAAAACCACAAATGAATCTAATTATCCAAACCATTATCGGCAATCTGCAAACTCTAAAACAGGAAAAGCAGATTACTACTCAGATGCTGGATACTGTCTGCCTGCAATGGTTTGAAGCAGACCGGCGCATTATCCGTACTACAACTGCCGGCGGGCGCGAAATTGCTTTTCGCCTGCTGAAAGAGGGGCAGCGACTGCATCATGATGATGTGGTTTATCTGGATAAACAGCTGGTCATTGCAGTGCAAATCGAGCCAAGTGAAGTCATAGTACTTGCTCCGCAAACTTTGCCGGAAATGGCACGTGCTTGCTATGAAATCGGCAATAAACACACACCATTGTTTCTGGATGGTAATGAATTACTGTTGCCGTTTGATAAACCTTTATTTGAGTGGCTGCAGGCTGCCGGATTCGCACCGACACGTCAGCAACGAAGATTAAGTGAACAGTTGCGGGCTAATTCAGCGCCGGGTATCGGTGCAGGACACAGCCATAGCCATGATATAACCGGCCATCACCATCATTAATGAATTTCACTATATGTCCGGCTCAGACCGAAAAATTGATATAGAAACACTGACACGAGCAGGATTATTGCTGCAACTGGCCGACCCGACGCTACCAATAGGTGGTTTTAATCATTCCGGAGGGCTGGAGACTTTTGTTCAGCAGGGCATTATTTATGATGCTGTTACACTGAAAGCATTTGCTGAAACACAGTTAAAGCAAAACTGGTTACATAATGATGGTGCTTACATGTCTCTGGCTTATACTGCTGCTACTGAACATAATCTGAATGCCCTGATATCTCTGGACAGACAGATAGGGGCGACAAAAATCGCACGTGAATTACGGGAAAGCAGTTATAAGCTCGGCATACGTCTGCTGAAAATTTTTGCACCACATACCAGCTCAGCAATAGTGGCTTCCTATCAGACTGCTTTAACAGCACAGCAGGTACGCGGGTTTTACCCGCTGGTATTTGGATTACTTGCTGCGTCCATGCAACTGGATAAAGCGGCTGCATTGCAGGCATTTTATTACAATGCGGTAGTAGGTTTAATTACCAACGGAGTTAAGCTGATACCGCTCAGCCAGATGGCCGGACAGGAAATGTTAATTGAATTGCATGCAGTAATAGCTCATATCGTTATTGCAAGTATGCAACCGCAACAACAGCAACTTGGCGCTACTACACTGGCAACGGACATTCGGGCGATGCAGCACGAACGTTTGTATAGCCGTTTGTATATGAGTTAATGTCTCAACACTGGAGGAAAACATGAAAAAAATATTTGCTTTATTATTATTATCCCCGGCATTTGCCTTTGCTCATCCCGGACACCTTACCGAAGGCTGGATGGCAGGCGTTCAGCATCCGCTCAGTGGCTGGGATCATCTGCTGGCTATGGTAGCAGTAGGTTTATGGGCGGCAACTTTTCAGGGTAAAGCACGCTGGCTGATTCCTGTTACTTTTGTCAGTGTGATGACTGCCGGATTTGTGATGGGGGCACAGGATATCCGAATACCAATGCTGGAGCAGGGGATTGCCGTTTCCGTACTGGTATTGGGGCTGGCTGCGGCCTGGCTGAAAAAAGTACCGGCAGGTGCTGCTATGCTGCTGGTTGGCTTGTTTGCTTTGTTTCATGGTATTGCACATGGTGCCGAAATGGGCTCACATGGTGCATTCAGTTATGCCTGTGGCTTTATTATTGCAACGGCGGTTTTGCATGCCATCGGATTTGCACTGGGTACTGTAATGAGTAAACATCAGTGGGTATTACGTTTTATCGGCAGCGTGATTGGTCTGATTGGTTTCGGTATGCTGTTTGCAGGCTGATAACAATACTCGGATAAAATCAGTTCAGACAGAAATGGCTTCTGAACTGATTGTTTAATAAACAAGCTGTTCTGTCTGAATAGAAGCAGCTGAGTTAGTCGTGAAATACTGTATCAGACCGAATAAACGTAATCGATGCACAGAGAACACTATGCGTGAATACATTAAAATCGGCGTTGCCGGTCCGGTAGGTTCCGGTAAAACTGCACTGATTGAAAAACTTACCCGTCATATGGCTCAGGAATATAGTATTGCGGTGATTACCAATGATATCTATACGCAGGAAGATGCTGAATTTCTGACCAAAAACAGCCTGTTGCCACCAGAACGAATTATGGGCGTAGAAACCGGTGGTTGTCCGCATACTGCCATTCGTGAAGATGCCAGTATGAATCTGGAAGCAGTAGATGAAATGACAGCACGCTTTCCAGATATTCAGATAGTATTTATCGAAAGTGGCGGTGATAATCTTTCTGCTACTTTCAGCCCTGATCTGGCTGATGTTACGCTGTTTGTTATTGATGTGGCGCAGGGAGAAAAAATTCCGCGCAAAGGCGGACCGGGTATTACCCGTTCTGATTTGCTGGTTATCAATAAAACTGATTTAGCGCCGTATGTGGGTGCCAGCCTTGAAGTGATGCAGCATGATGCACAGCGTATGCGTAAAGGGCAGCCATTTGTATTTACCAATCTGATGGCAGAGGAAGGTATTACCACTGTAATCAAATGGATTAAAAAATACGCCTTACTTGAGAACACAGACGAACCAGCCGGTCTGATACGTTAATGCACAGCCGTTTACATCTATCTACTCAGCTAAACCGGCACGGACAGACTACCTTTGCCAGTTGCTTTTATACACCACCGCTGAAAATTTTGCCTTTACCGCAAATGATATCACCGGTATGGTCGCTGGCTTTGCCGGCGATACAAATGAGTTCATCACCGGGATTACTGGCAGGGGATAGTATTGATATTGATATAGAGCTGGCGGAACAAACTCAATTGTATTTGTTTACCCAAGCATTTACCCGGGTGCAATCCATGCCGGCTGCTACGGAAGCACAGCAGCATACCCGTATCTGCTTGCATGAACACAGCCGGCTATGCTATCTGCCTCATCCTTTAGTTTTGCATCGTGATGCAGCTTTAACACAAACCATGCATATTACTCTGGCAGATAACTGTCAGCTCATGCTGGGCGAAATCATAGCCTGCGGTCGCGTGCTTAATCAGGAAAGCTGGGATTTTCGCTATCTGTCTTCACGCATTAACATTGATTACCGGCAGCAGGCATTGCTTAATGACAATATATACTGGCATCCGCACCAGCAGCCGTTAAATGTACTGGGACAGATGGAGCAATATACCCATCAGGCTTGTCTTTACTATGTCAATACCGCTGCCAGCAAAAACGAAATCCAGCAACTGGTTAACGAAATCTATTCTGCACTACAGCCAGACTGGCCGTTAGAAAATAATCAGTATTTATGGGGGATAACTCAGGCTGGCGATTGTGCTTTATGTATACGTGCATTAGGTTTGAACGCAGAAACGTTACAGCAGATATTAGAACAAATGGCACGTTATTTAAGTTAATACACTCTTATATTTATCCGGATAATGATTAAAATGAACTAATGCTATTGTTAATTTTTTAATAATTTTTGTATAAATATTTTTTATTTTTGGATAATATAGTTAATAGAGAAATTTATTTTAGTAAATTGAGTATAACTCTGTATCTGAATCAGTAATTATTAAAAATAATCGTTTTACTTAGTTTTATTCAGAGCTGTCATTAATTTTTGTGATTCTGATATAGACATAATAGTTATCATAATTAAATGTGGACAGGATGCGGTCTATGACTTACTACACCGAAATTTTTACTCCGGAAACATATCAGGCTTTTACTCAATCAGATCGAACGATTGATGGTTTTTATGAACGACATAAAGAGGTTGCGAAACGGGTTAAAGCCGGAGATATTTTAGTTTGTTATGTTACCCGCATCTCTCGCTGGTGTGGTTTACTTGAAATACTTGATAACGAGCCGTTTAGGGCTATTAAACCTGATTTTGTAGAAACAGACGATCAGCATGTTTTGTGTTTTCATGTACGACCAAAAGTATGGTTATCCTTGCCTGATTCAATCCCAATTCGTGACGATAAAATCTGGCAGCATCTTTCTTTTACTCAGTCATATCCTAAAAATAGTAGTATCTGGACCGGTATTCTGCGAAACAGTTTAAATAAACTTAATGATAAAGACGGAGAGTTATTAGCAGAGATGCTATCGATGCAGGCTAATAATCCTTTTCCTTATCCTTTAGATGAAAAAGAGTTGAAAAACTTAAAAAAACATACTGTGAATCGTGTGGATAAGGTAGTTCAAGTTTCTGTGCCTGAAAATGATGAATCTATAGATGATAATGAAGGCAGTCAAAATAATGATGTTCGTGAATCAATTAAAATGCAGGCATTACTGGCTCAGATAGGAGCTTGTATGGGACATCGAATTTGGTTACCTAAGGCAGATCGCAGCAGAGTCTTAAAAGAATGGAACAAAGGTACCGAAGCTTTATTGGATAGATTACCGCTTAATTATGATGAAGCGACAATAAGTACGATTGAACAAATAGATGTTATCTGGTTAAAAGGGCGTTCAATTGTTCGGGCGTTCGAAGTAGAGCATACGACTTCAGTTTATTCGGGTTTATTAAGAATGGCCGATTTACTTGCACTGCAACCGAATATGAATATCAAATTACATATTGTTGCACCCGATTACCGGCAGGAAAAAGTTTTTCAGGAAATACTCAGACCGGTTTTTTCTCTTTTAGAAAAAGCACCTTTATCTGAAATTTGTAGTTATATTTCTTATAGTAAACTGAAAGAACTCAGTAAACAAAAGCATTTAGACAGAATGAATGATGGGGTATTGGATGATTATGATGAGCAGGCAGAATTGTAATTTTTATTTTAAATTGTCAATTCAAATGGGTTTTATCTTAGAATTTTAGTACAGTCTCAACACGATTAAGTTATTGAAGCATTATTACATATGTGATAAATTTTAATTTTTATCCGGAAAGCGATCTATGACCACATTCGGAGAACGTCTGGCTAAGCTTCGTGAAAGTAAAAATCTTTCACAAGCTAAATTAGCAAAAATGGCAGGCGTCCCACAAAGTACAATCGCACAAATAGAAACAGGCAGAAATAAAAGCACAAAAAAAATAATAGAGCTTGCAGAAATTCTGGATACTACGCCAAATTATTTATTGAATGGAGTAAAAGATTTAAGTGTAGTTCCGGTATCCTCTGAAATTGGTAGCTATTCTGACAAAAATATTAGTGATAAAGGGGCGTATGTGAAAATTCCGCATTACGATATTAGTTTATCTGCAGGTATTGGTAACGCAACTTGGATAGTTCGTGATAATCCGGATAAATTACTCTTCAGAGAAAGTTGGCTACAGAGAAAAGGTCTTAATGAGTCATCTCTTAAAGCAATGTATGTTCGTGGTGAATCCATGGAGCCCTTACTTTATGACATGGACACGATTTTGCTGGATATAAATGATATAGAGATTGTAGATGGCAGTGTATATGCAATAATATTTAAAAATAGATTATATATTAAAGAATTACGTAATTCTGAAGATGGTGTGGATATCATTAGCTATCACCGGGATTATGAAACTATGCATGTAACACAAGAAACATATGACCATTTTAAAGTACTAGGTAAAATGGTCTGGCGAGGAGGCTAAAACTTCAAACTTGATACCGCTAATAAATAGCGGTTTTTTTACAACAAATAATCACAAAATTAATAATTAATTCGTTTAATAATCAAATTATTACTATTTTTAAGTCTAAATAATCACAAAATTGATTGCTTATATTTAATTACAATTGTAATATACACCCATCGACCAAGTTAAAGAAACTGACGACTTCGGCATGAAACAGTGTCGGGGAAAGGAAGCAAAAGAATGACTGGTCAGATTGCCGAGTTTCATAAGCTGAGGATAAGCAAGCACTCCTTTATTATTCTTGAAATTGTTTATCGGTTTTTTTTAAAAATTTCAGCTATAAACGGAAATAAAATGAGTTTAAAAACCACAATAGATATATCAACAATAAATATATTTTAGTTTTTAGAACTCGGTAACAGTGCAACTCTCACCACTTAATCACTTTTAAAAAGGAGTTAATTATGCTGGAAATTGTTCAACCCTCAAAAGAAAGAGTTAACTATCCGGTTGCTCGCAGGGATCCGGAGTACGGATTTATTGTTCTGTTTTTTTCTGAAAGCCATGGAGTTGTTATTTCTACTACTGATGAAGATGAGTACAACATCGGCGATACGTCACTTAATTGGTTATCTTGTAAAAATAGTGAAGATTGGGAACCAGTAGATTTAACAATTTCAGGATAAGCATAATTGATTTAATAACAAGCAGGAGAACGTGATGGAAATCAGCTTAACCAAAATAAAGCGACCTGATCGTGGCTTTGACTGGATGCATAAAGAAAGCGGTTTTGTAATATCCAAATACGCTATTATTAATAACGAACCTATTTTTGCCGTTTATTATAAAGGTAAAGCAGCGTTTTTCTCTTCTTTTAAAACAGCCAGATATTTTATTTGCCATTGTATTAACTCTTCCAAAACTAAGAAAAGCTTTAAACAAAAATTAGAACATATGCATTAATTTATCTGCATCACAAATGCACCGTAACAGATATTTGCAATAACAAATGCGCCGGTCTACAAAGGAGAAAAAATGTGCAAATTATCGACCACCATCTTGGTGGTCTTTTTTATAGCAACTATTTTTGATGTAAAACCTTCTCCGCTTTCAAAAATGCAATGTGAAGGACAATGTTTGATGCAAAAGAAACAGGAAGAAGCTGATAAGGAAGGCAATCACATGAGAAAAATAATGGACAGTAAAGAATATAATCCGGTAAATGCTATTGTACTGGAACCATAGTTATGATTAATAGTAAAACAATATTCAGGCATCTAACTGATGAAGAGTTAGTCAGACACGTATGGCAAAACAACAATGTCTTTTCTAATATTTGTTTAGAAACTGAGCTATGCCATCGTCTGGAGCGACGTCTGGATTGGATAGATCCGGTATTGTTGCAACATTACGGCTATGCAGATTGTAGTGCACTGATAGCAGATCTCGATATGCTCGCCCGGCTACGTAACAGTTTTAACCCGATAAATGACTAAATAATATTTTCTATTTAAATATGAGTCTTTAGATATTAATGCAGAAATGAGTACAAATCTTTTTATTCAGATTGGATGCTAAAACTTATAGTTAACTTTAACGAGCCAAATATTAAATAAGCGATCAAACACTTTCTATGCTGAATAGTGGCTTTGTAAATTGAAATTAGTATAAACAAAACTTAGCTGGCTTTTAATTGGGTGCTATATGTAAATTTTATTAACTATTGCAAAAGTTGCATATAACTTGCACTAATTTCTGAAGTTGTTTCATAGCAATGCCTGCACATAAATCCTTTAGTCACAAGTATTTTTAAGAAAAATATGATAAATGACTAAAAACTAATATAACTTTTGTAAGTTTAAGAAGCTAAGTATATAAAAGGAGTAGAGCAAATCTAGTAAATAATATGTGTCTGCCAAAGGAAAAACAGGTGGGGATGGTATTATTAAGAAACCATCCTGAGAATACCTAGCGTAAAACTAACGCAGTATAGTTAAAAGAAAAGTCTGAGTATTTAAAATTTATTGTAATTTTTGTACTGGCGACAGGTTTGAGAAGAGTAAATATTGTAGGTTTTAAAAAGGAAGAATACAAATTGATTTATCACGTCACATTACATTGATTTTGCATTTTAAACAAAATAATTAAAATCAATTGAAATATGATTAAATAATGAAGTAATACTCACTATTTTAAGTCGGCTAGACAAATATAATAATGTATGTATTTATCAATAAACATAAAATAATCAAAAAATTGCCAGTTATCCATGGAAAAAAGCTTTAAAGCGCGCCAAGATTGAAAATTATAGATTTCATGATAACCGGCATACGTAGGCAACTAATCACGCAGTACAAGGGACACCCACGCGGCAACTAACTGAGTTAGACGGCTGGTCTGGTGAAAAGATATGCGCGCATGAATGTATGATTGAGTTGGCAAATAAAATGCTGGAAACAGACCTGTAACTGAGCAAATCCCTAACAATCGTAAGAAAGAAAGTGCCATGACCCGCGCAAAACCCGCGCAAAGATTTTATAAATACAAAAATAGACGCTGGCGGGCGTCTAATTATGTTTACTAATCAAAATGTTAACTGGTGGAGGTAAGCGGGATCGAACCGCTGACCTCTTGCATGCCATGCAAGCGCTCTACCAACTGAGCTATACCCCCACTGTGTGCAGCGAATTACTGCTGAATAGGTTGCGCATTTTACCTGAACTACCGAATTTTGCAAGCACTGATTCAATCTTTGCTGAGAATGAGAGAAAATATGGTTTTCAACCGGTATGATTTTTGAATATAACGCTTATCCCATAATAAACATGGATTGATAAAGTAGTCGCATCTGCTAATTAAATTTATACTTACATGCTAACCCAGATTTTTTGTTCTCAAACAGGAAAGCGTTTATGCAGCGCAAAAAAAGACAGACTATACTTTTAATACTAACAGGCTTACTGGTATTTGCGCTGATGTGGGCAACACTTTTATTCCTGCCTAAAAGCAATACAGGCTATCGGTTAAAAGTACCGGCTGGCTACGGCATCAGTGGAGTAAGTCGTAATTTATCTGCTAATGATGTGATTTACAGCCGCTGGGTTTTTGTCGGTACTGCTTATATGCTGGGTATGGGAGATAAAATCCATCGTGGTAATTATCGCATTCCCCGTTCAGTTTCCAGCTGGCAAATTTTACAAAGGTTGCGCAACGGTAAACCAGACAGCATTACGGTGCAGATTATTGAAGGCAGTACATTTGCGCAAATGCGCAGGTTAATTGATAACACACCGGATATTGAGCATATTACGAAAGACTGGCCGGACAGCAAATTGTTACAGCAGCTAAATGCTGAAAGTAATTACACTCAGGCGGAGGGGCTGTTTTTTCCGGCTACTTATGATATTAGTTCAGACAGTAGTGATTTATCTCTTTATCAGCAGGCATTTAATACGATGCAGCGACATTTACAGGCTGCATGGGAAGAGCGTCGCAGTGATTTACCTTATCAGTCTGCTTATGATTTACTAATTATGGCCAGCCTGATTGAAAAAGAAACCGGCCATGCTGAAGACAGAAACAATGTAGCAGCTGTATTTGTCAACCGGCTTAATCAGCATATGAGATTACAAACAGATCCTACTGTCATTTATGGTATGGGTTCCCGTTATAAAGGCAAGATTGGAAAAGCGGATTTGCGCCGTGATACACCATATAATACTTATACTCGTTCCGGTCTGCCGCCTACTCCTATTGCTCTGCCGGGTAAAGCAGCGCTCGAAGCTGCGGCACATCCGGCCAGTAACAATTATCTTTACTTTGTAGCGCGAAATGATGGTACAGGACGCAGCCAGTTCAGCCATAATCTGAATGAACACAATGCTGCTGTCCGCCAATATATTCTGAAAAAGCATTAACCGGGTTTACTATAGATGAAAGCAAAATTTATTACTCTGGATGGAATTGACGGTGCCGGTAAATCAACCAACCTCAATACCATACGTAACTGGTTTGAAAAACACCAGTTGCCGGTACTCTTTACCCGGGAACCCGGCGGTACGCCCATTGGTGAGGCATTACGCGAATTATTATTAAACCCGGCTACTCATGCTAATGCCCGTACTGAAACTCTGATGATATTTGCTGCACGCCAGCAGCATCTGGATGAGGTTATTAAACCGGCACTGGAAAAAGGCATACATGTAGTCAGTGATCGTTTTACCGATGCTACATTCGCCTATCAGGGAGGTGGCCGTGGTTTACCGCTGACAGATATCACTATTCTGGAAAACTGGGTGCAGCAAGGTTTTCAGCCCGATTTAACTTTATTACTGGATGTACCTCTGACAGTTGCACAGCAACGTCTCAGCCAGAATAGCCATCCTGACCGTTTTGAACAACTGGATGCTGCGTTTTTTGAGCATACTCGCGCTGTTTACCTGGAACGTGCTGCGGCCACACCCCGACGCTATTCTGTTATTGATAGCAGTTTGAATCTTCAGGATGTGGCACAGCAAATTAACCAAGGGTTAGCACAGTTGTTTGGATTAGATTCATGATTTATCCATGGCTTGAACCAGTCTGGCAACAGATAGCCCGGCACTGGCAGCAACAACCGCATGCATGGCTGCTTTATGGTCATCCGGGAATTGGTAAACGGGAATTTGCTGAATATCTGGCACAAGCATTATTATGCGAGTCTCCGGGTACTAATCATCAGCCGTGTGGTGAATGTACATCCTGTCATTTATACAGTCAGCACAGCCATCCCGATTTTCTGCTGGTTACCCCCGAAGAAACAGATGGCGAAGGCGGAGAGCGTAAACAGCCACTGATTAAGGTGGAAACTATACGTAACGTTCTGGATTTTGCCCATCTGAGTGCTCATCGTGGCGGCAAACGTGTAGCTCTGATTTATCCGGCAGAAAATATGAACTTGCAAGCAGCCAACGCACTGCTGAAAATTCTGGAAGAACCGCCGCAAGGTATGGTATTTATTCTGGTAAGCCATCAGAAAGATCGTCTGTTACCAACAATTAAAAGCCGTTGCCGGCAAGTGGTGTTAACCATACCAGCACCTGCACAGGCACTGGCTTATGCACAACAGCAACACGGAGATAATGCAGCTGAACTGTTAGCCTTTCACGGCGGAGCCCCCTTGTTTAATGAAAACGACAGCCATACTCGGCTGCGTAACGAATTAATTACCTTGCTGGTTAAGCCGCGTCTGATTGCTTTGCTGGATTATGCCGCTACTTTTGATAAACACAAACTGGCTCTGGCTACTTTTCTCGACTGGCTGGCTAAATGGTTACTTGATCTGTCACTGGCTCAGCAAAATATACAACCCATGTATTACCCTGTATGGAGTAAAGCATTAAATGAGATTAGCCGGCAGGCAGATACATTATCGTTGTTTGCCTTAATTGATAAAGTAAACAAGCTTGCCCCTTACGGTAAACATACACTAAATGTTAAAATGCAGCTGGAAGATTTATTAATTGAATATCTGAATATTTGGCAGCAAAAAAACATAAAATCATAAAGGAAATTTATGGCCGAAGCTCCTGCTAATCTGCCGGGCAAAATGCTCAATTTAACAATACCCGACAAACCGGAACTGTATCGCAGTTACATGGCTTTTCTGCAGCATGGTGGTCTGTTTGCTCCTACCACTGATACATTTAATATGGGTGAAGAAGTATTACTGGTCGTTAACTTGCCAGAATTCAACGAAGCTAAATATTTGCGTACCACCGTAGTATGGATCAACACTGCTACCACTTCCACCGGGCAGCCACAGGGTATCGGGCTGGCATTTGGTAAAGATGAAGACAGTATTGCAGTAAAACAGTCGATTGAAGATATTTTGCCCGGATTACTGCTAAGCGAACGTACTACTTATACTTTATAATCATGCTTATCGATTCACACTGCCATTTAAATATGCCTGATCTGGCAGTCAGATTACCGCAAATACTGGAAAATATGGCTCAGGCAGACATAGGTCAGGCTATTGCTATTAGTGTAGATCGTACTAGTGCTGCTGAGGTACTGGCGCTGGCAGAACAGCATACCAATCTGTTTGCCAGCGTTGGTGTTCATCCTGAAGATCAGAATTCAGCAGAAATGAGTGTGGATGAATTGGTTGCCGCTGCCCGACATCCAAAAGTAGTGGGTATCGGAGAAACCGGACTCGATTATCATTGGTGTAGCGGAGATCTGGCATGGCAGCATCAGCGCTTCAGTACGCATATTCAGGCATCTAATCTGACCGGCCTACCTCTGATTATCCATACCCGGGAAGCTACCAGCGATACATTGCGCCTATTGCATGAAAATCAAGCACAACAAGGTGTGATTCACTGTTTTACAGAAGATACTGCATTTGCCAAAGCTGTACTGGATTTGGGTTTTTACATTTCTTTTTCCGGAATTGTAACCTTTAAAAATGCCAGACAGATACAGGAAGCGTGTCGCTATGTTCCGTTAGACAGGATACTGGTGGAAACTGATGCTCCTTATCTGGCACCTGTGCCTAAACGCGGTAAACAAAATGAACCGGCTTACGTGCGTTATACTGCCGAATTTGTAGCACAACTGCGCGGAGACAGCATCACCAGCATTGAAGAAGCTACAACGGCTAATACCTATCGGCTTTTTAGTAAAATTCCGCCAATCAGCAATCAGTCATGACACAGATTACTGTTACTGTACTTGGCTGTGGCAGCTCATCCGGTACACCGGTTATCGGGTGTGACTGTTCTGCATGTATCAGCACAGATCCCAAAAACCGGCGTACCCGTTGCAGTGCACATGTACAGATTGGTGAACAATACTGGCAAATTGATACTGGTACTGATTTTTATCATCAGGCCTTACAACATAAGCTGCAGCGTATCGATGGGGTGCTTTATACTCATCCGCATGCAGACCACCTTAACGGCATTGATGATTTGCGTGCATTCTGCTACAGACAACGTGCAGCTATTCCTGTTTACGGACACCATGACACCTTGTCCAATATTCAGAACCGTTTCGATTATGCCTTTCTGGAGCAGAATAACCATTGGAACAGGCCGGTATTACGTGCATATGAACTGCCATTGAATCAAGGTAAAAATAGCGTTCTGACTATTGACGGTGTACCTGTGTGGCACTTCGGTGTACCACATGGTAGCTGGACAACCAGTGCCTTTCGTATTGGCAACATCGCCTGGTTTACCGATCTTAACCATATAGATGAATCTGTATTTCCGTACTTAAACGGGCTGGATTATCTCTTTCTCGATTGCCTGATGGATACCCCATATCCAAGTCATCTGAGTACCGAGCAAGCTTTCACTTATGCTAAGCGTATCAATGCCAGACAAACTTACTTCATTCATATGACTCATAATTTGGAATATCACGCACTCAAGCATCGCTGCCCCAAAAACTGCACACCGGCTTATGATGGTATGGTGGTAAGCAGTCATTATTAATTTTTTTATTAAGAATAGTCTAACTTTTACAAGTAGAAATTTTTTGATTGCAAATAAATTTCTATTATTTATCTTATCGCGGATTACTAATTTATTTGTTTTAGCAGGCTCAGTATCAAAATATTTTCATTTATACAATTTTTATTGGATTTGCCTTGCAATTAATACTTTCTTTATCACTTGCTATATACAGTTATCTGTATTCTTAGAAAATAAAATTGATACGGTATTGCTCTGATAAATAAACGGATTATGGTGTATTGTTCTAAAAACTGAAAAACAGAATTAATACCTGAATAATCAAAACACAAATGTTAATGATTTATCTGAAAATACACTAAAATTTTAAGTGGTAAATTGCACAAATTTGCTCATTATATCTCTGGCGCTTGATATCAAATGATTGCTCTGTTACAGAATATAATCATTCTGATTAAAAGCTTTATGCATCGGATGTATCTTAAGACATTACCGTACTTTTTTAACAATCATGCTGATACAAATTTTATAGGTAATATCAGTGTCAGAATAGAGAAGTTGGTGTGAGATATATATGATGTTTCTTCTGATAATAGACAAAACGCACTTTTTACCGATATAAGTAATATAAAAACATATTCACAGTATAATTTGGTGAAGGTCTTTAATTTAACTTCTAAAGCATTAATACAGGATGTATTATCTGTCTAGAATTATTGAACAGGATTAATAGTATGGATTAACACTTGCAAAGTATGTTAAAAACAGAGTATAGTAAGAAAAATATTTTAAAATTTAATTGTGTGATACAGATATTTATAAATACATTGTTTCTGAATAATGTGATTTTAGAAATTTACTTTTAAAGTTGTGAATGAATAAAAGAGAAATAACAAGGAAATGGAGTTTAATTTTAAATTATCGGTATAAAATACTTAAATAAGTTCCGGATGAATTAATAATCATATTTAATATTTGAGTTATTGACACAAAATTATATTTTTATTGAAATCATTTAAATTATCTTGGTCAGATGAATAAATAGTAGATTAAGTTTCAAATATTGCTGATATCACTGATTAAAGATAAAGTCAGTATTTAAAAAAGCTGTTATATTTAAAGAAATAGATGTCTGCTTAATTTTAATGTATATTTAATATGAAAGTGGCATTTATTTATTGGTTGTTTTAAATTTGAATTAAATAAATAGAATTAGCTTTTATAGTTTGCTGCAGGTATTAATATCATTGTTGAGTTTGAATTAAAAGTATTTGTATTATTATGATACTTGAAATAAATAATATTTTGCTCACATATATCATCCATCTTACCTGTATTTACTTCATTAATCTGCATAATTTAAACAACTGACGCGCTTTTATTAAGCTTTGGTTGTTATATTTAAATTTTTTTCTGACAGGATGCAACACTGCTGCCAGTGTGGTTAGATGTTGCTCTTAAATGACGAATAATTAATAAAATTGCAATAATTGCATTACATAGCTAAGCAATCCGCTTATAGTTTAAAATTCATTTGTAATAATTATTTATAAAGCATTTATAAGTAATTATTTATCTGAAAATCACAATAAACATAACTTACTAAACAATAGAACATACGGATATAAAAATGGAGATTAAGAGATATTTATAGATAAATCAAATCTGAATTTAAATAATAGATTAAAGGGAGAGTAAACAGATAATTGGATGGATATATGAAATTATTGAATACAATATCTGTAAATTCAACAAGATAAATAATGATACGTGAAGGTTAAATAATGAAGGCTAACCTATTAAAATACTTTAAAGGGTTTTGCCATATACTGACTCTGCTGGCATTTTTTTTCTGCAGCATAATGCCCGCCAGACCAGTATTTGCGCAAGATGCAGAATGTGCAGAAGTTAAAATAGTAATTGAGCAAAAGCTATCTTTTGAGCGGCAGGCATTTGATGCACGAATGCTAATTAAAAATGGTTTGGATACCAGACTGAAAAATATACGGGTTGAGTTAGTTTTTACTGACAAAGATAATCAGCCGGTTGAGGTAACCCAAAAAACTGAGGATGGAGAAGCTAAATTTTTCTATCGGATTAACTCCTTGTCAGGAATAGACAATATTAACGGAACAGGACAGGTAGCTGAAAAATCCAATGCGGATATTCACTGGCTGATTATACCGGCCTACGGAGCAGCTAAAGATAAAGATACGCTTTACAACATTGGTGCTAAGCTGACTTATGAGCTTAATGGTCAGGAGACCACAGTAGATGTTGTTCCAGACTATGTGGTAGTGAAACCCCAGCCATTACTGTCACTGGATTACTTTTTACCTGGTGAAGTTTACGGAGATGATCCATTCACGCCAGAAGAAGAATCTCCGGTTCCGTTTGCTTTGGGTGTACGCATAAAAAATGAAGGTAAAGGTATTTCCTATAAAACCATGATTGATTCTGCTCAGCCCAAAATTGTGGAAAATAAAAAGAATCTGCTAGTAGATTTCAGCATTCTGGGCAGTTATATAGGCAATCAGCAGGCAGGTAAAAGTTTGTTACTGGATTTTGGTGATATAGAGGCCGGTGCTGTAGCTGTCGGTCTCTGGAATATGACGGCCAGTCTGTCAGGTACATTTACGGATTTCAAGGCCACATTTACTCATGCCGATACTTTAGGTGGTGCGGTTACCAGTCTGTTAAAAGCTACGAATACACATACACTGATCCATGATGTAAAAGTCGATTTGGCCAGCAGTGATAATATTACCGATTTTCTGGCACGTGAAGGCGATGCCTTGCGCCTGTATGAGTCTAATGGTGTGGACACTAATGTAACTGACCAGAGTAGTAAGGCTGATTTAAAAGAAATCAGCAACAGTTACCAGCTAACATTCCCTGCATCTAAAGGGTTTGTTTATGCAAAAGTACTCGATCCTTTTCATGGTAGCCGACAACTGAAAAATGTTGAGCGTTCAGATGGTAAGCGCTTACTAAATGATAATGTCTGGTTATCTAAATCACGTAATGAAGATCTGTCATGGTCTTATTATGTGAATGTATTTGATCATGATTCAACTGGTAAATATAATTTATTTATAAAAGGTAGCGTTCAGGATCAGGCAGTGATAGCCGGTATGGTATTTAATGATTTGGATGCAAACGGATTGTTGAATAATAATGAACCGGGATTGAATCATATCAAAGTTGTCCTGTCCGGAAAGGATAATGCCGGTAAACGCATTGATCGGGTTGCTTATACTAATGAGGCAGGTAAATTTATTTTCGAAAAATTACCTGCCGGTGATTATTCTGTATGGGTTGTCGATGTAGAAGGAATGATTGATGGTCCTGCTGTTGCTGGTAGCGCCGGCGGTAATGCTGTTGCAGGCAAAATTGAGCACATTGTACTATCAGATGATATGCATGCAGACAATAATCTGTTTGCAAAGCAAAAAATTAGCCAGCCTCCTGCAACCGATAATGCCGACATTTCTATCAGTGCTCAAGCAGTGGAATGGAACAATTCATTACCTGACGATACTGCGCAAATATTGATCACGATTAGTAATCACGGACCTGAGATTGCCAACAATATTTATATTCAGCATGATTTACCTGAGAATCTTGAAATTACTGATCAGAAAGTTGTGGCAGGAAACTATAATACACAGGATAAACGTATTGATAAACTTGCTTCAGGTGAAAGTACCACACTATTATTGACAGTTAAGATAACTGGGGATGATAAGGCAGGCCAGTTTACTACGCATATACTCAGTCAGACTAACGATCCTGATTTAAGTAATAATCAAATTAGTATTCCGGTTTTACCAGGAAAGGCAGATGTTGAGCTTGAAGTTGAAAAACTGGAACGTGTACCAACACTGCCTGCAGACAGCGTACAATTATTATTAACTATCAGTAATAATGGCCCTGCTGATGCTCGTAATGTTTATTTGCAAACTGATTTGAGTTCTGATATAGAAATAACCAGTCAGAAAGTTTTGATGGGAAATTATCATATTAAAGATAAGCGGATAGACAGGCTGGCAGTAAATGATGCAACTATATTGTTATTAACTGTAAAAGTAACTGGTTCCGATGGAAAAGGAAATTTTGTTGCCCGGGTAACAAGTCAGCTTACCGATCCGGATAAAAATAATAATACAGTTACATTTCCTGTATCAGTAATAAATCAGGCAAAATCTGTACATTAAATGATGTAATTTGTTAATGGCTTCTGATTAAAATAGAAAATCGTACAGTAAAGTACGATTTTCTATATCCGCAAATTTAAACAAAAATATACACAATATACTAATTATTTGAAATTTTTATTGAAAATTATTTGCCTGTGAAGATTAAGGTATGATAATATTTACCAACAATTTAAATTAATTCTTCTTTTTTAGAAAAACAACACTGATACATTAATCTGATACTGAAAAGAATATTGAACGCAAAATTCAAAGTTCTGAAATATTCTTATATTTATCTGGCTATTTAGATTAATCATTACACTTGTTAGTAGATTGCTGATTTCTGGTAAATAAATCTACAATTATTCAAATATTTATCGTCGCATTATTTTGTCTGAAAAATAATGCAAAATGAATAATGTATAAAATTATTTCCTCTAGTATTTATCAGATAAGTAAATTAAACCTGTTAATTATTTCAAAAGCTTATGGAGTGCTGAAAATTTTATTTTGAGTTCAGTAGAATCAATATGAACTGATATTGGATGATATTTAAAAAGCTGATAATCCCTTTTTGATGTAATTTTGTACTGATATATAAATTAATGCCATTAAACTTAATTTGGGTACGAATTTTTATTATATGAAATATGTCAGCAGAAATAATTATTATTGAAATGCATATTAAAGTGAAACTGGATGATCTTTATTAAATAATTCATATGCAAAATCTTGGATGGAAATATCAGAATTTTATATATATAGCATTTTAAATACTGTTGAAAACATAGAGATTTATATTTTTAATTTATATTTCAGTCTTTTGTCTACAAGAGTGATAAGGAAAATTAATCGAATTGATGGCTTTATGCATTATGAAAATAAAGCAATATAAGCTCAGAATCAGCTAGTAGATTATTAAGACAATTTTTCAGACTAATAACCAGTTTATGTCTAAATATATAAAATTTAAATATTTTATCCAGATAGTAATCGGTAATTAAATAATAAATAAAAAGAATCAGTTATGCTTAGATTTAGTAAATTTTTTATCCTTATGTGCTTACTAGTTATCTATAAAACACTAATATTCGCACAAAATATTTCAGCATGTCAGAGCAATATATCTGATCCCGTAATATCGCCTGAGGCTATCAAATGGCCAGATAACCGGAATAAACAGCAGCTGGATAAAAATTTCTGGCTGACAATGGATGAAATAAGTAAAAAGCAGCCGGATAATATTATTTTGGTGGATGTCAGATCAGGAATAAAAGAAAAAATTTCCGGATTAAATATGCTGACCATCCCACTTAACCAAATATCTGAAGCACGCTTTTTAATGGATAAAAACGTAATTCTGGTTGGCAGCGGCTTTGATCAGATTCCGATAAATCAGACTATTAATTATTTAAGAAAAAAAGGCTTTAAACGTATTTTTGCTTTAACTGGCGGTATATATGCCTGGGATAACCAGCAAGAATCAGTGTCACTGCGTCAGCTGGAAATTTCACCGGAAGAATTTTTATCCGGAGGAAAAACCATACACTGGCAAATCATTTCTATAGGCTTAAGTACCGAACAATTGTCTGTACTACCAGAGCAGCCGGTTAAACAATTTGCATTTACCCAAAATACAGTTTCAGAACTAAATCAGTTTATGCAAAAAAAATTTACTAATAAAGATACTTTTATTCACTATGTATTGGTTGGTGCAAATGAACAGGATATTAAATTGTTACAACAGCAAATTAAACTTAGTAAATCAGCCAATATTACATGGTTGCGAGGCGGAATAATTGCTTACCAGCATTATGTACAACAACAAACAAATTTAATTAACCATACCGGAAAGAGTTTATACAGACCTTGCCGATTAAACATATAACTTACTTAAGGAGTTTTCTGACTAATGAGGGGTATAAAATGAATATTTATCAATACTGGAAAAACCGGTTTCCCGGTTTAAGCCGAACGGAAAATTCAAAACTTAAAAACAAACAGAAAAATGCATTTGTAATGATTTTCTGTGCATTATGCACTATTGCATCTGCATCAGGCTATGCCGGAACAGATACCCATTTAAATGGTGATAATATGGTAAGTGGTGCATTGCCTATTGGTTTTGAGTTTAATTATTATGGCAAAAAATATAATAAATTTTATGTCACTACTAATGGCTTGCTGCAATTTGACAAACCTAAGAAAAATTATATCAATGCTTGTTTACCAAAAATTAATAATACGCTGTATGTATTCTGGGATGATTTAGTTACCAATGTCCCCGGCGAGCCTATGGGTAATATCAAATATGAAACTCAAGGGGTGGCTCCGAACAGGCAGCTGATAGTTCAATGGACGAATCAATATTTTAAAAATACGAAGAATCCTCAGCCTATGGGTACATTTCAGGCTATCCTTTATGAAGGTTCAAATCAGATTAAATACCAATATAAGTCTTTGACTGATGAGCGCAGCAGGGGTAACAGTGCAACTATAGGCATACAAGGTACTCGACCAAATACTGTCCAGATCGGTTGTAATAAGGCTGATATTATTCGATCAGAACAGGCAATCTTATTTACGCCCAATGGTAATTCAACAGCATACACTAAGAATGAAAATGCTGAATATGATTTCATTGATATTTCAGATTTAATCCCTCCGGCACCACAGCCTGTTGCCACTTATAGCAATCAGCCTCCGGTCTGGTTATGGAAAAATACTGATACATTTAACACCTGGGAAATTGAGATTCAGGATACTGCCGGGAATTCTGTGCATAAAGAAGTGCTGAATCATGTAAATCAGTTTACTTTCACCGATGGTTTACAGGATGGCAAGTCTTATCGTGCCCGTATAAGAGGGAGTATTAATAATGGTGCAAGCTGGGAAATGTGGTCTCCATTATCTGCTCCAACCACAATTGATACAGTCAACCCAGTTGTTGAGCTGAATAAATTCAACCGTATTAATAGCAATACTGTTCAAATTAGTTACAGCAGCAACGATAATTTAAGTGGTGTTGCTTCTGTACATTTGCAGATAGCAAATAATCCTGAATTTAATAATCTTTTGATTGATAAGGATATTAATACTCAGGCTAATAGCGTGCAAATTGATAATGTGCCCTCTGCAGGTATTTTATATGCACGTCTGAATGCATTGGATAAGGCAGGTAACAGCTCTGGTTATACCAAAGCTACTGCTATTATGATTGCACCACCTGTACTTATTAATCCGGTTACTCAGGCAAAGATTAAAACCTCTTTATTAAAAGTACAGGGTACGGCTGAAGCAGGTAGTAAAGTACAACTATATTTAAATAATCAATCGATTGGGAAGCCTGCAATAACGGATGAAGAGGGTAATTTTAATCAGGATATCCGGTTATCTGAAGAAGGTAGCTATCGCTTGCATGCTATTGTGATAAATGGTTCTGCCAGCAGTGAACCCAGTGCTCCTGTAATATTTGATTTCGCTTTACCTGTACCTACAGGAGCAATCACAACACCCGGAGAAAATCAGACTCTTTCTGCCCCTATAGATATTCAGGTAGATGCAGCAGATGAACTGGGGATTGAAAAGGTAGAGCTGTTTATTGATAACAAACAATTTGCAGCCCTGACCGAGCGTCCTTATCAGGCACACTGGCCGCTTACTATGCAGGATAATGGCAGTCATGAATTATCAGCAAAGATAACCAATACCAGTGGCAAAACCATAACCAGTACACGTACGGTAAATGTTAAGATTGAACCGCCGGCACCTCCGCCTATACCTTACAGCGGTAAAATAACAGCAATTAGCCCTGCCGTCAGTTATGGTCCTCAGCCTGTTACAATTTCCGGTCAGGCACTATATCGTGCTGATAATACTGCTGCAGCAAATGTACCATTGAAACTGGTTTTAAATGTAAAAGGTTTTGAGCGAAAAATTGCTGTTGCTACAGATGAAAATGGTAATTTTTCCTATACTTTTACTCCGCAGGATTCTGATTCCGGTACTTATCAGATTGGTCTCATTCATCCTGATGAAAAAACAGTTATCAGTCAGGGTAGCTTTGCAATTAACCGGATTGCATTCAATATTCAGGGTTATCAGCTTAAGGCACCGCGTACCATTCCAACCACGATAACCGTAAATGCTACGGCCAGTACAGGCGCCAAAAAATTACGCTGGGTACTTGCAGCTGAGAATCAGCCGGATGGCGTATTGCCACAAGGTATTAATATAGAGTCTGAAGCAGTTGATATCGCGCCCGGACAAACCCGTTCTACAACAATTAAATTTACTGCCGATAATAATGCTGCAGAAAAGGGGAGCTTATATCTCGTTGCATTTGCTGAGGATTCAGGAGATTTGGTACGCGGAAAACTGCAGATTAATTATCAGCTTGGTCAGCCAATGCCTGATTTGTATGCTTCTCCGACCTATATCCAGACTGGTTTGAAGCAAAATACAACAACCACGGCTAATATTCATATCGGCAATAAAGGTTTAGCAAAAGCCGAAAATGTTCAGGTAGAGCTGGTAGATGAACAGGGTAATCCGGCACCGGAGTGGGTATTTATTGCCAGTGACAAAAATATTAATGCAATTGCGGTTGATGAAAAAGTACCTGTGCAAATCATGGCTCAACCGGACAACAGCATAACTGATGGAATCTACAATTTTATTATCAGAGTTTCCACGGGTGGAAAACTGTCCGGCAAGATTCCGGTAAGCATTTCTGTTACCCAAAGCGGACAGGGTATTGCATATTTTGATGTGGCTGATATTTACACGGCTACACTGGATGCAGAAGGTCAGCTCATTAAGGGGGTTAAAGGAGCAACCATTAAATTACAGAATGATAATGTTCTAACCGAACAATACACACTCAGTACTGATAAAGATGGTATTGCTTCATTAAGTGAATTGCCGGCAGGTATTTATCGCTACCGTGCCAGTGCACCTAATCATATGGATGCCAGTGGCCGGATTGTAATTAATCCCGACAGTACCACTAATCAGCACATTTTTCTGGAATATCAAACAGTCAATGTAGAGTTTGGTGTAACTGAAACTTCGATTAAAGATGTCTATGACATTAATGTTAATGCCACCTTTAATACACAGGTACCGGCACCGGTAATTTTGCTGGAACCTCTGTCGATTAATCTGGGTGCTATGCAGATAGGTGAAGAAAAAACCGGAGAGATTACAGTAAGTAATTATGGATTAGTTCAGGCAGAGAATGTCGTTTTAAATTTGCCTAAAACCGATTCCAGATTCAAATATGAATTTTTCGGAGAAGTACCCAGTGTGCTGAAACCAAAAGAAAAAGTAGTTATTTCATATAAAGTTACTGCTCTTGGTCCGAAGCAGCCGGCATTGTTGCAATCCAGAAGTGCTACGTTGCCTGATTTATTGCGCTCAGCACCTGCTACTAATGAAGGGGATTGTACGTCTTATGAAGCCCCCTATACAGAAATCCATCAGAGTGAATGTCCCAGTGGTGACGTTTCCAAAGGCAGCAGTAGCGGACGGTTTTATCAGTATACGGGTAAGAAATGCTCTGCCAATGGTATTGGCGGAAGCTGGGGTGCAGGTGGTTCAGTTGGTGGTAACAGTGGAGGTTTTGGTAGTGGTAGCAGTATTAGTTCACCGGCCGCCATGCCGATTTCACCCGGATGTACACCTGATGCTCCGTGTTCGAGTAAAGGAGCGAGTCCTGGTGGATGTTAAGCATTATAAATAAAAAAATCTAATTTTCGAAATAAAGGACATAATATGAAAATAAAAAATATTAATCGGCATAGAATCAGGAGCGTCGATAAGCTACATATTATTAGCAGTCTGATTATTATGCTAATTATGATAATGTCACAAACGATCTATGCCAGTGTGAGATTACCTAATACCGAATACACTGAAAGTACTACAGATATGAGTGTCAAAGTACTTGGCGGCAGTGTAAGGCTGAATCGAACTTGGGAAAATGGACGCTGGTATCTGAATCCGGCGTGGGCAGAGCTGCATTTTAAACTAGATCCACTGGACAGCAGCGTCAAAACCATCGACCGGGCTGGTACTATTTATAAACGTAGTGGCACTTCTGACCTGTACACTTTTCACCAAGTATCTATTCATAAAACAGAAGATGGCTGGCGTTGGACTGATAAACATGGAAACTGGATTAATTACGATAGTAAAGGGCGACCACTTAATTATGGTGATGCCAATAACGTTAAGGTTAACTTTGAACTTGATAAAGATGGCCGCCGTAAAGCAATAAAAGACCACAATAATGAGTTGGTTTACAGCCTTGATTATGACAATAAAGAACACTTGATTAAAGCGACCGATCGTAGTGGTCGTAGCGTTAATTATACGTGGTCAGGAGATAATTTAACTAAGGTCACAGATGTTCTAGGTAATGTTTGGCAATATGGATACGATAAAAATGGTCAGATTAGTAGTCGCACTGAGCCTGATGGTGGCGTAACCAAAATTGATTATGTTCTCTCCGTACCTTCATCCGCAATGTATATGATGGACAGTGGAAGGGCCGGTGGTAGTTTTTCACAATCAATTGTAGTTAGCACTGATACATCTGGTAACAATAAAAAATTGGCACGCGTTGGTAAAATCACAGCTCAAACTGGCGCAGTGACTGTATATAATACAGATTATAACCGTGTTAATAAACAGTATACGATTACTGTTAATGATCCGCTTGGTGTTAAAACAGTAAATGTGTATGACTCAAAAGGTGAAAAATTATCAACAACTGTTAATGGTGAACTTAAGGAGCGTTACGAATCAGATACTGCTACTAATCAGGTAAAAATATTTGATGAACGTGGTATTGCAACAATTGTTCAAAAAGATAGCGAAGATCGCCCGATTAAGATTACTGCAGCAGATGGTAGTACAGAAAGTTATCAGTACAATAGTACAGGTAGGCTGACTAAGTATGTCGATATCGGTGGTAATGTAACTGAATTTCAATATAATGATCAAAATAATCTGACCCAGATTATTCGTGCAAAAGGAAAACCGGAGCAGCACATAATATCGTGGGAATACGATCAGCTGGGTCAAGCAAAGAGCTTAAAAACTGGAGAGAAGCAGAAAATAAATCTGCAGCAGACATTTGATAAATATGGAAATGTCGCTAGTTACAATGATGGTAATGGTAATATTTATCAATTTACATATAATGTACAAGGCCAAGTAACCAGTGTCAAAACCCCGAATAATAATATTTGGCAACTAAGCTACAATGCAGCAGGTATTCCTGAACAATTTATTGATCCACAAGGGCATATAACAAAATATACCAGTGATGCTCTGGGAAGGATAACTCAGATAACGGATTCAATGGGTAATACCACCAATTACAGTTATCAATACAATAGTCAGGGTTGGCAGGTAAAAGCTACCAATGCACTAAATCATACTTATACCTATAATTTTGATCTGGTCGGAAATTTTATCAATGTTATTTTACCGTCAGGCTTGGAGCTCAAACAAAGTTACGATAAACAAGGAAGATTTAAAAGCCAGCAAGATATTGCGGGAAATACTACGTCAATAGAATATGGTGCTAAAGGCAGCGGTTTGGATGGTCTGGTTGTTAAAGCATTGTTTCCAACCTATAATGAAAAGTATAACTATGATTCCTTTGGTTCACTTACTAGCATTAGCCAGATTTTAGATAATAATACAAGTTTAACCACAAGTATTAGCTATAACGAGCAGAAATTGCCGGCCAGTATTACCTTTCCGGATGGCAGCACATTCATGACCCGTTATGATGCATATGGTAATGTTGTAAAATATATAGATGCACTGGGTGCGGAAACCAGTAGTAAATGGGATGAACTTGGCAATTTAAGCAGTATCATTGATCCCGCTGGTCATAGCTATACGTTCAGTTATGATAATAATGGTAACCTGATTAAAGAAAGCGAATCTGCCAATAATCAGACAAGCTATAGTTATGATAAAGATAATCAGCTTATAGCTCAAAAAGATGCTAATGGTAATGAAGTACGTTATCTATATAACCAGACAGGTGACCTGATTGAAGAAAGCCATTTTAAAAAAAATCAGGCAGATCCTGTTCAACGCATAATTTATAGTTATAACGACATTGGTCAACTCACAGGTGTGAATCAGGAAGGTGATACACAAAGTAGCTTTAATTATGTGCTGGATAAACTTGGTCGTAAAATCAAAGAAACTATTACATATCAAAACAATAATAGGAAAATAAGTAAAACATTACAATATAGCTATGATATTGATGGTAATCTAGCCAGCATTACCTATCCAGATAATAGTGTAGTTAAATACTCATATATACAAGGAAATTTGAAAGAAGTAGCGTTACCAAATGGCGAAAAAATAATCTGGAATAGCTATCTTTGGAATGAGCCTGAAAGCATTACTACTCCAGGCAGTAAAACTGATATAACTTATACAGCTTTACAGCAGCCTTTAAGTATTCAGGTTATCAATACAGATAACAAAATTTTGCTTCAACGCAATTATCAGTACGATAAGTCTGGCAATATTATTCAGAGTAAAACGGAGGAAGGTACTACTGATTATCGCTACGATATATTAGACCGTTTAACACAAGTTAATCCGGATCAGAAATTACGACAAAAAGGTCTATCAGCAGAGGCATATAGCTATGATGTAATTGATAATCGTATTGGCAGTGCCAATCAGGCAGAAAAATGGCAATATAATAGTAATAACCAACTAATTCAATGGGGCAGTGGTGAACAGCAGACTGTACTGAGCTATGATGAATCAGGTAATTTAATTAACGAGCAAAAAGCTAATAAAAATAATAATTATCAATATGATCATATAAATCAATTGATCAGTATTCAGGATGGGAAAATTGAAAAAGCACATTACCAATATGACCCATTTGGTCGCCGAATCAGCAAAACAGTAAATGGTGAAACTACCTATTACTTATATAGTGATGAAGGTTTGATAGCTGAGTTTGATCATAATGGTAAAATGCAAATAGCATATGGATGGATGCCTGATACCGTATGGGGAACCAGTCCACTGTGGCAAGCTGGTCTAAGTAATGAACAAACTCTAAAAAATGCAGATTATAATTTTTTAATAACTGATTATCTGGGAACTCCGCAACTTGCTGTAAACTCCAGAGGACAGCAGACGTGGAAAGGTATTGCAGATGCTTTTGGTAATACTCATCTAGATCCTAATAATATTATTACCATGAATCTGCGGTTGCCGGGACAATATTATGATCAGGAAAGTGGTTTATATTACAATCTTAATAGATATTATAACCCGCAAATCGGTCGTTATATTGGATCAGATCCATTAGGTATAGAAGGTGGTCTTAATCTATATAACTACGCAGAAAGTAATCCATTAATGAATATAGATCCATATGGATTATATTCGTTTCCCAATTTTATTGATGATTCAAGCAATTTTTCTTCAGGATTTGGTGATGGTCTAACATTCGATGGTACTAAATGGATTAGAGATAAAAATGGTTGGGGTGCGGTTGATGATTGTTCTTGGCTGTATAAAACAGGAAAGGTTGCAGGTGAAGTAGTTCAATTTTATTTGGGCGGTAAAATTATTGGGAAAATAATTATACCAGTGGTTCCGGCTGCTCAAAAAGCAAGTCAAAAAGCTGCTGCCTTGATTGCTGCATGGCGATTCAAACCTGATGTTACAGCAAATTTATTTATACGTGGTAAAAAAATTAGGGATTGGAATCAAACAGCAAGAAAGGTAAAAAATCCTAAATTGTTTGATTCTAACAAAAAAACTTTAATACATGAAAAAGTAGATGCAAAAAATGCCAAGGAAATTAAGAGAAATAGCAGTAAAAGATATCCAAATGGTGATATGAGTACAGCCCATGCTGAGATAGGTGCATTGCAAAGAGCTACGGATCAAGGATTAACTCTAGGTGCCGATGCTGAGATGACGGTAAAAGGACAATTGCTTTGTACTTATTGTTTAAGTGATGTGTTTGCGATGGCTCAAAAGTCAGGGCTTAATTCTTTAAAAATAGTTGCAGAAAATACAGAAAAGGGAGAAAGGGCATATTATGTATGGAAAGCTGGGTGGAAAAAACATAAAATGAGAAGGCTTCCTCCAAAAAAATAACTATAGATTTATGATATTAAATAAATATTTGAAAATTTAGTATGAAATATATAAAATAATGGAATAGTAAAATGAGAAATTTATTTGAATTTAATGGAGTGTTATACGGATGCATCAGAAGAAAAATTCTATCTGATAAAGGAATTCATATTGATAACATTACATTAGCAGACATTAATGATACTTTAAATTTGTTTGTATCTGCGACCGGTTCCCTTTATTTGGAACAATATAAGCAGAAAGGTATCGAACCTTATCAATTAATTCTTTACTCATAAAATCGGAAATATATGGTGATGTTTGCATATGTTAGTGTAGGAACTGATGATGAAATCAGAACTTTTTATGATCCGACACGCCCCAAAATCATGGTAGATATGCTTGGTGATAATTGGGATAATAGAATGATTGTCGACAATTTTAGTCTGGTTAGGAGAGCTTTTACTGAATTTTATTTAACAGGTGATATTGATCGTGAAATAGTTTCTTAATAACTAAAAAAGCCCCGGTTAACCGGGGCTTTATAATTAAAAGTAAATCAGTTAACAATATCAATTTTCTTAATATGTCTTGTTAAGAGACGATATAAAATTGGATTAATACAGCCTTAAAACGATAAGGAATGATCGTAAATAGGATTTACACAAGTGATTCAGCAAATAATTGATTAAAGATTGATATTGCTATAGAAAAGATTCGTTTAATCGATTTCTTCAGATTAAGAAAGGGATGAGATAGTTCTGAAGAAAAGAAGCCAATAGTATGAAAATCGTAATAGTTGTAGAGTGACCTTTCCTAAGGATAAATTCAGATGATTATTGAAGATTTAAATATAAACTGGAAAGCAGATGGCTTATCAACATATGATTGGCCTGCAATGGATAAAAATGGAAAAATTGCAATAATGGTGAATGAATCTTGGGGGGATTTACCTAAAGCACTATTATCCAATGATAATGCAAAATCATTATTAAATCCTTTTTTTGAACATATCTATGAAGGTCTGGATGAATATAGTCAGTATTCATACAACAAACATGGACAAACAATATTGGATTTATATACAAACAATTATACAAATTTAAAAGAGAGGAAAGATGTTGAAAAGTCAGTAGCAAAGTTATCTAAGCAGAAGGTACTTTTAGATGAGGGACTATTTGCGAAAAAGGGTGTGTTTGTATATTATGGATTTCTTGATTGTGAGGAAAATTATTTTTTAGTTGATTATACAGGAAAAATTAAAACCGGGGATTATTATAGATCTTATCTTCCAACAATCTAAGCTTCAATCGAAGATTTACCGAAAGAGTTATGGCCGGTAATCGTCGTATCTGATACGGTGGATTTTACAAAAGATAGAATATTTGATAATGATAAAATTAGTGAGTATTTTTCCAGAATGTTTAGCTAAAATATAGTTTAATTAAAAGCTCAGCTTATACTGGATTTTAATAGTTTAAAAAATCTGGAAAAATTATTAGTATTTAAAGGAACTGAAAACTTTTAGGAAGTAAAATATTATCGTAAAAAAAACATGAGCTAAGGTAGTCAGTAAAAACATTAATTCTTTAAATATTTATAGACTACTAAAAAATGGTAGCTGGACAAGGCAAGAATACCTACTAAGTATGTCTGGACGATTCCCAAAAAGGTAAAATAATAGATAAAAGAGAAATTTATATAGAGATGCTTTATTGGGCATTACCTTATATTAGAAATCTTCAAACTCATGGTATGCTTAGAAAAGCTTTGGATAAATCCTGCTATTTAGAAGCTCAACTGGTACATAATTTGCCATTAAAACTTTTGAATTCAGATTTTAATGAATCTCATGTGCATTTTTTAAATTATCAGGCTAAATATTATTTTGAAAATTGTAATAATAGAATATCACCAAACTATAATATACATATTGAATGTATTAAAAAATTATTTAAATTAGTTCCCGATGAATTAAAAAGAAAACTTGAATGGAATGGTCCATGATTCTTAAAAAATTAAGCATTTAATAAAGCTAATACACAGTTTCTGTTCTTAAACAGGGACTTTTTTACCATGAGTGATATACAAAAATTTATTCTGCTAGACTTTTCTTTTATTTTTAAAGCAAAGAAAAGCAATATTTTTTAGATATATATTACTCATAATTTTATAAATCTATCTTCTAAAATTATGATGTCAACAGGTATAAGATAAAAAAATTCAACTAATAACAAAAATAGTTATATGAACCAATATGACTAAACATACGGAAAATTTCTCCCTTGTACCTATTTTAGTATTTCGAATTGCAAAAATAGAAGCTATGTAGTAGGAATAAGCTAAAGCCTATTGCCGGTATATGATAAAAAAGAAATAAAATTTAGATAAAAGAAATATAGTTACTTTCGATGTGCTGAAGCTTATTGATAATGGTCGGAATAAAAAATGTTAAAATAAATAGTGCTTAATGCTGAAAAGCAATATCTGAAGCACTTGGACCAAATTAAAATAAAAGTAAAGGAAATCAAAAAATGCAAAAGATAATTATTTAAATAAAATGATTATGAACATAAATTCGTAGTTAAGAAGAAATAGTCGAAGTAGTAAATAGATAAATAAAGATACAAAAAAATTATGAATATTCAAACATAGTGAATTTGAAAATGGTATTCTAAATGGGTATTGCTGATAAGAGTATAAAATGTTACAAACTGAAGTGATTATAGAATTTATCATATGCGGACCAGATTTTAATCCAGATAGTGTAACCAAATTACTTGGAATTTCGCCTACAAAATATACTATCAGGGGAAGTATGAAAAATTGCAAATATAGCCCTGCTATAGAAACCACCTGGTGTTTACGGCGTAGTATAAATTCACTAAATGATCTGGATCATCAAGTACGTCAGATAATTGATAGGATTGAAAACAAATTAAATATATTATTAACATTTAAAGAAGAGAATGATATAGATTTTGTATTCACAATTTATGGTCATGTATATAAGAATGAAAAGCGATCAGAGATATATTTGAGAAAAAATACGTTAGATTTCATATCTGATTTGGGAAGTAAATTAACTATAGATATCGAATTTTGGTAAATAGATATACTAATATTTTTCTATAAACTATTATAGAAAGTGAATTAATAATCAAAAAAATCCTGGTTTTCAAGCTGGGATTTTTCTAAGTGATTAACTAAAACAAGTGAGTATTCTGAATTATAAAAGAGGTAAATTAATAGAATTAGGCAGCTTAATAATAACATTGAAAGTAAAAATATTTTAATTGAAATTGATATTAAAAATTTAGTATCAAATTAATCTAATAAAAACTGAAAATCAATGCGATAATATGAACATATTAGGAAGTATGTATGAAATATACAAAACGTTGGGATAGTAAAAATGAAAAACTTATTCGAATTTAAAGGAAGGTTGCACGGGGGTACTCATCAACCATTAAATCACCCATCAACAGAGATCTATTTTAAAAAAGAATTTCAAAGCGTGTACGGTGAAGATGTGGATCTTAATCTACCTACATTACATAATCAATCTACATTAGCAGAGATCTTTAAGGGATTTTTTTACCGAATTACAAGAAGAAAAATTCAATCTGATAAAGGAGTTTATATTGATAATACTACATTAGCAGACATTAATGACACTTTAAATTTATTTGTATCTGCGACCGGCTCCCTTTATTTGGAACAATATAAGCAGAAAGGTGTTGAACCTTATCAATTAACACTTTACTCACAGAATCAGAAATATATGGTGATGTTTGCATATTCAAATGTAGGAGAAGATGATGAAATCAGAACTTTTTATGATCCGACACGTCCCGATAACATGGTAAATATGCTTGGTAATTTTTGGAATAATAGAATGGTAGTCGAGGATTTTAGTCTGGTTAAAAGAGCTTTTACTGAATTTTATTTAACAGGTGATATTGATCGTGAAATAGTTTCTTAATAAATCTATTAAATTTATGAAAATATCACAAATAAATAGAATAAAATTGATATTCAATTAGAATTATTTAATTTAGTTATAGTTAATAATAATTAAGATAGGGTATTACTATTTAAAACAAGATTATATATAGTACAACAGAAACTAAAAATTTTTAGGATAAAAGTTGAAAGTAGAGAAAGAAGAGGAGTAGTATCAAAAAAAGTATGGTGAAAGTAGATGCTTTTATTAAATAGGGAGTTATGATGAAATATCAAGATGGTAGTGAAATAAGGGCAGGAGATGAGATTCTTCTTGACGGAGGAATGACTGGTGTTGTCCTGTGCTGTTTTGATTCGAGTGAATATACTCCTGAGTTTGATTATGATAATTGGATTGATTTGTTTAAGACCGGGCTGATGGTAGATTCGGATCAAATAGGTTTAATTTATTATTCTGAGCCGGATTTAGAATTTGAATTAGTTAGTAGAAAAAAATAGTTTATTAATTATATTAGAAATTCTGTTAATCATTGAATTTATGAAGATTCGTCTATATTGGAAATAATTAAAATTGGTATTATGTTCATAAATTTCATTATGTTTTTACTTGGAGTAAAGGGGAATAAGTGCCATTGATAGCGAGGTTGATAAAAGAGTTAAAGAAATAATCAAAAAAGTGATAAATTTGAATATGATTTAAAACAATATTTAGATATTCTTCCAGAAAAACAACTCAGGAGAGCAATATATAGTCTCAGAAAACTATTATATTTATGCAGAGATTTCTTCAGAAGAAATGTTTAAGTTTATAGTTTATATGTTTTCTGAGGATAAAATAATATCCAAGGTTAATTTTTTTGATTTTATTTTCTATGTTGTTTTAAAGATAGATTTTAATAGTCTTCAAAATTTAAAATTGAAAAAATGGAGATTCTATGTGTAAGTTGTGACAACTTTTATCGTATGAACAGATTATTAAATCAGTTATTTAGTAAGCAGAATTTAATGAATTATATTGCAGATATGATTGAAAAATTAAATAGAATTAATTCAGTTTTTATTGTATCATTTTATTCCATTCTGTTAGACAGTGACAATAAAGAAATCATTTAGTATATTTCGTCGATTATCAATAGTAATAAGTTAGTGAATAAACTATCTGATAAGGAGTAATAAGGTAATGAGTGCCTTTGATGAAGAGATTGAAATTGAAATTGATGAGATAACCAAAAAAAGTAATAATTTTGGATATGATTTAAAACATTATTTAGATAGTCTTCCAGAAAAACAACTAAGAAGAGCTATATATATTTTATCAAAATTTTATTATAAAGATGTTTCATCAGAAGAGATATTTAAATTTATAGTTTATATGTTTTCTGATGATAAAATAATATCCCAAGTTACTTTTGATAATTTTATTCTTACTGTCATAGTAGAGTTAGACACAGAGAATTTTAATAGTGCTCAAAAATATAAATTGAAAAATATAGTAATGGAAAAAATGGAAATTTTATGCAACAGTTGTGACAACTTTTATCGTATGAACACATTATTAAATAAATTATTTAGTAAGCAAGATTTAATGAATTATATTGCAGATCATCTAATTGCAAAATTAGATAGAATTAATTCCGCTTTTATTGGATCATTTTTTTCTATTCTGTTAGATAGTGATGATAAAGAAATTATTCAGTATATTTCGTCGATTATCAATAGTAATAAGTTAGTAAATAAACTATCTGATAAGGAGTTAACTCTATTGAAAAGACAAATTTTGTAAACTCTTCGTTTTTAATAAAATATTGTTTTTAAATATTTATAATTTATTTGCTCATCTATATGGTTGTAAATATTGTGTTGGTACGGTTTGAACCAGCCATACTCCGTTTTCCGCCAGATAGAATTGATATGCTTCCTGATACATTATTAAGGCGTGTATTTGCAGCACAATAGGGTTGCCATGACGTGTGCCGACTTTTATCGCAGTATTCACATCTGCTGACAGATGTACATAATGGCGGCTCCCTGCGATTAATCCTTGCTGTTTGATTGAGTCCATAAATCTTGTGGCTGTACCGTGATATAAAAACTCTGGCGGTTTTTGCGCATTATGACTGATATGAACCTGATCAGTTGAATGTCCCTGTGCTGCACGAATTTTTAAGCCATCTTCAGAAATGGTAAATCGTTTTTTATCACTTGTTTTAACAACCACCTCGATAATATCTCTGGTGAGTTGTTCTCCATGCAGGTTTGCCTGTTTGATTAAGTATTCTATATTTCCCCATCCCTGCTGATCTAAGGTGATATCTATTGTTTCCGGCTTATGTCTTAGAATATAGCTTAGGAATTTACTGGTTTTGATAATTTTCTCTGACATTAATTTCGTATTCATATGTTCTATATTGTATTAATTTGAAATCATAGTTTATTAAGTTAAGTATTAGTTCATTGGTGTTGTGTTGGCTGATTTTAATATAGTAAATGTATATTAAAAATGAGGAATAGTATATGTTAAAAATATAAGATTGGTTGAAGAATAGTTAGTTATACCGGAAAATTTTTGAAAATTCAGAGATTTATTTTTTTACTAGGATGATAACTTAAAGTATTGATGGTAGTGATGCGGTAAAAAATATATGAAGTCAGTAAAATTGTTAATGAGAATGGGTTATTGCGAAACAGATTTTCTTTTTAAGTTTGGTCTGCGTTGATACAACAGCCACCGGATGGTTTTTTTATTGATGATAGTAATTAATTGTTTATCCCTCAAGATAACGTGAATTTTATAGAATCAGGCTGTGGTTATACATATTGCTCAGCCTGATTCTATTAGGAAAGATTAAGGTATTAGTACTGCACGGCCATTAATCTGCCCTTTAATCAGTTTATCGTATACTTCCAGAGCCTGTGAAAGAGGGTAGGTGGTGTATTCGATATTTATAATACCTTTTCTTTTCATGTCCAGCACTTCCATCAGTTCAACCCGTGAACCCCAATAGGGTGTACAAAGCGATGCTCCCCATGGCTGATTCATGCAGTGCCAGTCGAGTTTGCCACCACCCAGACCAACTACTGTCCAGTCGCCGTTTAATCCGACTGTTTGTGAGCCCAAAGTCAGAGTTGGCTTATTGCCAACAAAATCAAGTACGACGGCACATTTCTTCACACCGGTAATACGGGTAATTTCTTCGACAATGCTATCGGTATCGCGGTCGGTACGTATTACATAATCCGCACCATATTTTTTGGCCAGTTCCAGTTTTTCATCATTAATATCACCGGCAATAATGGTGGCTGAATATAGCTGTTTCAGGATTTGTACAGCCATATGTCCTAAACCACCTATGCCGATTACGAGAACAAAAGCAGATGGTGTTATTTTGCCGGCAGAACGTTTAATTGCATGATAGGGAGTTAAGGCTGCATCGGAAAGAGGGGCTACTTCTTCCGGGTGCAGGTCATGCAAAGGTACGAGTAAACGGCTGGATGGAACAATCATGTATTCAGCCATGCCGCCATTGGTACCCAGTCCACCACCGAGGATCGGAGATTCCGATTGATGCTCACAGTAGTTTTCCATAGATTGCTGACAAGGCTGGCAATGTCCGCAACCCCATGGTCCGTATACCATGACAGCATCTCCTACTTTAAAATCGGTTACTCCTTCACCCAGTTCTTCAACCCATCCGGCATTTTCATGTCCCAGGGTAAATGCAGGAGCACCAGCAGGAATACCACTTTCGATCAGGTGTATATCTGAGTGGCACACGCCGGCTGCGCCGATTTTTATCAGTATTTCACCGGCTTTGGGTTTTGGTTTTTCGATTTCATCTATGCGGATATCGTGTTGTGCATGTAATCTGACAGCTTTCATGTTTTTCTCTTTTTCTGTTGATAAGATAAATATATAAGTTAATAGTTAATCAATTTGTTTAATTTGTGTCAAGTTATTAGTTTTTATTATATATTTTGTTTAAATCTATAGTACAAATTTTTAAAATGTAAATAAAGCTGTATGAATTAAGATATTTTTGATATCTGTCTCCTGATGAGTTACATATTGAAGCTAATCGATAACTGACTGGTGTTATTTATGATGATTAATATTTGATAGCTGATTCAAATAGATTTTTTCAGTGTTGGATTTGCAATTTGAAATAGCTGGTTTGCAATAATATTGATTGGGTCGGAAAACCATATGTAATAAATGTAATTGATTTGACTCTGGTGTCAGTAAAGCTATAAATCAGTTTGTACATTGGTGTTATGAAATTGAATTCTGCTATTTTATAAAATGAAACAGGACGGTTGATTTTTAACCGTCCTGTTCTCATGTTGTTGATTTCTGTCTAAGCTCAGTGCTGATAACCTTTATTGTATTTTTTCTCCAGCCATGAGAAGAACCAGCTTAAGGCGATGGTCATTATCAGATAGATTATGGCAATGGTGTATAGCGGTGTCTCGTAGTTAAGATAACGTCCGGCTGCTGCGCGGGCAGCAAAAGCCAGTTCGACTACGGCGATGGCGGATAAAAGTGAGCTGTCTTTAAGTAAGGTAATAAATTCGTTGCCAATTGGCGGCAGCATACGGCGGATAGCCTGTGGCAGAATGACATAGCGCATGGCTTGTGTATAACTCAGACCAAGAGAGCGGGAGGCCTCGAATTGTCCGCGGTCTATTGACTGGATGCCTGCACGGAAAATCTCGGTAATGTAGGCTCCTGAATTAACTGAAAGTGCAAGTACGCCGGCAATCAGTGCACCGTAGCTGCGGCGCAGTTCGACAGCCAGATCGCCGCTGATAATCAGACCGTCAGCAGGGTTGATAAGCAGTGGAAACCAGACAAAATACCAGATGAAAATCTGTACAAACAGGGGTGTGCCGCGGAAAATGGTTACATAGAGCAGGGAAATCTGGCGCAATGACCATACGAATGCACGCATGGGCAGCCCGCCTTTTTCAATGCGGATAATGCGTGCAAGGGCAAAAATCAGACCGAGAAGTGTGCCCATAAATGTGGAAATCAGGGTGACGCCGAGTGTTGTAAGCGCACCGTAATAAAACATTTCACGGTATTCGTAGATGATGTCAAAACGAAAGGCCATTGTGTTACCTAATAAATTTTCTGAGGTGTTGCTGGCTATTGATAGCCTTAGCGTCAGGGTGGCGGCTATTTTAGCAAGAAATAGGGGGATAACTGTATTAAAATTTGTTTGTTCTTGAGAATAAAGTGGATTTGATGGTTGAAACGGCTGGAAAATCCTGAGCAATTGCGCTGGCTAAGGCTGGCTGAAATGTTTACAATGATACGTTTTATTATTTGATTTATTCAAGAATTGTATGCGAGTTTGGTTGGGGAGCGGGCAGCAGCCGGATTGGCCGGATGGTACTGCGGTGACTATCGGTAATTTTGACGGGGTTCATTGCGGGCACCGGCATATTTTGATGCGTTTGCGTCAGGAAGCCGGACAGCGCGGGCTTAGTTCGGTGGTGATGATGTTCGAGCCGCAACCACAGGAATTTTTTGCGCAGCAGGCAGGGAAAACTTTGCCGTTTCGTCTGACTCCGCTGCGCGATAAGCTGGATCTGCTTGCTGCAAGCGGCTGTGTTGATGCGGTTTATGTTGTGCGGTTTAATCAGCAGTTTGCAGCTATGCAACCGATGGATTTTATCAGTCAGATGCTGGTTAAACATTTGCACACGCGCTATTTGCTGGTAGGTGATGATTTCCGCTTCGGTACACGGCGCAGCGGTGATTTTACTTTATTGCAGGCGCAGAATGAGTTTGTTACTGAGCACACGCCTTCAATTGTGGTTGAAGATGTGCGCGCATCCAGTACTGCGGTGCGGATGGCACTGGCTTCGGGTAATCTGGCTTATGCACAGTTGTTGCTGGGGCACGAGTATACGCTGAGTGGTCGTGTGAAGCATGGGGCCAAACTGGGGCGTGAACTGGGTTGTCCTACTGCTAATGTGCATTTACCGGCTTTGCACTATGCTCTGAACGGGGTATTTGTGGTCGATGTATCCGGAGCTTTCGGGCGTAAGCGCGGGGTAGCCAGTTTTGGTAAAAACCCGACTGTCTCTTCGGGCAGTTTACAAAAGCTTGAAGTGCATATTTTTGATTGTGAAGATGATTTATACGGGCAGCGTTTACAGGTGCATTTTTTGCATAAGCTGCGCGATGAGCTGAAGTTTGAATCGCTGGCTGCGTTACAGACGCAGATTTTTGCTGATATGGAAGCCGCCCGAATATGGCAGGCTGCCTGAACAGCAGGATTATGTTCGGGTGGCCGTAAAATTTATTGAACTGAATTTATTCTGAATATTAAAAGTTAAATATATTTTAAAGAGAAAGTCATGACTGACTATAGTAAAACAGTAAATTTATTGGATACGCCGTTTCCAATGCGCGGTAATCTGGCCAAGCGTGAAGGCGGCTGGCTGAAATCTTGGTATGAACAGAAGCGTTATCAGAAACTGCGTAAACTGGCAGCGGGAAGACCTAAGTTCATTCTGCATGATGGTCCTCCATATGCAAATGGTGATATTCATATCGGCCATGCTGTAAATAAGGTATTGAAGGATATTATTATCCGGAGTAAGACGCTGGCTGGTTTTGATGCACCATATGTTCCGGGCTGGGATTGTCACGGTTTGCCGATTGAGCTGATGGTGGAGAAAAAGCACGGCAAGAATATTCCGGCTGCAAAATTCCGTGAGTTATGCCGGGAATATGCACGGGAACAGATTGACCGGCAGAAAAAAGATTTTATGCGTCTGGGTGTACTGGGTGACTGGGAACATCCATATCTGACTATGGACTATCAAACCGAGGCAGATATTGTGCGTACGCTGGGACGAATTCAGCAGGGCGGTTATTTGTATCGTGGTGAGAAGCCGGTACAGTTCTGTCTGGATTGCGGCTCTTCGCTGGCAGAAGCAGAGGTAGAGTATAAGGATAAGGTTTCTTATGCGATTGATGTGGCTTATCAGTTTAAAGATAATGCTGCTGTGGCGAAAGCTTTCGGATTGAATGAGCTGCCGGGTGAGGTATATGGTGTTATCTGGACAACAACTCCGTGGACTTTGCCGGCCAGTCAGGCAATTTGTGTCGGACCTGAAGTGGTTTATCAGTTGATTGATACGCCTAAAGGTAAGCTGGTGCTGGCTAAAGAGCTGGCTGAGGCGGCTTTAGCCCGGTTTGGTTTTGGTGCGGATAATACGGCGGTACTGGCTGAAACAGCTGGCCGGCAACTGGAAAATCTGCATTTAAATCATCCGTTTCTGGATAGAGATATTCTGGTATTACTGGGTGACCATGTTACTACCGAAGCTGGTACTGGTATGGTACATACTGCTCCGGCACATGGTCTGGATGATTATTTTGCCTGTCTGCGCTATGGGATTAAGTTGTATAACCCGGTAAATGCTGAAGGGCGCTATATCAGTGATGTGCCACGGTTAGCCGGTATGACAGTCTGGGAAGGTAACCCGGTGGTAATCGACTGGGTTGCGGAAGAAGGTAAGTTACTCTCTAATGGCAAAATTACCCATAGTTATGCGCATTGCTGGCGCCATAAAACACCCTTGATTTACCGGGCAACCGGTCAGTGGTTTATCGGTATGGATAAGGAAGGTACCGATGGTAAAACATTGCGCAATAAGGCTATGAATGCTGTTGATGTTACTGAATTTTTTCCTGCATGGGGACGTGCGCGTCTGGAGGCAATGATTGAAGGGCGTCCGGACTGGGTGGTTTCCCGCCAGCGTTACTGGGGTACTCCGATGGCGTTTTTTGCGCATAAGGAAACTGGTCAGTTGCATCCGCGTTCGGCTGAGTTACTGGAAGAGGTAGCTAAGCGGATTGAGCAGCACGGAATTGAAGCCTGGTTTGCATTGGATAAGCATGAGCTGTTAGGGGCTGATGCAGATGAATATGAAAAGCTGCCGGATACGCTGGATGTCTGGTTTGATTCAGGCAGTACGCATTATGCAGTATTGCGTCAGCGCCCTGAACTGGCATGGCCGGCTGATTTGTATCTGGAAGGTTCGGATCAGCATCGCGGCTGGTTTCAGTCTTCATTGCTGACAGCTTGTGCAACGGTTGGCAGTGCTCCTTATAAACAGTTGCTGACACATGGTTTTGTGGTGGACGGTAATGGACAGAAGATGTCCAAATCTGTTGGGAATGTGGTTGCACCACAAAAGGTCAATGACAGTCTGGGTGCTGATATTCTGCGCCTGTGGGTGGCTTCTACCGATTACTCCGGTGAACTGGCCATTTCTGATGAAATTCTGAAACGGGTTTCTGAAAGCTACCGTCGTTTGCGCAATACGCTGCGCTTTTTGCTGGCCAATCTGAGTGATTTTAATCCGGAAACGGATGCAGTAGCGATTTCAGATATGCTTGAGCTGGACCGCTATGCTCTGGTATTGGCTCAGCAGTTACAGGAGCGCGTAGCTAATGATCACTTTACCCGTTATGCATTCCATTTTGCGGTACAGGATATTGTGCATTTCTGTTCGGAGGATATGGGTGCTTTCTATCTGGATATTCTGAAAGACCGTCTGTATACAATGCAGGCAGGCAGCTATGGCCGTCGGAGTGCACAGACTGCGCTTTATCATATTACGCGTAATCTGGTGTTGCTGCTGAGTCCGATTCTGTGCTTTACGGCTGAAGAAGCCTGGGCTGTTTTAACAGGTAATGATGAGGATAGTGTGCTGTATCATACTGCACATGTGTTCCCGTCTATGGCTGAGGCGGAATTAGCCGGTCTGGCACAGAAATGGCAGGCAATCCGTGCAGTAAGAGATACTGTTAATGCGGCTATTGAGCCTTTGCGTGCTGATAAGAATGTTGGTTCGTCATTACAGGCCGATGTGGCTATTCGAGTACCGGCGGATATTCTGCCTTTTATTACGGCAATTGGTGATGAGTTACGCTTCGTGCTGATGGTTGCCAAGGTTACTGTTGAGCAGGGTGATGAGCTGTCGGCTACGGTCACTGTTGATCAGGGTACTAAGTGTGAACGTTGCTGGCATTATACAAATGATGTGGGTTCTGACCCGAAACACACGACAATCTGCGGTCGTTGTGCACTTAATATCGATGGTGCCGGTGAACAGCGGTTATATGCTTGATGCGGGTTAATGATTTTAATCTTGCCGGTTATTTTGGCATGATTTGAATGATTCAGGCGTAATTGGTTTGGCCGGTTACGCCTGTTTGGTTTTTAGGGAAGGTTATGCTGAGTAAAAAATTGTTTTTATATGGTGCAATTATTATTGCGGGGCTGATAGCTGATCAGTTAACGAAATATCTGGTTTTATGCCATATTCAATATTTGGAAAGAATTACGGTAATACCGGGTTTTTTTGATCTCACACTGACATATAACCCCGGCGCGGCGTTCAGCTTTCTTGCAGATGCCGGAGGCTGGCAAAAATTCTTTTTTATGGGACTGGCTCTGGTGATTTGTGTTTATCTGTTGCGTGCAATTATCCGTGATGAATTCGCAAAGCTGGGTAAAGTTGCTGCAGCCATGATTATAGGAGGGGCCGCAGGTAATGTAACAGACCGGCTGGTGCACGGGCATGTGGTTGATTTTCTATTGTTCTACTACCATAATTGGTTTTATCCGGCATTTAATGTTGCTGATAGCCTGATTTGTGTCGGTGCGGTGTTGCTGGTGCTGGAAAGTATTTTCCATCAGAAGAAAAAGGCGGTCTGATTGATTCGTCTGTGATGAATTCAGCCAGGTAACGGGATGTTTAATGAGTGACAAAAAGATTTTACTGGCCAATCCGCGTGGATTCTGTGCCGGTGTAGACCGTGCTATCAGTATTGTAGAACGGGCACTGGAAGAGTATGGTGCTCCGATTTATGTACGGCATGAAGTAGTACACAATAAGTTTGTGGTTGATAATCTGCGCAATAAGGGTGCGGTATTTATCGAAAATCTGGATGATGTGCCTCCTGATGCGACGCTGATTTATTCTGCTCATGGTGTATCTCAGGCTGTACAGCAGGAAGCAGTTGCACGCGGCTTTCGTATTTTTGATGCTACGTGTCCTCTGGTAACTAAGGTTCACCGGCAGGTATCACGGCTGGATGAACAGGGTTATCAGATTATTATGATTGGTCATAAAGGCCATCCTGAAGTTGAAGGAACGATGGGGCAATTGCCGCCGGGTGTGATGTTGCTGGTGGAAACAGTTGCTGATGTGGCAAGTTTACAGGTCCGCAATGAAGAAAAGCTGGCGCATGTGAGCCAGACAACGCTTTCGGTTGATGAAACCAGCGGTATTATTGCCGCTTTAAAACAGCGTTTTCCTCACATTAAAAGTCCGCATAAAGAGGATATTTGTTATGCAACCACCAATCGTCAGGATGCAGTGAAAAAACTGGCTGCTACCTGTGATGTGGTGATTGTGGTGGGATCTCCTAATAGTTCGAACAGTAATCGTTTGCGTGAAGTAGCAGCATTACTGGGTGTTGATGCCTATATGGTTGACAATGCCGGCTGTCTGCAAACACAGTGGTTCAGTGGTAAGCATCAGGTTGGTATTACAGCCGGTGCTTCAGCACCTGAGGTACTGGTGAATGATGTTGTACAAACTATTGTTTCCTGGGGATACCCGACAGTTACCGAAGGTGCTGGTGTGGAGGAAAATATTATGTTTGTTCTACCGAAAGAACTGCGTGGCTCATCATGAATACGCCGATTTTATCCGGTGAGGGTGTGTGTCAGCGTGCCCATGATGATGGCAGGATGTTATTACAGGATATCGATTTTCAGCTCTGGGCTGGAGCACGTGTGGCAATCAGCGGTGCATCCGGGGCAGGAAAATCGGTTTTTTTACGTACGATTTCTCTGCTGGATTTACCAGCTTCGGGCACGCTGTATTGTCATAATCAGCCGGTTCGTCTGAATGCACATTGTATTGCACAGCATCGCAGCCAGATCGCTTATGTACGGCAGCAGGCGGTGCTGATTCCGGGTACGGTGCGTGATAATCTGTTTTTACCTTTTACTTTGCATCATTATCAGCATAAAAAATTTCAGCCGGATAATGTACAGCGGGTGTTAGAGAGTCTGGGTAAAGATGGTAATTTTCTGGAACGGGATGCAACGGATTTATCCGGAGGAGAGGCACAGCTGGTGTGTCTGTTGCGTATATTGCAATTAAATCCGCCGGTTTTGCTGCTGGATGAGCCAACGGCTTCTCTGGATGAAGATTCGGCACAGGCCGTACAAAAGCTGGTCGGTCAATGGCAGGAAGATAATCCTCAGGCTGCCTATATTTGGATTTCACATAGTGAGCAGCAGATTAATCAGGTAGGTGATGAAATCTGGTATCTGGATGCCGGACGGATTACTCACACCAGAAAATCACCACGGGCGGGAGGCAATAATGCAGGGAACTAATTACATTAGTGTTGCAGAACTGGCTCTGGCTTCATTGCTGATTCTGGTGAGTGCCGGTGTTTCATTATGGCTGAAGCTTGGATTGACAAAACGTATTCTGATTTCAGCAGTTCGGGCTATTGTGCAGCTGTCCGTTGTGGGTTTGTTATTAAAATGGATATTTGCCTCTAATCAATGGTACTGGGTACTGCTGATTATTGTTGTTATGACTGTGATTGCCGGTTTTTCTGCGCGTTCGCGGGGCAGTTATGTATATCGGGGTCTGACCCGTGATGCTTTATCATCTGTATGGCTGGCTTCGTGGTTAAGTGCTGCTGTGGGATTATATGCGGTACTGCATATCCGGCCATGGTATTCACCGCAGTATGTGATTCCCCTTCTGGGGATGGTATTGGGTAATTGTCTGACAGCTGTAGCATTGTGTCTGGACCGTTTAACACAGGATTTACGTCAGCAGCAGGCTCGTGTAGAAGTGATGCTGTCTATGGGCGCTACAGGCTGGGAGGCTTATCGGGATACTGCGCGTGCAGCGGTAGTAGCAGGGATGTTGCCAACAATTAATCAGTTGAGTGTAGTGGGGTTGGTAAGCTTGCCGGGTATGATTACCGGGCAGATTCTGGCCGGTGCCTCTCCTGATCAGGCAATCAGGTTTCAACTATTCACTATGTTTCTGATTTGTGCCGGTTCTGCCGGCGGTTGCTTATTATGTGCGGTTTTTGTTTACCGGCATGTATTTAATCGTTGCTGGCAATTTTGCAGCTGGCGCTTGCGCCGCAGAAAAACTGATAAGATTTAGTGATTTAATTTATATATTAAACAAACCGGTTGCCTATAGAAGTTGGCAACCGGTTTGTTTCAGTTATAAGCCGGACATCATCTGTAACATCATTATTTGTACGGATATTCTGATAAATTTAGATGACTAAATTCAGGCAATTTCATCAATCCATGCCTGCTGAACCGCTTCGAGTATGCGCTCGCCGCAGTGCTCCGGATTGTCATCAAATTCTGGCAAAGCCAGTATCAGATCACGCAGTTGGGTAAAGCGGATACTGGCAGGGTTGATGTCTTCGTAGCGGTCGGCCAGTTCCTCGGCGATTCGGTGTATATCAGTCCATTTCATGGTTTAAGCCTGCACTTAATTAGATAATTAAAAAATATTATTAATTCAATCGGTTTGGAGAGTATTGTCATCAAATATGATTAATGCTCTTCACGTGCATGATTGATGGTATATTTGGGAATTTCGATGGTAACATCACTATCAGCCAGACGTGCCTGACAGCTCAGGCGTGAATCGGCTTCCAGCCCCCATGCCTGATCAAGTAAATCTTCTTCCTGTTCAGTCGGTTCAGGCAGGCTATCGTATCCTTTGCGGATAAGAACGTGACAGGTTGTGCAGGCGCAGGATTTTTCGCAGGCGTGTTCAATTTCAATATCATGCTCAAGTAATGCATCACAAATACTGGTTCCTGTGGGAATGTCACTTAAAACTTTACCTTCAGGACAGAGTTGAGGATGGGGCAGTACAGTAATTTTGGGCATGGTAATTCCGTGTTTCTAAATAAAGCAGGCGTGTCCGGTTTTAAAATAAAACCATTCACGCCGAAAATGTTATTAAATTATACCTTGTACTTTCAGTACGGTGGATACACCGGTATCAGCACTTACGCGCTGATAGAATTTACTCAGATTATGATATGCGCTCAGATCAATGTTACATCTTTTTGTCCAATGTGCTTCTATAAAAATGTAAACATCTGCAATAGTGATATTATCGCCAGTCAGGTAATCCTGCTGAGCAAGAATATTATCAACAAAGGAAAATAAATTTTTCAGAGCAGCGCTAGCATAGGCCTTCAGATTCTCCTGTGCTTTTTCATCATCTACCATGCGTGCTGCATAGAAATAAGGTTTAAAGCTCATGTGTAAATCAGAATTGGCAAAGGCCAGCCATTGGCGGGCAAGAGCGCGTGCTTTGGGATCATGTTGTGCTGTAACGCCATAGATACCTTTATCCGGTGCAAGATCATTGATGTAATCAATGATTGCCACATTCTGACGCAGTGCCCAGTTGCCGTCAGTCAGTAATGGTACTTGCCCCTGAGGGTTCAGTGCCAGATATTCCGGCGATTTGATTGTGTCGCGACCTACCTCTTCAGCGGTATATTCGAGTCCGCTCCATTCTAGTGCCACATGCGGTACAAATGCACAGGTATTTGGTATGTAATATAGCTTTAACATGAGGTTATCTCCATTGTATTGACAGACAATTCAATTTGTCTGCATTTGAAATATCAGATTTCTCTGACGTTTTTACCTTGCAAAGCTCGTTGGATATTGCGGTTCATGCGTTTGGCAGCAAATTCATCAGTTGCGTGATTCAATGCATGAATAGCATCACGAATATCCTGAGCATCTCCTTGCTGGATTTGTTGTCGGGTGTGTTCCAGTGCAGTTTGAATAGCCTGTTGTTCATCATGGCTAAGTAAGTCAGCATCCATAGACAGTGCATTGGTGACCGCCGCAATAATGCTTTCTGCTTCTACTGTGGCTTCTGTACGGGCACGTTGTCTGGCATCGGTTTGTGCATGAGTAAAACTGTCTTTCAGCATTTGGGTAATAACGGTATCGTCAAGTCCGTACGAAGGTTTTACTTCAATATGAGCCTGTACTCCTGTAGTTTGTTCGCGGGCAGAAACAGAAAGCAGACCATCGGCATCAACCTGAAATGTTACCCGTATGCGTGCTGCTCCGGCGGCCATCGGCGGGATACCGCGGAGTGTGAATTGTGCCAGACTGCGGCAGTCTGCGACTAATTCACGCTCACCCTGTACAACATGAATCATCATGGCTGTTTGCCCGTCTTTAAAGGTTGTAAAATCCTGAGCGCGTGCTGTAGGTAGGGTACTGTTGCGCGGGATAACCTTTTCAACCAGTCCGCCATAAGTTTCCAGCCCGAGTGATAACGGAGTTACATCCAGTAACAGCCATTCATCATCATTTTTATTGCCTGCCAGTACATTGGCCTGCATCGCAGCTCCCAATGCTACAACCTCATCTGGATTAAGGTTGTTCAGTGGAGTCTGACCAAAGAAAGTGGCTACAGCCTGCTGTACATGCAGCATGCGCGTAGCTCCGCCTACCATAATTACCCCTTTTATCTCACTTTTACTGATACCGGCATCGCGCATTGCCTGTTTAACCGGCTCTAGTGTTTTGGCTACCAGAGGCTGAGTTAGCTGATGAAAGGTGTCACGGCTGATATCAGTGAGGACTTTTTGTCCGTTAGAAAGAGTGGTGGCAATGGTGGTTGAAGTTTCACTTGTCAGAGCTTCTTTGGCTGCACGTGAAAGTGATTGTAATAATGCGCTATCCTGTGCATTTAACTGTGATAATTTATTCTGTTCCAGCAACCAGCAAAACAAACGCTGGTCGAAATCGTCACCACCCAGAGCACTGTTACCGTTTGTTGCTTTTACTTCAAACAGACCACGGCTTAAGGTTAAAACTGAAACATCAAATGTTCCGCCGCCAAGATCATAAACGATAAATGTTCCTTCAGCGGCATTGTCCAGACCATAAGCAATTGCAGCCGCGGTGGGTTCATTCAGTAAGCGTAAAACATGCAGACCGGCCAGACGGGCGGCATCCTTGGTTGCCTGGCGTTGTGCATCGTCAAAATAGGCCGGTACGGTAATTACTGCGCCGGCAAGTTCACCACCGAGTGTGTTTTCTGCACGGGTTTTCAAAACACGTAGAATATCTGCAGAGACATCTATCGGGGTTTTATTTCCTGCACGGGTGTGAATGCTGATAATGCGCTCATCATTAGTAAAATGATAGGGCAGATAACGGGTTTCAGACTGATTTTTGATATCTTCAAGAGTACGGCCAATCAGACGTTTAGCTGAACTGATGGTGTTGGCCGGATCGATTCGCTGTGCTTTTAATGCATCTGTGCCTACTTCCGGTAGACTATCCTGCTGGTAGCGGACAACAGAGGGCAGGGTAATCCTTCCCTGTTCGTCTGCAAGACATTCGGCATAACCACTGCGTACGGTTGCAACTAAGCTATTAGTTGTGCCTAAATCAATGCCTACAGCACGACGATGTTCATGCGGTACAGCGGAAAGGCCGGGTTCGGCAATTTGCAATAAAGCCATAATCTGAATTTAATCCTGATTTCTTAAATATTACTTAATACTTCGTTTTTTTATCAAAGCATATCTTTAATACATTGATTCTGATGATGTCAGGGAAGCGCAGCTTGAATTTCACTTTGTAATCTGTGTAAAAAACGCCCCTGGCGTACCAGTTCTGCTGCTTTTTCCGGCTGATTCTGTATAAAGGCCGCATCCAGTTGCTGGTATAAGCCAGTTTGTTCGAGCTCAATAGTGGCTGCAAGTTCTTTCAGTGTCGTCCAATCAGCTTCTGCACGGGCGTCTTCGAGTGTCTCACGCCATTGCATCTGCTGCATTAAAAACTCAGCCGGAAAGTGCGTATGCTCAGGTGCATCCGCATCTATTCCCTGTTGTTTCAATAAATATGCAGCCCGGTCAAGCGGATTGCTCAGAATACGATAAGCTTCGTTAACGGTAGCAGCCATCATCATGGCCTGCTTTTGTTCAAAAGCACTTCTGGCAGCAAATTTATCCGGATGGCACTGTGCTGCCAGCAGGCGATAATTCTGCTCCAGTTGCTTATCATCAATATTGAACTGTTCAGGTAATTGGAAAAGCGCAAAGTATTGGTTCATGTGGCTCACCTTTATGGTGAAAATTGGGTCAAAGCTAAAGATACCGGACATGAAAAACAGGCTTTTCGCAAAATTTGGCTGTAATGCTGTATTTTGCTTATCAGCCGGCAGAATTGCGACATTCCGGCAATAGGGTTATTTATTTAAACATGAAAGCTTTCACCACAACCGCATTCATCTTTGGCATTGGGGTTGGCAAATTTAAAACCTTCCTGTAATCCTTCTTTAACAAAATCCAGTTCAGTACCATCCAGATAAACATGGCTTTTAGGATCAACAAATACTTTGACACCATGTTGTTCAAACAATAAATCTTCCGGCTGGATGTTATCAACAAATTCAAGAGTATACGCCATACCCGAACAGCCACTGTTTTTAACCCCGAGACGAATACCTTCGCCTTTACCACGTTTGGTCAGATAATTGCTAATATGCTTAGCGGCTTTTTCAGTCAGAGAAATCATATTCTCACCTGTTGGAAATTTGTCCTGAATTTACTATGCAGTACCTTCAGGGTTTTTACAATTATGATTAAAACGACGTTTGTAAGATGAAAGAAATGATCGCTTAATGGCAATATTTTCTTCACAGTTAATACAAAAACGTGTACCAGGAAACTGAAGCTGATGTTCAGATGATATTGATTCACCGCATTCCAGGCAAAATTGACTGGTACACATTCTGATATCGTTTAGGCGTACTGCATTAACCGATTGATTGTCATTATTTTCAGTAGTGGGTTCGTTGTTATTTGCGGTACTGCCAAAAATCATCATATTACTCGTTATGTTTTTTTCGATAATCTGCTACAGCAGCCTTAATAGCATCTTCTGCCAGAATAGAACAATGTATTTTTACTGGCGGTAATGCTAGTTCTTCAGCAATGGCACTGTTTTTAATGGCCAAAGCCTCATCCAGACTCTTACCTTTAACCCATTCTGTAATCAGACTTGAAGAAGCAATAGCAGAACCGCAGCCATAAGTCTTGAATTTGGCATCTTCAATAATACCGTTATCACTTACTTTGATTTGTAATTTCATTACATCGCCGCAGGCTGGTGCGCCTACCATACCAGTACCCACGCTCTGGTCACCCTTTTCAAAAGAGCCGACATTGCGCGGATTTTCATAATGATCAATGACTTTGTCACTGTAGGCCATAATAAGTTCCTTTTACAATTCTTCTGATGCCAGAATAACTACAATTGCTTTTATATTCGCAGCAAATAACCTGTTTTTGGTGTAGCCCTGCGATATATAGCAGGGCAGAATATATCGTTTCAGTCTGAGCTGATTAATGTGCTGCCCATTCGACACTACTCAAATCAATGCCTTCCTGATGCATTTCCCACAATGGAGACAATTCGCGTAATTTACCGATTTTGGATTTAATCAGTTCAGCAGCATAATCAATCTCGGCTTCGGTAGTAAAACGTCCGAATGTAATACGCAGAGAGCTGTGCGCCAGCTCATCATTGCGACCCAGTGCGCGCAGTACATAGCTTGGCTCCAGACTTGCGGAAGTGCAGGCAGATCCGCTGGAAACAGCGATATCTTTAACAGCCATAATCAGACTTTCACCCTCAACAAAATTAAAGCTGATATTCAGATTCTGATACACGCGATGTTGTAAATCACCATTGATATATACTTCTTCAACACCTTTAATTGCATTAAGGAAACGGTCACGCAGTGCTTTAGCATGAGCATTGTCTTTATCCATTTCCAGACGCGCCAGACGGAACGCCTCACCCATGCCGACAATCTGATGAGTAGCCAGTGTGCCGGAACGGAAACCACGCTCATGCCCGCCGCCATGCATCTGTGCATTCAGGCGGACACGGGGTTTGCGGCGTACATACAAAGCACCAATTCCTTTAGGGCCGTAGGTTTTGTGTGCAGACATACTCAACAAACCAATCTGATTGGCTTTTACGTCAATATGAACTTTACCGGTAGCCTGAGCAGCATCGACGTGAAAAATGACTCCTTTTTCAGCACAAAGTGCACCAATAGCTGCAATATCCTGAATTACACCGATTTCATTATTTACCCACATCACACTGACTAAGGTTGTATCAGGACGGATAGCAGCTTCCAGCTCTGCCATATCAATCAAACCGTTCTCCTGTACACCCAGATAGGTAACTTCGAAGCCTTCTCTTTCCAGCTCTCGCATGGTATCCAGAATAGCTTTATGTTCAGTTTTGACCGTAATCAGATGCTTACCTTTACTGGCATAAAACTGTGCCGCACCTTTCAATGCCAGATTGTCAGATTCAGTGGCTCCTGAAGTGAAGATAATTTCTTTAGAATCCGCACCAATCAAAGCAGCAATTTCATTGCGTGCATTTTCTACGGCTTCTTCTGCCTGCCAGCCAAAGCTATGGCTATTGGATGCCGGATTACCAAAAAATTCCGTCAGGTAAGGAATCATTTTTTCAGCCACACGCGGATCAACCGGTGTTGTAGCTGAATAATCAAGGTAGATAGGAAGTTTTACGGTCATTGTCGTGTTCTCTTTAAATATCTATGGCTGCGCCGGAGTATTAATGCAGATTAATTAAGGTAACTGGCTGCTCCGGGTTGCTTTTTTTTTCATTACTGTTGTTATGGTAAGTTCGCTGATTCAGAATGCATTGCAAAGTAATGCCGCGCAAATAGCTGTCTATGGTTTTATTCAGATTTGCCCATAAGTCATGAGTCAGACAAGGTGAACCGTCCTGACAATCAGCATGACCGCCGCAAACGGTAGCATCCAGAGTGTCTTCCGCTGCAGAGATAATATCTGCAATATTAATCTGAGCAGCATCATGACTCAGTACATAGCCGCCCCCCGGCCCGCGAATACTTTCTACCAGCCCGGCACGGCGTAATTTTCCGAACAGCTGCTCAAGATAAGACAGGGAAATGCGCTGGCGTTCACTTATTGCAGTCAGGTTTACTGCACCAGATTGCGCATGCATAGCTAAATCCAGCATGGCAATGACGGCAAAACGCCCTTTGGTGGTTAAACGCATGACAAAACCCGAAACAGATTGACAATGTATGAATTATCTAATACCCGACAATTTTAGTCAACTTTATTCATGGATAAATCAAGTAATTATGTCAGAATAAATTCCATCACAAATACATAAGATTCTAAAATTAATACTGGTTAAAACACTGGAAATACAGACTGTTTACAGCTGCCTGGCAGCAGAACCGAACGAATTGTTTTAATTTTTGCGGATGATATTTCCAGATTATTAATAACATTCATCCAATCAGAGCGTTTGTATATGATAAGCACAGAATGATTAAGAAATTCGGGATTATCGGTTTTTCTGAGAACAGGCCGGAATCAAGCTCACGGATAGTAAAATGAAAAAATAATGCAAGCCGTAAAAATACTGAAGTTGTTAATAAAGCTGAGCTAATAGCTTAACTTTAAAAGATATTGATACTTTGTTTGAGAAGAAATTAAAATTCTAAATATTTATGCTGATTGAAAAATCATATTTCTGATAATAAAACAGGTCTGAATATATTCAGACCTGAAAGAAATGTCCGGAATAAATGTTATAAACTGGCAAAAGCATCGGTAGCAGCCACCAGAGCAGCCTGATTTGCCGGTTCAAAGCCAGAATGACCGGCCATAGTGACTACCAGTCTGGCATGCGGTAAAGCCCGCTGCAATTCCCATGCGCTTTCAATCGGTGTGCACATATCATAGCGCCCCTGAACAATGACAATCGGAATATCAGCCAGTATCTGAATATTTTCCAGTAAGGCAAATTCGCTTGCCAGCCAGCAGCGATGGACAAAATAATGATTTTCAATCCTTGCAATTGCCAAGGCACGCTGCGGATCATTATATTCGTCTATACCAGCCTGATTATGCTCTAAATGTACAATACTACTTTCCCATTGGGCCCATGCTTTAGCTGCATTGAGCTGAGTTGTTTCATCCGTATAAGGATGGCATAACAACTCATGATAGGCATCTACTAAATTATGCCGTTTATCTTCAGCAATCGGTGCGAGATAATTCTCCCATGCTTCCGGAAAAATATGATTTGCGCCTTGCTGATAAACCCAAGTAATTTCATGTGGTCGGCACAGAAAAATACCGCGCAGTATCAGCTCACTGACTCTTTGCGGATAAGTTTTAGCATAAGCAAGTGCCAGTGAGCTCCCCCATGAACCACCAAATACCTGCCAGCGTTCAATGTGCAGCATCCTGCGAACTTTTTCTAAATCTTCAACCAGATCCCATGTAGTATTGTCGTCAATACAGGCATAGGGCAGGGAACGCCCGCATCCACGCTGGTCAATAATAATAATGCGGTATTTTTCCGGATTGAAGAAACCGCGGCATGCAGGCGAGGCACCGGCTCCTGGCCCGCCATGTAAAAAAATAACTGGTTTACCGGCCGGATTGCCGCTTTCTTCCCAGTAAATCTGATGAATTGCAGAAACCTGCAATAATCCGGACTGATATGGTTCAGTTATTGGATACATAAATGTGTTCCTGAAAGCATCTGCAAACTAACTAAATGATTATTATTAAATTATAATTCAATTTGTATCTGGTTTTATCACTGTTCTGCCGGCTGTCTGCGGTTATCAATCAGCGAAACCACTTACGTACGGCGTCCAGACCGCCAAAGCGTATATTAATAGACGTTGCGGCCTGTGTTTTCGTTTTGGCGTGGTAGGCAACTCCAAAACCGGCTGCCTGTAGCATCGGAATATCATTTGCACCGTCACCCATTGCCAGTACCTGCATTGGGTTTAGTCCAAGTTTTTCTCTGAATTGAACCAGTAAATCAGCTTTAGCCTGAGCATCAATAATTCTGCCTGCCAGCTCTCCGTTCAGAACATTATCTTGTATCACCAGCTGATTAGCAAAAGTATAATCAAGCCCGTATTGTTGCTGTAGCCGTTGAGTAAAATAAGTAAATCCACCGGAAACCAGCATGAATTTAACTGCATGTTTCTGACACTGCTGCAACAGCCATTCTGCACCCGGAGAAAGTTTCAGTACATGTTCATAAACCTGTTTTAATTCTTCAACCGGTAAACCCTTCAATAAAGCTACACGCGCCCGTAACGATTGCTCAAAATCAATCTCACCGCGCATTGAGCGTTCGGTGATGGCCGCAACCTGTGCCTGTAATCCCACTCCGGCAGCAATTTCATCCACACATTCAATGGTAATCAAAGTGGAATCCATATCACTAACAATTAATCCTAAGTCTGCAAAACTCTGATCAGGCAAAATAGCAAAATCAATTTTTTGCTCAATCAGCTGAGTCTGTGCTGATTCAGATAATTCAAAATCAACACTAACCGGCAGCCGCAGCACAGAATTATCAAATGTATATTCCGGATTTGACGGCATAATTGCGTTTAAATGGGATAAGTCGCACAGATGTAAATCTGTATGTTGTAAAACCAGAACAGGAAGCATAACAAATATACAGTCAGAAAAAAATTCAGTATAGACATCCATAATAGGCTTGACAACCAACAGTTAAAAAGAAAATTAGTGCTGAAATCAGAATCCGGAAATTGAGTAAAATTAATCTTATTTAAACTAAAAATAAAAACAAAAAACTTAATTTACATTAAATTCATTAAACATAAAAAAAAATTACAAATGAGTTTGTACAATGCAACTTTTTATCCAAAATTGCGGTCGTGAAAGGATAAATATCCAGAAAATTTAGTATTAATTACTATTATTCCGAACTGCATCTTTATGGAGTTATTACATGCAACACCCCTCAACCACCTCATCGGCGGTCGATCAGTATCGCGAACTTACCGTTCGCGGCATGATCTTAGGTGCATTAATCACAGTAATATTTACTGCATCTAATGTATATCTGGGGCTGAAAGTTGGCCTGACATTCGCTTCATCCATACCTGCTGCCGTAATCTCTATGGCTGTACTCAAATGCTTCCATGGTTCAAATATTCTTGAAAACAATATGGTACAAACACAGGCATCGGCGGCCGGTACTTTGTCTTCAATTATCTTTGTTCTGCCCGGTTTATTAATGATTGGTTACTGGCAGGGTTTTCCATTCTGGCAGACAACCTTGATATGCGTTGCCGGCGGTATTCTTGGTGTTATTTTCACTATTCCTTTACGCCATGTACTGGTTGTTAATAGTGATTTACCTTATCCGGAAGGTTTAGCCGCTGCTGAAATACTCAAGGCCGGTGACCACAATCAACCACGGGAAAATGATGAAGATTCACCGCAAAGCGGAGTTAAACAGATTGTTACCGGTGGTATTTTATCCGGTATTTTCAGTTTTCTGGCTGGTGGCTTACGCGTAATCAGTGAAAGTGCCAGTTACTGGTTTAAAGTAGGCGGAGCCGTATTTCAGGTGCCAATGGGCTTTTCACTGGCTTTACTGGGTGCCGGTTGGCTGGTAGGTATTACCGGCGGTATTGCTGTACTGCTAGGCATGTTTTTTTCGTGGGGAATAGCCGTACCGTATTTCACCAGCACCACTGCAATGCCTGAAAATGTTTCAATGATGGATTTTGCAATTAAACTTTGGGTAACCAAAGTCCGCTATATTGGTGCCGGAGCCATCGCTGTTGCTGCAATCTGGACATTAATTACCCTTTTCAAACCTATGCTTGAAGGCATGAAACTTTCTTTTCAGGCCTTTGGATCGGATTCACAAACCAGCAAGACACAGGAGCGGGTAAATCAGGATTTATCGCCTAAAACCATGATGCTGATTGTAGTGGCTACTCTGATCATTCTGGTTGCTACCTTTTACAGCTTTATTGCCACTGCGCCGATATCTTTCGGACTGGCCTGTGCTTTGGTTGCGTGTGCCACCATCATGGCCTTCATTATAGGTTTTCTTGTGGCTGCAGCTAGTGGCTATATGGCTGGTCTGATTGGTTCTTCTTCCAGCCCGATATCCAGTATCGGTATTGTTTCAATCATCATTATATCGCTGGTATTCATGGTGATTGGTCAGTCTAGCGGTATTTTCGCACAAGCTGGTGGTAATCAGTTTATGACAGCTTTAGCATTATTTACTGCTTCTGTGGTTATGGCCATTTCTACTATTTCTAATGATAATCTGCAGGATTTAAAAACCGGCCATCTGGTTCAGGCTACACCGTGGCGCCAGCAAGTAGCACTAATTATTGGCAGCATTGTTGGTGCGATAGTAATCTCACCAGTACTTGAACTGTTGTATAACGCTTATGGTTTTACCGGAGCTTTACCACGTGCCGGAATGGATGCTGCTCAGGCACTGTCAGCACCGCAGGCAACTCTGATGACCACTATTGCCAAAGGGATTTTTTCTCACAATCTGGAATGGGCATACATCAGAGCAGGTGTATTTTTGGGTGTATTCCTGATTGTGCTTGATGTAGTGGTTAAATATCTTCGTCCGGGCTGGAGTGTACCGCCGCTGGCAGTGGGTATGGGTATTTATCTGCCGGCTTCCGTCAATATGCCAATCTTTATCGGAACAGTATTATCCTATTTATGTTTGCGTTATATCAAAAAACGCCACACTGATCCTGTTATTCAGGAGAAAGAGGTTAAAGCCACAGATCGTCGTGGTACATTGCTGGCTGCCGGATTAATAGTAGGTGAAAGTATCGTAGGTGTAGTAATGGCTATGGTAATTGTTGGGTCTATTGCTCTGGGCGGCGGCGAATCCCCACTGGCTTTGAATTTGCAGGGTTGGGATAAAATTGGAGAACTATTAGGTTTACTTCTCTTTATCTCATTTATGGCAATTCTGGTACGGCAAATAATAAAAAAATAACAGTTAATTAATTAAAACAGCGCATAAAAAGCGCTGTTTTTTTGTATATCTTCTGAGTTATACAGACTTAAATAAAATAATTCTACAGTATATTTATATGCCATTATACTTAAGAAAAATAAAAAAATAGCTTCAATACTAGCTGTCTTGAAAATATCTAATGTTAATAGAAAACATATAAGTTATTATTGTATAAATATTTTATTAGTATTTTTTTATATATCCTCATAGAGAATAATTTTTCATGTAATGAATATTATAAAAATGAATACAGTAATAATTGAACACATTGCACAATAAACTGTTATTGCAGATTAATATATCAACTAACTCTGATTTTTAAATTCATTATATTTTTTGTAATAATATCTCTTTTTATTATAGTAAATTTTGATATTCACATTATCAATCTGGAAACTGGGAAATTTTTATTTTCTATTGTTAATGCACAGCGGATGCATTCCGCACTTGGTGCCACGTTGACAGGGGGCTAGCAGGTGAGCGAAGAAGTTACAAGTACCGTGAGTTAGTAGGTTTTATATACTAAAGAAAAAATCAGCTAGGTATTGTGAAGATTAAACTGATTTATGCCGGTAATTTACATATAACAACATTGCAGCATTTGCCTTACCGGATGCTGATCTTTGAAACTGATACCGACCAGCGTACTAGATCAGAAATGCGGGGACAACTTAACTAGCCGGTTGCCTCAAGGATTATTAAAATAAACGCTGCACACCTAGGACAAAGCTCAAAATCATAATATTTCCCTCCCGCTGCATAATTTTTACATACAAAGTTTCTGCAAACATAAATGATTTTTCCACAATTTGGACATTTACACATATCTCTTCTAAATTTATTTTTAATAAAATTGTTGCTCGGATTTTTTTATAACAAAACGGACAACGACCTAATGGTTTAGCCTTTGGTGTTTGTTTATTCATAATTGATACCTTAATAAATCCATATTCGGTATTATTAAAATGTGTTAAAAATGGAAACCAATATATTTCTAATCAATTAATGTCTTAATACTTCGTTAACCAAACAGTAAGTTATATAGCTAAAGATTAATCAATTTATTAAATAAATACAACTTAATCAAGTATAGTATAAATTTGAGTTTTTCATGTTAAGAATATTTTATTTATTTAAAATATAGTTAAATAAAATATAAAGAATGTCTAATATCTATGCTTAAAAATTCTGAATAAAAAGAACAAATTGAATTCATTAAAATAAACTGAACGATGTCAAGCGTAAACGTGATACGTTAATAAATGCAATTGAGAACGGTTCAGATGAAGTAAGTTCAATTATGAAACGAATATCAAATTATGATGAAAGAGAAAGAGCTCTATTAATTGAACAGGAAAAAATATCTGCTGAACCTGTCTTTGTCGAGCCTTCTGGTATTGAAATTGATTCAGCTGTTAAAGCTCTGCGGGATATCATAACAAATATAAAGAATGTACGAAAAATAAGGATTTTATTACAATCATTTATAGAGAGTATTGAAGTATTTGATGATGAAATAGTTATAAACTATTTACCCGAACGGATTGTGAATGCAAAAGCGGTTCGTAGTAAGAACGAATGGCACGCCTACAGGGATTCGAACCCCGGTTTCTACCGTGAAAGGATAGTGTCCTCGGCCTCTAGACGATAGGCGCATTAATATGTGTTAGTGTGTATATGATACTACAATTTGTATAAACGTATATCATTTTCACAAGTCTGGAAAGCAATTCTAACAGTTTTAATTATTACAAAAAATATCTCTTTATCAGAATTATTATATTGTCAACTTAGATCTTACACTGCTTTTTTTTAAAAGAAAAATTAAAATCGATTAATAACATATCTATAATAAATTAACTAAATGTTAAATTAAGTTAAACTAATATATAAATAAATATTTTATGATATAATATATTTGTTGTTTAAACAACATAACAATAATATTATATATTTATTTACAAAGGTGAAAATATGGCTTTTTTTTCTGTTACTGCCACTCATGGACCTAAAGTGCTTATTAACAGCAATATGGTATATAAAATAGTTGATAGTGGTAATTCTCGTGCCATTTATCTAGGAAATGATAAAGATTTTGTTGCAGTTAAGGAAAGTTTTTCTACCATTTTCGATGATTTAAAGAGTAAATAAAGGATGTATAGGTTAAATTTTATTTTCTTTGAGAAGGAATTCATAAAATGAAAACTGATTTAACATGCATTCTTTTAACATTACTGTTATCTTTTTCATTTAGCAATGTTTTTGCATATAAACCTTCTCAATTTGATAAAATTCGCCTGAAACAAAATTGTAAAAATGAGCAGGAGTCGCCATTTAAAGACTTCGCTGGTACGCCCAGTTGTGACAAGCTGAAAAAAATCGAAATCGATGAAAATCAGCCAACTTACCGGGTAATTCATGAACAATAAATGAATCTTATCTGAAAAGGTAAGTATAAACGTAGCCTGATTAGGCCAATCTGGTTACAAAGTTGACAGATTTAAACTCTGCAAGCTGCATCAGAACGACGGTTCTGATGCAGCTTAAATTTTATTAATAATAGTATTTTTATGTCGATTGACAGGGTAAGTAACCAAATAAATGAATAATACATATCTTAAATGTACTATTTTAATTTTATTTCAGTCCATTGTTCAGTTATTTGCTTATTTGTTATAATTTAATTTGAAATTTTAATTAAATTTAATATTAATGTTATAGTTTATTTTAATGCGTTAATATTATATAATATATAGAAATTATTTTAATTTAGATATACTAAATTTTAAACTTTTAATAAATATAAGTTATGAATGTATTAATATTAACAAATCATTTGGTTGAACTTTGTGGTTCAGAAATTCAAGTTTTGGAGATATATAAGTATTTCAAAGAAAGAGATCATAATATTTCGGTATATGCAAATATTTTGGGTGATCCTATTATTAAATATTTTGATAAAAATGATTTAATAACAAATTTAGAACAAATAAATTTAGAAAATATTAATTTTATTTGGTCTCAACATTGTATGGTTGCTAGACTATTTCAAAATCATATACATAAAAATATCGATCTTAAATTAATTTCAGTGCATTTATCCCCATATGAAATGATGGAGTTATGCTCATTACCATATATGAAATTATTAGATTGTATATATGTAGCAAATAGCAAAGAAACAAAAGATAAATTAGTTTCGTTGGGTATTGAAACCAAAAATATTTTTATTAGCAGTAATTGTGCCCCGAGTAAATATTTGGATAACTCTATTAAAGAAACTAAGCTGAACAATATTTTGGTAGTATCAAATCATTTACCACAAGAAATAATCGAGGCTACAAATATATTAGCTAAAGATTTTAATGTAAATATCATAGGTGGAAAAAAAGCTGTATTAGTCACCCCTGAGCTAATAAAACAATATGATATGATAATAACTATCGGTAAAACAGTACAATATGGATTATTATCTAATATTCCTGTATATTGTTATGACCATTTTGGCGGACCAGGTTTTTTAAATTTTGAAAATTATGAAGTAGCAAAATATTATAATTTTTCAGGAAGAGGTTTTGAGAAAAAAACTGCACAAGAAATTGTTTTAGAAATCAGAGAAAATTTTCAATTTTCCGTTGATTTCTTTAATAAATTTTCAAAAAAAAATGACTTTATACTTGAAAAATTTATGGACAACCTCTTTCAGCAAAATAAAAAATGTATTCTTACAAAGGAAAAACAGCAATTATTACTTCCTTTTGTGGCTTTTGAAAAAAAAATCGCTGAATTATATTCATTAATGAAAAAAGAACAGCATTATAGTGGTCAACTTTTGTTAGAAATGGTCAAATTAAAAACTGAGCTTAATAGTAAAGAAGAGAAACTAACCAATTTTTCTAAAGAATTATATTTGGCTAATGAAAAAATTAACTATAAAGAAAGTAAAATAATAAAGTTACAGAAAGAAAAACAAAAATTAAAAAGAAAATTAAAAAAAATTCTAATTATATTTTTATTAGCATTTACAATGTTATCAATATTCATTTATAAATTAATATAATTTAACTAGATAAAGAAATATGCAATTAAATAGCCAAATTTAATAATTAATAATTAATTATTAATAATAATTAGAGAAATTAATAATAATTAGAGAAAGAAGATTAGCATGTAGAATAAAATTCTAATATTTAAAATTATTGTGCCCATAAAATATATTTTTTATTATAATTTTATGTTCGATTTATTATTAGTGGATACTTAATTGTAAAATTTAACTATTTGAATTTTTTAAGTTATTTAAATTCTTATTTTATTGTAAAATTATTTATAAGCTAAGAAATTGCATACCTATATGATTTATATATGTAAATTTTATATGAAGTATTTTTATGTTAAAATATTTACACATTTAAGCTAATAAGATATTATCTTAACTTTATTGAATATAATTAGCAATATAGTTGGTGTATAAACATGCTTAAGAGAATACAATCATCTAAGTTTGTAAAAATTAAACTGCTGGGGTTAACTATTTATAAAAGAGATACAGATTCCGAAAGACAATATATTTTGAAAAGTTTGTTAACCATCAAGAAAAATCAAACACATAAAACTATTCGATTATTGGGAATAAAAATTTACTCTAAAAAAATAATTACAAATAAAAAAAAGTCTGATAATTTAAATCAAACTGATAATTTGTGGTTTGTTCCTACAATCCCGTCAGATGATGACTGGAACAGATTATCACCTTGCAAATATACACATTCAACTCGTTGTGTAGTGGTTTTACCTGTTTATAAAGGGTTAAATGAAACTTTATGCTCAGTTTTTCATGCATTAAAAAGCCGAATTTCTGATTCTTACAGTCTTTTAGTTATAAACGATTGTGGACCTGACGAAGAGCTTAATATTAAGTTACAGCAACTTTCTGAGAAAGGTCTTTTTGATTATTATTGTAATAAAACAAATTTGGGTTTTGTTAAAACAGTTAATTATGCAATTACACATCTATCACATAATCTTGATGTAATTTTACTGAACTCAGACGCTTTTGTTTTTCCCGGATGGTTTGAGAAAATGATTCGTTATGCTGATCAGGATGAATCTATTGCTACAATCACACCAATGTCAAACAATGCTACAATATGCAGTTATCCATTTACTAATTATGATAATAATAAAGAGTTGGAAATAACACCTGCCCAACTTAATAATCTTGCTTCTGAAATAAATAAAAATTTATATGTAGAAACGCCAACAGGTGTTGGTTTTTGTTTTTATATGAGAAGAACAGTTATAGACAAGATAGGACTTTTAGATGATGTACATTTTAAAGTTGGATATGGAGAAGAAAATGATTTTTGTATGAGAGCAATACATGCCGGCTTTAAGAACATTATTATTGGTGATGTTTTTGTTTTTCATGTTGGGTCTGTTTCTTTTTCTGCTACTAAAGAAGAAAATATGAAGCGCGGAGCAAATGCATTAAAATTAAAACATCCGAATTACAACTATTTAGTTCAAAATTTTATTAATGTTGATCCACCTTTTTTATTAAGAGCTAATCTTGATTTGGCAAGATTAAAATTTTTGATTAAAAATCAAAAATGTATTGTGTTTATATCACATAACTGGGGAGGGGGAATTAATACATATCTTGAGCAGATAATCAATAAATATACTAATGAATCTATTTTTTGTATTGTTTTAACTGTACATGATAGAGAGTTATATTCTATTAGCTTGGAAAAATTTGAACAATTAGATTTTAATAACTTAAAAAATCTTTCTTTAAGAGGAAATTTAGACTTTTTAAATCTTTTTTTTAAAACCATTGATCCGGATTTGGTACATATTAATAGCTTTGCAGGTCTTGATTGGTATTACCACCAAAAATTATTAACATATTTTTCATCATCTAACTTAAAGTATAAATTTGTTATTCATGATTATGCCTGTATGTCTAATGATTATACACTTCTAAGTCCTGAATACATTTATGAAAAAGAACCCTCTTTAGAAAAAAGAAATATTTGGAATAATTTTAAAACACCAATATCAAATTTAAATATGACAGATGTATTTGAAAGGCAGGCAGTTTATGCTGATTTTTTTCATAATTGCTCAATAATTGAAGCACCTTCCAAACGTGCTAGAGATATTATATTAAGTGATTTTCCTGATTTAAATATAAATGTTATTCCTCATGATTCACTAGTTAAAAATATATTGCCTGCCAGGAGAAGTAAAGAAATTGGTAAAATTAAAATTGCAACAATCGGAGCCATCGGTTTAGCAAAAGGATCGCAATTACTATCAGCACTGGCTCTAGATTCACAAACAAGAGATTTAAATTTAACCTACTTTGTAGTTGGATATGTAAATGCAGCTCTTAAACAAGATATGAAGAAAAATGGCATTAGTATTTCTGGTAAATTTCAGAATGAAAATGAATGTATTAATATACTTAGAGAAATTTCTCCGGATATAGTTTTACTGCCAAGTATTTGTGAAGAAACCTTTTGCTATACCTTATCTATAGTTTTAGCTTTAAAAATACCAACTATTGTTTTTGATATTGGTGCTCAGTCAGAAAGGACTCAGGAATTTGATTGGGTTATACGTTTAAACCCATCATTAATGAGTAATCCTAGGGCTATTTCAGATATAATTAGTAGACTAAATATTGATGATTTATGGGAAAAGGCTAACAGTTGAAATCATTAAATATTTATATTTGTGTAAATTTTATATTAAATAAAATAATTAATAAAATTTTGGGCTTAGAATAAAATAATAATATTATTATATAGAGTTTAGTTATGCCTATAAGGTAGTCTTTTATAGGCATAATAAATAATAATTGTTTATTTATTATTGTATTTATACACTTATATACTGAAGATAACTATTAAATATCTTACTAAGTAGTTATTTGTTTAGTATTTAATGAGTTTAAATTATTGAATGAATTGATCGTTTAATTATTTTATTAAATAATAATATTTATATAATAAGTACATTTTATTAATCCTGAAAATATTCTTATTAATTATTACCTAATAATTAATTTTAAAGATTTAAACAATAAAAAAATTTAATTTTATAAGGGTTTATATTTCAATTCAATTTGAAATATGGAATATGTATTTTGTTTGTTTTGCAAATTTTTAATTTTAAGTTCTAAACTATATAACATAGTAATACCATCAAAAATAGACAGTCCTAATCCGCTGCCAGTACTTTTTTGCCCAGCCGGCCGGAAAAGTGTTCGCGCAGACGTTTCAGGTTTTCTAAAACAATATTATTAAAGGGATTAGTAATGCTGATAGAGTTTGTGTTCAGGGTTAAATTAATACTACTGTGTTCAGGACTATAGCGAATGGCATTATCAGGCAGTTTACGGATAAGAATAGTCAGCAGGGTATAATTACGTAATACTGCCGCCGCATCAGTATTAAATTACTGCAAGATACGACACTGGCGTTCACGTACCAGCAAGTTCACACTTAGAATTTACGAATAAAGCCCCAAAAAACGCCTTAAACGAGTGATACCTGATTCATTAGCGGTTCCCAGAACATCTATGAATGTTAGTCAATGGATTTTATGCATGACCAGTTGACTGACGGACGGAGCTGCCGATTATTTAATGTGATTGATGATTTTAATCCAGAAGGCTTAACTATAGAGAGAAACTTATCTTTGTCCGCAGTTCTGGTTATACAGTCGTTAAATCGGATCATCGAATGGCGGGGGCAACCTAAATCGTTACGCTGTGATAATGAGTTCTAGTTTTTTAGTGAAAAACTCTCTGCATGGTTAAAAAATAAGGTTTATGTTGTGTTGTATTTAACCAGGCAATGTAATGTGAGTGAAGTCTCGCCATGAGAGACGGTTTCTCATGGTTTTTTGGTAGTTTCCCGGTGTGATCCCGAGATTTCGTCGGAAAATAGAAATAAACCCGCTAATATTGTCATAACCTAAATATAAAGATATTTCTGTGACAGGTTTTCCGGCAGCAAGCAATTCCAATGCTTTTAACATGCGCAGTTTCTGACGCCATTCTGTGAAGTTAAACCCAGTTTCATTTGTAAACCGACGTGTTAATGAGCGTCGGGAAATGCCAGCCCAAATGCTCCAGTCGTTAATCTTTCTATCATCACCAGGATTATCACACAAAGCTAAAGCGATTTTTAACAGACGCATATCTTTTGGCATTGGAAGTGCTAGCTCAACTTGAGGCATTGTTCTAATCTCGTCAAGGATTACGGCAATTAATCGCTTCTGTTCAGGTTCCAGTTCAGAATTATGCCATGACATGGTTCGTGTAATTGCTTCACGCAGTAAGTCAGATAATTCTAAAACGCATGGTTTGACAGGTAGTTTAGTACATGCGTTTTTTTGTATATAGATGCTCCATCCTTCGAATGGTCCATGTGATCCAAGAAGACTATGCTGTACATTCGGAGGTATCCAGACCCCATGAGTTGTGGGCACTACCCATTGACAATTTTCTGCTTCAATTGAAATTAAACCTTGTAATGTGCCGAGTAATTGTCCTCTCGCATGACCATGACGTTGTGTCACTCTTTGTGAAGAGTGGCTGACTGTCGATATGATCATTGGTTTGCTATCAGAAGAAGCGATCTGTGGAGAAATGAGCGGAGTATTCATTTATATGGCCCCGATGGGATATTTTGTGGCTTAAATTGGTTAGTAAAACTCTATTCTACTGTCTATCCTGAAGCCTCTTAATTGTATTGAAGATAACAAATTAGCAATAAATAGATAAGTTGTAGATGAGCAAAATAATAGTTTTTTATACAAATTTATTGGGTATTTTCAATTTTATTAATCATCTAGAGAGAGGTTGACATGGCACAATCAGTTGAGCTGACGGCCGCAGAAAGAAAGTTAGTGTTTGCTATGACGCTATCTAGTATATTGCCATTACTGGATGGCAGCATTGTTAATGTTATTTTATCCTCAATTTCGAATGACATTAATGCCTCTTATGCTTATATACAGTGGGCTGTTACTGTATATATGCTAGCCTGTGCTGCGGGTATATTACTATCTCCTTATATACATGAAAGATTTGGACTCAAGAAAGCATGGATATACTCAATTTTTGTTTTTCTTGTAGGTTCTATATTGGTTGGATTTTCATATAATCTGGTTTCTTTAATTCTGTTTAGATGTCTGCAAGGTTTTGGTGCAGGAATATTAATTCCAATTACTCAATCCACAATAGCGACTTATTTTGGTAAGGAAAGACTAAAGCCGGTTATGGCATTGATTGCTATTCCGTCAGTCTTTGCTCCTGCACTAGGACCAGTTTTTGGAGCAATCATATCAGAACAGTTAAATTGGAGAATAGCTTTTTTTATCAACATACCTTTAGTACTTGTGGCTTTTTTCTTTGGCAGGACGACAATACCCGCTAATAAAACGTCTAAATACAATATGAATATTTATGTATTTATGACATTTTTAATTTCTTTAATTCTATTTTTTATCTCTATTAAAAATATCGCATCTGGGCATTTTTTTGATATTTCTAATATTATTATGCTGGTTTTCGGTATTGGTTTGATGATGATTTCGCTTATTACTAATAACAAGTCAGACAGTAAACTGATTGATTTAAGTGCATTTAATAGTCCTCAATATTCAATGTCAATAATGATGGGGTTTCTGACGTCGCTTATCTTTTTTGGTTTTATGATTTTTTTTCCTTTAATACAAGCAATAAATGATAATGTATCTATTACATATATTGGTATGCTGCTTGCCCTGCAAGGTGTAGGTGCCTGGTTGGCTAGAAAATTTATTTATAAATCTCTAAGTGAGATAAATTCATTTCTAATTATTGGTGTAGGATTAATAATATCAGCAATAAGTATATTAATAATTCAAGTTGGTGGGAACGCCTCTGAAATCATCGGTTTTACTGTTCGAGGCTCCGGATTAGGCATCGCCACGATTGCTGTTCTGTCTTCTCCATTCGAGTTTTGTGATAAAAATCAAATTAAGGACACGAGTGCTGTCACGCGTGTTGTACAGCAGATTGGCGGCGCATTTGGGGGAGTATTATCAGGAATACTTATCTACCTGACGCAAGCTCAATTAATTTCAGTAAACAATGCTTACCATGTAATGTTTTTTGTATCTCTTGTATTTGGTGTTATTGCTGTTATTGCCTATATTTTCTTTGGTCGAGTGAATAAAATCGCTTAACATAAGATTTGGTTCATTTATATGAATTTTGGGCGCCGATTAACAAGTCTGTTGCTGAGAGAATAGTGCAAACATTAGCTAAAAGCCCCACCGTCTTACAAACAAATCCTTAGTTAATATTATTGTATTATGATGCTTTTTGTTGCAGTTTAACCTGGAAATTAATAGTTTCATTTTTATACTTTCTAATCTTTACTATATCTAATTCCATTTGCAGCCAGTGCAGCTGGGCAATACCATCAACAATAGACAGTCCCAAGCCACTGCCACTGCTTTCTTGCCCTGCCGGCCGGAAAAAGCGTTCACGCAGACGTTTCAGGTTTTCTGAGGCAATATCATTACAGGGATTAGTTATGCTGATAGAGTTTGTGTTTAGGGTTAAATTAATAATACTGTGTTCAGGACTATAGCGAATGGCATTATCAAGCAGATTACGGATAAGAATAGTCAGCAGGGTATGGTCACCGCAAATAGGTAATACTGCCGCCGCATCAGTATTAAATTGCCGCAGGATACGACACTGGCGTTCACGTGCCAGCAAGCTGACACTCTCTATAGCGTCATTGGTAATATCTGTCCAGTTAATTGCTTCGGTATGGGGTAACTCGGTAAGTGGATCAAGGCGGGAAAGAGTAAGAAGCTGATCGACCAGACGGGTAGTGCGGTCGATGCTGTGTTCAATGCTGCGTACACGCTGTTGCTGAGCATCGTTCAGACTGGTCAGTGCCAGCACTTCTGTTTGTACTTTAAGTGCGGCTAACGGGCTGCGCAATTCATGTGCTGCATCTGCTGTGAAACGCAGTTCACGTGCGCGAGATTGTTCTATACGCTGAAATAAATCATTTAATGCAGTGATAATAGGCAGAATTTCGGTAGGTGCAATATTAGAAAGAGGTGTAATACTGTGCGGTTCTCTATGGTACAGAGTTTGTGCCAGTGTCTGAAGTGGCTGTGTACCACGGCGTACGCTCCATGCAATCAGCCATAGTAAAAGCGGCAGAGCAAGTATAGATACTGCCAGTTGAGACCATACTGCACGCAATACAGTTTGCAAACGTTCGTGCATACTGAATGATACGGCTACTTTGAGTTGCTGCTGAGGACTGTTCAGATAAAAAATACGCCATGCATGGCTTTGCCACCAGTATCCCTGATTGATAAATCCCTGATAATCTGGTTGATAGGGAATAGACTGGCCTGTTTCATCGGCATTAATCAGTTTACCTTTATACCAGATGGCGTATCCGGATTCTTTAGCATCAATAAGCCCGCGCTGTGGTTTTGGAATAGATGGTAAAGCGGGATATTGGCTGGAATTGAGATTGATCGGTGTATGTAATAATCGCTGTGCCAGCTGACTCATCTGTGTATCACCGGCTTCATTGATTTCATGCATTACCGCCACTGCGCTAATGATGGCTGTCAGAATCCACAGAAGTGGCAGGGTGATACCAAGATAGATAATTAAGCGCCGGCTGATAGCGGTGGTTGGCTTCAAGGTGCCTCTCCGAGCTGATAGCCCAGTCCGCGCCGGGTACGAATAATGGTTGTGCTGATTTTTTTACGTAAATGATGCACGTGTACTTCTATGGCATTGCTCTCGACTTCCTGTTCCCAGCTATACAGTTTATCTTCGATTTGAGCACGGCTGAAAACATGTTGCGGATGAGTGACGAGTAGTTGTAATAACAGCCATTCACGCTGGGTAAGATTAAGTGGTTTGCCATACAGGCAGGCATGACAGGAGTTAAGTTTCAGACTCAGCTGCCCGAAGTTAATTTCGGTCTGACTGATGCCCTGACTGCGACGAATAAGCGCATGCAAACGTGCAATCACTTCATCAAGCGCAAAAGGTTTACATAAATAATCATCAGCACCGGCATTCAGACCGGCAAGTCTGTCGGGCAGGGCATCGCGGGCAGTGAGAATCAAAACCGGTGTACTGAGATTCTTGCTGCGCCAATGGCTTAAAACGTCCATACCATCTCTTTCCGCCAGACTTAAATCAAGTATTACAGCATCGTATGGTGCTACACTTAATGCCTGTTCTCCAAGGCGGCCGGATGCAAAAATATCGCATGCCATACCTTGCTGGCTCAGACCGGCAGTGAGGCCGTCAGCAATGTCTCTGTCATCTTCAAGAATAAGTATACGCATATTTTTTTATATAGTGATACCAATAATCCGACCTATCATGCTGGTAAAGGCCAGTGCAAGTGCACCTAATATGACTATTCGGATTACAGCCGGACGTTTGGGAGCTCCGCCCAGATGTGCTGATATGCAGCCCAGAATACCAAGACCGGCTATGGTGGTAACCGACAGTATGCTCATCAGCCATACGGTAGAGCTTAACAGAGATAGTAATACTGGTAACAAAGCACCGCAAGCAAAAGACAGTGCGGAAGCCAAAGCTGCCTGAAGCGGATTGGCTTTACTGACTTCGGTGATACCGATTTCCTCACGGGCGTGGGCTTCAAGGGCATTATGTTTGGTTAGAGCTTCGGCAACCTGTTGTGCAAGTGTTTTGTTTAAACCACGCTGACGATAAATATTAGCCAGTTCTTCCAGTTCTATTTCCGGATATCGGATAAGTGAGTCCAGTTCTTTGCGTAAATCAGCTGCTTCTGTATCGCGCTGGCTGGAAACGGAAACATATTCTCCCGCAGCCATAGAGGCGGCACCTGAAACAAGCGCTGCAATACCGGATATAAGCAAGGTATGCTGATCCGGATCGGCTGCTGCCATCCCCATTAGCAGGCTGGCAGTGGAAATCAGTCCATCGTTAGCGCCAAGAACGCTTGCACGTAACCAATTGTTACGATTAGAAAAATGTTGTTCATCATGCCATGACTGGCTCATTTCGGGCTCCTGATAAGTACAAATTAGTACTTTGCAGACATATTAATTACCGTACCACAATGACGCCGCCTATTGGCATGGTTTACCTTAAGCTTCACTTAAGGCTGTTTTTTTACACTTGCCGCTGTTTAGTTAACAGGGGCTGATGATGCAGTCGAAATGGGTATTAAGCAGCAATCGGGCCATATTATTGCTCAGTATTTATATCTTATTGATATTTAATGTAGGTTTCTGGAGCTATCTGTTTCAGCATGTAACCCTGAAAAATAATGTTATTTTTTGGTTTACCGTACCCGTTCTGATGCTGGCAGCAATGAATTTTTGTATGCAGTTGTTATTCTGGCCATATTTACACCGGTTGATGGTGCCACTGCTTCTGTTGCTGGGTTCAGCTGTAAGTTATGCAGTGATGATGCAGCATATTTATTTTGATGCCAATATGCTGCAAAACATTATGCAAACTGATATGGGTGAAGCCGGTGCCTGGCTAACGCCTCAATTCTGGATGTGGCTGGGCATTACCGGCTTATTGCCGGCGCAGTGGTATTGCTGGGGTGTTAATATTCATTATACAAAACCATGGTATCGTGAATTCGGCAAACGAATTGTGGTCATAATTGTTTCTTTAATTACGGTTTTTACAGTTATTCTGCTTGCGTATGGCAGTTATATTTCTTTTTTCCGGAATAATAAGACTGTGAATCATTTAATAGTGCCCACTAATTTTGTCGGAGCAGCAGTAAAAACAGCTTATAACTCATATGATGCTCATCAGCCTTTGCAACGCATAGGACTGGATGCCAGTCATCAGCGTCATGGGAATAAGCGGTTATTGATACTGGTGATGGGTGAAACCACGCGCGCTCAGAATTGGGGATTGAATGGTTATCCGCGTCAGACTACGCCAGAGCTTGCTGCTATGGGTAATCAGGTTGTCAATTTCCCTCAGGTTAGTTCGTGTGGTACAGCAACGGCTGTGTCTTTACCCTGTCTTTTCTCGAATATGCCACACCAGTATTATCAGGCTAATCTGGCAAAACATCAGGAAGGGCTGCTGGATGTTTTGCAACGTTCAGGAGTTGCGGTAAGCTGGCGTGATAATGATGGCGGGTGTAAAGGTGTATGTGACCGTATCCGTCATCTGGATGTGCGGGACTGGGCGCCGAATTTGAAATGTAATAGTGATGGTTGTCTGGATGAAAGCCTGTTAATTAATTTACACGATATGATTACTAATATGCCTGATGATGCTGTACTGGTATTGCATACAATGGGTAGTCACGGTCCCGCTTATTTTCAGCGTTATCCTGAGGCATTCCGGCGCTTTATACCGACTTGTGATACGAATCAGATTCAGCAATGTACCAGGGAGCAATTGCGTAATACATACGATAATACAGTACTGTATACAGACCATATACTGGCAGAAATAATTAAGTTATTACAAAATGAATCCGGTCTGGCCAGTGCGATGTGGTATTTTTCTGATCATGGAGAATCTTTGGGTGAAAACGGTATATATCTGCATGCAACACCCTATGCCATTGCACCGGAAGAGCAAACCCGTGTACCTATGCTGTTCTGGGCAAACCATGATTTTGCCGAAATCAGTAATCTGGATATGAACTGCTTACGCTGGCATGCGCATCAGCAAGAATTTTCACATGATAATATTTTTCATTCAGTACTGGGACTAATGGATGTGAGAACCAGTGAATACCAAACTCAGCTGGATTTATTCGCATCGTGCCGGAAAAATAACTTTAATTATTGATTTGAAAATAATTATTATATGAATATTATGTTTTAGTAATTTCTGATTTTGTATGAGCAAATTGCTGTAACCATTTTTTTGTTGCTTGTAGATCAAAAGCCTGACGCGCATATTTCATTAATAACAAATGTTCAGGGAGATAAGAGTCAAATTTTTCCTGTTTTTGTTCTGGAACAAGTTGTGCAAGTGCCCAATCTTCACCAAAATCTTCCTCAGCAAGTTGTTTTAATATTTTTTCGACATCTTCAATTGATTTATCATATACTAAGATTATTCCATTATTTATCGCTAGGGTCAGATCTTTCCGATGTAAAAGGGCAAAGAGAGTATTAATAAGTTTGTCTCCTTCCCACGTTAATATATACACTGTGTTATCGTACTGGATTAATCTTTCTGTAGAAAGTTTAAAATATTTAAAAAAACGACAGCTTTCAATAAACAGGTTTTTAGCATTATTATCGGTAAAATCTGCTTTCCCGTTTGCAGCTGATATCCTGAAATCTTCATCACATAATATTTGATACATTTCCTTACGGATAGTTCCATGAATATTTAAACTATTATTTTGAAATGTCGGAGGAACTCCTCCTTTTGTTTTATCAACTAAAATGATTTTATCTGAAATATCAATGCTGATTATTTGCCAGCGCTGGCCAGCAAAAATGATATTTTGTCCTTTTATGAGTATATTCGTGACAGGTATAGATCCTAGCGTTTTGTTTTTGGTTATTACCCGATACTCAAGCGGAGTTTGGAAGACACTATAAAAAGTATAATGGTTAACAAGTTTTTCACCATTTACGCCTAAAATCAGAATATCGTTGTGTGTCTGTCCAATTAATTGCTCTGAACCCATATGTCTGAGCAAACTTTTAAACTGTGATGTGGTAACGTTTTGAAAAGGTCCTTCCTTGCATAATAATTGGTAAAGCTGTTCTATCCGGATACCACCCCATTGAGCAAGTACAGACAAAATTTGATGCAAAAGTGTTGAGAAATGAAGCAAGCCGTTATCGACTGGTTCAAACCAGTTACTGCTGATTAACAGACGTACCATCGCTAAAGCTTGAATTAATTCCAGATGTAATAAATCGATAAAATTAGATGTTTCTGTTTTTTTTGTTCCAGCTATTAACATCCGTAATATTGATGAATTGCCACGTCTGCCACTTCGTCCTACCCGCTGTCGCAAACTAGAAACTGAATGCGGGCTACCTATTTGTATAACCGAATTAACTTTACCAATATCAATTCCTAATTCAAGCGTCATGGTGCAAATTGCAGTAGTAGGAAGTGAACTTTTCTGTAAACGTTGTTCTAAGGATTCCCGAAATGATTTTGCTAAAGAGCCATGATGCGGGAAAAATTCATTCGGCAGATTTTTTTGCTCACACATATCACTCAGGCAAACAGCAATTTTTTCACACTTTGGTCGGCTATTAACAAAAACAAGATTGTTACTACCGCGGCAAAAGCGAAATATGTCCTGACAAATTTGATCTGTAACAGTATTAGTAGTTTTAGAAAAACGATTTTCTATCTCATCCTGTTTAGATTGATCAATATAGCCACGTACTTGTAATTTAAGTGAAGAATGAGCATGGGTTTCGCGAATTATCTGGCAATGGAGTCTTTGATTTGGTCGTAGCGACAGAGGAACACTGTTTAAATCGCCTAATGTAGCACTTAAGGCAATGCGTGGAACTGGTGTTTTTAGCTTGCCAATAAGGTGCTCAGTACGAGTTAGCAATGATAATAATTGTATGCCTCTTTCTTGACCGATAAAAGCATGAAATTCATCAATAATGATATATTGCAATGACTGAAAAGCTTTTCGGAACCAGCCAGAATCATTGAGAAGCATTGATTCTAACGATTCCGGTGTAATTAGCAGAATACCAGAGGGAGATTTTTTAAATTTAGTTTTCTGGTTTGCAGGAATATCTCCGTGCCATGGGGTAAGTTGCATCGACAGCACTTTCGTCAGACTATAAAGGCGACGATACTGGTCATTAATCAATGCCTTTAATGGACTGATATATAAGATACTTACTCCATTTTGTATTTCCATGCATTTACTACAGGCAGGCAAAAATGCAGCTTCTGTTTTGCCTGCAGCTGTTGAGGCACTAATTAATACATCGGTTTTTCCAGCAAGTATCGGAGCAATAGCAAGTTGCTGAATTTCTCGCAGGCTATTCCAACCTTGCTGGTAAATCCACTTCTTTACTTTTTGGTTTAGTAAATGATAGCTTTGCATTACAGTCTGAAATCTGTCAGATTATCATCATTTTCAATTTCTATTTCCATATCAGAGTTTTTTTCTTCTTCTATTTTGAGTGATTCAAGTAGTTGCTGCCATGAAATCTCTGGATGTTGTTCTATAACGGTAAGCATATCCAAAAATGCCTTAATAGTGTTACGTGGCGTTTTGAAATAGGCTTCTCCGATGGTTTGGTTACAATGAATCAGAAATGCCGTTAAAGAATCATCTGGGACAAGGTATTTAGTACTGTCTCCTGAGGCATAAATATGCCGAAGATTTTTTAGTAAAATATATAATTCTTCAGGGGAAAGACAGGCTAAATGTAATGCTGGGGATGAGTAATCGATTACGTCTGCTTGTTTAGCAAAATTATTTTCTGCAAGTCTTGTTTGCAATGCTTCATAACTATATAAGCCTTTGTAAGGATCAAGCAGAAATTCAGGTGTTCCACCTAATAAGAAGCCAATATATTCAGCATTTCCCTGTAAGCAATCATTTAATATGCGTAGTATTTGCTCATAATTAGATTTTCTGGCCTGTGTATTGCTTAGCTTATATAAATTTACCATTTCGTCCAGATTAACCAATAATCCGCTATAACCAGCCTGTCGTACAAATAGACTCATTATTTTTAAAGCATCGTAAAAAAAAGCGTCGGAAATAATGGTTCTCACCCCTAAATCATTGCGGGCATCGGTTTTGGTGCTGTATTCTGCTCTTAACCATTTAATCGCACAAGCTTTTAAATGTTCATTATCCTCTTCGCTTGCTTTCCAATATATTTCAATAACTTTGGCAAAATCATAACCTCCAACCATTTCAGATATGGCTGTGAGTCTTTTATGAATAACTTTCTCTACACTGTAGTCGTTGCTTTCTGCTTCTTTCTGAACTTGGGTAATGAATTTTTCTACAACACTGGTCAGGGCGTTTCCATCAGGTTTATTACGTGTAGACATATTTTTCATTAATTCTGAGTAGAGATTTTTGGCCTGACCACCAGTAGCATGCAGGCGTCTGTCTGGAGATAAATCTGCATGTAATGTTACTAATTTCCGTTCCAGTGCAATTGCTCTTACTACACTCATAAAAAAAGTTTTGCCTGAACCATAGTCACCAATAATCAGCCTGAAAGCAGCTCCTCCATCTTCTATACGCTGGATATCTTGTATCATGGCTTTTAATTCATTAACTCTTCCCACCTGTATATACTGAATACCGATTTTCGGAGTAACACCTGCTTTCAGGGATTGAATAATTGCATCTCTTTCTTTTGCTCTGATTTTTTTTTCTGCCATCATTTTATCCTTGTAATTCAGTTAATATTTCAAAATCTATATAAATATCATTATTTTCTTCTATAAGTGGTGCATCTACACATTCATAGGCCCATTCGTTTATGGTTTCAATTGCACCGTCGGGCAATAAATTAAATTTTTTGCATAATTCAATATATTCATCACGCTTCCAATGTTCTCTTGTAATCAAAATGTTTAAGAACTGTTGATGAGTGCTATCAAGATTCTGGTTATCCGGCAATTCAGGCTGAGGTACTGTCGGTTCTTCTTCAATATCAGTAAATATAGAGCTTAATAACGATTGCACATCACTGGTTTCGCTTTCATGCAGTTTAAGAATAGCCGAGTCAAGGATAATATTGCTTTTTTTATCTGTATCAGTTTTATTATTTTCTGATGCTGCTAATGGTTGTTTTTGCAGAGCTTTGTTGGAGGATGCTGATAGTGTGTGAATGTCATTGACTACGGTAAATTTGTCTAACCCTAAAGCAGTGTATAATTTTTCAATCTGTTTGATTTCAGCAGGTGCTGCATCACCGTCTGCCAGAGCAATGGAAATGAGCAGATGACTAATAATTTTTCTTTGGTTGGAATCAAGTTTTGCTATTTTATCTCTTAAACCTTGCATGCCATGAGTATTATTCAAACACGATAATAAAAAAAGTTGTAAATACTGTTTTTCTGTATCTTGTAAATCTTGATTAGAATCTATAAAACGTTTTAGTAATTCTTTTTCTTTCTCATGAATAAAACCATCAATATTTGCTACGATTACGCCTAGTCTTATTAATAGCTCAGTATATCGAAACTCTGCACTGGGCTGAAAATTCACTAAATCCGGACAATCATGTATTACAATTTTATCTTCAGGATTGATTTTAATTGTTTGAATGCGGCTGTCAGGTATTATAGTTAAACCAAATTTGTTTGCCATCCGCTGCATCAGCTCATTTTCTTTTTTATTAATTGCTTTTGGTAATTCGGTATTGATATTTTTCCAAAAATCCTTTACCGAAGCCAAACCGTTCTGCTCCAGCAAGACATGATTGACCCATGCTCTGAACTGTTTAATTACAGCAGAATCATTTTTATTAAACAGTTCTGCCGGCAACAAAGTTAGGGCAGTAATATCGTTACGGGAAGAATTTTCTCTTGCTAAGTAACGGCTGTATTCACCCAGTAAATTTGTACATAGTTCCGCTATTGCAATCAAGCTTTTTAAAGGTTTTGTTAATATGCTTGGGTCTGGTAAATTGGGATTATCCCATTGGCAAAAGCCAATAGAGCGATTTGCAGCCTGATAGTCGATTTTTAATCTTGTCTTATTAGGTTTAATCAGGATACCCGCAGGAAAATGTTCATTAAATTTCAGAAAGAAAAGCTGTCGAAACTCCTCTTTACAGCGTCGTGCAGCTGTTCTGAAATAATATTCAGAAGTGTAATCTAACCAGTCTAATGCTAAGCTTGCCTTTACAGGTTTTTCATTTTTTACTGTTACAGCCAGTATCAGTTTAAAAAATAATTCATTTGAAAATTGGAATAATTCATTTTTCAGCTGTTTGGTAATAGCTGGACGTAAATAGATCATTAATGCCAGTAAATTGCCCGAATAATTATTGAAAGAATAATTACTGTCATAAATTTTCCGTAAACGTATTATTTCATAAAATATTTCAAAATATTCTTTTGTATCAATTAAATGAATGGAGTTTTTGTTGGCAATGATGCGACGTTCCAAACCATAAAAATATAGGAAAACATAGCCTATAGGCATATTGGGATGAGAACGATCAGATGCCAGCCAATCTAAATATATCCCGCGACATTGAGGAGAAAGTTCTGAATAGTTTGGCCAATAGCATAATGTAGCATCAGTATAGAATTCAGTCTCATTTTCAATTTCAACTGGTTTAGACACAGGTAAAGCAGGATCAATCAAACTATCTTCACTACTGTATCCGTTTAATCCCATTAATTTACTGCCGTAGAAAATAAATCCTTTGTTCAATTCCCGGTTTTGAATGGTAATTGAACTATCCAGCGGGAGCCAGCGTCCGTCTTCGATATCCTGAATTTCTGATTTTTTTGAATAATTATCGGAGGTAATTGTAAAAGTTACCAGTTCATCATCTTCATTTTTATTAACTGATTGTTTATCATTATTATATTGAGTCGATAACTCGATAATAACTGAATTGATATTATTTTGAGAATAGGGTTGTTGCGTGTTGCTATCATATTCTGATTTTTCAGATTCTGTTTCTACAGACAAAATATTATCTTGATGAGGTTTGGCTATTTGCGAAGCCGAGCTTTTCTGAATACGATTGCGTGATCTTGGAGCTGGTGGTTTTTGCTTTTTATTGGAAAAGATGATTATTAATGAAAAAAAAATTGCTATACAAGTAAAAATCACCATTTTATAAAATGCCATTCCACTTTAATTCAATGTTAAAAACATATAGAAATAGTTAACAAACAAAAGCTGACTGCCTAATACACATTTTATGTAAATATATTTTTAGATATTACGACCATATATATATTTAAGCCAAGTTATTTGGCTTTTTTTAATTTGAAATGGAATAATTTATTAGTTTGTGTTGTTTTATGTACAATAAATTTGATGTGTATAAAGCTATTGAGATGATTAACTAGGTCAATTCTTATACTATATTAATATTTTTGAAGAAATTAACTTGGTTATTTATTTGAGCAATTATTATTTTATTAAGTTGTATAGATAACGCACTTAGGTTCAAGCTGCCGTATAATCACTCATTTCCTAGTTGGCTGTGAAAGAAATTACGCATGTGGTTTAAGCAATTAAGTATTTATCCGCTCAATAAAGACAATCTGCCGAATTTAGAAACTTTAGTTGATAAGCTGACCGAAGCTCAGTTTAAGCCGTGTATGGGATTGGATTGGGACAGTATTGGTTTTGCCAGTCCTGTATCGTTTAGCCCGGAGATGGTGTTTCCGGCACAGAATACATGGCGTATTGCGCTAAAAAAAGAAGAAAAAGTATTACCGGCAGCCGTGGTGCGAGATATTCTTGACGAAAAAATTAATGAAATACGCGAAGCTGAGGGGCGGAATGTCGGGCGTAAGGAGAAGATGGAACTGAAAGAAACCATCACCGATGATTTGTTACCGCGTGCTTTTACTAAAAGTGGTAAAACAGAAGCCATTATTGATACTCAGCGCGGCTTATTAATGATTAATCAGGCCAATGCCAACCGTGCTGAAATGCTGCTTACGAAATTACGTGAGGCACTGGGTGGGCTGGAAGCGAAGCTGCCACGCACTCAGCAGTCGCCAGGTAGTCTGATGACGGAATGGCTGTTAAGAGGAGATGCTGCCGGTCATTTTGAGCTGGACTGTGATTGTGAACTCAAAGGACTGGGTGATGCTGCACCAGTAGTTCGTATCAGCCATCAGGATTTAACCGCAGAGGAAGTGGTTAATCTGGTCAAAAATGGTAAGGTTGTTACTCAGTTGGGGTTATGCTGGCAGGACAGAGTACGTTTTGTGCTGACGCAGGATTTTACTCTTAAACGTATTCAGTTTCTGGATGTGATTCAGGAGGAAGCTGCAGGGCAGGGAGACGATATGCAAAGTATAACCTTCGCATCACAAATACTGATGGCAGAAGCCTTAGGCGATCTGCTTGCTGAGCTGGTGCATCATCTGGGCGGCTGGTTACCGGAATAATGGCTTTAAACGGCGTAAATAGTCGCAATTTGCCTGCAACAGTGGCATTGGCTTCGGTATAATGCGCTAAATTTATTAAGGATACTGTCATGAGTATTAAGTCAGACAAATGGATACGCCGTATGAGTGAAGAGCACGGCATGATTGAACCGTTTGAACCTAATCAGATTAAACAGTTAAACGGTGAAAAAATCATTTCCTATGGTACTTCCAGCTATGGTTATGATATTCGCTGTGCACGCGAATTCAAGATTTTTACTAATATCAACAGTACTATTGTAGACCCGAAAAATTTTGATACGCGTAATTTTGTAACTGTTGAAGACGACTTTTGCATCATTCCGCCTAACTCGTTTGCTTTGGCACGTACTGTGGAATATTTCCGTATCCCGCGCAATGTTCTGACTGTTTGTCTGGGTAAATCCACTTATGCACGTTGCGGTATTATCGTTAATGTCACGCCATTTGAACCTGAATGGGAAGGCTATGTAACTCTGGAATTTTCCAATACCACGCCATTACCGGCTAAGATTTATGCTAATGAAGGGGTGGCACAGGTATTGTTTTTTGAAAGTGATGAAGAGTGCGCTACTTCTTATAAGGATCGTGCCGGTAAATATATGGGGCAGACGGGTGTAACTTTACCTAAAGCTTGATATAAGTCTGTGTTTGAAAAAGGACGCGATTGCGTCCTTAAAAATTGCGATGTTCAGGCGGCGGTTTTACAGATTAGCGTTTAAAAGCAAAATATACTGCACCAAGAATAAAGCCGAAGCTGATTAAATAGTTAAGTCTGAATTCATCTTTTAAATAAAGAATCGCAAACAGGGTAAATACGACCAGTGTCACTACTTCCTGAATAATCTTCAGTTGGAATGGTTTAATTCCCCACTGTGCCCCCAGATGATTGGCCGGCACTGCAAGACAATATTCAAATAGAGCAATTCCCCAGCTAATCAAAATAATCTGCCAAAGTGGAAATTGGTAATTATTAGGTTTAATATGCCAGTACCATGCAGTAGTCATGACCAGATTGGATGCTGTGAGCAAACAAATAACAATTAAGTAATGCATAATGATGTGGTGTATATAAATTGATGATCTCTTAATAAGATAAATCATACAATGAAGAAATGGTTTTGTTCATATACTCGGAATGAAAAATAGAGTATTTATTTATATTGTTGAAAATAATATAAATAAATGGAATTTGGCGGTAATAAAGTACCTCTTTAGGTACCAGTTTAAAATTTGGCTAACAAGCCAAATTTCTTTACATTTTATTTGTTCAAAAAGTTTCACAATTGTGTACAAAGTGGTATAATGTTTCTGTATTAATAAGTAATTAGCAAGTATGGCGTTTTTATCAGGTGTTAAGCAGTTTTTTAGCCGCAATTCCGCGGCTCAAAGTACACCTAAAAACGGCACTAAAGTCAGTGTTCAGCAAAATAATTTTAATCCCTCACAAATAAAAGTACCTAAGCAGCAGCAGGGTAAAGCTGTCTATTTAACTAAGTCTGCAATGTCTAGTGGCCAACCACTAAGCAATACTGACCGAAATTTAGTTAATACTGACATTACTACTTTCAGAACTGAACAAGATACTCAAAAAGTAATCCGTCAGTTTGCCATTGCAATGCCAGATTTATCGGCGTCTGTAGCTGCTTATATTCGGATGGCAGTAACTAAAACATACACTGCCACCGCCAAAAATCAAGATGGTACTTTTAATAGAGATGCGACTACAGCTCTTCAATCAATTCTGACGAGATTCGATGTCTTGAAAAATTACGAAGAAGGGTTTTCAAATACTGCTTCTATACGTGCTGTAGCTGAGATGCTGGCAAAGGAATTGAGATACTACGGAGCTTGCGCTCTGGAGTTAGTTTTAGATAAGCAACGATTACCTGTTCGTTTACAACCTATCACAGTGTCATCTATTAAGTTTGTTCCTGAAAAAGATGGCAGTTTAAAACCAATTCAAAAAGTAGACAGCGATGAAATCGATTTGGATATTCCGACCTTTTTTTATCGCCCTATAGATCAGGATTTACTTACTGCTTATCCAGACAGCCCTTTGGAAGCAGCACTACAACCTGCGCTATTTAATCAGCAGTTCATGGATGATTTACGGCGTATTGTTCGTCAGGCTATTCATCCACGAATGAAAGTGACGATTAATACCGAAAGTATATTAGCGCAGATGCCTGCTTACTATCAGGAATCTTCGGATGATGAAGACGAGAATACTAAGGTAAATAATTATATACAAGGTGTTGTTGACTCAATATCTAACATAGTAAACAGCATGGAACCAGAAGATGCCTTTGTTTCTACTGACAGTATTGAAGCTTCATATATAACGGCCGGTAACAATTCTCATGATTCAGAAATAGTTAATTTACAAAACATGATTGATGCCAAGGTTGCTACAGGTACTAAAACTCTACCTGCAATCCTAGGTTATGGCTCAGCTTCCAGCAATATCGCCTCAACTGAATCTCTGCTGTTTATGAAATCCGCAGAGGGTGTCCAGTTTGCCTTGAATGACATTTTTAGTCAGGCATTGACACTTGCTCTAAGACTAATGGGTTATGACGTCTATGTGGATTTCAGTTTTGGCTCTATCAATTTACGCCCGGATGCTGAGTTGGAAGCTTTTAAAGCAATGGAACAGTCCAGAATTCTGGAACAACTAAGTTACGGATTTATTTCTGACGATGAGGCTAGTTTACGACTTACAGGGAAATTGGCTCCTGAAAGCATGCCTGAACTGTCAGGAACAAACTTCACAGTTAATAAATCGTCTGTTTCAGAAAATCCTTATAGTAACACATCACAAGGTGCCTTAAATCAGGATTTGAATCAGACCAATACACCAAAAAATGCAAAGAGCAAAAACGGAGGGAAAGCAGGTAATTGAGTATTAGTTTGAATAAACCAGAATTATGGTTAGGTACTGAAAGTTCTTTGGCTTCTTATCAAAATTTTTGTGCGAACTACGAAGAAAAACTAGCAGCTAACATGAAACTTTCTTCAAGTGATTCTCCTCAATCACTTCTTGAGCAAGACCTTTATATTAAACAAGGTGATGTTGCCATTGTACCTATTAAGGGTGAATTAGTTAATGAGGATATTCCTGTAGTTTTAGCAAAATTGTGGGGGGTAACTACATACAACTCTCTACAAGAATCTTTTTATGAGCTTGCTGAAGATAAGGATGTAAGCCGGGTCATTTTAGATATTAACTCAGGCGGTGGAAGTGTCTCAGGTATAGATGTTACACACTCAGCTCTTAAATATCTTAAGAGCAAAAAACCTGTTGCAACATTTGCTGATCAGTGTCATTCCGCAGCTTATTGGTTGGGTAGTTTAGGAGAAAAGTTCGTACTGGCTAGACTTGGTTCAGTAGGGTCAATAGGTGTAGTTACGTTTCTTTTATCACATAAAAATCGACTGATTAAGGAAGGTATCACCCCAACGGTAATTCGGTCAGTCGATAAAAAGTGCTTAGTCAATCCGTATGAAGACCTGACAGATACTGCTAAAGCCGAGGTACAAGAACGTGCAGATTATATACATGGCATTTTTGTAAATACAGTAGCCCAAAACCGGCTTTTAAATCCTGAATATGTAAAAACCAATATGGCAGACGGTAGCAGCTATTTTGGTAATGAAGCAGTTAACCGTCATTTTGTGGATTCAATTGATACCTTGGAATCCCTCTTATCTACGTGGCAACCACAAGCTTCGGGTAGCCGCAATTATCAACCCAGTAGTCACCTGACTACATTTAATGGAGAACCTAGTATGAGTGTAACAGCTCCAGAAGAAAAGGCAGCTACTGAGGTAACTGCAAACACTTTTCAACCTGAAATTGCAAGCTTACAAGCTCAATTAAAAGAGCAAGCAACAAAACTTGCAGACTTGACTAAGCAAAACTTTACGCTTTCAAGCCGAAATACAGAATTAGAGGCTACAAACAAAGCCTTAGCTTCCAATTTAGTAGATGCTAATCAAACTGCGGATAAGTATGCCGAACTTCTGGGTTCAGCTATTCAGGCTAAAGCGGCTGCTTTAAACGTAGAAGCTTACCTGCCGACTGACATTGCGGGTTTAGAGGCTCTGAATCAACAAATTGATATGAAGTTTCAACAAAAGTATCCAGCGGGTGGGGTAGCTGTAACTGATCCAAAAGCTATGGAATCCGAAACTAAGCAAGAAATCGATTGGATGAGTCGGATAAAGGTTAACTAAGGAGATTGAATGGCTAAACATATTCTAAGTATTGTCGAAAAACATAATCTTCGAAATACAGTTACTAGTACGTTCGGCACGTTAAAGTCGAAGTTCTCGAATAACGATCACAACAAAGCAGTTAAGCGTACAAGTTCTAATGCGATGGTGCTGTGTGAAGAGGGTGATGAAATTGAAGGTTTTGTTGACTCTATAGAACCAGGTACTTTGGATGGCTTGTCCTACGGAGCTTGTGTTTGTCATGCCCCTCTGGTTCGTATGTTTGTAACCGGACAGGATTTAAGTTTTGGAGATTATGTTGTATGTGGTGCTCAAACTGAACCGAGCGTTTCTAATGGAAATGATGATTTTCTTTTAAATAAATATGGCACGACTGTGGTGAAGAAAGGTTCACCCACTAACTTTAAATGGCGAGTTATCGCTTCAGATGCTCGTAATCCAAATGTGTATTTAATTGAAGCAGTTTAATAACGAAAGGAACTTATGTCAGGATTTGTAGGTAATGCAGCATTTATTGAAGCAGGTGGTAGACCTTCTCAAATACCTATTTCTGTAGATCTTTATAAATTGGCAGCAGATGATAATATGTCTGTACCAGAGTATTTACAGCAGGAATATGGGCACAAAGCTGATAAAAACTATGCAGGTGGTAATGTTTTTTCACAAGTGATGGCATCCTTAAACACCCCTATTAATGTGAAAGGTAAGGGTTTTCGAGGTATGAAGCTTGGAGATGTTTTGGACGGAACATTTCGAGCAGCAGCAACTCAGGATGCAAAAACAGCGAGCACAATTTTAGCACCGGCTGCAATTTTGTCAATAGTAGAAGAAAATAAGGCGGAAGACCATACTGATACCCTTAGTATGTTTGAAAAGTTAGTTGCATTAGATGAGTCTGTTCCAAATGACACGTTTGCAATGCCAATTTTTGATTCATCAAATGCTGATAAACAACAGGCGTCTGCAATTGGTCAGTTAGCAACACCTAATATTGTGGGTCAGTTAACGATCTCTCAGAAATCACACACTATTCCAACTTTTTCGTACGGTTTAGAGGCCTCAGATAAGGCTTTAAAAGCCTACTCCATTGATAGTATAGCAATTTACCTAAAACGTCTTCGTAATCAACTGGCCTTTAACTTAGTATGCCAACAGTTAAATTCTTTGATTAACGGGGATGTTGATATGGATATGAAACCGTTACCTGTAGTTCCTATCACTAGATATGATAGTGAAGCTGGTAATGGTGTGTTAACCCATAGGGCTTATGTGAAGTGGTTACGGGCTAATTGGAAATTCCGTCAGGTAGATTATGTTCTGTGTAATGAAGACGATTATTTCAAAATTATTGATCGTAAGGGTCGACCAACTATATTGACTAACCCTGTTACTAGTTCAGAACAAATGGCTTATCCGGCTAAACCTATCAATATGAATATTTATGAGCCTCAAATATATATCCTTGAAGAGGGAATTATTCCGGCTGGTACGTTAGTAGGTATTGATTCACGGAGTGCTATTGCCAGAGTTAGAAACTCTCAGGCTAACTATGATGCGGTTGAAGATTTGGCAATGCGCCGTGGTAAAGCAATGCGTTTTGACGAAGGACAAGTTGTTTATCGTCATGACGATAAGGCTTTTAAAGTAACTACTCTAAATTAATCAATTGAACAGGCTGCTTCGGCAGCCTCCTGGAGAATTTATGGCAAGAAATAACCAACAAAATAAGTCTGATCAGGTTGACAACACAGAACAACCCGAACAGCTTGAACAGGATGCAGGCGTAGACCTGACTGATACAGTAGAACAACCTGAAACTACTGATACAGTAGAACAACCTGAAACTACTGATACAGTAGAACAACCTGAAACTACTAAACAGGAGACAATTAAACAAAAACCCCCGAAGGATAACCCTGCAATGGAGACTGAAAAAGCAGTTTCAAAATTACCAAAGACTGTCAAAGTCCGTGTAACTCACGGTTATGATTTACTTCACCCTTATACAAATAAATGTGTTAAGACTGAATTACAAGAATTTCCTTGTGATAACTGGATGCTGGCACAACTACAGGCAGGTTTCGTAGATATGTACACAATTACCAACGAACGTTTACTGTGGAAATGCGGTAAATTGGTGTACGCAAAGTAGTTGAATATGTCAATGGAAATACCTGGCACAGGCTTACCAGACCCGGCAGCTATTCAGGCTGCCGCAGGTGCACCGCTGGATATTGTATTGGAGCCTTTTGGCACACTGACAACGACTGACGAAGTTCGGGCTATTTTTGGTCTCTCCTCAGCAGAGTTGTCAGACGACATGTTGATGCAACCTGTCTATATAAGTGAAGTAAAGGAAACCTTGTTACGGATTCGTCCAGAGTTATTCAGTAATTGGGATACTTTACAGAATGAACGATTGCTGGAGATGGTCAAACGAGTTGCTCTTTACAGCATCTGTAATTTAATAGGTGAGACTTTACCACTTATAGCAGCACGTGTATTGACTGATTCCAAAGCTTCAATTCAACGTTTCAACTCAGATTTATCCAGTATAGCTGAAACGATTCGAAATCGACTGAATCAGGCAATAAGAGCATTGAAGCAGTCTAAAGCTTCTAATCAACTTCCACGGTTTATGGGTGCAGGTCAGCCTAGCTATGACCCTGTGACTGGGTAAATATGGATTTAGTAGCGGTTTCTAGACGGTTCGACCTGACCCCTATATGGGATGCTTACACAGGGGAGAAGTTAAAAGCCACCTGTCAGGTAACTGTATGGGATAACCCAAGACGAGACGGTTTAACCACATTACGGCGAACGTTGTCTATGGCGTATTCTGTAAAACTACCTGTAAGGCATACCCTTATTATAGGGGGACAGGTTTGGATAGTATCAGCTTATTCAAACCCTGACACATGGGAAAAAGATGTAAGCCGTAAAGGTTATGTTGCTCAGTTGGCTGAATTAGGGAAGGTAGCCAGAACCAGCCAACTGTTAGACGGCTCAGGTGAACATGTTTATATGTCCAGAGTCTGGGTTAAGGATGTTAAAGATATTACAACATCCTCTGAATTTCAAAGTCAGTACTACATCTACTTTACAAAAGGTGAGCACTTTGAAGAGGGTGAATTTGCATTCATTAAAGACCGCTGGCACATCATTCGAAATATATACACGTCTACTGCCGGGTTTTATATAGCTGAATGTAATGAACTGGAACCTGAGTGTCTTTTCTCCTTATCAGTTGATATCGGAGATTACGATCCTGTTTCAGAAACAACTACTAAAAATATCCGCCAAATACCTGTTATTAAGCTGGATTGGCGGGACGACTATACCAACAGCCTACCATCAGCAGAACCTCAACAGGTCGGAGATATCCGGTTCAGAACCTCTCAAGAATATGCTGAATATTTGGAGAAAGCTGTAGAAGTCGATTTTGAAGGAGCGAAGTGGAAGCCTGTCAGGGTTGAGCATAAAAATCATGGAGCTATTTCTGTGGTAATTAGGAAAGTTTAATGCGGGTAGTTTTGAAAAAACCAAAGAACGGTTTACCTGTACTTAATTTGCTTCAAGCTCTTGTACGAAAAGAGGCTGCTGAACGGTTGATGTTTTTAGCTAAAGTGGCTCTTGAAGTTGCTACAGAACATACACCAAAGTGGTCAGGAGCTGCCACAGAGAGTTGGAAATTGTCGCTAAACGGGGAAACCGTAGTAGATTCCGGCTACCCAGTATTTGTTGATTCTCCTGCATTTGAGGAAGGTATCCATGACTCAAAAGCACCAGCATTTAACAGGTCTGTTGTAAATGCTGAATTAAAACGAATTCGCTTGGCGGTGTATGCAAAAGTCCGGGCAGGTAAAGATGTAAAAATCACTCTGTATAACTCTCAGCCTTATGCTACCAGATGGCTATCTTCCAACTCATTGGGAATTTTGCTGCGTGCAGTAAATCAGGATTACTACACGTTTAATGAGATTTGTGCCGAGGTAAGGGTATCTGCACGTTTAGCGCAATTCGGGAAGTGGTAATGGATAGAGAACTTTTTCGTGACGCGGTCACAACTAAATTCAGAGATAAATTCTCAAAAAGAACGGACTGCCTCGTTCAGTATGAAAACGACAAGCATGTCGATATTGGAGAAATAACTTTACCCGTGCTTTCTTATGAGGTTGTTTATTCAAATTCAGAGCAGGCAGATTTAAACGCTAATCCCTATATACATGATGAGGGGAATATTCTGGTAACAGTTTTAGTACGAGAAGGTACAGGTACGAAAGACCCCATCAGATTACGAGAGGAGTGTGCTGTCTTACTGCAACGCCAATATCTGGCCGGTGCTCAGATGGAAGTTGGCAAATTGCTACCTAATTCTCATGCTGTAAAAGGATGGGTAGGTTATAGGGTTTCTGTACCTTTTCATCATTATCATTTTTAAGAAAGGAATTCATGACATTACGTGTTGGCTCAACCTCCTATGCTCAGTTGGCTTTTATGCCTGAAGCTGAGATAGGAAAAACCCCGACTACCGGTAAGGGTATAGATTTAAGAATGACCGGTGAAAGTTTGGAACAAAACATTACAAAGGATGTTTCAAAGGAGATTAACCAGTCCCGTCAGGTATCCGGTATGTTTCTTACCGATGCCCAGACATCCGGTGGTTTTAATATTGAACTTAGTGCTCGTGAGTATGACCCGTTATTTGAAGCTCTGTTGATGGGTACATGGTCTAAGTTTGGTGATAACGGTGTACTTAGTGTTCAGAGTATAGCAATCTCTTACGATGACACTACACAGTTAAGTAAACTAGAAATCACAGCAAACAGAAATACTGACTTTACCAAGCTTCTGTCAGTTGGTAATTATTTCTCAGTTTCTGCTGACGAAGCTTCGGCAGAGTTTAACTATCCTCTTATAGTGGCCCAGGTTGAAGCTGGAAGTATTTATGTAAAAACAAAGCTCACTGACGCTACTTTGGCCACCAATGTGAAGGTATACCATGGTCATGTTAGTAATGGAGTGACTGATCGCTCATTCTCTATTGAAAAACGCTTAACTGATAAAGACCAGACATTTGTATATTCGGGTATGCACGTGAATAAAATGTCTTTAAGTTTTGAGAGCCAGGCTGCTGTAACCGGTAACTTCGATTTTATCGGTATGTCCTCAGAATGGGGTACCGGCCGGATGCTTGGAGATAAAAGTGAATATATCCCAAGCCAGACCGGAATCCCGATTAATACCGTTGTTGGTATGAAAGGTGCACTACTGGATGGAGAGGATGTCCGTGAAAAATTAACCGCTGCTATCGAAAAAATATCTATTGATTACGATAACTCTATGAAGGGTCATGCAGGGATAGGTGTTCTGGGCTTTGTTGATATTACAGCCGGAACTATTAATGCTGGCGGCACTATATCTATGTATTTTAATGATGCCAGTATTTACAACGATGTGATTAGTCAGAAGCATCACCGTCTGGAATTCGCTGTCTACGATAAAGATGGACATGGCTATGCATTTATCTTCCCGTGCTTAGAGTTGAAAGACCCTAAAGCAGCAGTTAGTGGTAAAGACGAAGCATTAAAAATGGAGCTGGGTTATACAGCTTTGCAAGACAGCGGAAATACTGATAAGACATTTTTTATTGAGAGGTTTTAAACATATATGGCAACAAAAAGCCGGAAGATACCAAATCAAAAAGTAGCAGGCTTTTGTCCTGAACGTGAGTACACCTTTGATATGGAGAAGGAAACACAGGGTGTCTGGGTTGATATAGATGCTGCCACTGACGCTAAGGTTAAGGTAGCACGGTTTGGTACTACTCGATACTACCAAGTTTATAATCAGATTCTGCAAAAAATTGCTCCGAACCCAGAAAGTCTGACTAAAGAACAAGAGGATGAGGCTGCCCGTAAAGTTCTAAGTGAGTCTGTAGCAGAATGTATCCTTCTGGATTGGAGAAATTTTGTAACACTAGACGGTACTGAGCTTCCATATTCAAAAGAAGAAGCCCTTAAATTACTCAGTTTAGATCCGTTCCTTGATTTAATTCTGACATTCTCTCAACAGGTAGAACGTTACCATAAATACGCACTGGATGCAGCTGTAAAAAACTGATTGCTGTCCTCGAATGGGAGAATAAGTTCGGGTCTTCAATTGAAACTTTCTTAGCTCTGCAAGCTGACGGAGTGAAGGTTAAAGCTTTAGAGATAAGACCTGAACTAAAACAGGAATATATATGGTTGTACAATGCATATTCCTTTCTCTCACCCAGCAGGACACTAGGTGCAGTGGGTGAATACTATATACCTTTGTCAGAATATGAAGCTTATTTTTCCATATTTAAAATAGAGGAGGTGTCAGTAAGAGAATTTGCTTTGACCGTTTTGTATCAAGTAGACCATGCGATGCTTAGTTTACGTTATGCAGAAAAAACCACCGGATAACCGGTGGTTTTCTTTAAAGTTCAAAATCGCTTAAGTCGTCTTCATTAAGTTCGGCATCAATCTGGCCGACCAGATAAGAACTAATTTCTACCTCCTGAGGTGCTACCTGCACGTTATCAGAAGAGAGCCATGAATTAATCCACGGAATGGGATTCTGTTTAATCCTGTACAGATCAGGTAAACCTACCACCTGCATTCTCTGACCAGATATAAATTTAATGTATTCAGTCAGGATAGTTTTATTCAGCCCAATCATAGAGCCATCTTTGAACAGATACTCTGCCCAATCTATCTCCTGTTGAACAGCGCGTTGAAATATATCTACTGAATCCTGCTGACACTCATTAGCAACCTGTTTCCATAACTCACCCTCTGAGCCATTACGCAAGTTATTCAACATCTGCTGGGTACCTGTGAGGTGTAAAGCTTCATCACGGGCAATCAGTTTGATGATTTTGGCATTGCCTTCCATCAGTTCGCGCTCAGCAAAAGCAAAGGAACAGGCAAATGAAACATAAAAGCGGATAGCTTCCAGTACATTGACACACATCAGGCATAGATATAATTTTTTCATAGTAGGTACAATATCAGTACCCCCTTGAATCCAGTCTTGGGTAGCTGCTATCAAATCATCGTAGTAGACAGCCACCTCATCAGCGCGGGCCAGAATATGCTTATTGTCCATGATGTCATTGAAGACTACCGACGGGTCGGTAAAGATATTCCGGATAATATGCGTATAGCTTCTTGAGTGTATGGTTTCGGAAAATGTCCAAGTGGTTACCCAGGTCTCCAGTTCAGGTAAAGAGCATATGGGTAAGAAAGCTATGCTTGGGCTTCGCCCCTGAATAGAGTCTAGAAGAATCTGATATTTCAGATTACTAATAAAGATGTGTTTTTCATGCTCAGGAAGACTGGCGAAATCTGAACGGTCTCTGGATACATCAATCTCTTCTGGTCTCCAGAAGAAAGACAACTGTTTTTCAGTTAATTTTTCCAGAAACAGGTATTTCTGCTGGTCATAGCGAGCCACATTTACAGATTGACCAAAGAACATAGGTTCCTGTAACTGATTATTATGATTCCGATTAAATATAGAAAAAGTCACAAATACTCCTTGAGGTCTTGCGACCTCATGAATTTAGATTTTACAAGCACCACTGTCACAACCACTGTCTGCCAACGAATCCTGAGTATCATCAGACCCGTCTCGGGTATTGTGGTAGTACAAGGTTTTAACTCCATATTTATAAGCAGTCAGCAAATCTCTCAGCAGTACTTTCATAGGAACTTTAGCGTTCTCATATTTTGCTGGGTCATAATAAGTGTTAGCAGAAATAGACTGATCCACAAATTTTTGCATCACGCCGACCAATTTTAGATAGCCCTCATTAGATTCTATATCCCAAGCCAATGTGTAGTCTCTGGCCAGTTGGTTAATATGTGGAACTACCTGTTTTAATATCCCATCTTTAGAAGCTTTAACAGTGACAAGTCCGCGTGGAGGTTCAATACCATTAGTAGCATTTGAAACCTGACTGGAAGTTTCTGAGGGCATAAGTGCAGTAAGCGTAGAGTTACGTAAGCCATATTTTTGAATGGCGAATCGTAAGTCTTCCCAATCCTGAATTAACGGAGTTGAGCAAAATTCGTCTATATCTGTTTTATAGGTATCAATCGGAAGTAATCCTTGAGCATAAGAGGTATCTTCGAAACTGCTACATTTTCCACGTTCTCTAGCTAAATCAATAGAGACAGTTAATAACATATACTGGATTGCTTCAAATAATTGGTGAGTTTTACGAACTGCTTCCGGACTACCATATTTCAGACCGTTAGCGGCCAGATACGTTGCAAAATTAATGACGCCGATACCCAGTGGACGACGGGCTAGGGTCGCTTGCTTGGCAGCTTCGGTTGGATAATCCTGATAGTCCAGTAAATTATCCAAGGCTCGCACTAATAAAAATAAAACCGTACCAAATGAAGCAGCAATGCCTTCATCATCTAAATCCTGTGTTTCAAAATCTATTTTAATAAATTTTTCAAGATTAATTGCGGCAAGTGTACAGAGTGCAACTTCACCCAGCTTTTCAGGGTTTTCGAGGCTTTCTCCCGGACGAGTGGGTAAAGTAATTTCAGCACAGAGATTAGACTGATAAATTGGAGCTTTCTCAGGATTAAAAGCACTGTGTGTGTTGCAGTGATCTACATTCTGAATATAGATACGTCCGGTACTAGCCCGTTCCTGCATTAAAATAGAGAATAAATCTTTTGCCAATACAGTTTTTTTACGAATAGACTTATCAGCCTCATAAAGAGTATACAATCGCTCAAATTCTGATTGGTCAGCAAAAAATGCTTCATACAAACCAGGAACATCAGAAGGTGAAAACAGTGTGATTTTCCCGTTTTCAATTAAACGGGTATACAACAGGCGATTAATTTGTACACCGTAGTCAAGATGCCGAACGCGGTTCTCTTCAACTCCACGGTTGTTTTTCAGTACCAGCAGATTTTCTACTTCCAGATGCCATAACGGGAAATATACCGTGGCAGCTCCCCCACGGACACCACCTTGTGAGCAGGATTTAACGGCTGCCTGAAACATCTTATAAAATGGAATACACCCAGTATGCTTGGCTTCACCGCCACGAATTGCACTGCCCAGTGCGCGAATTCGACCGGCATTAATACCAATGCCTGCGCGCTGAGATATATATTTTACAATTGTATTAGAAGTAGTATTAATGCTGTCGAGGCTGTCATCACAATCAACCAGAACACAGGATGCAAACTGACGGGTTGGGGTACGTAACCCTGCCATAATGGGTGTGGGGAGAGATATGAAAGACATGGCTAAAAACTGATAGAAAAATTTCACATAGCCTAGCCGGACATCTGCTGACTCTTTTCTGAACAAACACATTGCTACAAGCATGAACAGAAACTGCGGTGACTCATAAATTTTCCCAGTTGTCCGATTCTGTACCAGATATTTTCCTTCTAACTGTTTAATTCCTGCATAGGCAAAAGTCATGTCATAATCGTGATCAAGGAAATCATCAAGACTGTCAATTTCTTCTCTGCTGTAATCTTTTAAAATCTGACTGTCGTATAAACCCAATTCAGTTAGATTAGTGATATGTGTATATAACTCAGGCGGAAAAAAATCACCAAATGCCAGTTTCCGAATTCTAAATAAAACTAACCGGGCAGCGATGTACTGCATCTCTGGTTGCTTTTCTGAAATTAAATCGGCTGCGGATTTTATGAGCAGCAGATGGATATCATCGGTAGAGATACCATTGTAAAGTTGAATATGTGCATTTGCTTTAATTTCACTGATAATATCCGGAACCTCAAGCTGTATATAGTTCTGGTTATCCTTTTTTTCAGAGCAGCTTATTACTGCCCATTTTAAGACATCGTCAATCTTACTTTCATTATAATCTTCCAAATTACCATTACGTTTAGTTACTTTTAGATTTGACATAGTTTCACAGCGTTAATTAAGAGAAATAGTATTGTAATTTTTTGCGTTCTATTTGTACACAAAAACGAAACAAAAAGAACGAAAAAATGGTAAAATTAGGACTTCAAATGCGATGTCTGAGAGTTAATGGAAGAGAAGTACGAATTAGGTTTTAGTAGTGAAGGTTTGTCAGAGCTATTGGCACAAATAGTTAAATTAAACCAAGCTCTTACAAATTTAGGTCAAAATACTCAAGGTTTAGAGCACTTTAATCAGGAATTCCGCAATGTCGATGCGCAGATGCGTAAAAGCACGGCAGGGATGGTTCAGGCTTCCAGAAACCTATCACAGACGCTAGCCAGTCACTCACTTGCAACAGCAGAGTCTCTAAAAAATATTAAAAAAGCTCTGAGAGAAGTAGAACCCGAAGCTCGTAACTTTCTGACTAATCTTCTTAAGAATAATAACTTTGACCGTTACCTGTCTGACCTGAATAAATTAAATAAGGGTCATGAGTTTACCCGGAATCAATTGCAAAAGTTGGCTAAACAGGCAGAGGATTTTAATTCTGTCGTCGACCATCTTCGTAAGGACTCAGGGATTTTTACTGCGTTCAAAAATATGTTCGGCAGTGACGCAGCCTCGCATCTGCAAAGTAAGGATTTTCTGGCTGACTTAGACCGAATCCGTAGGTCTCTTAATCAGATTCAGAAAGTAGACACTTCCAAATCCCTAGACTCCCTGACTCGTCAAAATAATAGAAATCAGCTTTTAAATGATCAGGTAAGAGAACGTGTCAAAGTCTTACGTTCAGAGACAGAACTCAATAAGCTTAATGCAGCTCAGCTAGGTAAACACCTAGCTGAGCTTCGGGCGATAAGCACCGAATATAGTCGCATTCAGGCCATGCCTAAAGGAGCTGAGAGGTCTTCGGCTTTTAGGGAATATCGTAGAAACTATGGTTCGGCTGCTGCTACGGCTGCTTCACAGCAGAGTATTAGTAAAGCACTGGCGAGCGGAGATGTACGAGCTGCGCAATTACTGGCTCAGGCAGAAGGGCGGACTTTAGATGTACTGGTTAAACAGCAGAATGTCAGTCGCAATCTGAATCAGCAACTAGAACAGCGACTCGCTATTGCGCAAGCTGCATCTGTAAGTAATAGCAGACAGGCTGCACAATTAGAGGCACAGCTTCACTATTTGCGCGAGATGCGTAATGAGTATCTGCGTATCAGTGCTTTACCAGCCTCACCTTTAAAGTCCGCAGAACAGCGTGTTTATAAGTCTCGTTACGGTGCCTATGCAGCATCTGAAGCAAGCATGCCTACTATCAACAAGGCAATCGAGTCAGGTGAATCTGCATTATCACGCTGGCGACAGATAAACGGGGAAATTCGCAATGTAATGGTGTCTTCGCGTGACCTGCATCAGGTGTGGCGAGGTATGGCCGCAGGTGTTAATCAAATATGGTTGAGTTGGGGTTCTTTACTCCCAATGGCGGCTGGCCTTGCCGGAGCCTCTACAGTATTTAAGTCTTTAACTGTGGGTAAAGACTTTGGCTGGCAGATGGAACAGGTAGGTGTGGCTGCCGAGGCGGGTAGTGCAAAAGTAGCAGAACTGTCTCAAAAAATTCTGGATATGGGTTCCCAGCGGTTGGTTCAGGGACCAATTCAGATTGCACAGGCTTTAAAAGTTCTGACGCAGGCAGGTCTTTCAGCATCTGACGCTTTTAAGGCAATACCTGCCACACTTAATCTAGCTCTTGTAGCTGGCGACCTGTCCGATGAAGATTCTGCCAAGTTTCTGGCAGGTCTGCGTTCAGCATTTCATCTGAATAATGAAGACGGGTCTTTAAACGCGCATGCTTTGCAGGAGGCTGCTGACCAGGCTGCAATGGCAGCGAACGTTTCTCAGACTTCCGTAGGGAAGATGACTGAAGCACTAAAGCAGGCGTCCTCTGAGGCTGCCCGTTTTGGCTTATCGGTTACAGATACTTCTGCTGCGCTGTCTATTCTGGCTAAATATAATATTGAAGGTTCCGCAGCCGGTACATCTCTGAAGAATTTTCTAAGTGACCTTTCAGGACGTACAGCGAAATCTACTAAAGCCCTTAACCAGTTAGGTCTGTCAATTTATGATGTGAACGGAATGGTAAAACCGTTCAGTCAGGTGGTTGCTGAGCTGCAATCTAAATTGCGCGGATTAACTGATCAGCAGCAACAGCAGTGGTTAAAAGCCATATTCAACGAGCGTGGTTTGAAGACAGCCAACATTTTGCTGTCTCAATCTGGAGATGAATTTACTAAACTGCATAACCAGATTGCCCGTGCGGGTGAAAACATGGGTTACACCACGACGCAGGCTGCTCGACTGGGTGATACTGCTCAAGGTTCTTTCCTGAAAATGAAGAACTCCTGGGAAAACACCTTTGCCTCAATCGGACAAAATACCCAAGGTGATTTTAAGGGTTTGATGTCTTCGCTTTCGAACTTTGCTAACGATGGTAATGTTCGTCAGATTATTACAGGTCTTACATCGGGATTCCTGAAACTGGCCGACACGGTTGTAAATACTGTTAAGGTTTTAACTCCGGTTGCTCCATTACTCACGGGCATTGCCGCAGCCGCCGCTACTGTATCGTTTATGAACTGGGTAGGCGGACTTGGTCTGGTATCAACGGCTGTTGGCTTAGTCTCATCTGCCTACAAAAGTGCTTCTCTAGCTACACAGACATTTGCAGCTATTCAGGCTGGTACAGCAACCACGCTGGCAGGAACTACTGGAACATTAGCTGCTCTCAAAACAACTGTTACCGGGTTGTTTACCGCAATGGGACCCATTGGCTGGTCTGCATTGGCTGTAGGTGGTTTTGCTGCGTACATGGTTTTATCCAAAAAGGCTGTAATTGATTTATCCAGTGAAATTAAAACTCTGGATTCCAGTTTAGCTGCGGTTAAAACCGATGTATTGGAGAAATTTAATACAACTGGTGCCGGTCTTCGTTTAGATCAGAAATTAGGTTTAGGCTATAAGTCAAACTTCCAGCAATATGCTTTGGAAGCTGAAACTACAATTCAGGCTTTTGAAAAGAATCGTCAGAGGATTGATGCAGCAGTACAAGATTCCCTTGCTCAGATAAACTCAGCAGCAAGTCAAAGCTCTGCGTACCGGATAGAGCAGGAAACCTTGTTGCTTGACCGTAAACGGACATTAATACAAGAAGAACTAACACGATTTGACCAGGCTACTCAGCATAAAAATGAATTAGATACTCAATCTGCCCAGATTAGAAGTAATCTGGTGAACGACCTGTATACGCTTGAAATGAATTTGATGTCTAAGCGTACTGCGATGGCTATGCAGCATATGCAGGAAATCCAGGCAGAAGCTGTAAAAACTCAAAGTCTTCTCAGTAGCTTAACTGACGGAAAAAGATCAGAAGCCCATGACCGTTTAGAATTCGTAAACAATAAAGACTTCCAGCATCTGTTAAACCCCGAAGATAAGAAATTTAAACTTCTTGTATCTCAGGGTATGCCGGCAAATCAGGCTAATGCTCTGACATCTTCTACATTTACAGAAGATGAATTACGGGAGAGATTAAATAAATTACTCACTCCTGCCGGTTTAAAAGAACTTAAAGAGCAAATCGAACTAGACCCCCAACGGACAGCCATTTACCTGCAAAACCTGAAAATCGGTGCTGAAAATCTGGCTTCAATAAGTGCTTACAAAAATCAGACCCCTTATGGTGTGAAAAGGGGTTCTGAGGGTATTGCTGATATTTATGCTCAGACATTAGACCCTAACCCAGGCAAACGTAATCTTCTGTCTAGTAGTAACGCTCACATAACTAAGGATGCTTTACCTGCTTTAACCTCGTTACTGTCACAGGCTGAGGCGAAACTGGCCGGAGAACGTAAAACTTCCCTTGAAGTTCGTCAGTCTAAGAATCTGATTGAAAACCCGCCTGTATTAAATCCGGCGTCTTCCAGACCTTTACCTACATACAATTCAGACTTAGGTAATCTGGAAAAGACTGCTTTACAGGATACACAGAAGTCACTACGTGACCAGATGCAGAAAGAGCTAGCTGCAAAGGGAAGTGTCTCAGATTCTCTGGTAAAAGCCTTTATGGACAATGCGCGTGCACTGGATGAAATCAGCCAGTCTGAGTACACCCGTAAACTGCGCCAGAAACAAATAGAAGCTGAGAATTTTCTGAAAAGTAAAGGTTCCGCTGAGGATAAAGCCCGCGCTCAGAAAACTCTGGATGCTATCAAAAATGTGACAAATAAGGGTTCAGAACTGGCATATCAGGCTCTGACCAGTGGTATGACGAGGGTCACCTCTGGTTTTGGCCACAGACATTCACCTAAAGCTGGGGCTTCCACTTACCACAACGGTATAGACTTGGCCATGCCTGTAGGCACAGTGATTAATGCACCGGAGAGCGGTAAAGTTATCCGCTCTTGGTCTGGTGGTGCCGGTGGAACACAGATGCAATTTCAGGGCGACAGCGGAATCATCTATGGTATGGCGCACCTGTCTGCCGTCCTGCGTCAAACAGGTGACAGAATAGAACGCGGGCAGGCTTTAGCCCGCTCTGGAAACACAGGTAACACTACCGGACCACATCTACATCTGACAACAACTGTTAATGGAAAAAAGGTAGACCCTAGAACAGTAAAGCTCGGTCAGCGTAGTGGAGCGTCCAATGCGCTCGCAAGTGCTATAGGTGGAGATACTACTAACTATACTGAAGCTGCACGAGATACTGTACGTGAGCTGCAAATGCAGGCTCAGAAATACTCTTTAGACCAGCAGAGTAAACTACTGGAGCAAAAGAAAGTAGAAGTAGATCTGCAAAATCAACTGGGCGTTATTACTGACCGTGAAAAAGCCAGACAGGAGATGCTTCTGCAAGTTGAAAGCCTGCGTATAAAACAGGCTCAGGCTCTGGCTGAATTAAAGTCTAAAAACGTAGATGAAAATGCAACAACTTATAAAGATACATTTGCAGATTATCAACGTCAGATTGAAAACACACAACGTACATTTGAAGCTGCTCAACAGGCACAAACTAACTGGAAAGTTGGCTTAAAACGTTCTTATAACCAGCTAGTAGATGAATCTATTAGCTATGGTACTTTTGCACAAAAGGCTTTTAATTCAGTTACTGACTCTGTCATTTCAGCTATGCAGAATCTGGCTGTAACCGGAAAACTAAATTTTAAGAGTATGACAGCCAGCATTCTCGGAGACTTAGCCAAAATAGCAATGCGAATGGCTATGCTGAAACTCATTAATGTAGGGATGAGTGCTTTCGGAGGTGGTGCAGGTGGTAGTTTAAACAGTTTATTTGCTCGCGGCGGTGTTGTATCACAAGGCGGAACCCTCGCTTATGCTAACGGCGGCGTGCTGCATCACCCGACTACATTTGCTATGGCCAGAGGTATGGGGCTGGCAGGTGAAGCTGGTCCGGAAGGAATTTTACCCTTAACCCGAATGGCAAATGGTGATTTAGGTGTACAGGCTACCGGAGGTGGAGCAGGTACGGTAATAAATACTCCTGTAACGGTGTCTGTAACTATTAACTCAGATGGTAGTTCTGAGTCGTCTGTGGATGCCAAAGGAGCTGAGGGTTTAGGCCGGACAATAGGTAAAACTATAGAGACTGAGGTTTATAAGATTTTAACAAAAGAAACACGTGCCGGTGGCATGTTCGCAAAGGGTTAATAAAGTATGGATATATTTAATCGAGACTGGATTCCGGACCGAGATATGGGTGTTGAGGATAGCTCGGATGCTGTAAAGGTGATTCAATTTGGTGGAGGTGTCGTGCAACTAATTCCATTGAGAGCTGGTTCACCTCTGAAAGTCTATAGCCTGACGTTTACACGTAAGCCTGCAACCATTAAAGCAATTGAGGATTTTTTAAACCAGCATACAGGTAAGCGTTTTCTATGGGAACCCCCTCTAGAGAGTCAACAAATAATTGTTATTCATTCTGATAAATCCATTAAAAAAACGGGATTTGAAGATGTTCTGTCTGTAAAGTTCACTGAGGTTGCTATTTGATGAATGCACGTATTAACCAGATGAGTGAAGAGTGGTTTAAAGCCACTGAAAAGTTGGATCAGGATGTACTGGTTGAACTCTGGACAATTGATTTACGGAATATTGGTGGTCAGATTTATAGGTTTGCAAATGATACTAACGAGCTGGGTAAGAATTTTATCTGGCAAGGGCATGAATTTGCAGTTTACCCGATTTTAGGTGAGGGATTTGAAGTCTCCACGCAAGGAACATCTAACAGACCAACTCTGACAATATCCAATGCTCTGGGCTTTGTAACCGGAGCTGTAGAAGAGTATGACCAATTAAAACGAGCCACTGTCTATCGGCATTTGGTCTATAAGCAATTTATGGATGCTGAAAATTTTGCTGAGGGGAATTCTTCTGCTGACCCGTTACAGGAGATTAAAACCAGCTACGTTATTGAGCGTATGGTTTCCTTAACAAGAGAACAAGGGGTATTTGAACTGGCAGTGCCCAGTGAGTCAGATGGTGCAACCGTACCATGCAGGGTGATGACCTCACAAAATTGTTGCTGGCAGTATCGTGGTGAAGGCTGTGGTTATACCGGACACGCTGTGGCCGATGAAAATGATATGCCCACCAACGACCCCTCACTAGATAGCTGCGGTAAACGTTTATTGAGCTGTAAAGCCCGATTCGGAGAAACCGCTGTGTTACCAATCGGTGCTTTCCTGTCAGCAAAAAATGTAAAGGCCTAATATGAAATTAACTAAAAAAGTCCAAGGTCTGATTAAAACTCATGCGGCAGACAGCAAAACAGAAATTTGTGGTTTTGTTGTACAGAATAAAAGAAGTCAGACCTACTACCCGTGTACAAATGTTTCAGCTCTACCTGAGGAGAGTTTTGAAATAAGTTCAGATGACTGGATAACTGCGGAAAAGCAAGGAGAGGTAGTCGCGATTGTCCACAGTCACCCGAATAATGAACCTTATCTATCTGGTGCAGACCGGGTAGCTCAGCACCAAAGTAAGTTACCCTGGGTTTTAGTAACAGGAGGTGAAATAAAGACGTTCAGATATGCCCCGTTATTACGCGGAAGAGTGTTTGAATATGGAACACAGGATTGTTTTACTCTGATTCGTGATGCTTTTATGCTGGCTGGTATTGAATTTCGTGACCATCAGCGAATTGACATTAATTATGATGCGGAAATTCACAGCTTTGAAAATAACCTGCCTGACGGAGGCTTTTCTAAAGTTCAGGAACTACAGGTGGGTGACGTTATTCTGACAGCTTACAGCAATATTCCTGCCCATGTTCTGCTGTACATTGGCCACGGGGAAGTTATTCATCATAAGGTTGACCGCCTAAGTGGTAAAGAAGTCTACACAGAGGCACTGCGCCGGCGCACTGACAGCATCTGGAGACATAAAGACTGGCAGCCGGACATGATTGCAGCCATAAAGAATGATTTAGAAAATAATGTAAGAGGTTTAAGTGATTAAAGTTGTTTTTCATGGCGATTTACGTCGATATGGTCAGGAGTTCAGTCTGCACGCTCACAGTCCGGCTGAGGCTCTGAAAGCCTTAATGGTACAGATTGAAGGCTTACGTGCTTATATTAATGCCGGACAGTATCAGGTGAAGTTCAATCAGGATATTCTGGATGAAGAAGCTGTTAAAGAAAAATTCCACCAGTATGCTAAAGGTGAGTTACATCTGACACCTGTTACTTCTGGTGCGGGTAAATATACACAGATTGTTGTAGGTGTAGTGTTGATTGCTGCAAGTTGGTATGCAGGTGGTGCTGCTGGCTGGGCATATCTGGGAACAGGTACATTGGCCGGCGGGATGTTTATGATGGGTGCGTCACTGGTGCTTGGAGGTATAGCCCAGCTATTAACTAAAACACCATCACTAGATATGAACTCTGGCAAAGAGGAAAAGTCCAGCAGAAATACATCATTTTCTAATCTGCAAAATTCTGGAGCAGACGGTCAGCCTGTTCCTCTTGCTTATGGTCGTGTCCGGTGTGGTGCGAGAGTGATCAGTCAGGGTTATCAGACCCGCAGGGTAGATACTAAAAATGACCCGGTAATGCAGAACCCGGATATTGGTTTAAATCTGAATTTAAAGAAAACGTTTGTGTCTCCGGTAGCAGCAACTGCCCCTAACGGCGTTGCTTACAATATTGACCGTAATAATGATAGTGTACTTAATGCCAATTATACTGTTAGTGTAGGAGTGGATTGATATGGGTGGTAAACAGTCTAGTGGTGGTAGCCGGACACCTTATATTGCCCCTAATACCGGCTCAAGTGCTCAGTCTCTGAAAGTAGTTCATGCTATATGTGAAGGGGAAATACAAGGTTTTGTAACTAAAGATCCTCTGCAATCCGTATATTTTGATAACACACCTGTACAAAGCCGGTCTGGAGAATTTAATTTTCACGGTGTAACCGGACTATTTACTACTGGTGCCGCTGATCAGACTTATCTGCCTGGATTTGAGCAGGTTGATAATGTTACGAATGTAGGCGTGGAAGTTAAAAAATCTCTGAATATTTCCAGAACTGTGTCTAATGATAATCTGACCAGTTTACGGGTGACTGTAGGTGTAAGTAAAAATTCCAAGACAGATAAAAAGACCGGAGATGTTAAACCTACTACCACACAAGTAGTGGTAGATTTAGTTAAGAATACTGTCTTCTCTTCTCAAGTAGTAACATTCACAGAGAAAAGCAGCGGTAACTTTATGACCGATGTGGTATTTGATAAAGTTCCGGCCTCACCATTCAATATCAGAGTTTCCCGAATTACCGACGATAGTAACTCGGATTTAGTGGTGAATAATACCTATTTTTTCTCGTATGTCGAGATTATTGGTACAAAACTGAATCACGCTAACACTGCGCTGGCTGCGTGGTCAATTGATACTGATCAGTTTGGAAGCAGTATGCCTACGATTACCTATGATATTCTGGGTAAGCTGATTCAGGTTCCTTCAAATTACGACCCTGTTAATGGGACATATAACTCTCCGGTTTGGGATGGCTCTTTCAAAGTGGCGTGGTCTAATAATCCTATGTGGGTGCTGTATGATATTTTAACGACCAGTCGTTACAGCAGTATTGCCAGTCGGATACAGGCTTCTGACATTGATAAGTGGACACTTTACGCTATAGGTAAGTGGTGTGATGATTTAGTTGACGATGGGTTTGGCGGAAAAGAGCGTAGGGCAGTATGCAATGTTTATGCTTCGGAAGAGCGCGCTACTTATGACTTAATATCTGACTTGTGCTCTATTGTGACCGGTTATCAGATTTGGAATGGTGCTCAGTTCTCAGTAGTGGTCGATAAAAATGACCCACCGGTTGCACAATATACCAATACCAATGTGGAAAATGGTCAATTTACTTATTCAGGTGTAGGTGTTAAAGCTATTCATACTGCCGTGTATGTTCAATATATTGACCGGAATAACAATAGCGAGCCTACACAAGAGTTAGTACAGGATGACGAGGCAGTCCGTAAATATGGGTTTATTGCCAAAAATGTTACTGCATTTGGCTGTGACAGTCGCGGTCAGGCTATCAGGTTTGCAAAGTGGCTGCTTGAAACTGAGCGACGTCAGCAGCTATCCGTATCATTCACTGTAGGTCGGGAAGGTTTAAGACATTTACCTCATGACATCATTCAGGTGGCTGATAGTGACTACGCAGGAACACCCTTAGGCGGTCGAGTTACTTCGGTTAAGGGTAATAAAATACGAGTGCCAAGTCTGAGGCTTGAAGAAGTTCCAAGTAAGCCTAAAACGTAATAGATTGCTGAAATAACAGGCAAAAAAGAGTATAATATACGCGGTTTAACTGCGTATATTTTTATGGTTGAAGTAACAAAAATTGATCTGGGATTAGATTCTACAGGTAGAGGTGGAGACAGTCAAAGGACTGCATTTGAGAAGTGTAATGATAATGTTGATATTCTGGTTGATAGCATCTCCAGGGTGTCAGAACAATTAGAAACTGTTAGTAGCACTAATAAGGAATTAACTACAACTATTAAAAACTTCGCTACTAAAGGGGATAATTCCGATATAACAGCTTTAAATGGCTTAAAACACAATATTATTCAGCCAGCAGATGCTTCGGATAATATGGGTTCTGTTACTCTGCGCCAGCTTAATGCTAAGTTTGCTCAAGGCTCAGGTTCTTCAAGCGGTACAACCCATGTAGTTTCAGACTACATCGGAGCTATTCAGTGGTTTAATGGCTCTCGTGCCGCAATCCCTGTCGGATACATACCAGCGGACGGACAACTCCTGAATAGAGAAGATTACCCTGAATTGTGGGACACACTGTCAAGAGACTTACTTAATATAGTTAGTGATACAGAATGGCTTAGTGCCTCAGATAAACGTGCTTCTTTTTCTTCCGGAAATGGCTCAACAACTTTTCGGGTTCCGGATATTAACGGTAAGCAGTCTGGCAGTCTGAAAGGGTTGTTTGTTCGTGGTGATGGTTATGCTGCAAGCGGTACTGTAAATGGCGATGCTATCAGAAATATTGAAGCTTCTATTCATGCAGCAGGGGCTTCTGCCTGGCAGTTGCCCTCAGGAGCGTTTTATTTAGCCGGCAGCAATGCTACAGTGGCTGAATACACTAACTCAAGTATGTCACCCACAATATTGAGGTTAGATGCATCAAGAGTCGTTCCAACCGCAAATGAAAACAGACCTGTCTCCGCTAATTTTATAGCTATCATTCGTGTAAACAATATTCTTAGTGTTAATACACGGCAGGAAATTGTGACAGCTCAGTCTAATGTACCTGTTAATGGCTCAGTAGTATCCGGGGGTGTTTTAGAAACTTCACTCTCAGTTAAAGGCAGTAAATACGCATCAGCCAGTATAAATAGTATTAAAACAGTTGGTGTAGACGGAGCTGGTATTCAATTTAATACAGTGGATTACTCAACTAAAACACCTACTACTCGCCAATATACTTTAAATTCAGATTCCGGAGAGATTTTTACTTATAGTAATCCGGCAATGGGACGAAATAAGTTGGGGCTGGGTACTGCATCTACCTATAATGTTGGTCAGGATGGTGCCGTCATACCTGTACTGAATCAATCTAACGTATTTTCAATGCCTCAGGTTATTAGAACATACGGAGGTGGGAACACTAATCTTTGTTTAGAGAATAGTGCTGGTTGGGGTGCTGGAGGTGCAGTTGTAACTGGGCAGGTATATCGAGGTCCGTTGTTGACTTCCAGTTGTCCTATGTGGGGTGATCAGCAAAGAGGAATACGGGCAGACTTCTTTATAGAAGAATGTGCGGGTTATTCTACACAGGCAACTATTAGTCTTAAAGATTGGAGTCAGAACTGGCATTACTGGGTATTTAAAAATGATAACAACGCTTATAGTTCTGGTACTTGGATTAGTTCATCTGATAAACGTTTAAAGACTGAATTTAAGGTTATAGGTTCAGATACTGATATTCTAGAGCAGTGCAAATCCTTCAGAGGTTATGTATTCAAACGAAAAACCAATAATCATTATGAAGCAGGATTTATAGCACAAGATATTGAAAAGGTGCTGCCTGAAAGTGTCTACGTGAATCAGGATATCACTCTGAATGACGGTACAGTAGTCAAAGACTCATTAAGTCTGGACTATGGTGCCATGAGTGCCTATAACCATGAGTGTATTCTGGCTTTAATCAGTAAAGTGGATGAGTTAACTAAAAAGATTGAGAGTTTAGAGAAGAAACAGGAGACGGATGCCGAAGTTTAAGCATAAATCCGTAGTAGGCGGTACAATTTTTGTAGCAACAAAAAATGGTATCAAGAGCGCAAAGATAACAGCTCAATCTGGAAGTAACTTAACTATCGACCCTGTTATCCCGATACAAGAGGGAGATACTTGTGTTATTCATATGGATGTTAAGTCCAGGCTGTTTCGCACTGTAAGTATCACAGAGAACGCCAGAGAAGAGACCTACACCATCTCAGCAGTTAGTCACGACCCTTCTAAGTATGGTGAGATAGATTCAGCCGCTAATTTCCCGACCACAATTAATAAAACTGATAAAGCCGAAATTAATAATATTACGGTCTCAGATGAGGGCGGTAAGGTTAATGTAGGTTGGGATGGGTCATTGTCTGGTTCCTACGTTTCTTATGATGTCAAGGTTTACCGTAATGGTGTGTTTTATCGCCATATACCTGACGCACAAACCCCTAATATAGAATTAAATGATTTACCTTGTGGTAACTACCGTATAGAGATACGAGGTAGGACTGCTAAAGGTACACTGTCAGAACCTCAGGTAAAGACTTTTGTTATTGACTACACCTTGACAGGATTTCAAGCAAAAGGCGGCTTATATTCTATTCACCTATCTTGGGTTAATCCTATAACTGTCGTAAATCAGGCTTGTACCGAAATATTCATAAACACTGAGAACAGATTAGACACTGCGCAGTTATTGGTTTCTGTACCTTACCCCACTAGTAGTTACACAGTACAAAATGTAAAACTATCCGACCACTATTTTCTATGGGCGAGATTTAAGGATGAAACTGGGGTAACTGGTGATTTCACAAATGTTATTGAAGCAACCGCCGACCCTGACCCTAAACCTATTCTCGACCAGATTAATGGAAGTCTATCTTTTGAACAGTTTAAACCAGAAATTACCGACGAATTACTTCAAAACATCCCAGACTTCGCTGGGGACAGTCAGGAGATGGCTGGAGATGATACACCGCGCGCTGGAAAGTGGGATGTTTACTCTCAGATTACCAGCGGTGACTATGCTCTAACCAAACAAATAAAAGCGGTCAAATCTCAGGTTAATCAGAATATAGCTACTGTCGCTGAACAGATAACAACATTAGCAGATAAGCAGCATGCTGAGAGTGAAAAACTAACCACAGTCGTTGCACAGGTTAATGATGCAAAAGCTCAGGTTACCGAGGTTGCTCGTTCATATGCGGACCTGAATGGGAAGCTGTCTGCGACATGGCAGGTGCAGGTGTCTGTAGATAATTCTAAAGGGCAACCGGTTATCGGAGGTGTGCATCTGGGTGTGGACGGAGCCAGCGGTCAGTCTGAATTTGTGGTACAGGCAGATAAGTTTGCGGTCTGGACAAGCCAGAAAGTGCCTCTGTTTACCGCTCAGGAAGGCATACTTGGTTTAAATGGGGATTTAGTACTTTCTGGTACTTTGAGTGGTAAAACTTTAATCGGTAACGAACTACGAGGTGGCCAGATAAATGGTGGTTCATTAAACATAGGTAATGGACGTTTTGTAGTTGATAACGGAGGTAACGTCAGCATACGGGACAACAGTCAGACTAAACGTGGACTGGTTCTTACTAGTCAGAATATCTGTGTATATGATACTAACGGAAATATTATGGTTGTTATCGGATATCTATCCGGACGGTATTAGAGGTGTTGTTTGTACGGTATAGAAGTTTATTTAGGCTCAGGTGTAAAACTCCTGTCTACAACTGAAATGGGTGTAGCGTTTGATATTAATAAATCCGGACAGAATGTTGATTATAGCTGGACACCCAATAAATATTCTCAAGTTGAATTCCCACTTTCGCCCATTATGGGTTACTGGTCAGACTCTGAACAAGGTGTAGTTGATCAGTTCAATGCTGCAACCTCTGACTCTGTAGCTCATCAATTATGTGAGAACACTTATACTCCCGGCTCAATTTCCTATGCCAACGGGCACATAGTTAGTTCAACAGCCAGCCTTCTAGGTTTAACAAATACAATAAATTCCCCGGCTAAAGCTATTATTCAGCCCAGTGCACCTACATATGGGTTTTGGGGTCAGGGGAGTCTGATCAGCATTATGCAAGAGATGTCTTCATATATGCTTAAAAGTAAATTTGTTCAGCGGTCACGGCGGATGTGGATGAAACGTGGCAAAGTGAAATTTGACAGTCCTACCATGCATCTATTAGTAGTGCGTGTAGGACAGGATGAAGTGGCTGCTTTATATCCGGCGGATTTCTCCAGTTCATTTTCTATTGGATTATTCAGTAAGACACCTACACAGGAAATCTACGTAATTTTCAGTGAAGCTGATTACGTGGATATTCAGATACAAATATATAGTAAATGGCCAACCGCACCTATCTATCCGGGCTACGGTATTGAAACTTTCCGGACAGACGGTAGTAAAACATTTACATCTCAAAATCCACCCCTGTTACCGGTCTTTGTTTCTAACTCAGGGAGTATCAATTCTATTCCGTCATCAAGCTACAAACTTGGATGCGTATTCAGTCGTGTAGATACTTTTGTCTATGGGAGACAGTCAGGGTCAACTGCCTGCTGTGTATTTAACGGTATTAACTGGGTGCATGGTAGTAAATGGGCTTCATCTCTAATGGGATTTACCGGCGGAGGCGAATGGAATCCAAGTGATAAATCCAAACAGTTCTCTTTTAGTATGGGTACATTTGACTCAAATACATGGGACTGGATGGCCAGCAGAAGTTCAAACTCGAAAGAAGGAGCCTACGTGAAATACTCCTTACCTAAGTTTGCAAAAGACAGAGGAATAACTAAAGAGGCTTTAGAGCAGGTGGGGGTTTTTATGGGTGTGGTAATGTATTAGTTAAATTCACTGTTATAATTCATTTATAATAGTGAATACACTATTTTATAAGGAAAAAATAGTGAATTTATGCTATAATATAACTTATTAAATACCAAAAGAATCTATGTCTTTAAGTTCAGGCGGATCTAACTATGTTCTGAATCTGGGTGCTGTAGGAATAACCGGTACTTTTCTAGGAATGCCTATTGAGGCTCTGGTTTTAGGCGCATTAGCCGGTGCAGCAGTTCAAAGTCTTCAACCGTCTATAACCCGGTTGTCTGGCGTAACGAATGTAGTTACAAGCACATTATTAGCCGGTGCATTCACACCGGTATTACAGTTTACGATTGAGAAAGAATTTAATCTTGATAATGCCAATGCCTTTTTTAGCGCAGCTATCCCTGTTGTGATTGGTGGTGCATGGCCTTGGCTGTTACCTATTGTTGCAGATGGAGGAAAACGAATATTGACAAGTTTATTTGATAAGTTCGGAGGCTCAAAACATGATTAACCTATTAGCATCCATAAAAATAACTGCGTCAGTATTTATCTTCCTTTTTGCAGTGTGCCGGATATCCAACCGGCAGTGGAAATTTTATCAGCTAGAGATGTGGGCGTATGTCCTGCTTACAGCCGGAGCAGTCTCGGCAATTGCAATGGTGCTTCTGTCACCAACGATTGTTCTGGCACCGGCTGATATTCCGATTGATGTGGGTATGGCTTTATTTTTCTATTCCCAGATCACTCAATTAACTAAAAACCGCAAACCAAAGGGTGTACATGATAAGACAAGGTAGCAAAGGAGCAGAGGTGCGTGCGTTACAGCATGCATTAGGTTTAACAATAGATGGTATGTTTGGTGTCAAAACCCAAACGGCAGTTGAACAATTTCAACGACAATCAGGTTTATTAGTAGATGGTGAAGTTGGCTCTAAGACTTGGGCTAAATTAATGCCAGTATTAAGAGAAAAAGACCTGAAACCCATTAATCCGAAGATATTTTTTGATAGTATCCGACCGTTATTCGGTAAGTTCACTCAGACTCAGGTAGATTGCCTGAATATTCTCGTGCCTTGTATGGCAGGGCAAACCACTAATAATACGGCTTACATACTGGCAACTGCTTATCATGAGACGGCTGCGACTATGCGGCCAATTGAAGAGTATGGTAAGGGTAAAGGTAAGAGGTATGGTAGACATATCAGAAAAGATGGCAAGGCATACAACAGCAGTCTGCCTATCTATTATGGACGAGGTTACGTTCAATTAACCTGGTATGAGAATTACGAGAGAGCAGGTAAAGCATTAGACCTTGACCTGATCCATCACCCGGAACTGGCTTTGAAAACAGATGTAGCTTATGCCATTATGGAACAGGGTATGGTTGAAGGTTGGTTTACTGGTATGAAGCTAGAGAATTATATTTCTTTAAATAATGCGGACTACAAAGGAGCAAGGAAGATTATTAATGGTACAGACAGAGCAGTAAAAATTGCAGGTCATGCAGAACTGTTTGAGCTGGCTTTACGTAAGGCTCGCGCATGACTGTAAAAGACGTTAAATCTCTAATGGCAATTGCCGTATTTATAGGTTTGGTGTCGTATTTTACTGTAGACAGAGAATTGAAATATGAGAAAGGGCGGTTAGAACCAATCGAAGATTGTCAACCTAGACCCAAATAGACAAATAGACAACTGGTCAGATGAATTATGCATCTGACCAGTTTTTGTAGTTAGTGTAATATATTGAGTTGCTTAAATTAATATAATTCATGCAAACCTCATAGTTTAAAGGTTAATTTTTAGTTCCCATCTTAGAATGTAATTTCCGTAAATTACTCAGACAGTTGAGAAGAATCTCTAGTTCCTGCATGCTGACATTATTCTTTTCCAGCATTTCTAACATCTTAGAAGAGGATTTCGAATCAACAGGGATATTAGGGACACGGTCAGGTACCTCCCATTCCAGCTTAAAGGCCTCTGCTATAAGAAGCATAAGTTTCCGATTAGGATGTCTGCTGTAAGACTTGTCTGAGCTTTCGTACTTGACACCCGAACTTCTGGATAGTCCTACAATATCCCAGAACTCTTCAGTAGTTAAACCCAGAAGAGCAGTCCGGAGATTAATGATATACGACTTCCATTGTCTGGGGTCTTGCGGGATAAGTGGATTTACACCTATATCTTTAAGCGTCCGTTGTGCTCTCGCAGCTAATATTGAATTGTCTTTAGTCTTGTCTTTGTTAACCATTCTCACTTGTTCTTGATAAAATTAATTTAAAAATTTATTTTACCGTATTAATAAGGAAATAAAAACCAGAGGAGTTAACTCTGGTTTTTACGTTTACAATGTAATCAGGTTATCAGCAACAGCTTCCGTTGTATCTTCATGCGTGACGATAATTATCTGATCAAAGCCTGTAGAAGTAATAAATCCTAAAGCTCGCATCTGGCGTTCAACATCACAGGCTGCAAAAGGTTCATCCAGTAACATAAAACCGCATGTTGGCAAAAACGTTTTCGTTAGTGCTACCCGAATCGCTATGCCTAAAACATCCAGCGTACTGCCTGACAGTGCTTTAGTATTATGGCCATCTACTTCAAACCCGGTACTGGCTTTAGTAACTATAGAAGGTGTATCTCGCATGGTGCTGAAATACTGGGAAATTGTATTGCAGACCTGCTGCCAGATGGTGTTGGCCAGTATAGGTTTAATCTCACGTAAAGCCTTTAACAATGCGTTATTAATTTGAGTATTAATAATCTCATTCTTAAAGTTATTAATTTTGTCTTTTACATTATTTTCCTCAGTTTTAAGTTCAGAATATTGTTTGCGCAATTGCTCAACTTTAACCGGTATCTCAGATTTTTTACTATTAACTGAATTGATACCATGTTGAATATCATTCAAGTCCAGTCTAACCTGATTTAAAGTGTGGGAAAGCTCAGCAGATGAGGTATCAGATTCAGGTACCAGAGCAAGGTTTTCAGTTAACTCCGCCAGTTGGGTTTCAGCATCAACAAGCTGTTGTTTAAAAACTTCCTGCTTAGATTCCCACGCTGATAAGTCCTCCAATAAATCTTCGTACACTTCCAATTGTCTGGAGACCTCATGATCAACCTCTGCGAGCTCTCCACCTGTCCATTTATATTTCAGTGGATATTTTCCGTCATCATCTATGACCCATTTTGAGTTTATTGCAGGGGTAAATTCAGGCTGACGCAAAACCGCTTTCAACTTATTAATTTCAGATTCGACTTCAATAATAGAGTTATCCAGTTTGGCCAACTCAATGTTGAGTTCAACAATTTCCTCGGAAATACGAGCGTTGTTTTTCTGCATCTCATCTGCATTATCCCACTCCCGTTTACAGGTGGGGCAGCCTAAATTAGTACATTTCTGATCTTCCAGGTTCTTGCGCTTTAACAGTAACTCCTGTTTCCGAATCCTGTACTCACTATAGTTTGATTCAAGCATTCCTATATCTTGCTGTATGGATTCTTTTGTTCCATTAATTCTGATAAGTGGATTTTTAGAATCAAAATGACTAGGACAATAGTAGGAATAACTTAAATAATCTAAATGCAGAATCCCGAGCTTTTTCTGAATGTCGGCTTGTGCACGTATATTTTTTAATTGCTCATGAAATTTCACACGTGATTCAGCATCCGCTACAAGATGAGCGTTTGGTCGTGTAGATACAGGTGCATTTAACCCTGACCTTATAGAATCAAGGCTCTTTTCAACGTTTGCAATAGAGAGTTTTAACTTATTTCTGGTTTCTTCTTCTCCTCGGATTTTATCCAACTGCTCTGTAAGTCTGTCTATATCAGATTTTTTACCAGTAGCCTGAGCTTTAAGTGCCTGTAACTGTTCATCTAGAGTACTATTTTCAGTAGCCTCAAACTCATCAATATCGATAAAGTCATCTATCTGCTGGTGGGTATTGACCAGTTGAGTTTCCAGTTCTGCAACTAGCTGTTGCAGATGGTCAGACTTACCTAAACTAAAATTGGTCTGTAGAGTATTAATGTAACCATCGACCACATCAAAATCTGCCAGCTTCTCTATTAGTTGGATAGATTTACTACCTTCATCTAGTGTGCCTCTGACTGAATTCTGCGAGGCAAACATTAAGTTAGTACCTGTTCCGGGCTTTAAATCCAGAAGTTGTTCACAACGTCTGGTTACTTCACGCTGTCCTGTGATTTTTATATCACCTGAATTAAGCTCTGCCCCTCTAGCAGAACGTACAATGTGATATGTCTGACCGTTTAAATTCAGTTCTAAGGTTACAACATGGGATTTGTCTGGTGCACCCCAGGTAGTTAAATCATTTGAACGACAGGCTTCTACACCGAATAGCGCAAAGGTTACAGCTTCGAATATGGTTGATTTACCACATTCATTTGCTCCTCGAATAACTGTAACACCTTGCGTAAATTCTAATTTGAGAGAAGTATGCTGTCTGAAATTTGTTAATTCTAATTTTGTTAGCATAAATTCTTTTTTATTAAGCCATTAAGTGTCTAACTTCAAATTTATATTTTTTGGCCTGACGCTCTAAATTATTGTATAGATCACCCATTTTAGACAGTATACGTTCCTTGATGCTTTGAGGGTGATTCCAATAAAATAACTCTTCCCGTGCTTCTGGAGAAGCAGGCGTGACAGATAAATTCATAGTATTTAAAGTACAAGTGAAACGAAGCAAGTCACCTTTAGGTGGTAAATTTTTATTACTATAAACAAGGTTAGCGTTAGAAATGTACCCGGCTATAAAAGGTTCTACGTCTGAGCGGTAAACTACTTTTTTCAATCCATAAAAAAGTAGTTTACCATCTAACTGTAAATTATGTTCTTGTCTTAATATAGGGTCTTTCTGAATAACATATAAATGGTTTATAACTTTAAGATATTCCATATACTGTACTAAACCCAACTCTTTGTAAAATATTACACGGGCAAGTTGGTCTACTGTTTGGTTAATAAAACTCTCCTGTTCAAGCCTGGTATCTAAACGTCTATCTTTTTCCCAAGTTAATATATGACGAGAAGGGCTTCTAATAACAGCGTTCTCAGCCAGTAAAACTTTAATATCAAAACATAGAAATAACTTATAGACTTTCTTCCTTGTCCTTACCGCTTTGTATTTAAGTTCTATATCCGAAACTGAAAATACATATTGAAGAATTTTCTTTAATCGAACCTCTATTTCACTTAACACTTCATCAATTTTATAAGGCTCTACTGAGCTGAATAAACTTAAATCTAAAATATTTTCACTTGTCATAATAAATCTTTCATAATTTTCCGAAATAGCCTAAAAGCCCAGTAACAGCCACCAGGGCTGTACATAATATAGCTATAAGAATTATGGAATCTCTAGCTTTGTTTTCAGATTCTTTTATAGTATCTGTAGCTGAAAATACCGTAGGAATTAAAATAAAAAGTGCCATAATTACTATAAGTGTGAAGTTCAATTTAATTATCCTCCATCAAAGCTACCACCTCTTCAAATCTATGTTTCAATGACTCAGATAGTCTGCTGGCAACCAACTCTTTAACATCATATTTTTTAACATCGTCAACCTCTGCAAACTTTTCATTACTTAGAGATTTAATTCGAATTGAATTTGTTACCACAAAAGCCTCAGATTTCTGACGTATATTTTTAAGTGTTGAAATAGTGGCAGCCGCCTCTGACTGATCAGCTTCACCGGATATTCTTAAAAAGTGTTTCTCCGGAATCTCTGAGGCAGTCCAATCAATTTCAGCAAAGCAATCTGCTATCTGCTGATAAGTTACATATTGCAAAACTGTGTCATATAACACTACATATTGTTTAGTATCGTCGCCCAGACAGTCAGCAATTGAGCTGATAATCTGATTTCCTACGATATGAACATTACCTATTTGTCGTTTTTTGTGCTCATGCGCAAATACTAGGGTAGTACCTACTTTTGCAAATTCCAGAGCTAAATCGGCAGACACATTTAAAGAGTGGTCGGTCTGAGCTGCGAACTTGTTGTCATAATTTGCATGTAGAAAAACATACTTAGGAGACTGTTTTAAAACCTCTGCCAACTCCTGACTAAACAAATCCTGATTCATCATGTGCGGAATGACAAATATTCCCGGATAAATCTCTTCGTATTTTTTACTAATGATTTTTACATTAGAAATTGAAGCTTCTAAATACGAAGCCAAATTATGAAAACTGGAAATAACATCTGAACTCTTGCTTTCATCGTGATTTCCAGCCGCCAAAAATAAGGTTTTATTCGGATTATTTACGCACCAGTTTTGTAGATGTCTAAACACAAAAAATTCAATTGACTTATCTACATCAGACTTATCAAACAGGTCTCCATTTATTAATAAGTCTGAATTATTTGCTCTGTTTAATAAATCTAGAAACTGCTGTTTCATGAATTCTGTCAGTGCTTTCTGACTTTCAGGTGTAGTTCCTGTCTGACGAGACACACCTAAATGTGTGTCATTTATTACGGTGAGTTTCAATAGATTCCTTTTTAGAAAATTTAGTTTTTAATTGAATAAAAAGATTACAGGTTATACATATTAGAAAAGTTAAACTTCTTGAAATTATGGCCACTAATATAAATAACCCAGTAATTCCTAATATCAATTCCCAATCCCAATTCCAATCCCAATTCCAATCCCAAGTAAACCTGCTTACATAGCCCAAGTTCTGCATCAGGTTTCCTTATTCATCAATATCTAAAACTTCAGGAGTTTTATGCTGATTAGTAGTGGGGTTTAATGCTGAGGATAAATAACTTCTAACTTTCGTTAATTTCTTATTATTATCTGAGGCTTCGATTTCGTTAATTGCTCTCGTTATTAGTTTTTTTAGAGTTTTTTCCCTGGATTTAGGAAATTTTAAACCGGCAGGGGTGGTCATAGTAAGTTTGTCAGCGTAATCAAGAATTATATGTTTGTAATAACCTTCTTCTACATCAATTCGTATATATAAAAGGTAAGAGTTATACGATATACAAGATTTATACTTATCTAAATCAGATAAAATAATTTCCAACATATCGCATATATTATCGTCAGCTACAGGCCAATCGCCATAATCGATTATATCCATAACAATTTGACTTAATTTATAAGAACCAAAAGCTACAGCTAACAGACAAATTACAATTAACATATAAAGTAAAATAGTGACTAACAAATCCATAAAATTTCCTCTGTTAATTATTCGCTGAGTTCTGTGACAGAACCTCTTTTAAAACTGCCAGCAACGCGCTGTCAGCAGTAAGATGTTTTTCATAATTACTTAAGTCAATACTGGCTTGTCCTTGAATATTGAAAATTTCATAGACAACATCTAAAGGTACTACGTGCCAGTATCCAGCTTCGTAATGGTGAACTAAAACAGATACAGTACTTCCGGCTTTCGAACGTCTGTACAATTTAGCGCGTTGATTGCTACTAAAGGCATTCTTACTTAATCGATAAGCATGTTTAGTGCTTTTGACCTCGATTACCCCATGATGATTAGGCAAAAACCACTGGAAGTCGCCTACCTGGGCCATAAACGTATTTCTGGCCGAAGTAGCGTCATACATACGTTGCCAATCGAAAATAGGAAGATTTACATTTTTAAGAGCCTGTCTGACGAGTTCTTCTGACTCTTTACCTGTATTACGCATAAACACCTCCGGGTGTTAGTTTTAGAACTAACACCCTGTATTAAAAGTTACATATTCTTTAATTTTTGGTCTCGTTCGTAGTCATCCCGACACTCAACAGAACACCAGCGTAGGTCACCTTCCACGGGGTCACCGCAGTACAGGCAGTAACCTGTAGGTTTAGTAGTTTCTGTATTTTGTTTGGAATTACGAAGAGCCGCTTCTAAAAGGCTTTGCTCAACCAAGGATGCCTGATCAGCAATATCTACCATCAGTGTCTCCTTAACTATAAAAATAATTGAGTCGCGTAAGTTGGTCGCGCAGGATATACTCCATTTCTAGATAGTCGCCCTTATGTAATAGCTTGACTATTTCAATAAGAATTTCTTTATATTCAGTCCGGAGCTTTGAGCATTCTTCATCTGAATTCAAATCACCTGAATCTGAGTCAGCCCTTAACTTTTCTATTACTTCTTCTTTACTAACTAACTCTTTCTTAAGCTTGGTATTTTCAGTGGTTAACCTTTCTAGATTATCTTTAAGCTCAACAAAATCCTTTGGTTTACCCACCGCAATATCCTGAGATAATAAACCTCTGACAATTTTGTAGAGCTTAGCGTTTTCAGTTTTATAAACTTTTAGAATTCGAGATAGAGCTTCCAGCTCTGCTAATCTGGCTTTACTCACTATGCTTTGAACAATTACGTTACTCATAATGTTCCCTCATGCAGCCTGTAATTCGCGATCAGACACTTTGTTAATAAGCGCAGTAATGTTTTCAGCCGTAGGAACAACGTCATCACCTAACTCATGCTGATCACCAAACGTCCAGCCGATTGAGACAGAACTTTGAATAGGAACTTGCATATTGGCATAAGGTGCAGTCATAGCTTTGTAGATTATCGGGATAACTTCTGGCATATCCTTAATAGCAATAGAGAAGACTAACTCATCATGAATCGGAGCCAGGAAACGAATATCATATTTATCTCTGATACCTGCTTCATAAATACGTCCCATTGCAAGTTTAGTCATTTCAGCACCGGAACCTTGCACCATGAAATTAACCGCCCGACGTTCATCTTTTGACGCTTCATAGATATTAGTGCTATTAATGTTCTCAAGATGACGACGTGCGCCTAACATAGTCAGACTATATCCAAGGGCTTTGGCTTGTTTGACTACTTGGGTTTTCCATTGCTCTACACCAGGGAAAGCATCGACTTTGGCTTTGATGTATTCAGAGGCATCATATTCAGAGCAACGTAGTGTAATTGACAATTTTTGTGCCTCAACCCCGTACTGTGTGCCAAAGTTGACTGTTTTAGCTAATTTACGCCAGTTTGAAATCTCTTTGTGACGAGGGTCGTCTTCATTAACCTGAATAGCTTTGAAAGCTTCATAGTCCATACCAGAAATTTTGGCACCAGTAATGGAGTGCATGTCTCGTAGATTTTCACCAACATAACAGGAGAGCATATTTTCATCCTGAGATAAGTCAGCAATAATCCTTAACTCCTGCGCTGAAAAGTCCAGCGACACTATCATGGCCTGATTATGATGAGGTTCTATAATAGTACGGAAATCTCCGGCACCTTTAGGAAACTGTTGCAGGTTCGGATTGGATGAAGAGAATCTGCGGGTGTTCGTACTGCACTGGTTCAAACTGGCATGGATTTTCCGGTCTTTCCAGTGTGGAAGCATCCGATAGGTTTTATAAAACAGATTAAACCTAGTTCGTAATGTCTTTATTACTAATAGATTTTCTAATACTTTCCGTCTTTCTGTATATTCTGTATATTCTGTAGTGTCATAGCAGATAGCTAGCTCTATAGCATCCGCATCTGTCTTAGGTGAACCCCCTTCCTCATAAAAAGGTTGAAGCCCAGTTGGTTTATTCCGAATACGGACAGGTAGCTGTAGAGTCTCGTACATAAGTTTGGCTAACTGGTCATGGCTATTGAAATTAAAATCAGGTTGACCCTTAAACACAGCTTTTAAAGCTTTGTTTAAATACTCAAGATCACCATCCTCTAACCAGCTTCGTAAATCGTCAGCACCAGCTAAAGAAAGCTCTTCAAGTAAAGCTTCAAATTTACGTTTACGTGTCGTAAATGGTTGACCTTTTAAAAGTTGATATGCATATTTAATACCGGCGGGTGTTTTATAATTCTCCTCCGTCAGAGGTTTGAATACTGTACCTTCCCATTGTTTTTTAATCAGAAATTGATAAATTTCATTCTGGTATTTTTCTAATTCGGCTTTATCTCGTTTATCTAATGCAGCTAACGTAGCCAAGTTGATATTCAAACCATCCAGAAAAGCTTGTGCTGTCCAGAACGCTGCGCTAATTTCAACCTTACGGTAGATTTCCCAGCTTTGCTCTGTAAGCATAAATAAGCGATACCACTGGAAGAGGGCAGCAGTACAGATCGTGTCATCTGAGGCATAACTTAAGGCCTCTGTTAAAGTCAGCTCGTCCATCTTCCGGATGTGGCCATCAGAATCAGTAACGGTCTCAGCAAATGTAGCCTGTTCATAATTCAACCAGCGTTTTGAGTTTTCTTTTAAGCCTAACGGACTGTTTTCATCCACATAAGATGCCATTAACTTAGTGTCATCAATGTCTCGCAAAAACCATCCGTAAGTATTTTTCAGGACAGGTAGCTCAAAGTTAACGTTCTGGATCACAAACCTATGGGTGGGATTAAGAAATAGTAGAACTTGCTCAACCATTTCTAGCGAAAGATTCTCTGTATTAGCGTGATTAATACTGAAATCAAATGTATATTGAAAATTGCCGCCCAGAGTTAATTGCACACTAACTAACTCAGATCCAAAAACGTCTAGTTTCTGACCATGCCCTTTTTTAGTTGCATTTATCGCAGCCAGCCAGTCATCTGACTCTTCCGGAGTTGATGTTTCAATATCCAGAGACACATAGGGACTTTCTGTTGCAATCCGTTTAATCTGGCTAAAGACTTCATTGAAATTACTTTGGGTTACACCAACTACTTTTTGAGCGTAATTCAAAAGATTTGGGTGATGAATCACACCAGTCTTATTAACCCCATGTTGCCATTCTAATAATGACGGTTGAATCATTTCAGTATGCAGTTTGGCACATTTTAAGGACAGTTCAACAGACTGTGAGTGGTCAATCAGTTTTTGTAACTGAGGACATTTCTCTACGTCTTCCTGCATCTTTACTAAAGACTTAGTTTCAATGAGTCTACGTAAAACTTCTAAACCATTATCTCCAAACTTAGCATAAACAGCTTCAAAAGCTTTTTTACCAAATCCTGGTGCACCTTTGATGTTGTCCGAAGTATCACCTACAGTAGCCTTATAAACATCTATAAAGCCCACGGGGAAGTCGCCGAATGGGTTAGTATTTAAGTTTTCGTTTATATAGGTAGATACATTTGAATGTTTCGAAAGAATAGCTAAGTCACCATCAACTGACCAAACCAATACAGGCTCCTCAGTTATAGTTTGAGCAAACCATGCAATCAAATCATCTGCTTCAACCCCTGGATGTGAAACAACTTGTGAACCAAGATTGAGCATAGCCTCAGTCCACATTTCTTCTAGTTTATTGTACTCATTAAAGATAGCCTGGGATTTAGTTCTACCTTGTTTATATTCAGGATAGATGGCTTTTCTGAACTGAGTTCCGGCTCTTCCTTCTTTTACCCAGACGATATCTTTAGGATTTAAGTGAAGCTGTTCACAAAAGGTTTTTAGTACATTAGTAGCATTATCAAATCCGTACTGTGAAGTATTTATCCATTGAGATGTAACTTCATCATTCTCATTTGTAAGTTCTTCTATGTACCCAAATTCACTATCTTTCCCAGCAAATAGGGCTTTTTTAAGAATACCACTAGTATCAGCAAATACTTGCATTAGCGTCTCCAGAATCTGTAACTTGTGTTTTTGCCCGGAAATAAGACGCGGGCAATTTCTAATACGTTCAGAAAGTTCTGTTTAACGTCCGGTTTATGCAAAATGAGAGGAAAAACACTGACACAGTAGACATAAAGGTCATGTGCCCACTCATCTCGTAGATTAACCGGACTGTTTTGAAAAGATTTCAGACATTTAATAGGGGAGACGGATGTTTTATTCTGATAGTTTTTTAGAGCGATATCAGTCCACAAACCCCACCGGTCGTGGCTCCATCCGAGATTTACATCATTAAGTTTGATAAGCAACTGCTCATTTGTAATTATTAAACCGCGATGCTTATCCAATGCATTTAGTTCCCCTAAAACATCAGTGAGTAACCAGAGAAAATACCTGAAGCTTTGCGCATGTTTGTTCTGCACAGTTGAGCTGTTTAATAACCACTTCTGAACATCAGGGGGTAATTCAGGTATTGTCGGGTTGTAGATCCAATCAAATAATCTGTTTGTATTATTTTCAGGGATTGGATGTTGCCACTCAAAAATGTTTAATCCGAAAACCATTTGTTTTTCCAACGCAATAGTCGGAGCTTTAAATATTGGCTCTCGCGCTGGACTGGAAAAAACTGCACTTTTAGGTAGTGCAGTCAGGAACCTTTCAAAATCCTCAGTAAAACTCAAGATTTGTTTTGAGAACCTTTCAATAGATCTTCAAATGTTAAATTGAGATTGGATAAAAAGTATCTAAGAATGTCACAGGTAGATTCGATATCACTCAAAGCAGCATGAGCAGGTCTTTGCTCTAATTCTAGATTCATCACTGCGGTTTGCAGTTTGTGATTCTCCCATTCAGGAAACTGTTTACGAACTAAAGGATATGTATCTAAAATCTGTTTCCCAGAAAATCTATCTCCACCAATCATCCGTATATCAAATTTCACATTGTGACCAAATATAGTATCAACACCCTGTAGCCAATTTAAAAAAGGAGATGTTTTAAATACTTCTTCAATGGTTGGCTCATTCTTCACATCCTCATCAGTAATACCATGAATACGAGAAGCACTTTCAGGAATGGAAATTAAAGGGTTAATCCTTTGACTTATACAATCAACTGTTTTTAAAGTTTTAGCATCAACTAAAATTGCTCCCAGCTCTACTACTTTTGCAAAATACCCTACACCAGTTGTTTCTGTATCAATACCTAAAATATACATAAAGTCCTTACAAGGCGTTGATTACAACGCCTTTAATAGTTATTAGGCAGCTTGTTCCGGAATTGCGATACTATTTTGCTGAGCTTGGCGAGCTAATACCTCTTTTAAATTAACTACATTTACAGCAGTAAATTCAAACTGTGACCAAGATACATTACTGTTTCGGATTTTGGCCTCTTTATCGATTTTAGCAAGTTGAACACAATTACAAGCTCCGGGGTTCCATGCTGCTTGATAACGGTAACTTTCTTCCGCATTGTCCCAAGCTTTCAAACTTGTTGGTGACAAAAATACAGTTACAAAATCTATTGTTTTAAGCGCTAACTCTATACCTGGGGATGTTGGTACCCCTTTAGATTTTAGAGGTTCACCTGAAACAAATTTACAATACAAAGCACCGCGTTTTTTCCAATCTGCCTTGGGATATTGTTTTCTAACTTTGGCTAAATAGTCTTCCTGAGAGTAAGAGACCCCTTCTTCTTCTACGATACCGTTATAAGCTGTAACAGATATAGCAGGGGTTTCTTCAGAATTCCCATCGTTTAAACTCAATTTGTCATACAATGTAAGTGAAATTGGTATAACAATTGCGGACTCCAGTAACATATTAGGAGTACCACCTTTAGTCTGAGCTATAGCTATGCCAGACGTTTTAATCATAACGCTATGAGAGTTCGACAAATCTCTGCGCTCTTTTGGTTTAGAAATATTAAATACGTTGGTATTCGCCCCAGGATTAGTGACTGTAGCAGGATTTTGTGTTGAGATTACCTGAGGAACTGTGTTACCTGTTTCATTTAGAGTTGTGGAATTTAAAGAGTTGTTAGTTGTTTCTGTGGAATTTAAAGGTTGTTCTAGCATAAATTTTCTTTCATAAAATGATAATAAAGTTCAGTAAAGTAATAAATAAAGTTCAATAAGGATATATTTTAGAACATCAAAAAAGTATAAAAATTCAAACCATAGTTAAATGGTTCGTTATTGATACTTTTTTGAACATATAGAAGGAAAAGAAAACTAACCATCTATATGGTTGAGTTGATAATAACCCAAATTTAAATCCAATTCAAGACTAAATTTGGGTTGAATCAACTATTTGGTACTAAAATTAGCTACACCGGCTTCTTCCATTTTGGCAACATCAATTTTGATACAATCTGTGCCTAGTGAGGTATCTGTAAAAGAGTCGACTGCAAAAGACGCATTCTTCAGAACAGAGTGAAGTTCTCTATCAGATGAATAAACAGGTACGACTCCAATCTCTTTACAGCGTTTTCTATAACTAAAGAATAGTCTGGGTGCAGAAACAATTAAGTATTGAACTCTGCCCGCAGCACTGTCGCCATCCATAAAGCGGTAATGTGTTCCAATCACAATCTTACCAACAGAAATATCTGACTCTCTGGAAGCATTCGACATAGATTTCATAAACATAACTACTTCACTGGCTACTTCTGTAGTCCAGAAAGCTTTATTCAGTAAAGCTAAACGCATTGCTTTTAACTTTTCTGTAAAAACATCTCCGAAATGCTCAAATAATGTCGCTGTAAAGAAGTCAAAACCGGCTGTTACAGCAATAGCATTTGAAACAATACGGTCATTTGCTCCGTTATATAAAAGATGAGAAACCTCCTCTTCAACAGTAAGATAAGAATTTTTTAAATCAAGTAAATCACATGTAATAGCACGTTTGGCCAGTAAATAGCCAAGAGCACTGATCAGTACTTCGTTTCTGGACAGAAATTTAACATGTTCTGCGCGACCCACTTTGTCATCCAAATGAAACATGGCCGGAACAAGACGTTCCAGCAGTGACGTTTGCGATGTGTCTATCGATTCCCCTAGCCATGCAATAGGAGCCAGCATGGGTTGATTGCTTAACTCTGCATAATGCGAGCCGGCAGTGTTGCCTCCACCCTTACTTACGGTTGAACCAACTGTATAGGCTACTTGAAGCAGACCTCTGAAGTCTTGTAACCACTGAGGTGATACATTCTGAGGCTTTACTTCATCCACTACTACCGGAATAGAAGCTGAACTGACCAACCGTTTCTCAATCGCAAATCGTGAAGTATTATTCGCAGCTAATACATTTAACTTATTTTTAAACGAAAACAGATTCAACAGCAAATTAATAGTTGTAGTTTTACCTGATCCGGCCTGGCCCACAATCTGCATTAATGGAAAATTTTTTATTAAGTCCATTCTATACAAAATGTGTTTAATAAAACATGCGGAGAACCAACCCAGAACCACAGACAAACTATAAGTATTACCATTTAAATCTAATAAGTGTTTTACAGCTTCCTGCAACTCACTCTTATTTTGTTCAGGTACATTAAATAAATCTGTCTTAAAAATCCCCGCTTCATTTGAAGCATCTACATAAAAAGGGTAGTTATGTATCGAAGATTTTGAAACTACCCCCTCATGAGTAGTCTTGGCTTCAACCCAGAATCGACTAAACAGACTTTCTGTATGATGTTCTTCATTTTCTTTAGCATCCGCCACATCAACATATACACCTTCAAGACAGGTGGCTTTTAATTCTTCATAACCATCAGAAGATGATCCTGCAAAATTAAGCAATGCCTGACGAAACCGGCTAGACTCTTTCATGGTCAAACCCATTATATGTCCGCCTAATTTCTGAATATGTAAAGAGAATTTAACCTGATTATTCAGCTCAGCTAGCGATATAACCATTCTGGGTAAAGAGTTACCCAGAACTACAGGTATCACACTATAGTGCGTAATTAAACCATTCTCGTCTCTAATTACTTGGAGTGAGTCAGGTTTCCAAGCATAGTCTGATACAGTTAAAACATCTTTAGAAGTTAACTGTACAACGCCAAGATCACTGGCGTGCATGTCACCTGCCATATTCTGAACAAATTTTACGCGCTCAATTTCATCCTTCATATCTATACCGCAATAATCCAGATTGGAAGCATATTCTTCTTGTAAGATAGACCTTAAACCTATTGAAGTATACTCAAAATAGTTATTTTCAGCTACATACCGAAAAGCCTCACGCATAGCTACTTCTATGTCATGTTTGGATGAATGGGTTAACCCCTTTATTTGCGAACGTTTTTCAATAAAACCTTTAATAGATTCTATATATTTATCTTCATGTTCCAGAGTATTCATACCTACAGCTACCGCAGCAATAGCCATCTGTAACTTTATATCGTTCAGGTTCTTACCTTGATTAACAGCATCTCCTGAAAACAGTGCCTGAATAGTAGGTACAGCACTCGGATTAGGGAAACTTAGTTTCTTAGCCTTATTTTTAGCTCTTGTCTTCTTCTGTTCATTTAAGTTAGCTATAGCAACAGAATAGAGAGTTGATAGCCCCTTATTAAATTCCGCATCCTCCGGGCGGATATCCGGACGTTTTTGGGAACACCAATCCCAGTAACCCTGTTCATCCAGAGTTAGTAGTTGCTCTGGGTGGATAGGGACTTTCCACGAAATCTGTCCGTTGTCCAAAGTTCGTGATCGATAGGTAGTACGCCACATTCTTCCACGTTTGGCAGTATAAACCCGCATATCTAAATGAGGTGTAATTAACTCCCAAGCTAAACTTCTATAAATGTCAGGTAGGTCAGGAACACCTTTCAGCATTGCAAGATTTTTTGCTTTTTCTGACATCAGACAAACCATAGGAATAGTGCAATGCACACCTTTACGTCCGGATAACCACCATGACGCCTGACGTAAATCGAAACCCAATTCTTGCAGTTTTCGCATAAAACTGCGGACGTCCTCTAAAACTGAATTGATATCTCCGTCACTGTCCCAATCAAGATAAAACGGTCCTCGGTAAGCCAGGTTTTCCGGGGGGGGTTCACCTTTATTCCACTTAGCATTACAATCCAGAATAGTCATAAACTCAGGTTTATGCTCATTAAGATAGTCTTGGCGATTTATATCTTCTAAGGTTTGCCACGGACTCTTTCCGGTCATGACACTATAATACCAACTCATTTTAACCTCCGAACAACCAATCACGTAAATCTTTATAGGAATATTGGATCCGGTTGGCTATAGTATCTTTAGCTAATAAAATTTCCTGTCTGCGCATTTGTACTGTACCTTTGGCACAAGCTAGTCTAACCCGGCAAGTTTCTGTTTGACCGTTTCTATCAATTCGACCTATAGCCTGAATCAATTCTTTAGGTATCATAGGTAGCTCAACAAATAAAATATCTGTACAAACTTTCTTGATACCGTCTAAACCAGAACCCATAGATAAGGGTTGGCCAATTAAAATCTTGCAATCATCTTCCTTAAGAAATCGATTCAAATTTTGCATTTTGACTTTCGCTGTTAGCTTTCCGTAAATTTCTACAGCATTCCAGGGTTTACAAAAATCTTTTAAAGCCCTAATTGTGTTCTGGTAATAGGCAAAGATAACTAACTTCCGGCCACCAAGTTCTGACATAATCTGTTCAATAAGTTCAAAAGCTTTTACTTTTTTACGGGCTTCTTGTTTAGATTTTTCATCTTCAAAAAATGACTCATAACCTACGATTATTTGTTGCAACATTATGTGAAGCTTCTGAACTGTATTCCCATTAATTTTCTCATTGCCGTATTTAAATAAAGCATTCTCAGCTAAACTGTCATAAGCTTCTTTATGTGATTTCTCTAATTCATAAAAAATAGGTTTGAAAATAACCTCAGGTAAATACTTATCTACATCCCTACGAAAAACCCTTGCACTATTAAACAAAAAGTTTTCATTTAACTCATCCTCATTCTTATACTCAAGAATCTTGTTAAAAAAATCTCTGGATTTCACATGCTTAGCATCAAACCATTTTTTAGATACATAAGCATCAGGGTTCGTAATTGAAATATAGGCATAAGCATCGTCGGGTGTGGTCAGAGGCGTACCAGTCATAGCTATAAATCTACGTTCAGCTACCACGATATGTATCCTTCAACAATTGCTGTAATAAATTAATTGATTCAGTTGAGTCTTGTTTTTGGGCAGACGTCTTAGTAGACTGTTTTCTTTTAGTCTTTGCTTTATGATTTAAAAATAACGCAGATTGACCAGTTAAGAATGCCTTGACCGCTTTATAATTCCCTGTAGCAATATTTTTCATAGATGTAGCTTCATCTACGATGAGGGTAACTTTCTTATCGAGAAAGAAGTCAAACAAACGTTTAAAATCATTTTTAAACACCTCTATAGACATAAGCAAATAATCAACATCTAAAGAAATTCTGCTACGTTCATCTGGCGTACCAGCATAGATTTGAACACGTTTAATTTCAGGAACTAGTTTGATAGTTTCTTCCCACTGAGTTAAGAGGATAGGGGGCATTAAAATAATTGTTGTCTCATACCCTTGTAACTTGTGATAGAGAGATGCAGCTAGTGCGGTTAAAGATTTTCCGGTTCCAACTTCAAAATACATTCCCGCAGCCGGTTTATCTGCAAAGGCATTTACCCAAGTCGATTGGTATGGATAAAGTGGAAAGGGTATCGAAAACTGGTTTTCTACTAATTCAGCAGCATTAGATAAAGGATAATAATCAACAACCTCTTCTGCTGGTAATTCATTTAGAAGACGCTTATATTCTTCTGCACTGACAAAGTGCTGCTTAGGACTAAACCTAAGATGCCCATGCTCGAGCTGTTCCGTAGTTGGGGTCATAATCAGATTTTTGGGGGATTCCAAGGCTGGAGAAATCCCACTTTTTTCTAGCGTATTCTGAAATATCTGTGTCATTATCTACGTCCACCTCACGTTTAAAGTTTTCTATCATAATTTTTTTATCTTCTTGTTTTCTTCTCTGAACCTTCTCGTAGTATTCAAGGGAGGATAACGGTGAAATATCTACTTGTTGTAATTTTTGTATCGATTTGCCTGACGCATCCCACTCTACGACAGCTTGAATGACAGGTTCTTTATCGTAATATTCCGGATATTCTAAAAAAAAGACATAATCTGGTAGATACCCTTGTCTAATCTTGTGTCGTAATACATTAATTTCTAATTCAAAAGGATGACGAATCAATCTATAAGTCTTACCTAACTTTTCTTGCATATTTTTAGGAAGTTCCTGACAGAGTCGTACTTCTTTTATAGAACGGTAGTACCGAAGACCCATAGGATCCATGTGTCTGAATTTTGCTAAGAGAGCTATATAGCGTTCCGGTTTACTCAAATCTCTGTCTATATATATAGTTGTATCTGTATCTATACCCATCTCCTGCATAATAGCTTTGTATTCGGGATCATCCTCTGAACGGTCACCGATTGCTTCTACTTCGGGGTGTGGATTTTCAACTTCATATCTGTAATTCCGCCACAAAATCGGAAAATGCTCCTGAAAATGTTTTACTAACTCTGGTTTTTTCACTTTTAAGCGATTCACGCTTAAAAGCCATGAAATAAAATCTTCTCCATCCAGAGCAGCCTCCCTCTGAGACCTGCCACTAAATTTTAAAGTTTGAAAAGACTTATATACTCGAACTCTCTCATGGTTATTTCTCCAATTCATACCTAAACAATTAACAATTCTGGAAACCGGAAGAAGACTTCCATCAGGGATAAACTCCAAAGTTTTCATCTCCCCTGTATCCATATACTTAAATACAAACGGCTGTAAAAGTGCTGACATAGAACCCTCGTCACTATAAAAGTTCTAAATTGAAATAATTTAAATCAAAAAAGAACAATTAAAAGCCATAGAAAAACCTGGGCGGAACAAAGTTCCAACCCAAGTCCTTATACTACTGAATCTAACGAGTGTTCGTCAACCTTATATTTAAGGCATAATGAATTATCTGATAAAAAGCCTCAGTATTTAAGTTTAAAACTCTAAGTATTAACATATTTTCCCCTCTTCACGCAGGGTTCGTTGGCTTTTCCAACCTCTGAGGTTTGCGTAGTATTCTGTATCTTCACAAGCAATAGCTTGATGTTCAAGAGGTGAATAGTGCTCTGGTTTACTTCCTACAAGTTTATCGTATAACTTTGCATTCTCGTCATATGATGGAAAGTTTCCATCATGATTCAGATAGGAAACACGAGCACAACGTGCTGCTGAATCTTTACCAAATAATTCCATCAATCTTAAAGGTGATTGGTTTTCATGATCACCACCTAAGTAATAGGGTAGATGTATATTGGTTAACTTAGGCTTAGAAGTCTGTAAAGCATTTCGTATTTTCTCTGCCAAGTTTCTAATTTCAGGTTGTGCAGCAGGGTGACAACGTAATGCAAAGAAGTTATCCCAATCTGTAGCTGTAACTACTACAGATATCTGAGAAAACCATTCTGTAGGTCTATTTGCCCACTGCTTATGTAGACCTAACTTAGAGAGAATCCAGACACCAAGACTATTATTTATGGCCATGCCATACCAAATAGCTTTTGCAAGCCAAAGACGGACGCCTTTCAGATTTTCATCTTGAGCCTGCATTCCCGCCTGATTTTTACCCCAGCGGACAGGTGTAACAAAATTATCCCAAATGTTCTTTAGCATTCTGGAAACTGGAACAGCACGGCTACTTGAAGCATTCCGGGAAAACATTCTATGAGTCATAAACTCAGAGTGGATGTATCTGGGATATTTCAGATTCAGAGTAGTTATCCGGCATCCTTGTGAACTGATAGAATCAGCTAATACTTTAACTTCTACTTTTGCTAATTTCATATATCCCCGCTTGTCCGTAACCGTAAGAAAACAGGGTGGCGAGGTGCTTCCTTAATACCATGTGAAAAATACTTATATGTTACTAACCGACCAAGTAACTCATCTCGACGCTTCCAGAATTCCTGACGCTGGGCATCGTTAAACCCAGTACCGATTTTGAACTCAACACCCTCAGGTGTTTTACAAATTAAAGCTCCTAATTTGTTACCCCCTTCTAAATTTTCTTTATGAGAAGAACGCTCAGTAAGTCCAAGTGCATTAGTAACTGCCTGATTATGATTATGCATTAGTTCTTCAAAACCAATAATCTCAGCTTCAGCATCTAAGAATCGTTTCAGCTTTATCATACCCTGCTCCTTAAGGGTACTACGACCTTGCTTGTACAGTGCTGTAGGGGAACGGAGAATTACTCCTTCATAACCTTGAGCTAATACTTCTTGTTCATAAGCTACTAACTCTTCGTATGAAGTGATTAATTTGGTATCAACAAGTTGAAAAAAGACCTCTGGAAAATCCTCACTTGCGACTCTGAAACCTTTAAAAGGCCTCAATAGTAAACGGAGTCTGTTTTCATAATCCATGTCTGGGATGTGGCAAAGATCAAAAACACAGAAAGTGACATCCGGTTCCCCAGATTCTTTTCTAACAGCACCTGATGTATTGATGTATACATCTTTATCATAAGGGTTACCAACTACTAACTCACCATCACAACCATCCAGTATATTGTTAAAAGATTTTATGATATTTTGTACATGCTTGTTAGAAATTAGCTTATTAGAACGGGTATAACCTACACCATCCTTAATGTACATACGCACACCATCAATTTTAGGTGATGCCAAGAGTGGAAACTTTAAATCTTTTTCTTGACCTTTTTTCAAGGTTGCTGCTAACATAACTCTGAATTTTTCATTCGACACATTTTATCCTTTACAGAATTTGGAATTTTAGGTAACTCAGACCACGCAACGTCAAAGCCATCCACAGGGGTGCCGATACGCAAAACTCCATACTTGGACAGCATTAATAACTTAGCTGCCCGTGGGTCTGGTTTATTTTCTTCAATATCTTTTAAATACACTAATGCTGCTGTTGGAATAGTTTTATTCAACACACAATAAAATCCTTTTAGCTTTTCTTAACTTCACTAAACCCCTTACACAATTCTTCCCAACCAGATTTTGATTGATTTATTGCTGCCCAATATAAATCATTCAATTCAGGTTTTTCCTGTAATACATATAGCATCATCAAATTACAAGCCGCATGAATAAGATGAGGACGTCCTGACTCAGGATCATTTATCTCACCAGAATGAAACGCAGTCAGATGTCTTTGGAGAGCTGCATACAAGCGGCTCCAGTTCAAGCCCTCCCGCCAATTATGATCTGAGTATTTTTCTGCTCCGAATCCTAAAACCGTAGCAACCGCTGTTAGCCATTTAGGGTCTACTAAATCTAAACGGGGTTTTCCATTGTCATATTTTATACCGGGCATTTTGAACCCTCGAATCTTAATATATATGCATAAGTATCTCGGTTATAGCCAGCAGGGAGTTTGCCATTTAATCGGTCAAACGGAGGCAGAATTCCAAGTCTAACCCATCTATATATAGTGGATACTGATACGTTCAATACTTTAGCCACATCTGATACGGAATAAAAATCTTTACTCATACAATCTCCAATTTATATAAATGTCTTTTTACTAAGGATCTAATTCGATTTAGATACATAACAAACATGGCATTTAAAGAACCTGGACCGGCATAACCCATATTTTTTAAATTTTCTTCTGCTGAACTTAGTATCTGTATTAACTTATCAGGCTCAGTATTTTGAATTTTTTCTGTAAGAGGAGGGCACCAGTCTCCCTTACATGCTGCTTCTAAATACGGTCTTAGTTCAGAGTCTAGGGTTGTTGAGATTGGGATTTCAGCCATTGAGATATCTCCAAATAAGTGGTTGGAAGATAAAAACTATTTTTAAATGCATTACTGTTAGGGAAATAGTTTTTCTTCGCCGCTATTAGAATTTCATAGTTATTTTTAGAGTGAATATAAGAATCTTGATAATAACCAGAGGCTGTAGCAACTATTTTTAGTAAAGATTTATTGCCAACATAATTATTCTCAATAAATTTAAGGGTTTTATTACGTTTTAAATAACTCTCTAAGTTATATTCAAATTCACTTAGAGAACCCCTAATTATCATTACGGGTATCCCATAAATGATATTAATGGTCATCCTTGTACTCCTTGATAGCATTCAGTAGAAAACCATAGAATCGATTCGGTATAGAGGTATCCTCCTGCTCAACAGTACGAATTAGACCTTTTAATAAAATATCTACCTCCTGTAATGACAAATTTTGAACAATCTGGTTTATGTCTGAATCTGACAAATGTTTCATAAGTAAACCTTTATTCATACTACTTTTAACAACTTACTTCGTATCGAAGGTTATTATATCAAGTGTTCAAAAAAATATATATAATTTGTAATAAATGTACACATTATATATATAAATACTTGTTTAATATCTTAATTTAATAATCAATTTTTAAATCTACTTATCATTTAAGATACCTAATTTATATTTATGCTCGGGTATGACGGTGAGAGAGTTTTCAGAATCCCTAAATTTTAATTTACCGGATAAAATTAAACCCTGAACATGTTGCTCAGGGTTTTTAACAGTTTTATCCAATTCTACAATTGCATATTCATATGTATTCTTAAATACACGATAAGATTGCTTGCCTTCTTGCACTAAATTTCCTCAAATTACTAAAATAATTAACCGAACCTGTTTCAGTGACTTCACCTAACCCAACAGAATTAGCAAAGTCTACTAACTGGTTATACATAAGTTTATATTCTCTGTTTACGGCCCTCCTTAGGTTAGTTTTATTCAAGTTTTTTGGAACAACTGAAAAACAGAGTAGGGTATTAAGCCTGTTGGTTTCCCCACTTACTGTTGGTAAGGATTTCTCAGTTTTCCACTGTAATAAACAATCTGATATAAAACTTTCAAGTTCTAATTCAGAGTTAATAAGAATCTGAAAACCAGAAGTCTTCCCGTAGCATAACTTGTACTGATAAAAGATAGTTTTCTTATTGGTTCTGGAAACAAATTCATAAGCATCATGATAAGCTTGAATAAGAAACCTTAAATCATCTGACAAATCCCAACAATCGTCGGCTGCTACACTAATACTTGAGGCTTTAAACTGAAAATTTTCAATGCTCATGAAACTGAGCAGTTAAGGGGGGTATTATCCAGCGTTTTGGCCACCTGATTTAAAAACTCAGGGTTGTTGATCTTAATATTTTTAAATTCTTCAGCCAGACTTTTTAAAATATCTGAGTCTATTCCATCTAAAATACCGGCCAGAATTAACGCATTTATTTTGGCCATATGAACGGGGTCTTTGTTGTAAAGGTCACCTATAAACTCATCTGCCTCTGTAATTAAACAATCACTTTTAATTAAACTGGCTACACTGGTTTCGGTAGTTTCCATAAAACCTCTAATTATCTAAATTGAAAAACATACCCATCAGTAAATGTGTAATTATCATATTTAAACGCTTGAACGGCCTCGTCTAAATCCACAAGATCTAAAATAAACTAATAAGTTCTATATAGCTCCCCTGTTTTAGGATCTACTGACCCAGGTAAAGCCTTTAATATCTCTTCCAAGAAGTCGTAGACATAATCACCAGGCTCCGAGTCATAGCTACCTATGTACGACTTTCTCCCTTCTTCTAGAGCTTCTTTTACAGATAAATCACTATCATAGTTACCCCAGGCAGCTAAAACGCATGTCAACCCCTCGGAGTCTAACTCAAACACATCCCAAGCTTGAGGGTCAACTTGTGAGCCTTTCACAAGCTGTTTTAATAGAGGTCGAACTTCCGAATCAAAATCAAAATCCTGAAACATAAACTCAGGCTCATCTTCATCTTTATGAAGTTCTTTACAGGCAGCGATAAAGTCATCATAACTATCGTAATCTGACATATCCAGCCACTTACCAGCTAATTTATTATCGTTACCTTCGTTATATTTTTTATAAGTTCCTACATAAACACCAGCATACATATAGTTCTCCTAAAATGAAAAGACCTCCGGATTAAGGCGGTCTTTAATTAAAAAGCCAGCGGTTAGCTGGCTAGTTATTGTTTATCTGGTTCAGGTTTTTCGTCTTATCCGGCTTGGATATAGTTACTCTTTTAAATTCCCTGTTCGGGTAGTATTCAATCACAATAATGTTGTTTTGATTTACTGAAAATTTCCACACTAAAAAGAGTGTAATAGTACGAACAAGTTGATAAATAGCAGGACTAAAAATTATTAATCCAATGGATAGTAGGTTATCATTTAAAATATTAAGAATTTGAATAAAGGTTGACATCTTACTCCTTTGTATTTTAGTTATGTATTCAGTCTTATTTCCTAAAAGGAAAAATATCAGACCACATATGTTTACGATGATTCTTATAGTCGAAAAACCAAAGCAATGGGATCATGAACATCGGGAACAATATAAATAAAATTAAAGATGACCATGTTATTAATGCAGAGGAGGGTGCATCGTCTAATATAGTTTCATTAATCTCTCTAAGGCTACGGTATAAACTTTTTAATAGATCTATAAGTATTACAAAAGGGAATCCCACTAGAACAACCAAACAACACAGGACCCAGCAAAACAATAAAATAAATAAATTTTTCAAATATCGCTCCAAAAAAAAAAAATTAAGCCAGCTAAGTGCTGACTTTAAAGTAGAAGCTCTCCGGAAGAAGTAATCCAACGTACTCGATTCTCCATACGGATTTCTGAGTGTACTTCTGTAGGTTGATCGTCAAACGTATATTTGTAAAACCACCCGTCATCCTCCGAGTCATACTCCAGATAAAAATATCTGTTCGATAGTTTTACTATAGAAGCTACACGTTCATAGCCCCAATCCCTTCGTAATGTTTTATCTGTATGCGAAAAAGTATAAACTAGCTTTTCAAGTATGCGTTCACTTAGGTATTCACCTCTATCAATTTTATTTAAAAGGTATTTTTCAATAGTTTGTTTATCTGACACAGTACTCTCCATAAGTTAATTAGAGCTGGTACTTAACTGGCTTAGCATTTTCCCAATCACAAGTTATTCCACCTGAATTTCCAGAATCAAAAATTAAACAGGTAACTGTCCGACCGTCCTCTAAAGTCCTGCGCAGTTCAATCGTGCTCCAGGATGAAATCGTGCTTTGCAAACCACAACCAGCAATAAAGAGAGTCGCCATAGCGACTAGAAATAATTTTGTTTTCATAGAATTCTTTCCTTTAGAATTAGAAGTTCAAAATATTCTCCAAAAATAAGAGCCAGCTAGGTGCTGGCTTTTTTGCGTTCATTAGAGCATTTATAAGTAATCTCTCCTTTAACACTATCGTAATTAATAATTTTAATTTTGATAGTGTTAACATTCCCCCAAATCACCCCATCGGAATTAATAATTTCATTCGCATCAACATTACCGATAACTTGTCCACCATAAAGATTAATAATATTAGCCTTAACATTTTTATGAACGTATCCAGAAGTGATAGTAAAAATATCAGCTTTAATATTTCCAAAAATATTAGCGTAGCTAGTCATATTAACAATATTAGCTTTGATGTTTGCTGCATGAATTTGTCCATGATAAAGTATATTAAGACTTTTAATTACAGAATGCCCTCTGATAAATGAATAAAAATTAATAACAACAATATTAGCCTTAAGTTTAGTTCTTACGTAAATACTCGCATAATTATCTAAATAAATTTCATTAGCCTTTACACGGTTCGCATCAACTAACGCCCAGTTTCTAAGATCTAATTTTCCATTAATTTTAAGATTCCCTTTAACAATAATTCGCTTTTGCTTTTGAGAAACAACATTCCCGGTAATATGAACATTTCCATTATAAAAAAGATGACCATTTACATAGTCTCGTACTAAAGGTTTTTTATTAAAAGGTAAATTCTTTACTAATAAAACACCTAAACTTCCGTAATCAAAATCCTCACATAGCTTTAGTACTTCTGAAACTTTCCCACCATTGGGAAAATGCTTTTTAAAAGTTTGAATATCGTTATTTACACAGTCTTCCAGTGTTTCAAGCCATTCTTGAGTAACTATAAACTCTTCTACATTCTTCATTTATAAACCTTTTAATAAGAAAATCTAATATTTATATAGTTATGTCTAAAGTTAGACAATAAAATGGCCGCTTACGGCGGCTAGTCGGCACGTACTACTGGATGAAATAACTCCAGTCACGTGCTGCACGCTGTTACTTCCGCCACCTGCGTGCTGGGCGGTCAACAGATCAAGATAAATAAAAAGTCGCTATAGCGACTGGAATTGGTTTCATTTTCATTTTCAGATTTTTTAGTTTAACCTGTAATTGTGATATCTACAGGTTCCCAGTGTTCATGATCAAAACAGTTTGTCCAACTAGTAAACTCCTCACCCAATTCATAAGTAACACTTTCATCAGGTTTTATAACAAACCCTTTGTCTGTAGAAAAAAACACAACAATATAATTTCCCTCTATGTGTCTTCGAGCAACAGGAAATACAAATGGTTTTTCGGGCACCTTAATAACTTCCAGCATATATAACTCCTTTTTAATTATTTTGTATTTTTTCAATATTAAAATCATATGGATCAAGCCTAGCACTGAACTCCACAACTTTTAAAGTAATTCCTTTGCTCCCATCAACATCAGGAAAGCCTACCGTTTGTGCAATATAATCTTCTATAGAAGACCAACGACCATATCCGCACATCTCAGATGTGAGGTATGAATAAGCTAAATTGGAAATAATTTGCAGGCATTCCTGTAAGCACTCAATAAAATTATCTTCAGTGAGCTCTAGATCATGAAAAATAGCCATTTGTTCAATGACTTCATATAAATTTTTATTTTTAAAATCGACTTCAAAAATTACATAACAATCCGGGAAAAAGTAATCTTCTGAAACTTTATATTGTTCTTTTCCTGAATATTCATTATTCATAAACTCTCCATAATCAATATGTAAATTATGGCCACTATATAGTGGCCATATTTCAATTTAATAATTAACAATGAAGTTAATCGTCCTAAGGACGTGCTTTAAAAGTAGCCTGTTCTTGACTGTTTGCACAGTGCTTAGAACCCTTAATAAGTGATTTCAAATCCACTTTGACTGGCTGTTCTGGGAATTTGGAATTAAATTCATCAAGAAAACCAGAAGAAGAACCAGAAATTACAGGAAAATACCACCAAAAAATTGAGAAATACTGGTCTTGCAGTTTAACTATAGTTGAAACTGCTTCAGCTATACCTTCTTCTTTGACATGCTCTTTATAAGGGAAGTCTCTTACAAGTCTTTTAAGTTCTTTTTCTGTTAAATCCACTCTTTTATCAATTTTCTCTAAAATTAATTTTTCAAAATCTGAATCATTTTCCTTGTTAATCTCCTTAAAAATAAAGCCACTGTATAGTGGCTTTGTTTATGTGCGTTACAAATTTGACTTAAAACTTCTTCCCGTTAGTACCTGAACGATGTTCTCTGGTATGGTCTACACGTTTAGTGTTGTAGTCCCATTTTTCCATCATAATATTGCCAATTGGTATGTTAAATGCACCTGCCAGGTCCAGAATTCGAATAAGGGCATCAGCCAGTTCTACCGCAAACATATCGTACTGAGGTAAGTGGTCGTCTTTAAGGTCTTTTCTTAAACCTTCTAAAGCTTCACTTATTTCAGAGTGAATTAAAGCTAATTTTTGAGTTATTATAAGATTTATAGACGTATTTATACTATCTAATACTTCAGATTTATAACCCTCAGGAAGGTGATCGATATCCGATATATTATCTTTTCGGAATCGTTTTGCCGCCAAATCATCCCACCAACCAACCTCAGAGTTATGTTTGTAAATTGACTTTGAAAGGTCATTAATAGTTGAACTGAGTTCTTCTTTGTTCTCAAAAGACATTTAAATATTTCCTATTAAAAAAGCCAGCGGTTAGCTGGCTTGGGTTAGTTTGTCTTCATTATGCTTTGATTTTTCGGAAATTACTCTAGACATAGTATTTATTGATTTATCTGCATCTTCCTGTGTTCTATAGAGCAAACCAAACTCAAATTTGAATTTAGATTCCGGATTGGAAGGGTCATATATCAATGTTTCACTGATTGGCACATATTCTGGAAAAGCATTGGTTACCATCCAAATTACTGTTCCAGCTTCGGGTTCGTCTGTAATATATGAAAACTCCTCAGGATTCTCTTTCATATACTCAAAAAGAAACTTTTTAGCTTCCTGAGCATCTTCTTTAGTCAAAAAGCAAAGAGAAAGTCTTGTAAGTTCTTTTTCTACCCAATCATGTACGGATTTAATTGCTAAAGCTTTATCAAAGTCTGAAAAATCCAAAGAAAAATAAATTGAATCTAATTCAGGTAATCCGTTTATGCAGATAAATTCTTTACTCATGGTCTCTCTCTTTAGTCAAGAAAGCCCACTGTTCAGTGGGCTTTAGTAATTTTGGAATCGTAGGGTTTATCAGGTTTAGCATTTTTATACCTGCACGTAATGCATGTTTCTCTTTAGAAAAGAATAATCCGAGTTTTAAATAACGAACATGCCAAGGTATCTCCGGGTCATATTTAGTCCATATAACACCAGATTCAAGACCAAAATATGAATAATAGACCTTTGTTCCTCGCTCTGGAGCTTTAGTTAAAAACTTATATTTAAATTTTTTCTGCTCCATAGCTAGAGCTTTTGTTATTATACCTGCGGCTTCTCTAAGGTCTTTAGAGGTATTATAAAGAAACCCGTTTATTAACAACCTTTGGTGTCTTTCATTCTTAAAGTCAAAATAGATACTTCTAGAATCAAGCTCTAGACCATCCATATCTACACCATACCAGACTTTAGTTCCTGGTGCAGGTTCAGATGTAATGTATTTTAATTGTTCTTTATGGGATTTTATGAAGGTCTTTAGAAATTCGAGTGCTCTTTTAACGTCCTTTTCAGTTGGGTAAATTCTATAAATTGTGAGCCAATATTTTTCAACGTGAATACCCTTCCATTCACGGTTCAAATACCCACTAGTACTATAATTAGTCAAAAAATAGACTATTTGACCTTCTTTAGGCTCCTTTTTTAAGCATTTAAATTTCTTAGTCATGGTCTCCCTCGTTAGTTAATAAAGTCCATTGTTTAGTAAGCTTTAATCGTTTAGAACCTAAAGGATTAATTTGTTTTAGCATAGCTCTACCGGCGCGTAACGCATGTTTCTTTTTAGAAAAAAGTAATCCAAGTTTTAAATAGCGAACAAATTCAGGCGCATCAGGGTCATACTCCCATCCCTCAACACCGGATTCAACACCACAATGTGGGTAATAAACAATGGATCCAGGTTCAGGAACCTCCGTTAAAAATTTATATTTAAATCTTTTATATTCCATAGCCAAAGCTTTTGTTATTATTTTTGAGGCTTTTTGAACCATATCCGAGCTATTATAAAGTAAACCTAGTTTTAATAGTGATTGATGGTTTGCATTCATAGGGTTGAAAACAAAACTCCTAGGATCGTCCACAGAACCGTCCATATCGAGGCCATACCAGACTTCGGTTTCAGGTTCAGGCTCAGATGTAATATAATTTAGTTGTTCTTTGTGGGATTTTATAAAATTCTTTATAAATTTAGCAGCACGTTTAACGTCTCTTTTGGTTAAATAGATTCTGCGCTCGGAAAGCCAATTATAAGAATGAGCTTCTCCCGTCCACAGAATTTGCAGATAAAAGCTATTACTATCCTCCGGAGTTAAAAGAAAGACGGTTTGACCTTCTTTCGGAGCCTTTTTTAAAAATTTAAATTTCTTAGTCATAATTAATTCTCCTAAAAATTAAAGCTCACCGGATAGTGAGCTTTGAAATGTTGTTTCAGGTACTTCAAAGGTTAATTCGACGTATCAGCTTTTGATGCACGTTGGGTTTCTTCCTTCTGTTTCAGTTCCTTTTTATTTTCCTCAGCTAAAGCTTTTTTAATAACTCTAAAGCTTTGTTTGTATAAGTAGTATCAACACACCCATTTCCAGTCATACCAAAACTCCTTCATTAAACATTTGGCCATTAATCACAGTTAGTCTCCTTTAATCGTGAGTTATTGTTTAATACTGGTAAATCTAACCAAGTTTGAAGTACTTCTACAGCATCATCTCTACATGTAAATAATAAATTCTGGTCTGAGAGACGATTATGATCCGGGTTGTCTGACTTAAATCTAATAGAAATTACAGTGCCTGAATAAGAGTCTGGAACATAAAATAATTTGTTTTCTAAGGGGTGACGGTAATTAAATAGCTTATCAATATCAATTGGGATAGACCTATTAGATATCATAACTTTAGTATGTAAAGCTTGATCTAACTCTTCTTTAGCTTTTAATACGGCTTTTTCAGTTACATAAACTAAGCCACTCTCCATCAAATATTCTATATCTGAATAATCTCTCCGTGAGTGTTGATGAAAAAACCCATTCAGATAACCCATTTTCAAAATATATATGGGACCTTTATGATCAGTTTTTAAACAAGAAAATCTGTTAGGGGTATTTTTTATATAATCTAAAAGAAATTTTGTTGCGGCTTGCGCGGATTGCCAGTCTTTAAAAAGAACAGTTTCAGAGCTGCAATAATTTTTGTAACTTTGACACCATTCTGTACGTATATAACCTCCGGCTTTTGTAAAACAAGGCAAATAAATAACTTCTCCATCCATAGGCTTACGGTTAAATATATTGAACTTTTTAGGCATAATAATCTTCCATTAAAAAAGCCACCGAGTAGGAGGCTTTTAAAAAATTAAATAATCAATAAGCATAATAAGAGAAAAAATCCCTGGAGGGATTTAAAACTCTTACCATTCGTTCTAGGGCTCGACTAGCGTAGCCTTTCGAAGAATAGATGAGACAGTTGGATAGAAGCTCTTTGTGTATTTTATTGGACGAATCAAACTCAATACTCATAACACTATTAGATGAAGTATCTGGAATAAAAACTACAGTTCCAGATTCAGGAGCCTCAGTAAGACAATTAAAATGTTGGGTTGTAAATTGAGATTTTAATGCTTTTAATAGTTCTCTAACCATACGTTTTGCATCGGCTTCACTATAGAAAGCAAGTTCGTTCGACCAGTAGAACTCTAAATTTTCAACACTATTCGCAGGGATTTGTTGATAAGGTGTAGGGTATAAACCAAAATTTATGATATAAACAGTTGTTAATCCGGATGGGGTATCTCTACATAAGTGTGTAGTACCTTTCGCTAAGGCGGTCTCAATTAAAAATTTAGTAGTATTACTGACTAAACTTAAAGAGTCATAAGCTAAATATTCAGTAAAATACCAATAGTCCTCTGGATTACACCCCCAAATTTTTGTTGTATAACCTCCAACACGTGCAAAGTCAGGTACATAATATTTATCTCCCAGAATTGGTCTATCTACTAAAGGAAAAATGTGAGTATTCATATCTGCTTCCAACCTCCAGATAACTCCACTATGTCATTGATTAATGAACTAAGAAATACTGACCGGTCATAAAGAACGTTATCCCAAGGTGTGTCTTTTCCAGGGTTATCCAGAAACTTAACAGATTTCAGGTTGAAGTCCTCAGTTAAAGTAAATTCAACAAGGTCTTTCCAAACCATATTCAACTGAGTTACTTTTACACCAGCATTTAAATGTTGTACGACTTGTCCTGAACTAATATCACCATTCGATATTCTTATTACTTGACCTTTTTTGGAATCTTCACAAATCACACAACTGGAACCAACTTCGAATTTTCCATCTTCGGATTGACCGTTTCGAACTACTTCACGCATAAACTCATGAAGTGGAACAACAGTAGCAGGGGTTGAGGCCCAGAATTCACCTAAATCTGATACAGCGTTGCGTAATGAATTAACAAACGTATCAGCACGGGATGGGTTGGTTGTGTTGATCAGTAATAGTTTATTTTGAGTATCTATAACACCTTCGGTAATGAACGTTTCAGAAAAGGCTATTGGTAAATAATCTGTAATAATTTGGTCTTTAAGTAAGATTTTCTCTTCTTTACTCAAAGAAGCATAGGTATCAGTCTTAGAACTCAAGCCAGTTATAGGAGAACGAGAAAGGAGATTCTCCACCATCAAATCTTTAATCATGGCTTCGGTCAGAATCTTTTGTTCAGTTTGAAGTCGCATGTAAGAGATTTTGTCTATAGTAATCTGATACCGGTCTCCTAATATTTCTGGATTAATAGGGATGAATCCAGAGCGTGACCTCTGATTAGGTTCGGGAGGTCTAAAATGAGCCTTAAGCAGTTGGTCTTCGATTTCAGGGTATATGTTTCGTAATCGATATAATTTCACCTGTGAAAAATGCGGATGTTTTACGTTTGATTTCGACATAAGTTCTCCAAGTATTGTTTTGGTTGAGGTGGAAGAGGGGGTGGAAAAGGTATGGGAAGTAAATGCTATATGAATATTCCCAGACACCTTTTGGTAATAGGTAGATAAATTTCTTAAAAGAGGTATGGGAAACTTAATGCTATATGAATATTCCCATACCTCTTCTAAGATTAATTCAATGCTATATGAATATTCCCAGACACCTTTTTAGGTCAATTCAATGCTATTTGAGTATTTCCACCCCTCTTTTTTGCCTAATTTTTAGGCAGACGTAGGCAGTTGCAGTGGTTTAAATTAAGAGAATTTCCACAAAATATAAATATAAATCAATTATATAATTGTGATTTTGGCTGTTGGCAGTGGGCTTTTGTGTAGGCAGTGATTTTCAAAAAGGGGGTACCCCTATTATTATTTTTATGTGTTCAAAATTAGAATAAAAAAATTCTCTCTATATATATTTAAATACTTATTTTATATAATAACTATATGTTACTAAATTTGGTTTAGTATTTTTGTTAAAAATATATATAAAATCAATTAATTAAAATTATATAACAAATGCATATTTTTTAGAGTCGAGACTCTAGGGAAGCACTGTAACCCGGAATGCACCTGCCTGCACAACTTTTGACCCAAAGGGGTATTACAATACCCTTATTGCATAAAATTTCCACCCCCCTCTAGCAAACAGGTAGTGTTCCAACCACTGCACTCATGTCTATTAGCAAACCTTCCCTGTAGATCTGCCGCTGTACAGCGAAAAATGGAACATCCAGCTTAGCGATATTAGGCTTTCTGGAAGATACATTGGATTTCAGAATTTTTCCGTCGCGTGACAGATATCGTACTTCGTAGGTCATGAAAAGAACTCCTTCGGTTTGGTAACACCTGTAATCAGCATGAAGAAATTGGTGGCCAGTTCTGCTAAGCCTCGTGATTCAAAGTCGGATATAGGAAAGTAGGCTGTCTGTTCGTATTTTCGAATTTTGACTGAAGTGCAGGATACTGATACGTATAGTAGCTTTCCCATTGAGATAGAGACATAGCCGTAATTTTTATCGGATATTTTTATCCTCTTATCTTTAGCAGCCGCTTTGATAGCTTTGACAATCAAAGTCAATATCTGGTCCATACTCATCATCTAAAGATCCTCGCAGAAACGTATAAAGAAAAAGGCAGCCAAATGGCTGCCATTAGAAATGTGAACATTATGTTCTCCGGATTGTAGATTTCCTAAAATCTATGGGTTCTCCTGATATCCCACTATAGAGATTCCATTAGTATGGCTAATAGCTATTTTTACGTAAGTCCATAAGCCTCTGTAGTCGGGACCTGTAAAGTTTCTTATCTCATGCCGGGTTTCAGGTGTTAAAACCAAAAACTTGTATTGGCCTACAATTCTGTGGTCACCTAAGTCTGTATAACTACTCATAATAATCCCTGCTAAACCATTAATTTCTACGACTTCTTGTCCAAACGTTAGTGACGTGTTACTTAAAACAACGTCAATTGGTTGCCATTGCTCATCATTTGTACATTCACAAAAACCTGAATATACAGAATCTAATTCATACCCATTTTTTGAGGGCTTTAAGAATGCTGCTTTTGTCTTAGTAAAAAATAAAACAATATCTCCAGAGATTTTTTGGAGATAGAGTCTAGGAAACTTCAAATTATCTTCGTCTATTAGTTTCCTATCTAAGGGTTCCCAACTTATATCTATCATGTCTACTCCTTATTATTATCTTTAGAAAACCAGCCCCCTGTTGTGCGAAATTCGGAGCAAAATTTTCAAATTTCGTTTTCAAACCGCCCAACGTTCATTATAAAACGCCCATCGCACAACGCCAATCATAAAACACCCACCGATATTCGGACAAAAAGCCACCTACAACGCACGATTGGCATCGTACGCAGCCAGACCTACGTCTTTTAACTTGCGTCGCTCTACGGGCGTTTATGGGCGATTAATGGAAATTGAGAACGTGAGAATTAGGACGAGTTTGAATAGCTGCCGGACGAGCCTCGCGCCCTGATTGATTGTTTAACGGCATTAGAACGATTTGTCTGTTTTTAGGTGATGCTTTGTGAAACTCACCGAAGCCGGTTGGAGTAGGGCGTTTGTCCTTTCCCCGCATGAATTTGTCCAGACATTCTTCGAACTCTGCCCGTGTTTCCGGAGTCTGATATGCTGTCTTTGACCTTTTGATTCCGAATTCATAAAGTACATCAGCCGGAGCCTGCGCTATAAGTTTTTTAAACTTATTCCGCTCATAGACCTCATTCTCTGCCCACTGTGCAGCGGTCCATATACATTGGGCGAATTCCTCATCGGCAGTAAAAAAACCTCGCAGAAAACCAAAATACTGCTTTGCGTTGCCTGGAGGTTTTATTCCGTAGAGTTTAAACGGGCAATGATCCTTGAATCTAATCCAGTAGGGGATTTTTGAAAGAACTTCTCTCACCTGTTTTTTATCTAATTTTGTAAGGTTAAAAGGTTTCATTTTTCATCCTTTTGAATTTCATTTTCATTTTCAAACCTCAGATTCTGCATCGAAACGCCTGCCATCAGCATAAAAATAATAGTTGTTTTCTTTTGCCTCTAAAGGAAATGAACTTAAAACATATTCATACTCTTCCTGTAGTGGTTTCGCGGCATGTTCTATAGCAGACTCAAGACAGTATTCTAATGAACGTCTGTATTCTTTTTGTTGAATGGATTCTTTAAGTCCGTAAACAAACGCATTCGTAATCCAGTCAAGACTTTCATCCTCAATCTTTTGTATTTTTGAAATTCGTTTTTTACCATTTAACCAATAGACTTTTGGACAGAAAGCCAATTCATGGTAAAAATACAGAAGTTTTTTTAATATTGTTATAGGTGCCATACGGTACCAAATCAGGTCACTGGATTGATTAAACCAGACGTGGTGCGTCCCATAGTCAAACTCCCAGGAGTCAACTTCAATTCCTAAATCTTTTAGCTTTGCGATAAAGTTTCTCCACTCATCAAACATGCAATATGCTGGATCAGAGTCTAACCAATCAGATTCAGCTTTTTCTTGCGCAGGTTTAGACAACTCATCGTAGCTGTAAATATTTATTGAAACTGTTTTCATAGCTCATTTCCCCAAAAATCCAGAGCACAAGAACCATCTCTGAAAAATAATTCGTTTTCTATCTCTTGAGATGAATTACTAATAAGTTTTTGAGTGTCATCTATTAAAGCCTGAGCTGCCTGCTTAATAGCTTCCTGAAAATAATCATAAAGTGTTAATTCCAGATTTTTATTCTGGATTTGTTCTTTTAAGCAGCTCATAAAAGCCTGTTCATGAGCATTTTTCCAGTACCAATTTTTCATAAAAACTTTTGAGACATACTGACCCTTATTTAATTTATAAGTTTTAGTAGCCAGTCGCAGACCATCATAGAATGCCATAACCTTTTTAAGCGCAGATTTGCCGGTTATATCTTTTATAAATTGATTTGTACCTAGCGTGCTGTAAGGATCCACATCAACTTCAGCTCTCCATATATTAAAATCCCCATACTTTAGTACAAGGCCTTTTTGTTCCAGGGTTTTACAAAATTCCTCCCAATATAGAAGATATTGGATTCTGTGAAATTTGTCATACCAGCTTTCTATAGCTATTTTTTGGATTTTTTCCGGTAATTCTGCGTATGGAAATTTTCGTCTTGGTCTTTTCATTCTCATTTTCAAACCTCTCAGATTTAAACAGTTTTCAAAATTCGATTCGATTTCAAACCGCACGATAAATAAACAAAAACCGCCTTTAGCAAGCGGTTTTTGTTTATTTACCAACAGTTATTTAGATGTTTGATAGTGTCCAACTGACGGCGTATTTGATTACTTAGTGTTGAGCTTTGTGTAGTCTCACATATATAGACTAAATTTTTATTATGCCGATTTAATAAGTCGACAAACTCCTGTTCATATATCCAAAGTAATTGGTAATGTGGATATTCGGCTAAATCTGGAGGTGCTTTGAAGTACTGAAACATAGATAGAAGCCTATATGCCCAGACAGAAATTCGAGCAGATTCCCAGATAAAATCGTTCATATCCAGTGGGCGTTCTTTTACAGCTATAGCGTCCAATCTGTCTTTGTACGCTTCCAATAGTTCATATTGCAGATTCTGGCTTTTACGTTCGCACTCTATAAAATATTTACGTACTTTCCGCCCGATGTCCGATTTCTCGACCATAGCCAGCTCTTTTGCCATGTCCAGTGTGAGAATGTACTCTTTAGTTGGGCGTCCTCCTTTAGGGTTTTTTATAGTCCTATATAAATTTGTTATATCTAAGTCTATATTTATAGGTTTTCCCCAATTTTGGGGAAAACTATCATTTTGAATATTATCAGTATTTATACTTTCATTAGGTTTTTCCCAAATTTGGGAAAAACCTCCCTTAGGTTTTTGCCAATTTTGGCAAAAACTATTGTCACCCTCACTTTGAGTAGTTTTCGCCAAATTTGGCGAAAACTCAGAAGAGTTCTCAGAGTTTTTGATTCCCCAAATTTGGGGAATCAAGCTATTATTTTGATTAATAGGAAAAATACTAATTCCTAAACTCTCATCGGCAATATGGTAATCTACACCAGCCACAAAATCATATTCCTCAATACGGTCTTTAATCCATGTTGCAAAGACTTTACCCACATTTAATAATTGATGTAGTTGTCGAGCGTCGCACACTAGCTGTTCTTCTCCATGCACTAGGGCAGGGAATACAGCCACCAACTGTGCACTGTCCGGTGTTGTATTTGTCATTGTTTAATATTCCTATGTCATTTTGAAAAATGGACGACAAAAAACCGCCTTTATGGGGCGGTTTTTATCTCAAAGAGTCTATTTTATAGTTTTTGGTCTATAGTTCTCCTTTCTCAGATTATGCGGCTTTTACTTCTTGTACTGCTAAACTTGGCATATTCTGCATTTCTTGGGCTTCTTCTCGTTGTGCGTTGTCTTTATCAGCTTGAATAGATGAGCACATTGCTTCTAACTGTTTTACATAGTCCAATAATCCAAGACTGTTAAATTCTTTCTTTAGTCTATTAACTCCTTTCTCTGCTCGTTCAAGTTTCGTGCTTCTTGGTGCGTTTGCTTTTTCCTGCTTTTTAGCCTCTTTCCGGGCTTCTATCACTTCAACTGCATAAGGGTTAGGTGTTTTCAGTACGTCATCTGCTGCATTCTCTGGCGCACGTTTAGCATAATCTGAACGCTTTAAGACACCAGTCTTACTGTTTCTTTTTACTGCGTAATTAAAATCGTTCAGAATCTTACGCGCAGAATCAAACATATTAAACAACTTAACCAGACTAACAAGGTTAGTGTCATTATTAACACGGATAGAAAAACTAATTATCTGCTGTATAGATGCAAAAATTCCTTCCCGCTGAGCACGTAGTTTTTCAGCCATTGCACCCTTTTCTGCTTGAATTTTATCCAGCGTTTGCAAGGCATTGATCAGGTTATTAACTGTATCAGTAAAGTTATTTGCATTAATTGTGTTGTTGACAATTTTATTTTCCATGGTATCATATCCTTTGTTAATAGGGATTGATGTCAATTGATGGAGATTGATATCAATTGATAAAGCCTAGTAGTAAGAGGTCTTTATTAATCCCTGTTGATAAAGTTATAACCTTTGTTAGGTTGTTTAAAAAAGTTGTTTGGCAATGTTACAGGGTTGCAGCCCTATTGCCTCACACAGTTGTAAAAAAGTTATTAACAGGTAACACCTATTAATAACGCCCGCATTGGGTGGATTTATCCATACAATGCTAAGAAGTTTATAAGCTGCTGGTAACAGCTTATAGGGTCATATGCGTTAGGGTGGAGGCTAACAAAGCAAACACCTTAACGTATATTATCTTTTGTGCGGTGTAGTATTCGCACATGCTACAGCACGTTACATGTGTATAGCTTGGTTAAACGTGTAATATACGTATTAACTCTTGCTTATCCTAATTGTAAAAGAACGTCCCACGCCTTACGGCTAGAGAGTGCGCAATGACAAATTCATGTCTTTATTCAATACACAGTAACGTGTATAGTCGCATATCTTAAAAAGCAGTATGCTAGTTTTCCGGCACCCGTCGTACGTGGTGCTTTTTTAGTCTTACTGCTTTAAGTTGTTAAATATCAGTAAAGGACTGTATCGCTTTGTGTCGCTCTGTGTCCTTCGGTATGTGTGTATATTAAGTCATAAGGCTTAAAGTTACAAGGCATTTTACAGAACTTAACATAATGACTGACGGGTACACATTTGTCATGATAGCCCGCCAATCGGGGCTTCTGAGGTCTCTCAAAAAATTTTTTGAATTTTTTTGAAACTTTTTTGACACAAACCAGAATTTATTTTGACCTGAAATTACTGTACTTTTATAATACTATTGTTAATAAATTGTAAAAGGTGGTGAGGAACGATGCCTAAAAAATGGCTTAGTTTTGATGAAGTCAAACAAAAATATGAGCATAGTTTTCCTAAAAATAAATTACTGGAATTTACTAGGTATGATGAAACATGCATAATAGAATGCCCTACACACGGGGTGATTAGTGGGCATACCTATAAAAGTATATATAGAACAGCGCATGGCTGTCCGTTATGCAATAAAGAGTTATTTAAACAAGGTAGCTCTCTTGCTGAAAAACGTTTTAGAGACGCTAATAAGAGATTTGAGCAAAAGTTTCCTGGTAAAAAGTTAATTTCCTATACAAATTTTTATGGAGATTGTGTAGTAGAGTGTCCCACCCATGGGGAAGTTACAGCAACTTTTGCAAACGCGATGAATACTAAATACGGCTGCCCATTATGCGGCAAAGAGCTGTCTATTAAAGCCCTGCGCTCAAAGTCCAAACCTAAAACCTCTTCAGATAAACAGATAACCGAAACTCCTCCGACTGTAGTCCGCCCACTGATCTATGGTGAACACGCAGAGTCCTCTGATAGCTCTTTCGTTCTCGTGCCGTACTATGCGGATTTGAGGTTGTCCGCTGGGGCAGGGCAGATTACCGAGAACTTAGAGACAACCCCAATTCCGTTAAGTCGTGTCGACTTACAGAAGAAAGGGATTAGTCCGAAGAATGTCATGTGTTGTAAAGTTCAAGGTGATAGTATGGAACCTATGCTGCAAGACGGAGCTTTGGTTGGCATCGATACTTCCGATAAAGTCATTCATGCAGGGAAAATTTACGCTTTTGTTCAGGCGGATGGTCTTCTTAGAATTAAATCTCTAGTGCTTTCTGACCCGAAACACATAAAAATTCACAGCATTAATTTTGCATATCCGGACGAAACTGTTCTGGCAAGTTCAGTAACTGTCATCGGAAGACTGTTCTGGGCATCAACACTGTTTTAACAAAGTCTTGACACAGTCTGAACTAATTGTTAATATCGAAATAAGTTATCTATACCCATGTAGATAATCCTTTCATTAAATTACGTAATAAAAAAGAAGTGGAAGCCTAAAGCTTCCACTTTTTTTTAATTTTCTTTTGTTCAAATATATTGACAAAATGAACAAATCAGAATAATCTACACCCACATTTGATTCCATAGACACTTATGCTGGTTAGAAAAGCCTTTAAATTTGAATTGATGCCAAACGGTGCTCATGTCCGCAAAATGAAACAATTTTGCGGCTGTGCCCGTTTTGTATTCAATAAGGCTTTAGCCTGGCAAAATGAACAATATCAGGCAGATAACAGTGTTAAGTTTAGCTATACTAAAATTGCTAACTTATTGCCGTCTTGGAAATCTGAATTTAACTGGTTAAAAGACTGTCAAGCGCAAGTATTACAGCAGTCACTTAAAGACTTGGAATCTGCATTCCGGAATTTCTTTGCTAAGCGGTCAGACTTTCCTAATTTCAAAAAGAAGGGAATTAAGGATAGTATTCGCTTTCCTCAGAATACGAAATTAGAGCAGCACAACAACCGTATCTACCTGCCGAAAATTGGCTGGGTTAGATACAGAAACAGCCGTCAGGTAGTAGGAACCATTAAAAACGTTACGGTCAGCCAGAAATGCAATAAATGGTATGTATCTATTCAAACCGAATTTGAGCAGCCCGACCAAACGCCAAATGGTGGCGAAGTCGGTATTGATATGGGCGTTGTACGTCTTGCTACATTAAGTAATGGTCAGTATTTTGAACCAAGCAATAGTTATAAAAAGTCTCTACCGAAATTAGCAAAACTGCAACGGCAGATGAGCCATAAAACCAAGTTCAGTAACAATTGGAAAAAAGCCAAAGCTAAGGTTTCCAAACTACATTTTTCTATTGCCAATATCCGACGGGATTACCTGCATAAAATCTCAGCTCAAATTAGCCAAAACCACGCGATTGTGTATGTTGAAGATTTAAAGGTAAGTAATATGTCTAAGTCGGCCAAAGGTAATAGTGAGCATCACGGCAAAAATGTAAAACAAAAATCAAGATTAAATCGTTCAATTCTTGACCAGTCATGGTATGAGTTTAGACGACAGCTTGATTACAAATTACTTTGGCGTGGTGGTCACCTGATTACTGTAGATCCAAGAAATACCAGTCGCACTTGTCCGATATGCGGACACATTAGTAAAGACAACCGTAAAACTCAGGCTCAGTTTGAGTGTGTAGATTGTGGTTTTGCAGCTAATGCCGATGAAGTAGGTGCGATTAACATTTTAAGGGCAGGGCGTGCCCGGTTAGCCTGTGAAGTGAACGATGCAGTAATGTCGTCAGCAGCAGGAACCCACCGAAGTGATTTAGCGGAGTGCTGCTAAACACAGTAGGAATCTCCGCCTTTTAGACGGGGAGGACGTCATTTCCTTTGTGGTTAGATATTCCTACTCCTTATATAAATAGAAATTTTTTCAAAAATAAACACTTTAGTTTCAAAAATGAACAATAAATGATAAAATAGCTTAAATTTTAAACAGGTAGTTGTTAGTTTGACTGGAAAAAAGTTTGACGCTTCGCAGTATACGCGAGAGGAATTAAAAGAGTTAAATCAGAGATTATCCGAGTATTTAGGTTTAGTTCCTAAAGACTTAGATATCCAAGCAGAGATTAAAGAACATTATTTCAGATGTAAACGGATAGCTGAAGCCGCAGAAGCTAAATTTGAGGCTAACCCCTCAGCTATGTCATCAGCACTGAACACTGTTAATTCTGCATTAAAAGAATTAAGCCGTCAGGAAACAGACATCTATAACGCTGCAAGGGCCAAAGCCTTAGAAATGGCTATTATTAATACACTAAAGGAATTTTCAGACCTAGCTCCTGGTATCCTTGATAGGTTTCATGCAAATTTAAAGGGGGTTATGCATGTCTAACCGCCTAAATCTAGCTAATATCTATCAACGTATAGAGAGTGCAGTATTAGATCGGTATGACCTTACTCAGGTAGCCGATTGGATGTGTAAAAATATAAAACTGAAAGGTCGTAATTTATCTTTCAAAGGTTACGAATATCAAAAAATCATTCTTGATTCTAATACCGTATCAGAGTTAGTGATAAAAAAGTGTTCCCAAGTTGGTATTTCAGAGCTGATGTTGATGAATAGCTTGGCTATGTGTCAGCTAGTGGATGGCTTTAACATTATATATACGTTACCTACAGCTACTTTTGCTCAAAATGTAATGAAAACCCGTGTAGATCCTCTTATTCAAGGTTCTCCGGAGTTAGCACAAAATATAGCTAAGACTTTAGATAATGCTTCTGTTAAAGGTTTTGGTAATAGTCATTTATATTTAAATGGGACCAATAGTAATAATGCCGTAATTTCTGTTCCCGCAGATGCTATTTTTGTTGATGAATTAGATTTTTCTGACCAAGGGATGATAGAGAAACTCCAGTCCCGTTTAACTGCATCGACTTACAGATGGTGGCGATATTTTTCTACGCCTACTGTAGAGAATTACGGTATAGATAAGAAATTTAAAAATACCCGACGATTCTATAACTTCTGTAAATGTGTTCACTGCGGCCACTACTTTATTCCACAGTATTTGGAACATGTCAGAATCCCTGGATATAAGGGGGATTTATTAGCTATTACCAAACCTATGTTGAATGTAATAGATTGGAAATCAGCTACCTTATTCTGCCCAAAATGCGACAAGCCTGTAGATTTGTCGATTGAGCATCGGCAATATGTTTGTGAAAATCCAGAAGATGTAGGTTTTGAAGGGGAAGGCTATCAGGTGTATCCAACAGACGCTCCTGAGGTTATCAAAATGTCTGACTTAGTTTTATGGTCTACAGGCTTTGATAGTAAAGTACAGTTTCAAAATTTCCATTTGGGTATTACAGCAGAGGATGAGGATTCTGGTTTAAACCCCGATGACTTTGAAAGAATGAAACTTGTAGGTGAGCAACCTCTTCGTGGTCAAAAAGTTTTTGGTATAGATTTAGGAATAATCTGTCATATAGTTGTAGCAGTAACTAATGGTACAGATAAATTAACTGCGTTGGAGTTGCACAGAGTTGACTATACAGACTTTGAAAAAACGCTACAAAAACTAATTAGGATTCACCACCCTGCAACTATTTTGTCAGATAGTCAACCTTATGTAGAAACAATTTATAGATTACAAAACTCTATTCGTAACCTTTACGGTGCATTATATGTTGCTAATAAATCTATGGAATTATTCCGCCTATTGACTACTCAAGAGGATTTATCCAGAGCTACCTTGAAAGTTAGACAGGTTAATATTAACCGTAACTTCGCCTTTAATACCTTAATGGATTCCATTCGTGAAGGTTATATAGGTGTTGTTCCAAATATCCCTGATATCAATATCCTAGCTGAACAGCTTCAGGATATGCGAAGAGTACCAAATGGTACAAGACAAGCCTTTAGCGATGGGGCAGATACAGCGGAAGTAGAAAATTACAGATGGGTAAAAACATCTGGAAATGACCACTTCCACCATGCACTTCTGTATGCTTATATAGCTATGTTTTTAGTGAAACACGTTCCGGACATGAAACATGTCTCACCCCTTTTTTGTACCAGTTTTAAAATAAAGAATCAAAATCTTTAATCTCGCTTAGACAGTAATCTGCCCAAGCCTGCATCATTTCTCGACGTTCCTCAATCAAAGGCTGTCGATCATAGGCTCTCTGAACTTTACTACCGTACTTATGACATAGTTGAAGTTCAGAGAGTCTGTCTGAGTAGCCCATACTAACTGCCCACCCCTTAAATGTAGATCTAAAGCCGTGGGTAGTTATACATCTATCCGGAATATCAGATTTAAAATGTTTGGCATGGTTATTTAGGAATGTCCTTGTAGCTATATGGTTTAGAGGTTTTATACCATTACGTGAAAAAACAAGAGTATTTGTACTTTTTCGGCACGACACTAGCTTAATAACTTGTGTACTCAACGGAAAATAACGGTTAACAGAGGTCTTTGATTCTTCTCTTTCCGGACTCAGTGTCCATATGTTTGTTTCAAAATCAATATCACCCCATTGGATAAGTCTAGCTGCACTTTTACGACATGCAGTTAAAATAATAAACATCAAACAGTATTTACTTTTACTTTTTCTAGTTTGCCCAATTACAGTTTTAAAAAATAAAGGTATATCTTTCCAATCTAAGGCTGGTTGGTGGGCCTCTTCTTCTGGAGGTTTTCTTTGTTTACCAAGAGCTCTTCTTACAGAGGTGCAGGGGTTATGTCCGCAGTACCCCATTATATTTGCCCATTCGAAAATCTCACGAATATGTGATAACACATTAGTAGCTGTACTCGGTTTTGTATTCCAAATTTCTTTAAGTAATTCCGTAATATCACGTATATTAATTTCTGTTATAACTTTATTAGCCAAAGTAGGGTAGACATAAGTCTGTAAACGTCTTTTAAAGTTGTACGCACTCCTTGGGTTTTTCCACCTACCCATTTCTTTTTCATGATTTAAATACTCCTCAGCTAAGTATTCAAATGTATAACTTTGCTTTTGTAATTCCTGGTCTTTATTTTTCTGTTTTTCGACTTTAGGATTTAACCCTTGTTTTAAAGCTGCCCTATAGAGTTTTGCTTCAGCTTCAGCTTCAGCTATACCCATTTTAGGGTAGTGACCTAGGGTCATTTTTGTGCGTTTTTTAGAAGAGTTATCGTAATAACGGAGAATCCAAGCCCCAGCACCTTTTGTGCTTGAACTAGGATAGAATACAAGACCAGCTACTGCTGAGCTGGTTAGAGGTTTACTTTTGGGAGCTATATTGCGTAGCTTACTATCTGTTAATCGCTTTCCAGTTTGTGTCGCCATGTTATCCTTAAAAAACAAACTGAGTATATCACAGAGAAGTTTTAAACGTTAAGTACCATTTTAGGTACCAGTTTGGTGCTTAAGTATACGCTTACGTGCACCTAGGTGACAAAAAGCACCTCTAGTAACCCTTTAATTATATAGATTTTATTGTCAAATAGGGGTAGAGGGACGCAGCTAAGAGAAAAAGCATTTGTTCGGAATGAAAAATATATCTTACTGCAATCAATGTTTTATTCAAAGATAAATAGCAGGAAGTAATAGAAATGTAATAAGTAATTAATACAAAATTTCAGATGTTTTATTGATATATATTTCAACTTTGAATTCAGTTGTATATTTACACTCAATATTAAGTATATCTGTAATTATCTGGAATTGTATTGAGATAGTTTAAGTAAAAGGTTTACTGTATCTGCGGGTAAAGAGTACAGATGGTATTTTGAGTAATAAAAATGATGAAGCAGATATTGATTAAAGCAGAAGGTTTTTGCAATATGTGTCTGGATTAGTAATTAAAATATATGCTTTTCAACTGAATTTCTTACAAACTGAAATTAATTTCAATTTGGCGCCAGGCAATGGTGATATATCTGAAAAAGATATTTATGACTTGTAATTCTAAATAAATCAATAATTTTTGTGTTAAGGGTGAGCTGGACGTTGAAAGTGGTTTCCGGTGCTATTAAGTTCACTAAATTATAGTTTATGTTTGTGAATAGATTTTTTGTCTGTATGTACGATGAAGAATAAAACAGGTGTTTGCATTACTATGCAAACACCTGTTTTATTGAATGCCCAATTGCCACAAAGAAGTGATTTCACGATTACGGGCATAGGAAAGTGGATGATGTTGTTCCCGGGCTTTTTGATGCGTGGGTTGAGTATCGATTTTATGAATAATTTTTAACCCTGCTGCTTCTATCCATTGATGTAATGCTTCTGAGGGGCGTAAGCCCAGATGTTCAGCTATATCGGACATAATCAGCCATACCTGCCCGTTTGCTGAGAGGTGGTTTCTGACATTTTCCAGAAATGTATTCAACATTTGATGGTTGGGGTCATAGAGTGCAGTTTCTATATCGCTGCTTGGTTTAGCGGGTAACCATGGAGGATTGCAGACAATGAGATCGGCCTTGCCCTCAGGAAACAGGCTGGTATGCTGAATATGAATTTGTTTATTTAAACCCAGATGCTCTATATTTGCTTGTGCGCATGCAATGGCGCGCGGGTTATTATCTGTTGCAATGATTTCAGGTATTCCACGCTGTGCGAGTATAGCAGCCAGTACGCCACTGCCGGTTCCTATGTCCCATGCTGTCTGACAATCTGAGGGAAGTGCTGCATGGGCAACCAGTTCAAGATATTCACCGCGTACGGGCGAAAATACACCGTAAGGAACATGGATTTTTTGTCCTTGCAATGCAGGAATGGAAACACCGGTTTTATGCCACTCATAAGCGCCAATATAGCCTAATAACAGATGTAATGGCAGAAGTAGGACGTTCTGATTGGGTTTGCCGAATACGTCGTTCAGAGCAGCTGCAATGTCTGGTGCGCGACTATTGTTAAGTATGCCCTGAGGCTGAATCTCTACTAATAGAAGCTGGAACAGGCGGCTGTGCTGAGCCTGTTGCAAACGATGTTTATGAAAATCAGTATGAATACGGGCTTTACTGCGAACACGTTTTTTAATCGCAGCCAGTAGTTGTTTACCCTGATGATAATCTCCGCGCCAGAGCAATGCAGTATGCTGACGCATGAGTTGAATCGCCTGTTCTGCGCTGATCTGAGTGATAGCCTGAATGTGTTCCGGAGCGGGATGGCGGCTGTCGCCTCCCCAGTCTGCCTGCATGTTTTGTGCGTTTTCTGTCCAGTGAATGGTTTCGTTCATGTTGGTTTGTTATATAAAAGGCATTATATAAGAGAATAATATGTTAAACAGGATTGCAGGTAAATAATAGGGCTGTGGATTGGGTGTACGTGATTTTGCAGAAATAAAAACTGCCTGAACTTAACAGATGTTCAGGCAGTTTTGTAGTTGGTATGTATTTTAGCGGTTATCCATTATAGCCAGCAGAATTTGTATCAGACTGGTAAAGATATTGTACAAAGAGACAAACAGAGTGAGTGCTGCACTGGTTGCACTGTCTTCACCACCGGCAATAACTGTACGGATTTGCCACATAATCATCAGTGAACTGAAAATGACAAAACCGGCTGCAATAGTGAGTGACAAAACCGGTAAATGCATAAACATATTCAGAATCATACCGATAATTAAAACAACTGCTCCAACAACCAGAAACTGACCAATACCTTTCATTTCAGATTTGGAACGATGAGCAATTGTTGCCATGGTAAAAAATACGGCCGCTGTCATTAATGCTGCCATACCTACAATTTGTGATCCGACAGCAGAAGCCACAGCAAGTTGTAAAAGCGGAGAGATGAAAAATCCGATAACAAAAGTAAAAACCATTAACAAGGCTATACCCAGATTGTTATAACGGTTTTTTTCAATTGCAAACATCAGCCCGTAAGCGAGAATAAAAAACGCTACAACTGATAGCCATGAATTGCTAAACAGAGCATAGAAATTTATATAATTACCTGCGTAAGCACCTGCGGCACAGGGCAGGAAAGATAGTCCGAGCAGGCTGTAGGCTTTGCGCAGAACAACGGTTTGCTGGTTGTCTTCTGCCTGACCCAGCTGGGTAAAATCGTAAGTGTTACGAGATTTCATGAATAATATTCTCCGTGATTTTGTCAGTAAATAATTTCTCTGGTTGATTATATTGTAACAATTGTTGGCAAAATATGCACAATAATGATGAATTGTTACAATAAAAATGTTGATTTTTATTTTTAAATATATTTCTAATAATATTAGGCTGATTTGGATTTTTTCAAGGATTTTGAATCGCCGGCAGAATACATAGATGAGCAGAAATATTATTCTATATTGGCCAGTTTGTGTGTCTGAATGCTTAGCAACCATTTATTATTATGGCGGTTTTGATTCAGTCTGCCGAGATATTGTAATGTCGAAAGCATATTGAACTGGTTGTTTTGTTCGCAGGGCGAAAGAAAATAGTGTCTGGCCTGAATATGTTGTTCTATGTTCTGGCAGAAGGTAAGAAAATCCGGATGGTTTTCAACTACGATGCGTACTTCGTCAGCCTGACGCTGTAGTGGAAACGGATATTGGTGACGATAATAAAATTTCGGGCTCAGGGCTATATAGTCGATAAGCGGGTCTACTGTGCCCAAACCATTGCTTTCGATGGCAAGATAATAATTTTCCTGTTTAAGTGCGCGTAAAAGTAAGGGCAGTTTTTTGTTGATAGTAGGTTCGCCGCCGGTAATGATTATGTTTTTACTCTGAAACTGACTGACGGTATTGAGGATGTGCTCCAGACTCATACTTTGGTAACTCATGAAGTCAGTATCGCACCATGGGCATTTGAGGTTACAGGCTGCCAGACGGATGAAAATAGCAGGCATACCGGTATTGTAGCCTTCGCCCTGCAGGGATTCGAAGATTTCGACAATATTAAACTGGATCATAGCTGGTATTCTGATATTCGCAATAGGAGGTAGGGGTTTCCCATAGGGTAATTTTGGATACTGGCAGATGAGCTGTAAGCTTATTGAAGATAAACCGGCTCATGCTTTCAGCAGTAGTGCGACAGGGAAAGGCAAATACTTTTCGCTCCATTTGGCGAAGGAGGGCTGCGATTTTACATTCGTTGCTATTGGTTTCATCATACAGATAGGCATGATCCAGCTGGCTGATAATATGCTGGTTAATGATATTTTTGATGTCGGAAAAATCCATAACCATTTCTTTGCTGGATCCTTGCTGATGTAGCTGGTCGCTTACTTCGACAATCAGGCGATAGGTGTGTCCGTGCAGGTTATGACATTTGCCCTGATGCCCGTCCAGCATATGGCAGGCATCGAACTGGAATTCTTTGGCGATTTTAAACATATTTTCTGTCTAAAAGCCAAAGAAGAAAGATTTGTCATTAAGAGAAGATGATATTGCAGAATACAGTTGATACATGTGTAGCAGGGCTCCTAGTTTTTTTTCGTGGGATGGATTGCGAACCACGTGGTTATTCAGTTTTCAATAACACATTTGCTGTGTGAAGGGATTTCTATTACTTCAAGTATATATTTTAATGGGATCAGCTGTTTTCTTACAAGGGTAACTGAGTAACTGCGGGATTGATTCAGTGTCGTCCTGAACGCCAGATTGACCAGATTACCCAGAGGCTGTTGCTGAATGCCAGTAAATAGCCAATCAGTCCGAAAAACGACAGACCGAATATTTTCGGGCCGGAGTTAATACTCATAACAATAGATGAGCCAATGATAAGTGCCGCTGTAACAATTCCCATTGTCAGGCGATTAACAACTTTATCCAGCTGGTTATTAAATTTATCGATGTGCTGAATGTTCAGGTTAACAGGGAGCTGTCCGTGCCGGATGCGTTTACTTAGACGTAATAGATTTTGGGGTAGTGTATCTATTAACTGAGCTAAAAGATGTAACTGTATTTTATTGTGGCGCCAGATTGACTGGATGTTAAAGCGATTGCGCAGTACGTTTTTGATGGTGTTTCGTGCATGATTTAACAGTTCAAAGTCGCCGTCTATTTTTTTTATAACGCCATCAAGGGTAATCAGGCATTTGAACAGGATAATCAGATCCGCAGGCAGGGTGAGACCATGTTCACGAATAATATGGGTAATATCGTTAATTATCTGACTGATACGCAGTTCTTTACTATTGAGCTGCTCATAATTATTCAGCATTTCCAATACATCTGTTCCGAGCTGGTCTTCGTTAATAATTTCTCCCTGCGCCCAGTTGGACAGAACATATTGCAGTGCAAACTGGTCGTGCTCCAGCAGTGCATGAATCAGAGTGATGATTTCCTGATGGCGCTGCTGGCTTAACCGGCCGACAAGCCCGAAATCAATTAAGGTGATTCGTCCATCATTTCGTACTAAAATATTACCCGGATGCGGGTCTGCGTGAAATAAACCATGCTGTAATATCATATCAAGAATGGTATCGACCAGTGTGGCTGCAAGATTTTTTCGCTGCTGCTTGTCCCAGCCGGTGAAATCAAGATTTTTAAGTAAAGTATCGTCAATATATTCTTGTACTAATATTTGCCGGTTAGAATATGCCGCATAAGTTTGTGGTATATGGATTTGCTGCTGATAGTTGTAAAGGCGGGAAAAATGTTGCATATTGCGACGTTCGGCAGACAAATCTGTTTCTTTTTCGAGTGAACGGGCAAAATATTGCACCATTTGTACCGGATAGTAACGTCTGGACTCGGGTATTTCCGATTCAAGCAGTTGTGCTATGTGGTTAAGAATACGCAGATCAGCTGCTACGGTTGACTCAATACCCGGGCGTTTAACTTTAATGGCGACCTGTTCTCCGCTGATAAGTGTGGCGCGGTGAACCTGTGCTATGGATGCGCTGCCGACAGGCTGAGCTTCTATATTACTGAAAATGCTTTCCAGTGGCTGGTTAAGCTGAGCCTGAATAATATTTCTGATGTCTGGAATCGGAAGAGGATGTGTGTTGTTTTGCAGATGGGCAAATTCCTCTGTCCATTCTTCTCCGAAGACATCGGTACGGGTAGCTAATATTTGTCCGAGTTTGATGAATGTTGGTCCGAGCTCTTCAAAGGCGAGCCGCACTCGTTTTGGTGTGCTCAGGTAGTGCTGGTGATTCTGGCCTGAAGGGTCGGAGTGTTGGTACCAGCGTCTTGGTAATTTGATACGAACAAGAAATTCACCCAGACCGTGTTTGGCCAGAATGGTGATAATTTCGCGCATACGCGCCCAATCGCTGATATGGGATGAGCTGGGTGAATACATATGATGATGTCCCGAACAATTGCTATTTACAGGATAGCAGAATTGTTTGATGAACTGATGGAATAATGTTGGCATGAAGTGGATAAAAACATTAATGAAGACGGCAACGGTATGCTTGTGTGCCAATTTCATTCTGATTTCGCCGGTAATGGCGGCACCGGATGAAGGTCTGGATAATGCAGCGCTGGAGCGTTTGATTCGTGACAGGACTGCTACACCGGCTGTGCGTACAGGTGATGACGCCAGTGACCTGATTATGAACGCAATGGGACTGCTTGGTGTTGCCTATCATTTTGGCGGAAATTCCCCCACAAGCGGACTGGATTGTAGTGGTTTTATGCAATATATCTTTCGGCGCAGTATGGGTGTTACTTTGCCGCGCAGTTCACGGCAGATGGCTACGGTAGGTGAAGCAGTCAGCCGAACCAGTTTGCAGCCGGGGGATCTGGTATTTTTTAGTCCGGGTGGTGGTGGGATTTCCCATGTGGGTATGTATATCGGTAATGGCCGGATGATCCATGCGCCGCGTACGGGTAAGAATATTGAAATTACCAGTATTGAACAGGGTTATTGGTCTCGTGCTTTTGTGACTGCGCGCAGGGTGAAACACTGATGAAACCTTTACCACCGATGCCGAAGTGGGTAGATGATGCGGGCAATGTGGTCTCTTGCACTGAAAAAATTAAGGTGATGCAGCAAAATATGCAGGAGATCTATGAGCTGGCACAGGAAGCTTTTGAAGACGGACTACTGATGGGGTGTCAGGAAAAGCAGTTACGCGCTTATCTGAGCGAACTGATGAACGCAGTGGAGAACCCCTATCAATAATGTATTGATAGTGTGTACTGCTTAAGCACTCATCGAACTTCATCTATCAAAATTCTGAATATTTGGTTATGTATGCTAATTTGTTGCGTACATAGCAATGGTTTACTGCTGCCTTTAAAATGATTAAATACAACTATGAAATTTTATTAGGGTCGCCAGTTGGCCATAAATAACGCCCATCATCAGGATGGGCGTTATTGTTGCTGTGAATATTGGTTTAAAACAGATTATCCAGCGGTTTGCCGTTATTTCCGTTTGCTGCGGGTTTTGGTTTTGTTGTCGGAGCGGTATTAACAGGAGTTTCAGAGTTATTTTCTCTATTAGTGGCAGCGGGAACGTTTGTGGGCGTAATAGGCCGAATTTCTTGTGTATTTTCCGGGGTGGCTCTGTCTCTGGTATTAGCTCTGCCGGTAGTAGCAGGTAGAGCAGGTTCGGAAGCAGTATCAGGTTCTGTACTCTCTGAAGCAGCTATAGCAGGATTGGGTGAAAATACTGGTGTTGGAACATTACTGCCTGTTACCGGTGCACCGGTCGGAGTCAGTACTTCAAAGCTTGCCTGCGAGGCGAACTCTGTGGTTTCAGAGGTTGAATTCAGAACTTGCCATGCGTGAAAAACAAACCAGACAACAAATATGGCCAGAATCAGAAATAAAGTCAGTAGAATTTTGGTGAATGTACTCAGACCAGTTTTAACCGCTTTTTTTTTGTTTTTTGTTTCCGGTGCGGTAGGTTTAGTGCTCATGATAGGTAATCCTTCAGGGATATCGTTGCGTATAATATCGTTATTATACGCAAAATTTTGTTTACGCTAATCAGATACTGGCAATTTACTGCTTCGATAAGCTTGGTCTATATGGTTGTATCGCAGCAGAATGTCGGTTATCAGGGGTTGACCGGTGTACTCTTCGGAGTATTTTCAAAGGTTTGATACAAAGTAATAACTTTCTGAACACCAGACGTTGTACTGATGGCCGTTGTAGCGGCCTGTTGTTCATCTGGTGTCAGAATACCCATTACATAGGTAACGCCATTATAAGTAACTACTTTGACGTGATTTGCCGATACGCCTTTGGTATTTAGCAGATTGGAACGTATTTTTGAGGTAACCCATGTATCATCTGTAACATGACTTAATTTACGATTCTGAGTGGCGATATCAATGTAGTTATAGATTTTTTGTGCCGCAGGCTGGGCACGGGCAACGCGCTCTACCAGATTTTTATCATTTTCACTGGCTACTAAGCCAAGCAGTAATATCTGCCGGTTGTAGCTGATAACGGACAGTGTAGGCTGGAATTTACTTTCCTGTGCCTGACTATTCAGGTATGAGATAGCACCATCATGAATCCGAACTTCCATTATTTTGTCATCTGCCTGTGCGCCAGTAGTACGTCGGTCGATAACTGAAAGCGTACCAACAGTGGCACCACCTACCAGAACAGCCGGACAGCCGGTCAGGGTAGTGGTCAGGCAAAGTCCCAATGCCAGAGCAGAAAGATATTTTTTCATGAAATACACCTGTAAATTGGTTGTTGCAGGTTATATACCACCTAGCAATAATTGGTCAATCTGTGCGCACAAGGCATGAATAGTTACCTGATGTGCCTCAAGTACACGTAACGGATGGTCGCCGGGTACATTGAGCCAGAGATCGTCATCGCGCAATAATCCGGCAACTTCACCACCGCTTCCGCCGGTAATCGCCAGCACTCGCATATCACGTTCATGCGCGGTTTTAATCGCACTAACCAGATTGATATTCTGTCCATCTGCCGATAGTACACAGAGCATATCATGCTGTTTGCCAAGTGCGTGAATTTGCTTGGCAAACATATCGTTAGGACCGCTGTCGGTTAATATGCTGAGTACAGAAGGATTATTACACAGTGATAAGGCGGCCAGTGCCATGCGTTCCTGTTGTAATCGGGTCACCATATAGGCGGCGAGCGTGTTTGCCAGTGATGCATATGCACCATTACCGGCAATAAGCAGCTTGCCATCACTCATCAAGGCCATCAGTATTCCCTGAGCAACTTCGGCAATTGGTTCAGCCAGTAAGTCTGCACACTCGTTCAGAAGCTGGGCACTATCGGCAAAATGTTGATGGACGGAGATGGATTCTGTCATATAAATTAATTTGTTAATTAAGGCGGGAGCATGAAATATGCTTGGTATTCACAATGTGTTACGCGTAAATACCCCTGTGCAGGTTTCAGGCTGCGTGACTTCTGAAACGGCACTATTATACGGTTTATAACCCGTGCAATTGTTAACCGTAAACTCTGAAACATTATCACTACGTGGTATAGTAACAGTTTCAGGCTTATGTACGGAGTTTTCAGTTTAATGCCTGATGATAAAGTTTAATCAGATTACGGATTTATAAATGCAAGCCCATTACCAGAAAGCTGTTGCCAGCATTGTACCGCAAACCCTTTATGTAGTGGCTACTCCGATTGGTAATCTGGCAGATCTGAGTTTTCATGCATTGGCAGTATTATCCCGGGCAGATTTAATTTGTGCAGAAGATACACGCGTAACACAGCAATTACTGCGTGCATACGGTGTTTCTGCACGATTGATCAGTGTGCGTGAACAGAACGAACAAAGTATGGCAGAGCGCGTTATTGCTGCTCTGGCTGCCGGTCAGGTAGTGGCGCAGGTTTCTGATGCCGGTACGCCGGCAGTGTGTGATCCTGGTGCACGGCTGGTAACACGGGTACGTGCGGCCGGTTATCAGGTATTACCGGTAGCAGGCCCGAGTGCAGTAATGACAGCTTTGAGTGTTGCGGGAGTTACTCAGTCAGATTTTTATTTTGCGGGATTTTTACCGGCAAAAAGTGGTGAACGTCATCAAAAGCTACAGTTATGGAAAGAAGTATCTTATCCGGTAATTATGTTTGAAACGCCCCACAGAATTGCAGATACACTGGCACAAATGGTTTTACTTTATCCGCAACGTACTCTGATGCTGGCACGTGAAATCAGTAAAACTCATGAAACCTATCTATGCGGCACAGTTTCTGAAATTCAGTCGATTGTACAGGCAGATGCTAATCAGAAACGTGGTGAGATGGTACTGATACTTCATCCGGCACCAGTGGAAAAAAATACCGAGCTATCTGCTGAAGCTATTAATATTATGCAGATTTTAGTGCAGGAACTGCCAACCAAGCAGGCTGCTGTACTGGCTGCGCAGATTAGTGGTGAAAACCGAAAAGCCTTATATGATTGGGCAATTAATGCTAAAAAGTTATCAGAATAAACACAATCATTAGGACATGTTAAAATAATTTATGCCCGATGCTATTTTACACAATGCCGGTCATTGTTTATGATACTGTCTGAATTGGCTATTGCCGCCGCTGTTGCGCTGGCACCCCCTGAATATTGCAATGATTTAAGGTAAACCGTTATGTTGAAAAAAAGTGTGAATCGTTCCGGCTGGTGCTTGCTGGTACTGGCATTAAGTGCCTGTACTCTTTTCAAACAGCCGGCAGCACCGACAGAAACGGGTAGCAGTGATGTAACTACAGGTACTGCTGCTACCACTGCCGACAATCCATATGGTGCTGCTCCTTATACGCCACCGGCAAATACAGCTCCGGCTTATACACCTGCCGCTGCAGGTACTTCTACTGGTTATGTGGGCAATTACTCTCCGGTTGATATTAATGCAGCAACGCATACGGTACAGCGCGGAGATACGGTATATAACATTTCCAAACGTTATCAGATTACTCAGGATAATCTGCGTTTATGGAATAATATAATAGAGAATAATATTAAGGTAGGGCAGGTTCTGCGCGTGAAGCCTGCCGGCTATGTGGCACCGGCTGGTAGCACAAACACAACTACTACTGTGACTGCTCCTGTACAAACAGCAAATGTCACTACTACTACCAGTACAACCACGACAACTACACCAACCAGTACAAGTACTGTATCAACCAGTAAAACAGTGAGTGTTGGAGGCGTCCGTAATGTAAGCGGAATTGAATGGCAGCGTCCGACCGCCGGTAATATTCTGCAGAGTTATGGCGGCAGCAGTAAAGGTATTGATTATGGTGGTAATGCCGGGCAGCCTATTCTGGCAGCTGCTTCTGGTAAAGTAGTGTATGCCGGTAATGGTTTGCGTGGCTATGGTAATCTGATTATCGTACAGCATAATCAGACATATCTGACCGCCTATGGTAACAACCAGAATATTCTGGTAAAAGAAGGTCAGCAGGTTAAACGCGGCCAGCAGATTGCTACTATGGGGAATACTGATGCTAAACGCACTCAGCTGCATTTTGAATTGCGTGAAAATGGTCAGCCACAGGATCCCAGCCGTTTTCTGCCAATGTGATTATCAGACGACTAACTGAATGTGTTAGTTGTCAATAAAAGCACTTATTCACTGGATAAATAAATTCAGAGAGTAAGTGCTGTTTTTATGCAAAATAAATTAACTTATATAGGTAGAGATAAACTAAACCCAATTGAAAAAATTAATAATGGTTGCTGGATAAAATTGATAAATTTGACAAAAAGTTAAATTCAGCATTAGAAATGCGCTCCGTTATTCTGCAAGCGGATAAGGTTCACAGGCGTATTTCTAAAAATTTATGTAAGCTGCTGACTGAATTGCGATTCAAGTAAAATTTATACTATTAAAAGTATTAACAGAGGAACTGTTCAGCAGATTGTACAGTAGCAAGATAATTCAATGCGGCTAAAAAACTGTTTTGTACATTTGTCGCGCTAATGATGGTGCTATTAAACTCCAGATTCAGTGTTGCGCATGCATCTGCAATAACAATTGGCTGATAACCGAATTCAACTGCCTGACGAGTGGTAGAGTCAACACACATGTGTGTCATCATGCCACAGATAACCAACTGCTCTATATTCTGTTGTTGAAGGTGTTCATGCAGGGTTGTTTGTAAGAAGCTATTGGGATAGCTTTTATGAATTATAAATTCATTCGTGTCTGCAATCGGCAGTAATTGATGATGTAATTCTGCACCATGGCTGTCAGGCTGAAAAAAAGTAGCTCCCGGTTTATTATTAATATGCTGGATGTAATACACGGGCAGCTGCTGATTGCGGAAATACTCACGAACCTTCAATATTTTTTCCAGTGCCAGTTGTGGCTGGTACAGTTCCATTTTACCTGATGAAAAATAATCATTTTGTACATCAATTATAATGAGTGCTTGTTTCATTAGTTATATCCTGTTGGTTTTAATAATTTAATTATGCGCCTTATCTGTTTTCGACAGAATAGGCTGATGAAAAAGATATACACGATTTATTTTCAGGATGAAACTATGGATAAAAAAGACAGAGCAATTCTGGATTTATTAAAAAATAATAGTCGTTTGTCGTGGAAAGAGATTGGCGAGAAAGTATTTCTTAGCGGACAGGCAGTGGGGCTAAGGGTACAGAACCTGCTTGAGACCGGCGTGATAGAACGTTTTACACTGACTGAACACTTGATATCGGAACAATTTATTTTTATTTATATGAATAGCAGCCGGTTTGCTGAATTCGAGCATTTGGTGAGTACCTTTGCTGAGGTACAGGCTCTGTATAAAATTACGGGTGATGGTTGCTATTATATTCATGCAAATTTTACTGCCGAGCAGCTGGAACCGTTTTTACAACAGATAACAGTTTACGCACGTTATAAAGTAAGCCATAAATTACGCAGACTGATTTAATCTGATATCTGCGTAAGCTTATTGAGTAAGACATGCGGCCATAATGGTATCTTCTTTCAGACACAGATTGTGAGCAAAATATAAACTATTTTCTACCAGCCCCAGATCTTCTTCGCACTGAGTTTCAGTTTCAATAATCAGCATTTGTTCCGGCCGTCCGGCATGCAGGCTCATGCGCATTTGTGCGGGCGTAAACGGCAGATTATGCTTTTGGGCGAAGCTGCGTGCACGGCTGTTTGCTGTTTTCAGCATGGGTATCAGGGTAATATCCAGATGAAAAATTCTTACACCCATGACCAGAATACGTGCGGCAAACCAATCTGCCTCATCACTGATAATATCAGGAGTAGGTTGTTCAAAGCCCAGACGCTGTGCAGCAATTAACATTGCTATCAGGCGCAGTTGAGGAATCAGAGCTTCACTAAGCATAAATGCAGTCTGGAATTGTGGCTGTAGCTGGCATAGGTCAGAGCGGTGCTGATTGCCGTCAACAATCATGTACCAGCGTTGAAGCTGAGCCACAGGTGATTCTGATTGCCGTAACTGATTTAGCGGTAATGCGGACATTTTATTCTCCAGTAGTTGTCGATTCATTTGTAATGCCTTTCTGTATGAGGCGCTTGTAGCAACAAAAAACCGCCTCGGTTTGGCCGGGCGGTTCACTTTTTTATTTTGCTTATTAGATATTATATAAACGCAAAAAAGCACCGCACCGAGGTGTGGTACCAATAATAAGCAAAAGAGAAAGTGGTTGCGTTTTTCATCATTAAACCTTAAACCTTATTGAAACATGTGTCAAGAATTATTTTCTTCACCCCAGCGTGTAATCAACTGATGAGGTATATGCAACTGATCCAAAATACGTCCTACTACAAAATCCACCATATCCTGAATAGTTTGAGGGTGCTGATAAAAACCGGATACCGGGGGCAGAATGCATACACCCAAACGTGACAGTTTAAGCAGATTTTCCAAATGAATGGCTGATAAAGGCGTTTCCCGCGGTACGATGATCAGCGGACGATTTTCTTTAATCGATACATCAGCTGCCCGTTCAAGTAAATGGTCGGAAGTACCAGCTGCAATGGCGGCAACACAACCCATGCTGGCCGGACAGATAATCATTGCATCAGCAGGATTGGAACCGGAGGCCGGAGGTGCAAACCATTCATCGCGGCCAAATACAGTAAGCATGGATGAGTCTACGCCGTATTCTGCACACAATGCGGCATTACACTGTTTAGCATTTGCAGGTAAATGCCAGTTGATTTCCTGTTGTGCGACTATCTGGGCAGCCTGTGAATACAGTAACCAGACCCTTATATCAGCCTGTAACAGGCAGCCCAGCAGACGTTTGGCATAAGGCATACCCGATGCTCCGGTAAGAGCCAGTGTAACGGTTTTGACAGAATGAGCAGAGGGAAAAATCATAATAAAACTAGTGTATATTCAAATATGCCTGTTATTATAGCTATTTTGTTTTCAATATAACATTTGGCATATGACAGCTATATTCAGATGAAAACCATTATTAGCCAGTTGAAGTTTTATTTTCTGTAATTGTGATTAATTAATCAAGCTCCGCAGATAATGGCAGGCTGGCAAAAACTTAAATTTCTGAATAACTAAATACAAATATTAAAACTGATCATGGAATGATAAGCATGTTGTGGAAAAAAATATTATGGTGGCCCTGTTTTTGTGTCAGTATTCTGGCCGGCTGTGCTCAGGTTCCTCCTCCTGTTGCTGAAGAGCGTGAATGTGATTCGAGAGCGATGGCAATGGCTTTATTGCAATCTAATCAGCCCTATGGCACCAATAAAATTCGCTGTGCGGTATCGTCAAAAAACTTACCTGTAATGAAACCTGAACGTACCGCACCACCTGAAGTCAGCCTGCGTATTGAACGGCCGGTGACAGAAGTGAGTAAGTGTCTGCATGAAAAATTTCAGTCACGGTTTAAACTGCCGCAGGAATTTTACAAAATCAGCTCCTATCCTAATGGCACTCAGACACTGGCACTGGTAAATCCTTTCACACAGACAGAAGGTTTACAGATAGACGTAGTTAAAGCAGGTATGTCGCAAAGTATAGTTAATCTATATTCTAATGGTATGACTTTGTCGGAAGCGTGGAAAAAATTTCCTGAGCTGTGCCGCTAAATGGAATCAGTTTTTGATTTGCATAAAGTAGAATGTATCAAGCCCCTCTCAAAGGAGGGGCTTTTTGCAAACAAGGGGTTTAGCCTGAAATTTATTTTCCTGCTTTAAGATTTTGCCATAATCGCAATTCGTATTTCAGAGTATCCGATTTTGCCGGTAATACCAGATAACTGTTAGCCAGAACCTCATCTGACGGAAAAATACTGTTATCTTCGCGATATTCTTTTTTTATCAGTTCTTTTGCCGGCATGCTTGAAGGTGCGTAACTAACATAATTGGCGTTTCTGGCTGCTATTTGCGGTTCCAGTATCCAGTTCAGGTAGCGATAGGCATTTTTGAGGTTGGTTGCATCTTTCGGAATAGTTAATGTATCTATCCAGAGAGAAACCCCCTGAGTCGGAACCAGTACCACGATATCTTTTTTACCGGTTGCATCCAGCCGGCGTCGTTTGGCAATGTTCAAATCACCGCCAAAACCGATGGCTACACAAACATCGCCGCGTGCCAGATCGTCTATGTAGCCAGAAGACGAATAGCGTAATACATTGCTGCGGTTTGCTTTGATAATATTAGCAGCAATATCTATATCATCTTTGCTCTGGCTGTTCGGATCTTTGCCGGCATAATGCAACGCCAGCGGAATCATCTCTACCGGACTATCCATGTAACTGATGCCACAGTTTTTCAGTTTATCGGTATACTCAGGATTAAAAACCAAATCCCAGCTATTTTCCGGCATTGGTGTAGCACCGAGTGCCGCATTCACTTTTTCAATATTGATTGCAATGGTATTCATACCCCAGTAGTTGGGGACCGCATACTGATTATCCGGATCTACGTCTTTTAATAAATCCAGTAATTTCGGGTTAATGTATTTCCAGTTAGGCAACTGATTTTTGTCTAGTGGCAGGTATGCTCCGGCTTTAATCTGGCGTCCGACAAATGAGTTGGACGGCCCGACAATATCATAGCCGGACTGCCCGGTCAGAATTTTGCTTTCCAGTGTTTCGTCACTGTCATAAAAATTGTAAGTAACTTTAATGCCATATTTTTTTTCAAATTCACCAATAGTTTTCGGGTCAACATAGTCTGACCAGTTAAATATTTTAAGTGTCTTGGTGTCGCTCAAACTATCAGGTTTGCTGGCCGCTACAGCAGAAGCCGGTTGAGGACCGGCATTGTCGTGTGAACCGCTGCATGCAGTCAGAATACATAAAATCAAACCGGATAAACCCAGACAGGCTGTGTTTTTCATGTCCGTCCTTTTCAAAGATGTGCCAAGGCTGGCTGGCATGGTTATGTGTTATTACCACCTTTGTAACTTCAATCTGTTCGTATGGGGGTAACTATACCGCATAAGGCATTAGTGTTGTCGGAATTGTCATTTTGGCATGGATTTTCGTCTGTTCAGGTAGGCTTATGCGTAAAACTGCGGTAAGATAAGCGGATGATTTTAACAAGGGTGATGGTTGAGGTGGACTAACCAGTGTCCTGTTTTTATATCTATGTTCAGGCAGTCTGTGTTTTATACAGACTGCCTGAATACGATTAATCACCCGTCTTATTGAAACTACCATGAAAACAGCAGAATTACGTTCTAAATTTCTTCAATTTTTTGCAAGTAAGGGTCATCAGGTTGTACCTTCATCTTCACTTGTACCTCCGCAGGATGATAAAACCCTGTTGTTTACCAATGCGGGTATGAATCAGTTTAAAGATGTGTTTCTGGGTTTTGACAAGCGCCCGTACAGCCGTGCGACAACAGCACAAAAATGTGTGCGTGCCGGTGGTAAACACAATGATCTGGAAAACGTTGGTTATACCGCGCGCCATCATACATTTTTCGAAATGCTGGGCAATTTCAGCTTTGGCGATTATTTTAAGCGTGATGCCCTGCATTTTGCCTGGGAATTTCTCACCAGTAAGGACTGGCTGAATCTGCCACAGGAAAAACTGCTGGCAACTGTTTATGCGGATGATGATGAAGCTTATGATATCTGGTTAAATGAGATTGGTCTGCCACCGGAAAAAATTATCCGTATAGGTGACAATAAAGGCGCACGCTATGCTTCTGATAATTTCTGGCAAATGGGCGATACCGGTCCGTGCGGTCCTTGTTCGGAAATTTTTTATGATCATGGCGAACATATCTGGGGCGGGCCTCCGGGCAGTGCCGAAGAAGATGGTGACCGTTTTATAGAAATCTGGAACTGTGTATTCATGCAGTATAACCGGGATGAAAACGGTACTATGAATCCGCTTCCTAAGCCGTCAGTTGATACAGGGATGGGACTGGAGCGGGTGTCGGCGGTATTGCAGCATGTACACAGTAATTATGAAATCGATCTGTTTGTCAATTTGCTGCATGCTGTAGCGCGTGTTGTAGGCATTCCGTATAGTCAGGATGTACCCAGTCTGAAAGTCATTGCCGACCATATCCGCTCTTGTGCGTTTTTAATTGCTGATGGTGTATTACCCAGCAATGAGGGGCGTGGCTATGTATTGCGGCGTATTATCCGCCGGGCTGTACGCCATGGTTATAAACTGGGTTGTAAACAGGCATTTTTCCATTTGCTGGTAACGGATCTGGTGCAGGAAATGGGCTCTGCTTATCCTGAGCTGGTTGAAAAACAGGCACAAATTAGTGATGTACTGAAACAGGAAGAAAGCCGTTTTGCGCAAACACTGGAAACCGGAATGACTCTGCTGGAAAGTGCCTTGCAGAATGGGGGGCAGACACTGGCTGGTGAGGTAATTTTCAAACTATATGATACTTATGGCTTTCCATATGATTTAACCGCTGATATTGCGCGTGAGCGTAATATCAGTCTGGATGAAGAAGGATTTGAGCGTGAAATGGCTGCTCAGCGTGCCCGTGCCCGTGCAGCGCAGAATTTTAAAGCCAATACTCAGCTTACCTATGAAGGTACTGATACAGAATTTACCGGCTATCAGCAACGCCAGAATGAAAGCAAAGTTCTGGCTTTGTATCAGGATGGTGAAGCTGTTGAGCAGTTAAATGCCGGTGAATCAGGTGTGGTCGTGATTGATTTCACACCGTTTTATGCAGAATCTGGTGGTCAGACTGGTGATACTGGTTATATTTTTGCCGGTGAAAATCGCTTTCAGGTGGAAGATACGCAAAAAATCAAAGCTAAAGTATTTGGTCAGTTTGGCGAAATGCTGTCCGGCAGTCTGAAAGTGGGTGATGCTGTTACCGCTCAGGTAGATAGTGTACTGCGCGAAGCCAGTATGCGTAATCACAGTGCCACTCACCTGATGCATCGCGCCTTGCGTGAAGTATTGGGTACACACGTTGAGCAGAAAGGTTCTCTGGTTAATGCTGAGCGCACCCGCTTTGACTTTTCACATCCACAGCCGGTTACTGCTGCACAACTGGCCGAAGTTGAACGTCGGGTAAATCAGGCAATTGTGGCCAATGTTCCTGTATGTGCGCAGAATATGAGCTTTGATGAAGCCATTGCTGCCGGTGCGATGGCGCTGTTCGGAGAAAAATACGGTGACGAGGTACGTGTACTGAGCATGGGCGAATTTTCTACTGAATTATGCGGTGGTACCCATGTTGCACGGACTGGAGATATTGGTCTTTTCAAAATTATTTCTGAAAGTGGTATTGCTGCCGGAGTACGCCGTATTGAAGCTGTGACCGGATTGAATGCTTTACAGTTTGTTCAGCAGCAGGAAGAGTTGCTTAAGGCGGCGGTTGCCGAAGTAAAAGCACAGACTGCTGAAGATTTGCTGCCTAAACTTCAGGCAATACATACTCAAACCAAACAGTTGGAAAAGGCATTAACTGAAGCCAGAAGTGAACTGGCCAGACAGGCAGGTACCGCTTTGCTGGCTCAGGCCAGAACTATCGGTACAGCTCGTCTGGTGCTGGGACAAATTGAGGCAGAAAGCAGTGCTCTGAGAGATATTGCTGCTGATTTAATTGCACAGGGTGATAATATTATCGTTCTGCTGGCAGCAGTAAATGATGGTAAAATTGCCATCATAGCAGGAGTATCAAAAGCATTAACTAAAACAATCAAGGCTGGTGAGCTGGTTAATTATGTTGCCGGTCAGGTTGGTGGTAAGGGTGGCGGTCGTCCCGAACTGGCACAAGCCGGCGGGCAGGATATAGCTGCATTAGAACCGGCGCTCGCCAGTGTAACTGACTGGTTAGCTTCCAAATTAGGATAAGACTTTAGTAAATGAAAAACAGCAAGCGGTTTATGGATGATAACAAACATAAGCCGTTTTTTTTGCTTATTCACAGGAGAATACAATGCAGAGGTATGTAAAAGCTTGTTTGGCAGGCTGGATGCTGATGGTTGCAGTATGTTCGTTCGCTGCAACGCAGGAACAGCTGGCGCAACAACAGTTACAGCAAAATGTGGATATGGTGTTATCAGTGGCTCGTGACAAAAGCCTGAATGAACAACAGCGTATTAGTCAGATTGAACGTTATGCCGATCAGTATCTGGATTATGAGCGTATTTCAGCTTTGGCTGTAGGTATGCAATGGCGGCAGTTTACTGCACAGCAAAGACAGGATTTCAGTGCGGCCTTTAAAAATATGATTGTGCGCATTTATGCACATTCAGCATTGATGGGTGCCAGTAATGCATCTGTGAAGGTTATACCAAAGGTAGTGAATCAGGGTAATAACCGGCTGGAAACATTTACCGAAATTGTTAGTGCCGGTAATAAACACTACACCGTGGGTTATCAGATGTATTATGCTAATGGTGTCTTTAAAATTTATAATTTCCGGGTCAATGGTACCAGTCTGGTTACAGTATACCGCAGTCAGTTTGATCAATTGATTCAGAAACAGGGTATTGATGCAACTATTGCTCAGTTACGTGATAAAGGTTTGGGTAAAGTGCAGATCAATAAATAATACATATATTTGAACAAAAAAACGGTGATGGATTGAATGTCCATCACCGTTTTGTTATATCTGTCTGTTTTTAATTTTGCCGTAAATAAACAGAATAATGCAGGCAAAAATAATCGAAGCTATTAAACCGGCTTTTTCACCTGCATGGTACCAGCCAAATGCCTGACCAACATATCCGGCCAGTAATGAGCCGCCTATACCGAGTAAAGTGGTGACCACTATGCCAAGTTGCTGTTTGCCCGGATAGATTAGTTTGGCAATTAAACCAATGATAAAGCCAACTATAATTGTCCAGAGTAACCCCATGATGTTGTACTCCTGAGAATAAGGAAGCTTTATCTTAATCCTGTGGCTATAATAAAAGTTGAGTTATTAAGTAAAATCAATATTAATTATGATTTTTTAAATAAATATATGTAATCAGTAAGTTATATTTTAAAGATAAACACAAGAACAACTGACGGAAGATTTAAGCAGTGTGAAAGAGAAAGTGTAGGATAATTCTTAGTTTACTCTCTGAGAGAATAGTATTTTGTATGAAAATAGATAAATAAAAAAAAAGCATAACAATAAGTTATGCTTTTTTTATTGCCGGACTGTTAGTGGTTACCAGCGTAGGTATTAACAGTACGGAAAGGAGTATTTTCTGGTGTAGAGTCAGAAACATGAGTGTTTTGACCATTTTGAGCAGTAGATTCGCTGAAATGACGAACATCAGTATCATCGTTGTTACTATTAGCCATAGCGAAACCTGCAGTCATAGCCAAAGAAGCAGCCAGTAAAGCAGAAGAAACTAATTTTTTCATTTTTGTTTCCTTTCAAAATGAATTATCAAAATATTTTAAATTTAAACGCCAAATTGTTATTTTTGCTTTTGCAATGTGGTTATATTAATACTTTATTAGTATTTTGATAATACCTGATTAGTTAAAGATGAATTTCTTATTGAGAAACTCAATGGCGATGTTTAATGTCAATAAAAAACAGACTAAAACGTCATTGATTCAATGATGAAAAAGTCTGTTTTGAGTATAAGTACTATTTGAGTATCAATCAATAGAAATGATTGAGAAATATATTAATACTATAATATTGTGGTTTATTTTCCATATACGGGTAAACGATTGCAAATTTTCTGTATTTTTTCTGAGACTTCTGAAATAACTTTTTCATTGTCTGCATTATCCAGTACATCAGCAATCAGATGACCAAGTTCACGCGTATCTGTTTCAGTAAAGCCGCGAGTAGTAATCGCTGCCGTGCCTAAACGGATACCGGAAGTGACAAATGGTTTTTCCGGATCATTAGGGATGGCATTTTTATTAACGGTAATATGTGCTTTGCCCAGCACCGCTTCTGCCGTTTTACCGGTAAGTTTTTTTGGTTGCAGGTCTACCAGAAATACATGGCTTTCAGTACGGCCTGAAACAATACGCAAACCACGTTCAATCAAGGTTTCTGCCAGTACTTTGGCATTAGCTTTAATCTGACGGGCATATTGTTTGAATTCCGGCTGTAAGGCTTCTTTGAAGGCTACTGCTTTGGCTGCAATCACATGCATTAACGGACCACCTTGCAGGCACGGGAAAATAGCTGAATTCAGTGCTTTTGCGTGTTCGTCGCTGCGGCACATAATCACACCGCCACGCGGTCCGCGCAGAGTTTTATGGGTAGTAGTGGTCACAAAATCAGCAAAAGGCACTGGATTCGGATACTCTCCGCCAGCGACCAGACCGGCGTAATGCGCCATGTCTACAAACAGATAAGCACCTACTTTATCTGCAATCTCACGGAAACGTGCCCAGTCTATTTCCAGAGCATAAGCAGAAGCACCGGCCACAATCATTTTCGGCTTATGCTCCAGTGCCAGCTGTTCCACCTGTTTGTAGTCGAGGATTTCATTTTCATCCAGACCATAGGTAATGGCGTTATACAGGCGACCGGAAATATTGACACTGGCTCCGTGAGTCAGATGCCCCCCATGCGCCAGAGACATACCCAGAATAGTGTCGCCCGGTTGTAATACGCTGGCGTAAACAGCCTGATTGGCCTGAGAGCCGGAATGAGGCTGTACATTGACATAACTGGCGCCAAATAATTCTTTCAGGCGGTCGATAGCCAGCTGTTCTACTTCATCGACATATTCGCAGCCACCATAATAACGTTTACCCGGATAGCCTTCGGCATATTTATTAGTTAACTGGCTGCCCTGAGCCTCCATTACGGCGCAGCTTACGTAGTTTTCTGATGCAATTAGTTCTACGTGATCTTGCTGGCGCTGATCTTCACGGGCAATGGCACCGGCCAGTTCCGGATCAAATTTTTCGATGGTTAACGCTTTGGAAAACATGGTGGTTGTTCCTTTTGAGGATGAAGAAATAAAGAATTTGCTGAATGCAGCAGAGAGTGAGTGGTGGCTATTTTAACTGATAGTAATGTGTATGTGGCTGAATTTGATAATGTGTGATGATGAAGTATATTCATAAATACACATTCTGACGATGTAGCACTGGATTTCAGTCTGGTAAGGGTAATAACCTGTTTTTAGGATTCAGTAAATCAATTGCGGATGCTGAACCAAAAATAAATTATCTGGTAGAGAAGTGATGCAGTCTGATAAAAAACAGCCCTGTTGGAAACAGGACTGCCTGACATTATCCGGAATCAATTACATTTTCATAGAACCGGTTTTCAGGAATTGTTCATGCCAGCTTAAAGCTTCAGTGAGAATATGAGGTGTATGAATACCTTTTGCCGTTTGCAAAGCACGGTCGTAGTAATCCTGCAACTGATCGCGATAATCCGGATGAGCACATTTTTCAATCATCACTTTTGCTCTCTGCCGCGGAGCCAGACCGCGCAAATCAGCCAGACCCTGCTCAGTAACAATAATCTGTGTATCGTGTTCGGTATGGTCAACATGTGAAACCATCGGCACGATGCAGGAAATCTTGTCATCTTTAGCAGTAGACGGGGTAACAAAGAAATTCAGGAAGCTGTTGCGTGCAAAGTCACCTGAACCGCCGATACCATTCATCATGCTGGTACCCATTACATGGGTAGAATTGATGTTGCCGTAAATATCGGCTTCAATCATTGAATTCATCCCAATAATACCTAAACGACGCACCAGTTCAGGGTGGTTGGAGATTTCCTGCGGGCGCAGAATAATGCGTTCACGGTAAAAATCAATATTGTCTGCAAAATCCTGGAATGCCTTAGCAGACAGGGAAATAGCGGTAGCAGATGCAGTAGCCATTTTTCCGGCACGTATCAGATCCAGCATACCGTCCTGCAATACTTCGGTATAACCATACAGATTTTCAAACGGACCGGTTAACAAACCTGCCAGTACGGCATTTGCCACGTTACCAACGCCAGACTGAATTGGCAGCATTTCTTTAGGCAGACGCCCCATTTTGATTTCGTGAGACAGGAAATCAACAATATAAGCGGCAATCTGTTTGGATTTGTCATCAGGTTCGCTGAAGACATTGTCGCGATCCGGAGCATTGGATTCAACAATAGCGACTATTTTGTTTAAATCAACTTTCAGGTATTTTTCACCGATGCGATCATCAGCGCGGGTCATGTTAATTGGTTTGCGGTGGGGCGGAATAGCATTATCCATAGGAATATCATGCATGCCTTCCATTTGTATCGGCAAACCGGTATTGATTTCCAGAATAACCTTGTCCGCCATATCCAGCCATGTCTGATTATTACCGATTGCGGTAGACGGAATCAGATGTCCGTCTTCAGTAATGCCCAGTACTTCGATAATGGCTACATGCATGTGACCCAGAAAACCAAACCATGCCTGCTGGGCAACATGCGATAAATGCATGTCAATAAAATTGACATCGCCATTGTTGATTTCCTGACGCATATGGCGATCAGTATTAAATGGTAAACGCTGATTTATTGCATGTGCCTCAGCTAGTGCGCCATCACATTCCGGCGCAGTGGAAGCACCAGTCCATACATTAATTTTATATGGCCGACCGGCAGCATGTTCAGCACGGGCAAAATCAGCAATAGCTTTCGGCAAAACTTTAGGATAGCTGGCGCCGGTAAATCCGCTCATGCCGACATTGGCATTATTATCTATCAGGGTAGCAGCTTGCTCAGCAGACATAAGGCGGGAATGAAGTGAGGTATAACGAATGCGATCCTGTACGGACATCGTGTTTTCTCCTTATTAAATCAAAAATGCCTGACCCTTGCCTGGTCAGAGTGAGGCGTAGAAGATAAGTGTTTGTCTTTGCCGTATATTCAATTCAGTACGAATGCTATGACATAATGACTCTAACAACGGACTGCATTTTACTGTAAATAATTTTGTTTTGCTGTTCTGTCTTTGTACTGAAAAAGTGCAGAACAGCAGGTACAGATAAATAATTACAAATTAATAATTAAGAATTTGAATTAATACATTAAGTTGCAAAATAAAAAGACTATCAGATTAGACAATGTTTACACAATATTTTAATAGTATTGCCTAAGGTTTCGTTGCCGGAGAATTTTCTAAATTAAATCAGTTTAAGCAAAAAACTGCTGTATTAATTGCTGCGCATGTTCTTGCAGCCCTGCAGGATTAAACGGATCGCATACATGTTCGGGATTCAGTTTACGCAACCATGTAAGCTGACGTTTTGCCAGTTGTCGGGTGGCAGTAATCCCGCGTTCAACAAATGTACTGTAGTTAGTTGTGCCATTAAGATAATCAAAAGCCTGCCGATAGCCTACACAGCGAATTGAAGGCAAATCAGGATGCAATTCCGGGTATTGCAGCCGAAGTGCTTCCACTTCTTCCACAAAACCCTGTGCCAGCATCGAATGAAAGCGGGTGGCAATCTGTGTATGCAGACGGGCACGGTCGGCCGGTAAAAGTGCCAGCGTACATACATTTAAAGGACTCTGCCGGCTTTCCTGTTTAGCCAGATGGCTGCTCATGGGAACACCGGTGATGTGATAGATTTCCAGTGCACGTTCAATACGCTGGCTATCACCGGCAGGCAAGCGGGCAGCAGTAATGGGATCCACCCGCTGTAATTGTGCATACAGAAAGTCTGTACCGTGCTGTTGTTTAAGTTTATCCAGTTCGGCACGGATTTGCGGACTGGCTTCCGGCAGGCTGTTCAGTCCCTGTGTCAGGGCATGGTAATACATCATGGTACCGCCCACGAGCAAAGGCAGGTGACCGCGTGTATGAATTTCCTCAACTAAATCCACACAATCACTGACAAACTGGGCAGCGCTGTAGCTTTCAAGCGGTGAAATAATATCAATCAGATGATGGGGGACTGCTTCTAACTCTTCTGCACTGGGTTTAGCCGTACCGATATTCATATCACGATAAATCAGGGCGGAATCCAGACTGATAATTTCAATCGGAAACTGCTCAGCCAGACTCAGAGCCAGACTGGTCTTGCCTGACGCTGTAGGACCAAGCAGAGCAAAAACTTTTGGCAGAGATGCAGACATAGTGGCTACCGTAGTTTAAACAGTTATTGTAGCGATTTACGCTCAATTGAGCGATAGATAGTTAGATAAGAGTATAAATCGGGATAAGCAGCATAATGTGATGTAATCTGTTAAAGCAGTTAAAGAAAATCAAAGCATAAATATGAAGATTATTTTTTGAACATTAGATATTTTAAAATTTTCTTTTTTGCAGAGATATTTGAAGCAATAAAGTAACAAAAAAATTAGCGAGTAATTTCAATTGCTGATTAGCTGAATTGAGAAGAAAACAGCTATTGTACGAAAGCAATGATAATTTACTTGCATAACACCGGTGTATTTCTAATCAGATGTCAGCTAAACGACTTTAAAATTGATCTGTGCCGGCAAATTAATATAACTGTTGTGCAAGAGGTATTCTGCTAGTAATTAATATTTTGTTTTAAGTTAAGATTTAATTTTATGATTCGGAATAATCAGATATCTCAGTAGCAGACATTTCAGCCAGCTAAAAGAATAAGTGCTGCGGATATCAGCAACCATGAAAGTAATATCTTATATCTATATCTTTTCAAATTCACTATCAGTTCATTTGCATAATATTTGCATTCAGCATGAAAATGCACATAATATAAGTTTATTGTTACACTAACCTTTATAATAGCCAAATAAAGTTATGGTAGTTATTTAGAGAGAGTAACTTAGTCAGGAATAAATGTTTACATGAATAGCCAGTTTAACCATATCGGAATTGTGACACGGCCGCAAACACCAATGATGAGTGAAGTACTGGACGAACTCATTACTTTTTTATGTGAAGAAGAAATTTCGGTGTATCTGGATAGTGAAGCGCAAGCGGATAACCAGATTAATCCGGTATTGCTGCAACGCTGTAATATTATTAATAAATGTGAAATGGGGCGGCGCTGTGATCTCGTTATGGTACTGGGTGGTGACGGTACTTTATTGTCTGTTGCCCGTAAACTGGCACCTTACCGGGTACCATTGATTGGTATTCATCAGGGACATCTTGGTTTTCTGACACAAGTACCGCGTGCTCAGATGGTAACTGAATTAACCGGCATGCTGACTGGCAAATATCTGCCCGAAGAACGTATTTTGCTGGAAGCGACAGTAGTACGTGCAGGTGAAGAAGTTTATCATTCACTGGCACTAAACGACGTTGTACTCAGCCGTGGTGCACTGGGGCAGATGATTGAATTTGAGGTATTCATCAATAAAGAGTTTGTTTATACCCAGCGTTCAGACGGTTTGATTGTGTCTACACCTACTGGTTCGACGGCATATGCTCTGGCTGCCGGTGGTCCTATTTTACAGCCAACTCTGCGTGCATTCAGTTTGGTGCCTATATGCCCGCAATCCATGTCCAACCGGCCGATTGCTGTCAGTGATACCAGTGAAATAGAAGTGCTGATTACCAAAGGCAGCGATGCCCGGGCTCATTTTGACGGACAGGCATTTTTTGATTTACATACTATGGATAAAATCCGTATTTGCCGTTATCGCAATTCTCTGAGGATTTTACATCCGGTTAATTATCAATATTATAAAACTCTGCGTCAGAAACTGCATTGGGGTGACCAGCTGGTATAGCTATTTGTTGTATAAACAAGCTTAAGCCGTTAATCAGATTTTAAGTAATTTTTGTAGCCTGACTTAATCTCTGAAAAAAATAATGTTTATTTTTGCTATTGGTGGAAAAAATACAATAAAAATTAATAAAACCGAAATTTATTATCGATTATTTTAGATTTTTCTAAAAAATGGTTTCTTATTTTCCTAAAAAATACTAAAATCCGGCATAAATCATTAATACTTTCTCTAAGAAAGGTTGTTTATGCTTCTGGCGCTGTCTTTGCGTGACTTTGTCATTGTTGATGAGCTGAATCTGAGTTTTCAAAGCGGCTTTACCGTTCTGACAGGTGAAACCGGGGCGGGTAAATCAATCACGCTGGATGCATTAGGTCTGTTGTTAGGTGATAAAGCTGATTATGGTCAGATAAGACATGGTGCCAAAGAAGCCCAGTTATCAGCACTGTTTGATGTCAGTGATGTAACACATGCCCGTACCTTACTACAGGAACAGGGATTACTGGATGAAAATGAAACACAATTAAGTATCCGACGTATAATTGATGTAAAAGGAAAAAGTCGTAGCTTCATTAATAATCAGGCGGTTACTTTGAGTCAGTTGCGGCAGATAGGTGAATTATTAATTGATATACATGGTCAGAATGCGCACCACTCTTTAAACAGTGAATCCGCGCAACGTATATTACTGGATGCATTTGCGGGTGCTGATACAGAAGTTGCTCTGGTACGTGAAGCCTATCAGCGCTGGCATGAAACCAAAAAAGAACTGGAAAAAGCGCAAACACAGGCTGATAGCCTGAATATTGAGCGTGAGCGCTTGCAATGGCGCTTTGATGAGCTAAATGCCCTGAATCTTCAGGAGCATGAGTGGGAAAATCTCAGTCAGAGTCATGATTCATTAGTACATGCGGCGGAAATACTGCAAACAGCGGAAAATGTAGAAGAAGTTCTCAATGGTGATGAGGGTTTACAAAGCCGTTTGTATCACTGCCGGCAGCAACTGGCTGCACTGATTAAAGCAGCTCCTGCTTTTGCAGACAGTGTGGCATTACTGGAATCAGTAGAAGCAGAATTGAGTGAAGTCAGTGCGTATTTGCGTGAAGCCACTGCCAGTGTAGAGACTGATGAAAATTTATTAGCACAGCAGGGACAGCGCATGCAGGAGTTAATGAGTGTTGCGCGTAAATATCGGATCGAGCCACCACAATTGCCTGAAGAGCTTGTAAAAGTTGAATCAGCTCTTAATGAACTGGAGGCGGCTGCGGATATTGAAGCGTTACAGGCACGGGTAGCAGAACGCGAAAATGAATATATGCATGCAGCACAGCAATTATCAGTGAAACGCCATCAGGCTGCGAAAAAGCTGGCGAAACAAGCCACAGCTCACATGCAAAATTTATCAATGCAAGGCGCACGCTTTCATATTGAATTGTTAAGTGCCTCACCATCTGTGCATGGTCTGGAGCAGGTACAGTATCAGGTAGCTGCAAATCAGGGCACGCCTTTAAGAGCAATGAGCAAAGTTGCTTCCGGTGGTGAGTTGGCACGTATCAGTCTGGCTCTGCAAATGGTTACCAGTCAGTATAATGCGGTACCTACATTGATTTTCGATGAGGTGGATACCGGTATTGGCGGAGCTGTAGCTGATGTTGTTGGTCATGCACTGCGTAGTCTGGGGCAGAATCGTCAGGTGCTGGCTGTTACTCATCTGCCGCAGGTCGCAGCTTGTGGTCAGCAGCACTGGCAGGTGCGAAAGCATAACAGCAAAGGGCAGACTGTAAGTGAAATAAACGTACTCGCTGCGACAGATCGGGTGAATGAGATTGCACGAATGCTTGGCGGCGAAACCATTACCGATACCACACGTAATCATGCCAGGGAAATGCTGGAGCTGGCGCAAAGTTAATTCTGCTATTACGAATTTATCTGCAAGCTCTCTGATTTTTCAATGTATATATGTCATTACTGGAAAGCCGGAAATGATATTTATTTAAGTAAATAATTTTAAAATAACGTTTATCTGCTTATGTTTTATGCATGCTGTTCTTGATTACAACGGTTTTAATAACAAAATATATTCTGATAATTTTCCTGTCAGCGTGCATTTTTATAATATATGACTGATATAGACTGGAACGGGCTGCTTTAGCCTGAGCAAGGTGTGTAGATTCAGTCTGTTTCATGCACGATGTATAATGATAACTTTCAATATTCTATGATGAGTTGCTGATGAGTGAACCACAGAGTGATAGAACACTAGATGTTATCGATTTAAATTGCCCGATGCCGATTTTACGTGCAAAAAAGGCGCTGGCAGCAATGGATAGCGGAGAAGTATTGCTAGTACTGGCAACAGATAAAACTGCTCCTGATGATTTTGCAGCTTTCTGCCGGCAGACAGGTCATGAATTATTGCACCAGCAAATCAGAAATGATGGTGTAATAATGATGTGGGTAAAACACCGCTAAGTTTTTCAGACGGTAATTTATTACAATTAATTACAATATTTTGTTAACTTTATTCAGGTTCAGGTTGTAGAAGCTGCGACAGAATAGTACATTAACCTATTATTTTTTAGCTGTGTAATACACGCTGATAGAACGGATACAGATGCAGACTCTCACTATAACCCGTCCGGATGACTGGCATCTTCATGTGCGTGATGGTGCAGCATTAAAAGCAGTAGTACCGTTCAGTGCACGGCAAATGGGGCGAGCCCTGATTATGCCAAATCTGAAACCACCGGTAACCTCAGTTGCAGCAGCACTGGCTTATCGTGAACGTATACTTGCTGCAGTACCTGCGGGCAGTCATTTTCAGCCATTGATGACTTTATATCTGACTGACCAGACTACGCCGGCACTGATACGCGAAGCCAAAGAAGCAGGTATTATTGCGTGTAAGCTTTATCCTGCCGGTGCCACAACTAACTCTGCGGCTGGTGTCAGTGATTTGTGGGCTTTATTGCCGGTATTGGAAACTATGGCTGAAACAGGCATACCATTACTGGTGCATGGTGAAGTAACCAAAAGTGAAATTGATATTTTTGACCGTGAAGCAGTATTTATTGATGAACTTTTACAGCCGCTGTTACAACGTCTGCCTGAACTGAAATTAGTATTTGAGCATATCACTACTGCACAAGCTGCTGAGCTGGTAATTCAGGCTGGTGAAAATGTGGCTGCTACGGTAACACCCCAGCACTTGCTCTACAATCGCAATGCTTTACTGGTTGGGGGAATCCAGCCTCATCACTACTGTTTGCCGGTACTAAAGCGCGAAACCCATCGTCAGGCACTGTTACAGGCTGTAAGCGGTACACAGTCACATAAATTTTTTCTCGGTACCGATAGTGCGCCGCATGCTCAGCACAGTAAAGAATGTGCTTGCGGATGTGCGGGTATATTCAGTGCCTTTGCTGCTATTGAGTTGTATACAGAAGCTTTTGAGCAGGCGGGAGCACTGGATAAATTACAGGCTTTTGCAGCAGAAAACGGTCCGCGGTTTTATGGTCTGGAAATCAATAAGGAAACCATTACACTGGAAAAAATAAATCGCACAGTGCCACCATACTATCCGTATGGTAATCATGAACGACTGATTCCGTTGCGTGCTAATCAGACCATTAGCTGGAGTGTGGTAAATAACTAAATATGCAAGATTCAACTCAAATTACAGACCGGCTATCAGTACAAACACATCAAACTGAAATTCGGGTGCGCGGCTTTCATATAGATGTATACCGCCATGTTAATAATGCACGCTATCTGGAATTTCTGGAAGAGGCACGCTGGCATTATTTTGATGAAGCCGGCTTAACGCCAATGTTTACTGAAGCCGGTTGTGGAATGGCTGTGATAAATATCAATATCAGTTACCGGCGCAGTGCCGGTTTCGGAGATGATTTGCTGATATCTACTGCTTTGAGCAAAATACAACCGCGCAAAGTAGAAGTTAATCAAACGATTACTCTTAAAAATACTGGGCAGACAGTTGTGCAGGCTGTAGTGACATTTATGGCTTTTGATCAGCAAAGCAATAAAGCGATTTCTTTTCCTGCTGCGATACAAGAACGCTTTAATGCTATCAGGTAACAATATGAGTTAAGTCAGTAAAAAACCCTGCGCTTGGCAGGGTTTTTTACTGACTTAACTCAACCACTATCAGGCTTTACCGTCAGCTTCACGCAGCATGGCGTAAATTTCATCTTTCAGGCGCAATTTTTCCCGTTTCAGTTCGTCCAGATTATCCAGACCACTGGTTACCGGGTTATTAGTCAGACCTGTAATTTTATCGTCCAGTCGGTTGTGTTCTTCGAATATATTGGCAAAATGGGTATTTTCCGCCTTTAATTTGGTAATCAGATCGCGATATTCAGGAAACATATAACATCCTTTACAGTTGGTTAAAATGATTTTTATTATTTTGCATTAATTATAGCTTAAGGTATATAAGATTGCGCTAGTTATGACGTAAAAAGTAACTAGAGCATGTTAAACTGGCACAATAATACATACGGGAGTTTATAATGTATAAACGGTTAATGGGTTGGATAGGCGCATTTATTCTGGCTTTAAGCCTTAGCGGGTGTGGCTATAATACAATGCAGTCACAGGATGAGGCTGCAAATGCTGCCTGGTCGGAAGTGCTGAATCAGTATCAGCGTCGTGCTGATCTGGTACCCAATCTTGTAAATACAGTTAAAGGCTATGCCAAACATGAACAACAAGTTTTAACCGACGTTACTAATGCCCGTTCACGTGTAGGCAGTCTGAATATGACCAGCAGTGATGCTGATAATCCGGCAAAAATGGAGCAGTTTTCACAGGCACAGGGAAATCTGAGCAGTGCTCTGAGCCGTTTGCTGGTAGTAACAGAAAATTATCCTGATCTGAAAGCTGATCAGAGTTTCCGGGATTTACAAGCGCAGCTTGAAGGCACAGAAAACCGTATTGCTCTGGCACGAAACCGCTATATTCAGACAGTACAGGTTTACAACACTACTTTGCGTTCTTTCCCGAACAATATCACAGCTAAAATTTTCGGAATGCATGTTCGCCCGAATTTTGTACCGGAAAATGAAGCGGCAGTAAAACAGGCGCCGCAGGTAGAATTTTAATTTGTTTTCTGTTGTTATTTTATGTGATTAATTAAACAGCCAGTTTGTCAGAACTGGCTGTTTGCATATCAGTATAGTAAGTAGCTGCTACTATTGTGCAAATTGTTTATTTGCAGAATCTGACAAAATGGAAAATAAAAGTTTATATGGTTGCGACTATTTTCCGAACAGACAAGGGTAACTGTTAAATATAACAGCAGTCCGATAAAAACCTGCAATGATAACTGAGGAAATTTGCTGTATCGGACTGAATACTTGTATTCTGATGTAATAACAGAATCTGTTTGTCTGAAAGTATGGAGTCAGATAATAGTGGTCTTATTATACTGATAAACAAAAAGTTAGTATGAACTAAAATACAAGCAAATTTGCTTTTATGGCATTAAGGTTGCAAAGATGAACACAATACGCTTATCAGTCCACAGGCTTCTCGGTCTTTTTCTGGGCTGTTTTTTTGCAATGCATTTGCTCGCTGCCGATGGTTTGGTTCCTGTACCAGCGTTGACTGATCCGGTAATGGATACAGCCAATATGTTACAGCCGGCTACCCGTGCAGAATTAAACCAGCATTTACTGGAGTTCAGCCGGCAGCATGGCAGCCAGATTATAGTATTGACAGTTCCGGCTATCTCACCGGAAACACCTTTTGACTACGCTACGCGTGTTATGGATAGCTGGAAACCGGGGCGTAAAGGAATTGATGACGGTGTACTGTTGTTGCTGGTGCGCGATGAACATAAAACGTTTCTGGCACCCGGTCGTGGATTAGAAGGTGCTATTCCTGATGTTTATGCTAAAAGAATTCTGGATGATGTGCTTCGTCCGCAGTTACAGGCAAATAATGCAGACGGCGGTGTACGTGAGGCTGTAAATCAGCTGGAGAAGCTGATTAACGGTGAAAAATTACCGGTACAGCAATCTGCACATCAGGAATCTGATGATTCAGGCTCAACAATTTTTGGAATTCTGTTACTGATATTTATAGCCGGTTCATTTTTGAAAAATATATTTGGTAATACGCTGGGCAGTGCAATAGTTGGATTTCTGGTATTAAGTTTTGGCTGGTATTCGGGCTGGAGCCTGTTTGCAGCGATTATTGGTGCAATTCTGGCATTCATAATAGCGCTCATTTTTGCCGGTAATATTTTTATTGGCGGCTCTGGCGGTGGTAGGGGCGGTTTTGGCGGTGGTTCAGGAGGCGGAGGGTTTAGCGGAGGAGGTGGCGGCTATGGTGGTGGCGGAGCTTCCGGCAGCTGGTAATACTGGCAGTCATAACTGAGTTCCCCGTTAAATACTGATAATTTGTAAATTTTAAGTAAAATAATGTATAGTTATTTATTTATATGATTATGATTATTTAGCATTTCGTTTCTGGTGGGCATACATGTCTAAAGTCGGTTATGGTATCTTTTTTCTGCTGATGTACTTTTTAGTCATACGTTATAGCGTGTTCGGAGTGCTGATTGATATTGTACTAATCATACTGATTATGTTTTATCTTCGGGCTGTGCAGATTGTAGATGATGGTACTGAAGCATCTATCGCTGCCGACAATAATCTTTATATAGTTGTTATGTTTGAAGTGGCCGGTCAGATATGTGCAGCCAAAGGACATGTTTCTGATGAAGATCGGTCGCGTGTCTATGACATGATTAAAAAAATGCAGTTGGATGCAGAAACTGAAGTTTTGTCGCGTTATGCTTTTAATATGGGGCAGACAAAAAATTATCCGCTCAGAACCAGACTTAAACAACTATACCGGGCTTATAGTGATGACAAGCGCGGTTTAATGCTGTTTTGTAAAAATATGCTTGAATTAGCGCTGATTGACGGACGGCTGCATAATAATGAACGGCGCATTCTGAATATCATAGCGGATGAATTTCATATTCCTTATGCACAAATGCTTATTTTTGCCAGCCAGACTATTCATCAGGAAAATGAATACCGGCATTACTGGCAGACCAACGAACAATGGAAACAGCAGCGTCAGCGTGCGCGTTCAGAGCAACGCCGACAACAATATCAGCAACAGCAGAAGCAATATCAGCAGCAATACCAGCAACAACACCATAATCAGCAACAACAGCCTGAAGAACCGTTTGGTACTGATCCTTATCTGGTACTGGGTATCTCAGCAAAATCGAGCCCGCAGGAAATTAAACAGGCATATCGCCGCCTGATGAATAAATATCATCCGGATAAACTCATTAAACAAAATTTGTCGGAAACTAAGATGCAGCAGGCAACTGAACATGCTCAGCGTATACAGGCAGCCTATGCTTATGTGAAACAGTTACGTGGATTTGTTTAGATAATAGATAAGGCCTATAGAATCTATATTTATTTCAAAATATATAACCGTCAAAAATTTGAATAATCTCTAATTTCCCAATCTGAGAATTTGTCAGAGCTGGCTCTGATAATAGGTTGGTTTTTATGTTAGAAATCATTTTTGCTCTCTGGTAATATCTTGATTTTTACTGTACAGGCTAATTTTCCCTGCTAGATCAATTAGTATCGTTATCATCAAAATATATGCTAACTGGTGTCGCCAGCAATAATATCCGTTACATCTGACTTTCCGGTTTTCTGTTTTTATATGATATATATTGTTTTTGTTATCAGCCTGGTAACAGCAGCATTTTCTTATTAAGAAAATTTATGGTAGTGTAAGTGGAATGCTGATTATTATGAAATTAATTAAGTAACTCAATATATACTTTTTAATAAATCTGTGGTGCTAACGATGAAATCAGATATACAGGAAAAAGCAGAATGTACGAGCTTAAATAAACTCAGTATGCAATTATTACCACGTATCTGGCGCCACTGGGTAAATCCGCGTCAGCGGGTAAGTAAATATTTTCCTGCGCTTGCATTGCAACAGCTAACTGAACAAATTACATTATCCGAGCAACGTCATACCGGACAGCTACGGTTTGTGATTGAATCCAGCCTTGATACAGCGAATTTGTGTCATCACACTACGGCACGCCAGCGTGCACAGTATTGGTTCGGAAATCTGGGTATATGGGATACTGCTGAAAAAAGTGGTATTTTGGTTTATGTACTTTTTGCTGATCGCGCAGTAGAAATTATTGCAGACCGGGGTATTAATACCTGTGTGAGTATGGTGCATTGGCAGCAGATATGTAATCGCATTACTCAGGCATTTCAGCATCAACGATACATGGATGGTTTAACTGCCGGACTGGATGAGCTGACGGAATTACTTGTACAGTATTTTCCGCGTACGCATGCCGGTACTAATGAACTGGCTGATGAAGTTATTCTGCGCTAGTTTTGAAAAACTAAGTATTTATATGGGTTAATTTTCAAAGTACTGTAACAGCTTAATATTCAATTAAGTTATCAGTGTGCAGCATTTTCAGTAAATTAGCCCATAATTACAAAAGATGTGGAATTAATTATTAATATTTCGGGATAAAACGCCATAAATGGTTTTTTTGAATTAAATTTATTTAATAATATTAAAATACAAATATATAAGGTCTATAATATATCTGCGGCTTAAAAGGACAGATTGACAAAGAGGGAATGTGCATGGCCGCAGGTAGTTTGACTATCGCACGTAAGCATAAGCCGGAATAATCTGATATTGCATGACAGGGTTATTCTGGCTTCAGTTTGTCTGATGAGTGCACGTTCAGCGCAAGCGTCCGATAATAATGTTCGGCGCCTTGATTAACAGCATGATTTTATCTTCATTTTTCAATTGCATAGTTTGTGCACTATGACAGGTAATACTGGCGGTCAGGCTGACAGCTGCGCCTAAATCCACAGTAATCACACTGTTTACAGCACCAGTATCTATGTGGCGTATTTGACCGGTTAGCTGGTTACGAGCGGATATTTGTAAATTCGGATCGGGACGTGCAAGCATAATGGCTGATGCCTGAATGAGTGCCAGTGCATCAACGCCTACAGCCAGTTCCATCTGTTCACAACTGTGTCTGGTAAGTATGGCAACCAGTTCCTGTCCGTTGCTCAGTTGCAGATGAACCTCATTATTTACAGCCCCTTCAATGATTTGGCTGACTCTTCCGGCGAGCTGGTTATCAGCACTTAAATCCAGATTCATTTTTTGCCATAAACCATGATGACTATTGTCAGCGTCAGCTTCCAGTTGCCTGATAAGTTGCTGATGACGTTGCTGCATAGTGTGATAATAATTTAAAAAAGCTTCACCAAAAGCTGTTAATACGCTGTTTCCGCCGCCCTGACCACCGGTTTGCCGTAAGACTAAAGGTTCAGGCGCCAGATTATTCATTGCATCTATGGCATCCCATGCTGCTTTATAACTCATAGGTACCGCTTTAGCTGCCTGAGTAATGGAATTGAAACGCCGGATATTTTCCAGTAAAGTAATCCGTTTGCTGTTGCCAATTCGCTGGCCGTTAATAGTGGGAATTAGTTCACTGTTAAGATTAAATTGATTCATTGCGATTGTTACGGGGAGCTGAGTACAGACATCCATTATCCATATGCCAGATTTGTGCGTCAAAAGCAGCTGCATCTTCCGGATCGTGAGTAATCAGTAGCATGGGTAAATTTAATTTCTGCTGCCAGGCAGATAACTCAGAACGCATTTGAGCCCGTAGCTGAGTATCCAGTGCAGAAAATGGTTCATCCAGCAGAATAGCCCGCGGCTGAGCAATCAATGCACGAGCCAGAGCCACACGCTGGCGCTGCCCGCCGGACAGATGAGCCGGATATTGTTCTGCTACCGAATTGAGCTGCATAGCAGTCAGCCAGTGTTCAACTTCTGTATACCGGCTGCGTTTTTTCGGATTGAATAAGCCATGACGAATACCGCAGGCAATATTCTGCCGGACATTTAAATGGGGAAAGAGGGCATAATCCTGAAATACAAATGCCAGTTTACGTTGTTGCGGGCTAAGATTAATATGCTGCTGTGCCTGAAACAGAGTAACACCATTCACATTAATATGACCCTGTTCAGGAGTCAGCAGACCGGCAACAGCCTTTAGCATCAGACTTTTACCGCTGCCAGAGGCTCCCATAATCACTGTACGCTGTGACTGACAGCACAGGCGGATATCCAGAGTAAAATGACTTCCGTCATTACGTTGAAGGGTTTTCTGAAAATTAAAATCTAACATAAAAACCATTGGCCGGATTAAAAACTGGCAAAGCAATATCGGAAAACCATATTGTTTGATTCAGGTAGCGGATTATTTAAGATTGGTCATAGGTACTTTGCCGGATAAGAGTTTGCCGGTAAGCAGTAATATCAGAATACAGACCACAGATATAATCAAGACCAGAGTATTGGCCAGATAGTCATCTCCGGCCTGTACTGCTTCATATACGGCAATCGACAGTGTTTGTGTCTGCCCCGGAATGCTGCCTGCCACCATCAGCGTAGCACCGAATTCACCCATACTGCGAGCAAATGCCAGTAATACGCCGGCCAGAATACCTCTCCAGGCCAGCGGCAGAGTAATGCGCAGAAACACCCCGGCATTACTGATACCCAGAACACGCGCTGCTTGCTCCAGTTGGGAATCCAGACTTTCAAAAGCAGCACGTGCCGGTTTAAATACCAGGGGAAACGATACGATTGTTGCCGCTACAACAGCACCCTGCCAGGTGAAAATCAGATTAATACCCAGATAACGTTCCAGCCACTGACCAATAAAGCCATTTTTTCCAATCAGAACCAGTAAGTAGTATCCCAGTACCGTTGGCGGCATTACCATTGGCAAAGTGAGAATGGTATCAATCAGCTCCTTGCCCCAAACAGTTTTACGAGCAAGTATATAACCTATACCGACCCCCAGAGCCAGATTGATAGCAGTTGCCCACAGGGCGATTTTAAGTGACAGGGCAAGAGCAATCCAGGCCGCAGCCATTATCTACTCCTTGAAATAAAAATTCAGACAGATTCGCGGGAGGATAACTGCCGGTGGAAACATACTCAGCGTGCGCTTTGAAAACCATAACGCTTAAGAATTTTCTGACCTTTTGGCGACTGGATAAAATTAATAAAGCGGCTGGCAGCCACTGGTTCTTTACTGGCTACTGTCTTAGCAATCGGATAGCTGATTGGCTTACTGGTCGGGATGGTTGCAGCTACACTAACTTTATCCGGCATAATGGCCGCATCTGTGCCAAATACGAAACCGGCTTCTGCTGACTGATTAGCTACGTAATCCAGAGCCTGACGGACATTATTCACATTCACAATTTTAGGCTTTACCGTACTCCATACTTTTGCCTGCTCCATTGCTGCCTGAGCATAACGTCCGGCCGGTGTAAAAGCGGGGTTGCCCAGTGCAATATGTTTAATACCTGGTTGCTGCAAATCTTTCAGTCCGCGTACATTCAGATTGCTTTTTTTCGGAGTAATCAGTACCAGACTGTTATTTACGAAATTAATTCTGTCCTGTGCCCGTACAAGATTCTTGGTCTGAGCCTGATCCATAGTTTGCTGATCAGCAGAAGCAAATACATCTACAGGTGCACCATTTTGCATCTGCTGAAGCAGCGAGCCTGAAGCTCCGAAATTAAGCAGTACTTTATCCTGAGGATATTGCTGCTGATATGCTTTGGCAATGTCATTAAATGCATTGGTCAGACTGGCAGCTGCTGAAACTGTGATATTGGCGGCAAGTGAAGCAGTGCTCATTACACTCAGGCTGATTGCAGTAATGATGGTGGTCAGACGAACTTGGTTAAAGCGCATATTTTTATCCTTATTTGAAATAAATTATTATCCGGCGCCGGGTCGGGCAATGCCGATTATAAAGGAAAATTATTACGAAATATACATAGGTATATAGCGATAGACAGTCATAGAGATGTGCGATACAGCATATATGTCATATCAAATAAATAATTTATAAATCAGTTTGTATGCAAAATATTCATGACTAATAGAAATAATTTATTGAATAAATTATTTCTGTTTATTGCCAATGTAATAACTTGTATTTTAACCTTTATACTAATTAAATCCTGAGTTTAAATGAAAATTGTAATTATTTATTTAAAGTGGAAAATACTAATAAAATTTTATAATAGTTTAAATAAGGTATTATAATAGGATTAAATGTTAGTATAAATTAATTTTCTGGCATAATTAGTAAGCAGTGCGGGAATAGATTTCCTGCAAATAAATAATAAAAATTTTATTAGGAACATACACACATGAACCTGACAAGACGCCAGTTTTTCAAGGTTACCGCAGCGGGTGCCGGCGCGACAGGACTGGCAGTGATGGGCATGGCTCCTGCCACAGCCTTTGCTGAAGTCCGCCAGTACAAACTGTTGAGGGCTACAGAAACACGTAATAACTGCACATATTGCTCAGTTGGTTGTGGTACGTTGTTGTATAGTCTGGGTGACGGTGCCAAAAACGCCAAAAAGAAAATTTTTCACATAGAAGGTGATCCCGATCATCCGGTCAGTCGCGGCAGCTTATGCCCCAAAGGCGCCTCGCTGATTGACTTTGTTAACAGCCCGAACCGTGTACTGCATCCGCAGGTTCGTGAAGCCGGAAGCACAGAGTGGAAAGACATCAGCTGGGATGATGCACTGGATCGTATTGCACGCCTGATTAAAGAAGAACGTGATGCCAATATTATTGAAAAAAATGCTGATGGTGTTACGGTTAACCGGCTGGAAAGTGTGGGTATGCTGTGCGCTTCTGCCAGCTCCAATGAAACCGGTATTCTGACTCAGAAATTCATGCGTTCGCTCGGGCTGGTTGGTGCTGATTCACAGGCACGGGTTTGTCATGGTCCGACAGTATCAGCACTGGCTGCTACGTTTGGTCGTGGAGCCATGACCAATACCTGGACTGATATCCAGAACGCCGATTTTATTCTGGTTATGGGTGGTAATGCCGCTGAAGCACATCCGGTAGGTTTTAAATGGGTTATCGAAGCCAAAAAACAAAAAGGCACCAAACTGATTGTTTGCGACCCGCGTTTTAACCGTACTGCCTCTGTAGCCGATCATTATTTGCCGATTCGTTCCGGTACCGACATAGCTTTCCTCGGAGCGGTAATCAACTGGCTGATTAAAAATGATAAAGTGCAATGGGATTATGTTAAAAACTATACCAATGCTGCCTTTATTCTAGCTGATGGCTATGGTTTTCATGAAGGTCTGTTTTCCGGACATGCCGATTACACGACTGAAGACGGCAGCGCGGCACCGGAAGCAGCTCCGAAAGGAGCCAAAGGCGGGGCTGTTTATAATAATGCCAGCTGGACATACGAGCTGGATGAAAACGGCTATGCCAAAGTAGACCCGACTTTAGAAAACCCGCGTTGCGTCTGGCAGATAATGAAAAAGCATTATGCCCAGTACACCCCGGAAATGATGCACAAAATTACCGGTACCCCGATTAAAGATTTTCTGCTGGTGTGTGAAGCTCTGGGGGCAACCTCGGCAAAAAACAAAGCCGGTACAATTCTGTATGCACTGGGCTGGACTCAGCATACTTATGGTTCGCAGAATATCCGTACCATGGCCATGATTCAGCTGATTCTGGGTAATATCGGTATGCCCGGTGGGGGTGTGAATGCTTTACGCGGCCATTCCAATATTCAGGGCTTGTCTGATCTTGGTTTGCTGTCTACCAGCCTTCCGGGCTATCTGAGCCTGCCTAACGAAAAGAAAAATCCGACTTTTGCTGATTATCTGAAAGTTCAGACACCAGCAGCCATGCGTCCGGGACAGCTTAATTACTGGAGCAATACGCCCAAATTTATGGTAAGCCTGCTCAAATGGTTCTTTGGCGATAAGGCTACCAAAGAAAATGACTGGGGCTATGACTGGCTGCCGAAGTGGGACAAAATGTATGATGTGCTGCAAATGACCGAAATGATGTATCAGGGTCAGATGCACGGTTTGCTGGTACAGGGTTTCAATGCCATGGGTTCCTTTCCGGATTCCAACCGTATCATCGAAGCATTTTCCCGCCTCAAGTGGATGGTAGTAATGGATCCGCTTAATACCGAAACGGCTACCTTCTGGGAAAATCATGGTGATGCGCATGACGTAGATTCCCGCTCTATCATGACGACAGTGTTCCGTCTGCCTGTCCCTTGTTTTGCAGAAGAAAATGGTTCGATTGTCAATTCTTCACGCTGGCTGCAATGGCATTATGCCGGAGCCGAAGCTCCGGAAGAAGCCAGAGCCGATCTTGAGATTCTGGCTGATTTGCATTTACGTATTAAAGCTCTGTATGAGAAAGAGGGCGGTAAAGTACCTGAGCCGATTCTGAATCTGAGCTGGCCGTATAAAGTGCCGCATTCTCCGACGCCGGAAGAAATGGCACAGGAATCCAATGGCTGGGCACTCACGGATATTAAAGACGAAAAGGGTAATATTATCGTGCCTAAAGGCGGGCAGCTGGATAGCTTTGCTCAGTTACGCGATGACGGCACAACAGCCTGCGCCTGCTGGATTTTTGCCGGTTCCTGGACTAAAAACGGTAACCAGATGGCACGGCGTGATAACAGCAATGCCGGACTGGGTAATACCCCGGGCTGGGCGTGGGCCTGGCCGGCAAACCGCCGTATTCTGTATAACCGCGCTTCCTGCGATCCGTCCGGCAAAGCCTGGGATCCTGACAGAATATTAATTCACTGGGACGGCAGCAAATGGATTGGTGCGGATGTGGCTGACTACAAGGCAGATCAGGCACCTGACACCAATATGAATCCGTTTATTATGAATGAAGAGGGTGTTGGTCGTCTGTTCTGTACCAAAAAACTGGTAGATGGTCCGTTTCCGACATTCTATGAGCCTACTGAATCACCGGTTGGCAAAAACCTGCTTTATCCTAAAGTGCTGAATACGCCCGCAGTGCGCTTGTTTGACAGCGTTAAAGGTCGTATCGGCAATAAAGATGAATTTCCTTGTGTCGGCACTACATATCGTCTGACAGAGCATTTTCAGTTCTGGACGAAATCCGTGAAATTGCTGATGATTGCTCAGCCTGAACAGTTTGTTGAAATCAGCGAAGAGCTGGCAGCACAAAAAAATATTGCTAAAGGCGATACAGTTAAAATCAGTACTAAGCGCGGCTGGGTAGAGGCTAAAGCCGTGGTAACCAAACGCCTGCGTCCGTTGGAAATTAACGGGCAGACCGTCCATCAGATAGGTATTCCCCTGCATGGTGGCTGGGTGAATGTTGGTGAGAAAAAACAGTTTCTCATTAACACACTCACACCATTTGTTGGTGACTGCAATACACAGACACCAGAATACAAAACCTTTTTATGCAATATCGAAAAAGCGTGAGGGGAATAAGTCATGGCTTTACAATCTTTGGATATAAAACGTCGTTCAGCTACTAATCAGCTCACGCCGCTACCACAGGCAAGAAAACCAATTGAAATTGCCAAACTGATTGATGTTTCGACCTGTATAGGCTGCAAAGCCTGTCAGGCTGCATGTTCAGAATGGAACGACATTCGCGATGAAGTTGGCACCAATCATGGTGTATACGATAACCCGATTGACCTGAGTGCCGATAGCTGGACGGTAATGCGGTTTTCTGAAACCGAGCAATACGGCAAGCTGGAGTGGCTGATTCGTAAGGACGGCTGTATGCACTGTTCTGACCCGGGCTGTCTGAAAGCCTGCCCGTCACCGGGTGCAATCATTCAGTATGAAAATGGTATCGTCGATTTCCATCAGGAAAACTGTATTGGTTGCGGTTACTGTATTTCCGGCTGCCCGTTTAATATTCCGCGTATTTCAAAAAAAGATAACCGCGCTTACAAATGTACCCTGTGTTCCGACCGTGTTGCCGTCGGGCAGGAACCGGCCTGTGTGAAAACTTGCCCTACCGGTGCTATTCATTTCGGCAGCAAAGAAGACATGAAGTCTTTGGCCGGGGAGCGTATAAAAGACTTAAAACAGCGCGGTTTCGAGCAGGCAGGGCTCTACGACCCGCAGGGTGTGGGTGGTACCCATGTTATGTATGTACTGCATCATGCGGATAAACCCAGCCTGTACCATGGTCTGCCGGACAATCCGCGTATCAGTACAACCGTTAAATTGTGGAAGAGTATGCTCAAACCGATAGCAGCATTTGGTATTGCTACCGCTGCTTTTGCCGGCTGGCTGCACTACATTACCATTGGTCCGAATCGCCCTGATGATGATGAAGAACAGGTTCTGAATCGCGAAGGCGAAATCCTCAAAGATAAAGGGGACGCATAATGAAAAGATTATTAATTCAGCGATATAAAAAATCCGAGCGGTTTAATCACTGGGTAGTAGCCGGCTGCTTTGTGCTGCTGGCTGTTTCCGGTCTGGGTTTTTTCTATCCGTCTTTTTTCTGGCTCACTGAAGTTTTCGGTTCTCCGCAACTGGCACGCATCCTGCATCCGTTCATCGGAGTGGTGATGTTTCTTGGCTTTTTTATCCAGTTTTTCCGCTATGTAAAATATAATTTTTTTGAGCGGGATGATATTAAATGGTTAATGGGAATTAAGCATATTCTGCTGGGAAGAGAAATTGGCGATACTGGCAAATATAATGCCGGACAAAAATGTATGTTCTGGCTGATGACCATCAGTATGGCTCTGCTGCTTATCAGCGGGCTGATTGCCTGGCGGCAGTTTTTTTCCGGATATTTTCCAATCTGGGTGGTGCGCATTGCTTTGCTGGTGCATTCTGCCTCTGCAATCCTGCTGATTGTCGGTATTATTATTCATGTGTATGCTGCATTGTGGATTAAAGGCACAATTCCGGCAATGGTGGAAGGGGTGGTTAGTCAGGAATGGGCGAAAAAGCACCATCCGCGCTGGTACCGCGAAATGATGGCAAAAAAAGAAGCCAAAGCGCAGCAAAATTCGACTTCACAGACAACTGAATAATTTAGATAATCATCATCAGTAGTACTGTCTGTATGGCGTATTGTCTTACAGACAGTAATATTTTATCTTTTTGCATGACCTGGTTAATATGTCGATACAAGTCTTTTCCGGCTGTTACCGGCTCATAAATATAGAAACCTCATGAATTATACCCCCGCCCAAAATCGCACTGTCTGGGTGGCACAGGCTGGAGAATGCAGTAGTACCAGTGATAATATCAGTGCCGAAATCCCGGTAGCACTTGTTTATAACGGTATCTCCCATGTCGTATTAATGGCTACGCCCGCTAATATTGCCGAACTGGCATTGGGTTTCAGTCTGAGTGAAGGCATCATTGAAAATGCAGAGCAAATTTATGCGATTGAAATTACTGAACATCTGCATGGAATTGTGGCTGAGATTGAGCTGGCCAGCGCAGCATTTGCACGTTTGAAAAGTCGCCGTCGCCAGATGAGCGGACGAACCGGTTGCGGGCTGTGTGGTATTGACAGTCTGGCAGCAGTTCAGCCAGAATTAGAGCCAGTTTTACGCGATTGGCATGTAGAATTTAGCATAATCGGGCGTGCTTTGACCGATTTTAACCATCATCAGCAGCTGCGGGCGCAAACTGGTTCAGTTCACGGTGTGGCGTGGGCTGATATGACTGGAAAGATTGTAACCGTCCGTGAAGATATCGGCCGGCACAATGCTTTAGACAAGCTTATTGGCTGGGGATTGCATGCAAAAGTGGATTGGAAGCATGGTTTTGTGGTATTGTCCAGTCGCGCTAGTTTTGAAATGGTAATGAAATCAGCAATAACCGGTATCGGGTGTATCGTGGCCGTATCTGCGCCCACCACCTATGCCATTGATTTGGCTCACAAGGCCAATATCACGCTGGTGGGTTTTGCGCGTCATAATCGCCAAGTAATTTATACCCATCCTCAATTTTTTCATCCTTAACGCATGTTTAAACAAAAAATAATAGAATATACTCTATTGTTTTTGTTTCGCTTTTTAGATTGAATAAGAACTATATTACCACTTACAGTAAGGACGACTATGTTATCGATTATTAAACGATATAGCCGTAATTTGGCCTGGCAAATTTTAATCGCACTGATTATGGGGGTAGCACTGGGATTATATCTGCATACTTTTTCAGATCCTTCTCATCCCTACTACAAAACCTATCAGTCGTGGGTAATCAATGTATTACAACCGATGGGGGATATTTTTATCCGCCTGATTAAAATGATTGTGCTGCCCATCATTCTCAGTACGCTGACATTGGGTATTGCCGGACTGGGTAACTCAAAAAGTCTGGGTCGACTGGGCGGTAAAACCATTCTGTATTTTGAAATTATCACTACTATCGCCATTGGTGTGGGTTTACTTTTCGGTAATCTGTTTCACCCGGGTAGCGGCATTGATATTTCTAATTTGCAACACAGCAATGTCAGTCAGTACGTACAAAAAAGTGAAGCACTGGCCGAAAAGCCTCATGGTCTGGTTGTAATGATTCTGGACATGATTCCGCATAATATATTTGATTCGCTTAGCAGCGGTGAAATTCTGCCGGTAATCTTTTTCTGTGTGTTTTTTGGTCTGGGCTTAACTAAGCTGCCTGATAATCAGCGCCTGTTCTTTTCAGATTTTCTGAAAGTGATTTCGGACGTAATGTTCAAAATCACCAATATGATTATGCGTTACGCACCTATCGGGGTATTTGGTCTGATGACTGTTACCATCAGTAAATTCGGTTTCGGTTCACTGATTCCGCTGATGAAACTGATTTTAATAGTTTATCTGGCGATGATAGTATTTACTCTGGTGATTCTGGGTGGCGTGGCCTATTTCTGCCGCTTTAACATTTTCACTATTATCAAAATCCTGAAAGATGAGCTGATTGTGGCTTTCTCAACCTCCAGCTCAGAAACTGCGCTGCCAAAAATGATTGAGAAAATGGAAGCATACGGCGCGCCGAAATCTATTACCAGCTTTGTGATTCCTACCGGATATTCATTTAATCTGGATGGTTCTACGTTGTATCAGAGTATTGCAGTAATCTTTCTGGCGCAGTTATACGGTATTTCTCTATCGGTTAGTGATCAGGTAATGATTGTGATTACGCTGATGGTGGCTTCTAAAGGTATTGCCGGTGTACCGGGTGTATCGTTTCTGGTACTGTCTGCTACGCTGGCTACAACATCCATACCGTTAGAAGGTCTGGGCTTTATTCTGGGTATCGACCGTATTCTGGATATGGGACGTACTGTAGTTAATGTAATCGGTAATGCTCTGGCTTCATTGGTTATTTCGCGCTGGGAACATGATTTTGATGATGAAAAAGCGCGGGAATATGAGAAATCACTTGGTATTAAATAATTAGTTTTCAGTAATAAATAAGGTTCAGAAGTTTCTGAACCTTTTTTGTTATCCGATTTATCACATTTTGAAAAACAAATTGATAAGAGACATTATCTTTCTCTATCGATGAAATATAGAAAATCGTAGACAGTAAATCCAGACAGAATACCTATTTTTGGTTAAACTTGGTTATTTAATTTGTTGATAATGATAACGGTACTATTACCTGAACAAGTAATATCGTTATATAACCGCGTTGATACATGAAAACACAAGCAACACCAGAAACCATACAAGCACAGGAATTTTTTCACATCCCGTTCTGGCAGCAGCCTCCTGTTAATATTTTCAGCCGGCGCGCATTGCGGCTGAATGAATTGGCTGTAAAAGACAATAGTGACTGGCAACCATACTTACAGCTACTGGCTGTTATCAATAATGCTCAGCAAAATTTACTTGAGCAATATGCACAGGAAGCCTGGGTAATTCCTGATACTGATAAAGATGAAGTTCCGCTTACTCTGGCATTACTAAGTGCCAATAGAGGCCTGATAGAGCGTCTGTTTACCGATTTACATGCTTTATTGCAAGCAGATTTGTCACCAACTGCTCAGCAAGTATGGAAAGAGTTATTGCAGCTCGACAGTGAAAGCCGCAACCAGTTATGCCAGCATGCATTTAATCAGCAGCTCGGAATAGCTCAGCAGGATTATCAGGTCTGGGTAAATGCAGTGGTGCAGATTGTTTATACTCATGCAGCGTTAAATCTGGCGGCTACAACGGTAAAACCTTTGTCTGAACCGGGTTTTTGCCCCTGCTGTGGTACTGATGCTGTGGGTTCAGTAATAGTCGGTCTGGGTGAACTTGAAGGGCTGCGCTATTTGTGTTGTGGTGTATGCAATAGTCGATGGCACAGTGTACGGGCACGCTGTAGTTTTTGTGATAATAGCCGTGATCTGGGCGTACACCGGATTGAACAGGTAAAAGAAGGTGTATTGGCTGGTGCAGAGGCGGAATGTTGCCCCAGCTGTCATGCTTACCGTAAACGTTATCGCCTGGCCAAGCAACAATATGCTGATCCGATTGCTGATGATTTGGCCTCTTTAGCTCTGGATATACTGTTGAATGAAGAGGGATGGCAGCGTGGCGGAGCTAATCCGTTTTTACTGATGGGAAAAATACCCAGACATTAAATTAAGCTAAAGCTGTTTGGCTTGAATAAATAATAGGGAGTCAAACAGCTTAAATAAGAAAATCTGATCTAACAGATGGACAATAAAGATGAAAAAAGTGGAGAAGTTTTTTTCCAGAGTAATTGGTCCTTTAATTATCGTATTGGGGATAATCTGTTTAGCTGAAAGTAAAAGCAATCACCAGCACTATTATCTTCCTTTGCAAAATAAAGCCAAATATCTTTTATCATTGAATTGTGCACCAAACCAATGCACTACACAGGGAAAAATGATATATAACCATCCGGAAAATATATCTGCTAAATCCATCAGTACACCAATTTATCATTTTCACTATTATTTCCAGATAGCAGATAAAACCTATATTAATGATGATTTGCGTGTTTTTAGTGAAGGTTTTGGTTTTAACAAAGCGGGATTGCGCTATTTTCCTGCAGGTGGCCTGAATTCAGCTGAATTTTTTTCAGAAGAAATCATTTTTGACCCAGCTAATCCAAATATAAATTTACCCGCGACATATGCAAAAGTTCTTCATGAGATTCCCAGCCCTTATGGCTTTTTTGAAGGCTTTTTTATTATTATTGGAGGAATTATTCTTACTCTAATCAGCTATTGGAATAAAATTTTTTTAAAAAACAGGCTTGATAAATAATTAAAGAAGTATTTCTGATACCCAATTAAAACTATTTTTTATTATTTCATCGTAAAGTAATTTATTATCTTTATAAATAAGACTGATATTACTGAGGCCTTCTAATATCACCATTAATTGATTGGTTATTGCCTCATTTTGTGGGTTTTGCCGGAGTTTATCGCGGATTAAATTTCGAATAAATTCTTTATGCTCCATAACCAGCTCTTTTATTGCATTGTCGTTATGGATTTCTTCTCTTGCTCTGACAAATAAGCAGCCATTAAAATCGTCTTGATTGTACCAGTCTAAATGCCATTTAAATATTTGAATAATGGACTGTTGCTGGTCAAGATCAGCTATTGCTTCGGTAAGTTCTTGTTTAAATCGCAAGTCTCTTAGTTTTAAAACTTCAAAGATTAAATTGTCTTTATTGCCAAAATGTTTATATAGCGTTGTTTTAGAACAACCTGACTGGTCTCTTATTTCATCGACTCCTACATTGCCAAAACCTTTTTGATAAAAGAGTTGTTCTGCTGTATCAGCAATTAATCTGTATGTTTTTTTCATTTATTATCCAAAGTGTTTGATAAGTGGACAGATCTGTACTATTATAAAAATGAACAGATTTGTTCACTTTTGTGCTGGCACTAATTGCTAACACTCAAGCTAATCTTATAGGATATAAAGAATAATGAAACCATTTTTTTTCGGCAAGGAGAAACTGCCACCAAAGCCCACAAATATTGAATTATTGCAAAGTCTGACCGGTGGTTTCGTAGCTATATTTTTTCTGATTTGGTTTAGTCGGGTAACCGGCTATACTTTAATAATGGCACCATTTGGAGCAAGTTGTGTACTCTTGTTTGCTGTATCTCAATCACCACTTGCGCAGCCAAGAAATGTTATTCTGGGACATTTAATTTCAGCTTTTTGCGGGTTACTGTTTTTAAAACTATTCGGTCATGATGTCATTACTATTGCTTTGGCTGTAGGCATAGCAATTATCGCTATGCAATATTTTCGGGCAGTGCATCCACCAGCCGGTGCTAATCCATTAGTCATTTTATTAACAGCAGATAAAATAGATTATGATTTTACTTTTCTATTGTTTCCAGTGCTGTCCGGGTCAGTAATATTGGTAGCAATTGCTTATTTAGTTAATAATCTTTTTAATCAAACGCATTGGCCTGTCTATTGGCTGGCACTCTTTAAAGAAAAGGAAAAATAATAATAAACCTATCATGTTGTTATCAGTAAATTGAAAAAACTGTGTGATACTTTTTTGGCGCAGAAAATTCGTCAGAAGATAAGGTAATCCAGTGTATATTAGCTTATGATAAGCTCGTACTATCTGCTGTATCAGTTATTAAAAAAATCTTAGTTGAAATGATTTATTAATCATTTCATGTGCTGATTAATAAATCATAATCTTTTGTTTAATTAAAATATTTCAGAATTTATTGTCTGAAGACTTTGATAAGCTTCAGATAAATATTAGTTGAAATCGATTTTCACGCCTTCTTTTTTAAGTATATTGGTTGCAATATTCATATCCGGTAGTGTTTCGCCGAAGTAAACCCGATTAGATAATTGCTGAGTGAGTATCGAATGTATCTGGTTAAATGCACCAATAGCGGTGAGATGGGACTGACCTTTAGGATCTGTAATGGATAAGATGGATTGAGCTGGCTGGTTGGCCGAATCTGTGCCTGTGAAATTGATTAAAATGCGGTGCTCATCACCTTTACCCGGATTGTATAGCAGTTTCTGGCGAAATGTTTTAAAACGTTGCGTTGAGATTAAACGCCAGAAGCCACTATGAATTAATACATAGAAAAGGCGGTTGGTTATATTGCTGTTAAAACCAATTCGTGTGGATACTGATCTGGCTTGGGTTAACATTGGCAAGGTTAACTGATCAGGTGTATCAAAGCGATAAACCCGAAAACGTTTTTTATCTGTAAAGCTGACCAGCCTGCTGTCTGAAAATGGCATACAGCTTTGAGTGTGTCCTTCGGCGATGACTTCAAAAGGAATCAGCATTCTGTCCATATAATCTACAGAATTGATTCCTGAGTTATCTTGCATAGAATAGAGAATATTAATATCTATGCTGTTTATCTGCTTGAATTTAAGTGTGTGCCGGAGTATCAGGCTGGCAGCTACACCAGCCATCCATGTGGAAGAAAATACTATGGGAGCATGCAACTGGTCGAATGTATGGGTATAGGTAATCGCTGTTTTTAATTTATCCGTCCAGCGGGTGATATCAAGATAGGCAATCTGATTTTTGATGGCAAAATGCAGTACGCGGTTATCGGGATCATTGGCCAGGGTTACGATTAATTGGGGTCGGATATTGTCTGGAAGCTGTGGTGTATTAATATCGAATTGTATTGCAGATGCTCTGGATAAGGTACTGGCAAATGCAGTTGAAGTATGTATATTGCGCCCGCCAATAATAATATGTACATCCGGATAATATTGATTTAACAGTGCCGCTACTTGTTTGCCTACTACACCATAGCCACCGATTAATAATACTGACAGCCGATTGTTCATGCAGACTTTCTATTTTAGGTTGATTGACCTAAAATAATATACTAAATAATTTATTTTTGGTCAATTGACCTATTTATAAAAATCATAATGTATTTCAGATATTAAAAAAGATAAACTTAACTCATTTTTTGTCAGGCCATTACCACATCTTTTAGAAATGAATTTACCGGATGATTTTGAAATTATTTATCCTAATATGATTATGAATAATCATATTAGTTTAGGTTCCTCCACGAATGATTTTTAAAATCTCGAAAATACCAAGTTATGGCTTGGTTCAAGTAGTAATCCTGGTAATGTACATGGTGTTAGAGTTAATATTGAGCCGTTCAATTCAAATGTTTATATTGATATTTTATATCAGCATGACCTTTGTAATGCTAATAGTGTACACACATTTTCAGAAAGTTTGATTAGAGCTTTAAATATGTTGATCCTATAAAGTTAATTATAAATGACTGACAAGGGGATCGTTGAAAGATTTGTTGTTAATATACGTATTAATATTTAGTTTACTAATTATTTTAAATATGAAATTATCAAATAAACTGGATTCGATTATAAATTTATGAAAAATTATTTTGTTCTTGTTTTAGTCGGATTTGCTGGTTTTATCTCTGCCGCAGATAATTGGGTTGCTTCACTTCTTTTACCTGACATATCTGAAGATTTCGGTATTTCAATTTCTCAAGTAAGTATAGTTTTAACTGCCTATTTAATTCCATATGGGGTACTTCAACCTGTCTATGGTTATTATAGCGATCGGTATGGTAGAAAAAAAATACTATTACTACTCATGCTTTGCTTATCAATCTCCACTCTATTGTGTTCGATAGCGCCCAATATTGCTCTACTTACTGTATGTCGATTTATCACAGGGTTATTTGCAGCAGGGATTATTGCAGTTTCATTAGGGATTTTAGGAGAGCTATACGAAAAAGAAATTTTAACTAAATTTGTTGGAATTTTTCTTGGTTTAATATTTTTAGGCCAGGGATTAAGTTCAGCAGTTGGTGGGTGGTTAATTGAAATAAGCAATTGGAGAAATATATTTATATTATTTTCAATATTATCCTTATTGTCATTTTTTTCCATCTTTTGCTTACCTTCAAGTGGCTATATAAATACAAAAAAATCGGCATTTATCAAAGCTATTTGTTCATTACTAGCACAGAATACATTACGTAAAATTTACTTTCTTGCATTCTGTAATGGTTTTATTGTGCTTGGGACATATTCTTATATTGGTGCTTATTTTTCAACTTCTCTTAGTGTTGATTATAGATATGTCGGTATTGGTCTTATGTTATTTGGTATTATTTGCTTTATGACGGGGTTTCTTAATAGATTTTTTTTGAAAAATATTGCAAATAGGAAAGTATTAATATCAGGGTTTTCCTGTTCGGCAATCTCGTTACTTCTGCTCATGTGCCATAACATACTTCTGACTTATTTCGCAACAATGTTTCTTGGAATGGGATATATTTTAGTTCAATCAATTCTTGCGAGTAGAGCTCTTGAGCTTGCGTTAAATGATAAAGGTCTATCATCAGGTATAATTGGTGTCGCCATTTTTGGCGGAGGGGGGATTGGTACTTATCTGGGAAGTCTGGTATTAGATGTTTCTGAATATCAAATGCTATTTTTATTATTTCTTTGTTTAATTGCGGTTCCGCTTTTTATTTCTATGTGTAGCAAGGATGTTTAAAATTAATTTATTCAACTAGAATTGGATTCTAGTAACAATGTAATGATAGATGTCTGTGTGGTTACATTGAATTCTTTAATAGTCAATCCATGAGTGAATTTTGAATTTATCGTTTTATTTATTCTAATAACATAACTGTTTCTATCGAATTTTAGTAAACTTATCACATTGATGGTTAAATTATCTCCAAAAAAAGAACAAATACTGACTACTGCCGCGCGGTTGCTGGCGACACGGGGCGGGGTGAATTTCAGTATGCGGATAGTGGCAGATGAAATGGGAATACGGTTAAGTAATCTGCAATATTATTTCCCTACGCTGGAAAAACTCTTTAGCGCGCTGGTTGAAAATATGCTGCTACTGGTTGAGCGGAAAATAAATCTTGCGCTAAAAAGTGATGCTGAAACGATGAGTGTACTGATAGATATCATTTGCTCAGAACTTGATGATGTTTACAATTGTCAGTTAATGTGGGAAATCTGGGCACTATCTGAACGAACAACAGAAGCTCATCATGCTATTGATTTGTTTTATCAGGAATATTTAAAAAAAATAGCTTGTTTCGTCCAATCACAGAATACTTTACTCAATAATGATGAAATACAGCGACGCGCATTAATCATTGTTAGCTTGCTCGAAGGCGTATGGGTGGTCGCGGGTAAAAAACGCTCGGGTATTGAGTTGGATAAAATTAAGGCAGATTTACTGCATACGATTAATCTGATTATCAGCAGCACCTGATCACGATGCGCAATATATTTATAAAAACAAATTGAGCAGTAATTTAAACCAAATATAGTCGGCCATTAGCAAATTGAAATTCTGCTCGGGTTATCAGATAATTTGGCTAATCAGATAATAAAATCAGAAAAATCCTGATTATATGAAAGCCGGAAAAAGCTCTCTTGCTTTTTCCGGCCTTATTTTTGCTGAATAATTTATTTTTTATATCGGATAAACTGTCAGCCACTGTCCCTGCTGAATATCAGTTTGTGCGGGAATATCGATTAATACCTGTGCATTCACGCAACCGGAAAGCATATGTGAACCCTGTTTATTTAATGGAATAACCTCCGGACCATTATTGGTAAAGCGTAAGCTTCCACGCAGGAATTCACGTCGTTTTTGCCGGTTCGGGGTTATGCTGAATGCAGCTTTGGCCTGATAGCATTCGGGTAGTGCTTGCAGAATATGGCGCCCGGCGGCTGTTTGCAGTGCCGGTAGTCCAAGCAGTTTGAAGGTAACAAAGCTGGCTACCGGATTGCCGGGCAGAAGCATGACGCGACATTCACCGATACAACCCCAGCCAAAGGGTTTACCCGGTTTTATCGCCAGTTTCCAGTGTTCTATACTGCCTAATTGTTGCAGTGCCGGTTTAACCAGATCACGATCACCTACAGAAGCACCACCGGAAATAATAATGCTGTGGCTGCTGGTGGCGGCTTTGGAAAGGGTTTCGGTGATGATATCGAGATTATCAGGCAGAATACCGCCGTCAATGATTTCAATAAATGTGTAAGTTTGAAGACAGGCCAGCAACATGGGGCGGTTACTATCATATATCTGATGTTGCTGTAACTGGCTATTGCCGCTTACCAGTTCATCACCGGTGGTAAATACGCTTACACGCAGTTTTTGGTAAACCTGTAGTTCGCTGAATCCCTGTGAGGCGGTCAGTCCGATTGCCTGAGCATTAAGTAATGCACCTTTTTCCAGTAAAGTTGCCCCTTGTTTCAGCTCTTCGCCCTGACGGCGAATATTTTCATTGGCAACGGGTGTGCTGGTGCAGCTGAGGGTGAGTCCTTCAACGCAGGTGTTCTCCTGCATAATTACTGCATCAGTATTGACCGGAATTCCGGCACCAGTGTAGATACGCATAGCCTGACCGTGTTGCAGGGTTAGCTGTCGTGTATCTCCTGCTGCGGCTGTATCGGTTAGTTGCCATTCAGAGCAATCGAGTCCGCATATCGCATAGCCGTCCATAGCGCTGTTGTCGAATGCGGGAGAGTCTGTAGTAGCTATAATGCTTTGGGCGAGAATACGCCCGGCAGCCTGATTAAGCGGTACGGTTTCAGTTTCGACTATGCGGCTTGCCTGTTGCAACAGGGCTTCCTGCCCTTGATAAAAATCCATCATAAGGTTGTTTCTCCGCTGCGCATGCTGGTAAACATTGCGCTGCTGTTATAGTTGGTAAACGGAATACTGTCGGCAAAGGTAACGATAGCATGCCGGTATGGCAGAATGACGGAGCGGACACTGTGTTTGCCAGTGCTGTTAAGCTGTTGCCGGATATGCTGTAAGTGACGGCGCCGCATCTGACAAACGACGGGGTGCAGAGTGAAAGAATCTGCGGCGCAAACAATGTCAAGTTCAGGCTGGCCGGATAGTTTCTGATATAAACCGGCAATGATATCGGTGTTGAGTAATGGCAGGTCACACGGTACTATTTGCAGATATTCAATAGCTTCCGGTAAATGTTGTGCAGCACTGATGATACCGGCAAGTGGTCCCATCCCGCTATAGGCCGGCAGATCAGAATATACGGGATAGCCGTATTTTTCTATTCGGGCAATATCCCGGTTGGCACTGATAATAATGTGCTCGCTGCAGTGACCAAGCTGATGCAGAAGATGTTCCAGCAATGGCTGACCATTTAGTGTCAGCAGGGCTTTATTGGCACCACCTACACGGGTACCGAGTCCGCCGGCCAGAATAATCAGCCCGAGCTTTGCATTTATTCCCATGATTTTGTGCGTAGCCGGTCTGTATGTTTCATTTCTACCCAGTGCTGCTGACCATTGGCAAAACATTCTTTTTTCCAGAATGGTGCTTCGGTTTTGAGGTAGTCCATAATAAAATGATTGGCCTGATAAGCATGTTCGCGATGGCCGCTGGCAGTAAGTACCAGTACTATTTGTGCACCTACTGGTAATTCACCCACACGATGAATGACGCAGGCGTAGGGTAAAGACCAGCGTTCGCTGGCACGGGTGATGATTTTGCTGATTTCATGCTCGGTTACTTCCGGCATATGAGTGAGATACAGATGACTCAGTGGTTGCTGCGGGTTATCGTTGCCGCGCACTTTACCAATAAAACTGACTACAGCTCCGCAATCCGGCGCAATTTTTTCAGCCAGTGCCAGTTCATGACTGAGGTTGAAGTCTTCTGTCTGTATTTGTATGCGTGTCTGCATTTTAACCTCCGGTTACTGGTGGTAGCAGTGCGATGCTGTCTCCGTCTCTAATGGCTGTGTTGCCATGCTGAATAATATTATTTACAGCAATTTTATATACTTTTCCCTCGGCCAGTACCTCGGAGAACGGTATTCCGCGCTGCCGCAGATAGGCGAGCAGGGTATTGCTGTCATCAAAACTGCATGCAAGCACTTCCTGTGCCATGCCCAGTTCTTCGGCAAAGCGTGCCAGATAAATAACCGTAATCATGATAAAGACATAGTTAAACCAATAATCGGTTATTATGCCGTGTTTTTTCTTTTTGTGGCAGATAGCTGCTGCCAATGCTATTGGATTTAAGTAATAATTTAGGATAAAATGCCGTTCTTTTCTTAATTATTCCAATCATTTGCCTTATTCTGAAATTTTTTTCTGATAACAGGCTTTTACCTATCTCATGCTGATTGACCGCTTCAACAGACGTATTGATTATTTACGAATTTCGGTAACGGATAAATGTGATTTGCGCTGTACTTATTGTATTCCGCAGGGATTCACAGAGTTTGAAAAACCGGTCAACTGGCTGTCGTTTGCTGAGATTGAGCGTGTTGCCGGTGCATTTGCCCGTATGGGCGTGTCACGTTTCCGTTTAACCGGCGGCGAACCGCTATTGCGCAAAAATCTGCCCGATCTGGTTGCACGGCTGGCGGCATTGCCCGGGGTTTCAGATTTGTCGTTAACCACCAATGGCACGCAACTGGACAGGTTTGCCTATGATTTACGCAAAGCTGGACTAAACCGGCTGAATGTGAGTCTGGATTCACTGCGGCGTGAATGTGTACAGGAGATTTCCGGTAAGGATAGCTTTGATAAGGTAATAAATAGTCTTCAGGCGGCACGCGATGCAGGCTTTGAGCAGATTAAAATTAATATGGTACCGCTGCCGGGGGTTAATACCGGTGATATAGAGGATATGGTGGCGTTCTGTATTGCCAATGGCTTTATTCTGCGCCTGATTGAAGTAATGCCGATGGGGGTAAGCGCCCGCGGACTGGATTATTTTAATTTACTGGAACTGATTGAAAATCTGCGCCCGAAATATCAGTTACGTGAAAGTAAACGTGTCTATGGAGGCGGGCCGGCTAAATACTGGGAAAGTGCGGATGGCCGATTTACTTTAGGACTGATTACGCCACGTTCCCAGCATTTCTGTGCCACCTGTAACCGGGTACGTATGTCTGTTGATGGGACATTGTATTTGTGTCTGGGGCAGGAACAGAGTATGGCATTAAAACCTTTATTAATGGCAAATTGTTCTGATGCTCTGCTGGAGCAGGCAATTCAGCAGGCAGTGGATTTAAAACCGGAAAAACATGAATTCAATGAAAAACCGGATAAAATTGTGCGCATTATGGCCAAAACCGGTGGTTAGTATTCTGGTTATTGCTGTTACCGGATAACAAAAGCCCGCTCAGGAAAGCGGGCTTTTGTTTTAGAACTAAATCAGAACAGGATGAGTGTCCACGGTAACAGATAAGTTTGTACGACGGTAAATAAGCCGGCGATTACACAGAAAAGCAGGCTATGACGTACGGTAAAGCGGAACAGATCTGATTCTTTACCGGCCAGACCCACAGCAGCACAGGCAATGGCAATAGACTGTGGTGAAATCATTTTACCGGTTACACCACCAACTGAGTTAACTGCTACAGCCAGTACCGGATCCATACCGACCTGCATAGCAGTATTAGCCTGCAGGGCGCCAAACAGAGCATTGGCAGAAGTGTCTGAACCGGTGAGGAAAACGCCTACCCAGCCTAGGAATGGTGAGAAAAACGGAAATGCTTTGCCGGTATCAGCCAGCGCCAGAGCCAGTGTGGAGGAAAGACCGGAATAATTAACCACGTATGCAAAAGCCAGTACTAATCCGATAGACAGTACCGGATAGCGTAAGTCGTACAGAGTATGTTTGAATGTGTCGACAGCCAGACGTGGTTTTATTTTTAATAGCAATATGGAAATAATAGCAGCCAGCAGTATGGATGTGCCCACTGCTCCTAACAGATTAAGTTTAAATTCGGCTGCGATAGGGGTGTTTTCCGTTACGATAGGTGCGGTTTTAATCACCAGATTATCAAGCCACGGCCATTGAATTTTAATCAGGCTGAATGAGTTAAACCATTCTTGCAGTGGTTTGATTGTCCAGACTGCAACACAAACGGTCAGAATAATGAAAGGCGACCAGGCCAGGGCAATTTGTTTGACGCAGTATTCTGAAGTACTGCGTTGTTTTTCAGGCTGCTGCATGCCGCTGAACGTAAATATCTGTTTCGGCTGCCAGAATCGAAGAAACAGCGCCAGACACACCATACTAACCAGGGCAGATGTAACATCCGGCAATTCAGGCCCGATAAAATTGGCTGTGATGAACTGGGTAACGGCAAAAGAAACACCGGAAACCAGCAGAGCAGGCCATGTTTGACGAATACCGCGCATCCCGTCCATGATAAATATCAGATAAAACGGAATAACGACAGACATCATAGGTAACTGCCGGCCGGCAAGCTGGCCGATATGAAATGGGTCAATACCTGATACTTGTCCGCCAACCAGAATCGGAATGCCCAGTGCGCCGAATGCTACTGGTGCAGTATCGGCAATCAGACACAGTCCGGCTGCATATAATGGTTTAAAACCAAGACCTACGAGTAGTGCTGCACTGATGGCAACAGGTGCACCAAATCCGGCTGCACCTTCCAGAAAAGAACCAAAGCAAAAACCAATCAGCAGCAATTGCAAACGCTGATCTTTAGTAATGGACAGAATAGATGAGCGAATGATGTCAAACTGTCCGCTTTTAACCGTAAGATTATAGAGAAAAACTGCGGTAATAATAATCCAGGCAATTGGCCACAGACCATAAAAGAAACCATACAAGGCTGAGGAAAGGGCGAGAGCAACCGGCATTTTATATGCGGCAACGGCCACGATAATTGACAGAATCAGCGTAATGGCTCCGGCAACGTGGCCTTTCATGCGCAAAACGGTGAGTGCTGCAAAAAAAAATATGATAGGTAAAAGGGCTGCCAGCAATGTGAGATAAATGCTGTTGCCTAATGCCGAGTAACTTTGTACCCATTGGTGCATATATTTCTCCTCAATGTATGAGTCTGTGTGTGATAAGTTGATTGGTATGTGCGTTTTTGAAAATGCTGAGTACTATTAATTTTTTAATGCTAACTAACACATGATGCATTGCAGGCTGTTACTTTAAAAAATAAAAATGTTAACGTCAATGTTTGTATATTATATTTTAATCTTTGTAATTAAGGCCGATGCGGCTGAATAATTCTTTTTTCTGCTCAATCAGAAGATAAATTTAGGATGATAATATATTAATTGTTTACTTTGTCTGATTTTAGTGTCTGAGAAAACAGATTATTTTTAATTATTGCCTTGTTTGGTCGGGTGATTTATAACTATATTGTTAATTTTATGTATGCTAGTGATAGCAGAGTTTAATTACTGTCTGTATACTGATACAGCAGAATAATAGATGTACAGTAATTGATTACTGTACGGCAAGAATAATATGAATGTTGTGCTGGCGCAGAAATGCAGCTGTTTGTATACCGATTGTCTTTTATCAGCCAAATTTGGGTCATAAGGAGAATTCCGGCATTGGCAATAAAATTGTGTTTGTCACAAAGTTGTCATGTTGGTCTTTTACAATAAGTCAGGGTAATTCCTAACATTAGGGAGAAAGCTGTGTCTGCTTCGTCTGCGGCTTCGTCGTCTGGGGCAATTATGTCTGCATCTAGTAAAACCAGTAAAGTAAGTAAAATTTTATTCCTGCTGATACTAATGGGTGGTCTGGCCTATGCCGGCGTTTGTATTTATCATGATTTGCAGGGAATTCCCACTTCTTCATTGTTGGTATATGCCTTATTAACAGTAGCACTTCTGATTGCGCTGGCGTTTGAGTTTGTGAATGGTTTTCATGACACCGCTAATGCAGTGGCCAGTGTTATCTATACACGTTCGCTTAAACCCAATACTGCGGTAATCTGGTCCGGAACGTTCAATTTTCTCGGGGTGATGCTCTCTACCGGTGCCGTGGCTTATGGTGTGATTTCTTTACTGCCGGTGGAGCTGATTCTGCATATGGGCAGTGATGTTGGCTACGCGATGATTTTTGCTTTGCTCTCAGCAGCCATTATCTGGAATCTGAGCACATGGTGGCTTGGCTTACCAGCTTCCAGCTCGCATACTCTGATTGGTTCAATCATCGGTGTGGGGGTGGCTAATCAGCTGATGTCGGCACATCAGGGAACCAGCGGTGTAAGCTGGAATCAGGTAATTAATGTTGGTGAATCGTTATTATTTTCGCCGTTACTCGGTTTTATGCTGGCTGCTTTGCTGTTAATTCTGTCTAAAAAATTATTGCGTATCCCTGCTTTATATAAAGCACCGGAAAATGATATGCCACCACCCTGGCCAATTCGTCTGCTGCTGATTTTTACCTGTACTACAGTAAGTTTTGCCCATGGCTCAAATGACGGACAAAAGGGTATGGGTCTGATTATGCTGATTCTGATTGGTACCGTGCCCATGGCGTATGCTCTTAACCATACTGTACCCAAGGAAGAATGGGCAAAATTTTCAGCTCATTCAGTGGCTGCACAGAAAACCATCCATGATTTGCTGCCACCGGGCTTTGTGTTGCAACAAGGTACAGATGTGCGGGCACAGGTCACAGCTTTAGTGGAAAATAAACAGGGTACGCCGGAACAACTGGACGCACTGGCTCAGTTGGTAGAAATTGTGGCGCATGATGTGAGTAAAAGCGACAGTCTGCGTAATTTACCGCCTGAACAGGTAGGTAATATCCGCAACGATATGTATCTGGTGTCTGAATCAATGACCTTGTTGCAAAAAAATGCCCTGGTTCATCAATACAGTCTTAATCAGGTACAGATGGATAGTTTAAAGACATATCATACGTCAATTGATCATGCCACTAAGTATATTCCGGTTTGGGTAAAGGTACTGGTTGCACTGGCACTCGGACTGGGTACCCTGGTTGGCTGGAAACGGATTGTGGTAACAGTGGGTGAAAAAATCGGCAAAACCCATTTGTCCTATGCACAGGGTGCTTCTGCGGAATTGGTAACGGCCGCGCTGATTTTTGCTGCTGATCGCTTTGGTCTGCCAGTAAGCACAACACATGTACTGACTTCCGGTATAGCCGGTACGATGGCTGCCAATAAAAGTGGCCTACAAAAATCCACAATTCGTAATCTGGTGATGGCATGGGTGCTTACTCTGCCGGTTTCCATTCTGCTGGCCGGAGGCTTATTCTGGTTTTTTCGGATGATTTTCTGAGTATGTATTATTATTTGTGTTCTGAGTGGTTATAAACTCTGTAATAATTTGCCAAATGCTCTTGCATGGTACGGTATTTCACAGTTTAATGTCGGTTTAGTGGTGGCTGTGCTGGTGCACGTCATAGATACTTGCTTCCTCCCGTTATAACGGGGCATACAAATTGGAAATCGTGTATGAAAAAATTACTGGTATTGTCAGCTATCGTAAGCTTGCTGATAGTTGCCTGCTCGGATGCCGGTACAGCAAATAAAGATGCTGCTTCCAATAACGGAGTCATGAATCCAACTGATCAGCTTAATATCTATAACTGGTCTGACTATGTTGATCCCGATACAGTAAAAAATTTTGAAAAAGAAAATAATGTCAAGGTTCGTTACGATTATTATGATAGTAACGAAACATTGGAGGCCAAAATTCTGATTGGTCGTTCCGGCTATGATCTGGTTGTACCATCCATTGCCAATGTCGGCCGGGAAATTAAAGCCGGTGCTTACCGGCCGGTAGATAAAAGCCAGCTGTCCTATTACAATAATATCGACCCGAATCTGTTGAAAATGATGGATAAGGTAGATCCGGGTAATAAATATGCAGTGCCTTATTTCTGGGGTATTAATACTATCGGTATCAATACTGCTATGGTAGAGAAAGCACTTGATGGCAAATTACCGGATAATCTCTGGGATCTGGTATTTAATCCGGAATATACACATAAACTGAAAAATTGCGGTATTTCTCTGTTTGACAGCCCTACAGAGCTGTATCCGCTGGCTTTGCATTATTTAGGTAAAGACCCGAATAGCAGTGAACCGGATGATATCCGTGCTGCAACCAATCTGATTAAATCCGTACGTAATGATGTGAAACGTTTTAGCTCATCAGGCTATATTGATGATATGGCTCGCGGTGATCTGTGTGTGGCTACCGGTTACGGTGGTGATTTAAACATCGCTAAAAAACGTGCAGAGGATGCCAAAAGTGGCGTGCATTTACAGGTGCTGGCACCGAAAGAAGGGGTTGGAATCTGGGTTGATTCGTTTATGATTCCTAAAGATGCCCAGAATGTAGCCAATGCTCTGAAATACATCAATTACACACTCGAACCTAAAGTTGCAGCGAAAAACGGTAATTATGTGACTTTTGCACCAGCCAGCAAACCGGCACGAGCACTGATGAGAAGTGAAATTGGTAGCGACCCCAGCATATTTCCCACTCAGGAAGTACTGGATAAGAGTTTTATCGTATCACCGAAATCACAGGATGCTGTGCGTCTGGCTGTGCGCCTGTTCCAACAGGTAAAAGCAGGGCAGTAGCTGTTTGATATACGCGCACGCAGGTTTCAATAAAAAACGAATCGTTCCGGTTCGTTTTTTATTTAGGATGATTAGTTTATCTTGGAGAATCATCGGAACATAACACTCTTTGTAAGGGTGTAGTATGCTGGTAATGACAGAATCGTTATAGATATTAGCTGTCAGAATATGGGTAAACACTTATAATCAGAGGCTACAGCACCAGTTCTGATTGTTGAAGGTCAGACAAAATTTGAGAGTGAATATCAGCATATTTTCATATAGCAGATAGTAAATCAATGAAATTATCAGTCATTATCGGAAGTAATGGTTTTTATTCATTTAAAATAAAAATTTGTTCTGAAATTTTTACGTTTAATCTTTAATCTGACTGGCTGCTTACGGCCGGATAAAAAGTGTAAAGGGCAGCAGCGTTAGCAGAATAAAGGTTTTAAAGTTTTAAATTGGATGGTTATGAAAATTTTAATTTGTAATGATGACGGTTATTTATCAGATGGGATCGCTTTACTGGCACAGGTAGCATCTAAATTTGCTGAAATAAGAGTTGTTGCTCCGGAAAGTGATCAGAGCGGCGTAAGCAATTCATTTACTCTGAACCGGCCTCTGTCGATTAAAAAAGCCGCAAACGGATTTTATTATGTTAATGGCACACCAACTGACTGTATCCATGTAGCTATGCATACCATGACTGACTTTAAACCTGATTTGGTTTTGTCCGGCATTAATCATGGTGCCAATATGGGTGATGATGTGCTGTATTCCGGTACAGTGGCTGCGGCTACTGAAGCCTTTCTGATGGGTATACCCGCACTGGCATTTTCAATTAATGATCGCAGCGGTGAGTATTGGGCAACGGCTGAAAAAGCCGTCATGACTATTCTGGAAAAAGTATGTGTACAGCCGCCGGCTGAACCGGTTTTATGGAATGTTAATATTCCGGCTGTAAAAGCAGAATCAGTGCAGGGCTATCGTGTGGCTAAACTGGGGCGCCGACACCATGACCAGTGTATCGTGCCGTATAGCAGTCCTCGCGGCGAAACCCTGTATTGGATTGGTGGCGTAGGTGCCGCTGATACTCGCTGGCAGGAAACTGATTTTAGTGATAACGAAGCAGGTTTTATTACCATTACGCCATTATCGCTTGACTTAACTAATTATCAGCAAATGGGTGCAGTCAGTACATTTTTACACGACATACAATGGTGACAGAAGTGGGACAGGGCGTAAGCTGGACCGGATATGAATTCCGGCGTGCACGAATGGTAGAGCGGTTGAAACAGATGGGTATTACCCGTGCTGAAGTATTGGCTGCTATGTCTGCTGTGCCCCGGCATGTATTCGTTGAAGAGGCTTTGCGCTCTCATGCTTATGATGATATGTCTCTGCCGCTGGGTTTAGGGCAAACTATTTCCCAGCCATATACGGTCGCAGTCATGACGCAGTTATTGTTTGCCAGACGGCCAATACAAAATAATCTGCGGATACTGGAAATCGGTACTGGTTGCGGTTATCAGACAGCTATTTTACAGGCACTGGGTTTACGTGAAATTTACTCAATAGAGCGTTTGCGTCCGTTACATGAGCGTGCCAAACAGAATTTACGTGCAGTACGTTTACTGGCTCATGCACGGCTGGTCTGTGGAGATGGTTATCTGGGTTTGCCGCAGGAAGCACCTTTTGATGGCATTATACTGACAGCTGCGCCGAAAGAGGTACCTTTGCCTTTATTACAGCAACTTTCAATTGGCGGACGTATGGTTTTACCTTTGGATGAAGGCGGGGTGCAGTTTTTATGGGTAATCGACAAAACTGCTGAAGGTTTTCAGGAAACCTGTGTGCAACAGACATTATTTGTACCATTGGTAAATGATAATTAAACCAAAGGCATTCTGTCATTTTATTTTGCCGGTTTACGTAACCACTTGAATCCAGGCATAGATACAATGCCTGTCAAACTGACTGATCCCCTTTACTGTCAGAAGAGCCTGAAAGAGTAAACGGGATCACAGTATCAAATAACTGAACACCATTAAATGTATAAAAATAGCTATCGTTATGAAATAACGAATAAATAATATGGCTTATAACCAAACCGGCTGCTACTGTGCATTGCCTGATGAAAAACTCAGTAAATAGCGTAAAATAATCTTGTCTTAGTATTTTTTAATGAAAAAATTAATGATAGCAAAGAGTTATTGCTAAACAATACAGAAAAAGCCGGAAAAATTCTTTGGTTCCTTCCGGCTTAATCTGAATAGTACTGATTCACTATGTTATATAAAGTGATTTGGCTGTCAGAAACAGGTAAATCACAGTAATCTGGGAAAATAACTATGAAAGTAGCAGTATTCGTTGAACCGGGAAAAGTAGCTATACGGGAAATGGAAAAGCCGGTTATTCAGAAACCTACTGATGCCATTATTCGCATTGTTCGTGCCTGTGTTTGCGGTTCTGATTTATGGTGGTATCGCGGAATCAGTACCTGTGAGCCGGAACGAATTGTCGGCCATGAAGCTATTGGTGTTGTTGAAGCTACCGGCAGCGCAGTAACTCATGTCCGTAATGGTGATTTTGTTATTGTACCGTTTACGCATGGTTGTGGCCATTGTGCTGCCTGTAAGGCAGGTTTTGATGGTAATTGTCAGAATAAAGAATATGAGCGCAACGGCGGGTATCAGGGTGAATATCTGCGCTTTACTAATGCAGACTGGGCTTTGGTGAAAATTCCCGGTCAGCCGCAGGATTATTCAGATGCTGTTTTAAATTCGTTACTTACCTTGGCCGATGTTATGGCTACCGGTTATCATGCTGCTGCCAGTGCTGAAGTAAAGCCGGGAGATACGGTAGTGGTGATGGGCGATGGAGCAGTTGGGCTGTGCGGAGTCATCGCGGCGAAACTGCGCGGCGCTGAACGAATTATTGCGATGAGCCGTCATCCTGACCGGGCAAAACTGGCAAAGGAGTTTGGAGCAACTGATATCGTGCCTGAGCGTGGTGATGAAGCGGTAGAAAAAGTGTTGTCGCTTACCCGGCAGGCTGGTGTTGATGCAGTATTGGAATGTGTGGGAACTCAGCAATCGTTGCAAACAGCAGTTGCTGTAGCCCGCCCCGGAGCAATTGTTGGTTGTGTTGGTATACAGCATGACACAGAAATTAAAACCAGCGATGTTTTCTGGCGGAATATTGGATTACGCGGCGGTATTGCCAGTGTCACCACTTATGATAAAAATTTATTACTGCAAGCTGTGTTAAATGAAGAAATTCAGCCGGGGAAAGTATTTACCCATCGGTTTGATTTAACCGATATTCAGGCTGCCTATCAGGCTATGGATCAGCGTCAGGCGATTAAATCATTAGTTATTGTCAGCCATGAATAATAGATAACTCCCGCAGCTTAACAAGCTGCGGGAGTTATCTGTATGAACAGCAAAGCTTATTCTACCGGTCTGATCAGAAAATGCCTTTCATACCTTCCGGTGTATAGCGTTCTCCCTGAATATTGATATGATTTTTCAGCTCATTCAATGTCTGAATATCTGCTGTATCCAGTTTTAACTGGCAAGCCTGATTATTTTCATTCAGGTATTTTTCACTTTTGGTTCCCGGTATCGGTACAATATGTTCCCATTGAGCGAGCAGCCAGGCCAGTGCGATTTGACCCATTGTGCAATTATATTTAACAGTCATGGGTTCTAATGCCTGAAGCAAACGTTTGTTATGTTCCAGATTATCATCCTGAAAACGCGGGTTGGTACGGCGGAAATCATTTTCAGCCAATTCATTTTTATTCTGAATTTTACCGGTCAGAAAACCGCGCCCGAGAGGTGAGTAGGGTACAAGACCGATATTCAATTCTTTCAGTAATGGCAGCACTGAATCATCTTCTATATGACGTGTCCACAGCGAATATTCTGTTTGCACCACATCAACCGGATGAACTGCATGGGCACGCTGCAAAACAGGGGCAGAAACTTCACATAAACCGACATGGGCTATTTTCCCTGCCTGTACCAGTTCTGCCAGAGTTTGCATCGTATCTTCAATTGCAGCATTAGGATCTAAACGATGGATATAAAATAAATCGATCTGCTCAATGCCGAGTCTGGCCAGAGAGTCATCGCAGCATTGTTTAATATATTCTGGGCGGTTATTAATGCTGCGGTTATAACCGGAAGTATTGTTTCTATCAATACCGCATTTGGTTGCGATAGTAAGCTGTGCCCGTACTGAAGCAGGCAGAGTTTTCAGTACCGAACCGATCAGTTTTTCGTTTTCACCACGACCATACATATCTGCTGTGTCAATCAGCGTAACACCGCTATCAATTACTTTGTGCATCATTGTGCGGGCATGTGCTGTATCTATATCACCATAAAATTCGCTCAGACCCATTGCTCCATAGCCCATTGCAGATACGGTAATGTTTTGTCCAAGTTTTCGTTGTGGTAAAGAATGGCTCATTATTTTCTATCCTCAGATTAGTTATATCTGAAACGCTTAATCAAATAATGCTTTTATTCGACTGCGGTCAGATAATTGTTAATTACTGATAGTGATAGTAATTAATTAACCTTGCTAAGAGAAATATAAAATCATTGATATAAAAAATATATCAATGATTTGAGCTTCTGAACCTTCCGGAAATATACATGTCACAATGGTGTATTAACTGAATTATGGTGCTTAAAATACTCAATAATGGTTTGTGTCACAGTATTTTCAGCCTGCTGATGCCAGAGCAGATGTATATCGATTGATAGTTGCTGTTCATATTCAGTAGTTAATTTTTTATATACCACTCCCGGGATATGTGCCTGTGCCATAGAAGCCGGAAGTAATAACATGCCTCTGCCCATGGCAATTTCCATCAGCATGGTTAAGAAATTAGGTAATTTCGGTTGTAAAACCAGAGAAGCAGTTAAGTTGCTGATGACTTTTTGCAGTTGATCATACAATCCCGGATTCTGGTATCGTTTACACCAGTACAAAGGTAAGTCTGTTACTGTATTTAAATCTATTTCATCCCGTGAACAGGCAGGGTGGTTTTCAGGTAAGGCCAGTACCAGTTTTTCCTGATAAACTAATAAACTATTTGCCTGATCATTATTTTTTTTATAATCTGAAATAATAACCAGATCAATATTGCTTTTATTAAATTCAGCCAATAGCTCTTTTGAAGAGTAGTCCTGCTGCAAAAGATCGATGTTTGGCTGGAATTTATTAATAAATTCGCTGAATAGCGGAATAAAATTAAAACCCAGAATTTTAGTTATGCCAACAGTTATTCTGTCTGTTGAATAATTATTAACATTGGTTATGGCCAGAGATAAGCCTTCCAGCCAGTTTCTAGCTTTGTCTCTGAATTGTCTTCCCTGTTCTGTAAGCATTACATAGCGGGTATTACGTACTAATAAAGTAGTTTGCAGCTTTTCTTCCAGCTCTTTGATTTGCATCGATAACGGAGGCTGACTAATACCCAGTCTGCTGGCAGCCTTGCGAAAATTGCCTTCTTCACATACTGCCAGAAAATATTGCAATTGTCGGACTGTTGGCAGATGCCGACTGTAAATGGCTGAGTTATCGAGATTATGTTCTGTCTGAGCAGGTAATTGATTATACATATTTCCCCTGATTCATTGTTGTGCATCCGTTCGCAATTAAACTGTATAAGCGACAATATTTTCGTCAATCAGACTGGAAAAGCACATCATGCGAATGTTTAATGGAAATGATTTAAAAAAATCAAATCTAAAATTAAATTATCTGCAGGTAATTATTGATATCGTCGGGAATCATAACAGAAAAGATATAGTTAATGTTAGTATGAAAGTTAACGGGAAAATATTAATTAAATCTATAGAAACTAATAATGAGAGAAATAATACCAAATAATCTGGTGTAACAATCGTATGTGAAGCTAAATATATGGTTTACAGATATCGGCTAAGCTAATTATCAATTATGCATTGGCTGGATCAGCAGAAAACAGATATTGTTGAAAATAAGTTGTGTCAGTTTCACTTATGAATTCGTTTAGCTATTTTATTTAATGGCAGAATCTCAAATATTGTCTGCATATCTGTATTTAAGTGTTTATGTATGATGTCAAAGAAAATCTCTTTTTCACCGTTGGTGTTTACTTTGATTATTGAATTATTTGACTAATCTGTTATATACGTAAGCTCTGCGCTATCAAAGGCAATTGCTATCGGAGCATTGAGCTTGTAGGTGATCATCTTAAAATTGTCATACTTAAATCATCAATAAATCTGCAAAATATAAATATCGAGGATGATAATAATCTTTTTTCATAACGAGTTTCCTTATTAATAAATTCCTGTATTTTTATTATTTATGATTATTTTTAATAAGTTGAATACCAACTAACGCTAAGATCAGATTTAACGTTGATAACAGAACACAAATGGCAATTACTCCATTCCAGGTCATGTTTTGATAAACTATACCTAATAGATAGGTGCCAATACTGCCTCCTGCCAAACACGAGAGTAAATATAAAGACGAAATCGCACCGCGCGAATTAATTGGCACAATTTTATTAAGCATGGCTATAACTAATGGCTGAATGCCAAATACAAATAAAAACAAAGCAAAAATCCCGAATCCGATAATATATATTGCTGAGCTATAACCAATAGTCACAACCGATATACATACAGCTAGCAAACAGATGATTAAGAGAGACCGTTCTTTGATAATCTGTGATAATTTACCAGTAATTATGGTGCCAATAACCGCACTCAGACCGGCAAAATTAAGCCAGCCTAAAGTTGTTGCAGACAAATAAAAAGGTGAACTTTTCAAATAAAAAGTAAGTAATGAAGATAATCCTAAATAAACAAAAAATAGTAAAAAGCCGACTAATAAAAAAATAATTACCGTTTTATCAAGTAATAATTTAATTGCCGCTAGATAAGTACCCCGTACACTATTAGTTGAAGGTTGGATTATTGAGCGTTTTATACCGTAAGGGACAAAAAAACATGTTGCAGTTATCAAACTCGCATAAATAATAAATGCAACTTGCCAGGACCAAAGATCGGTCAGCATTGCGACTATACTTCGACTAAAAATCATGCCCACAATAGAAGCTGAAATCATCATTCCCATTGCTTGGGGTAACTTATGGTTAGGCGTGTTTTTAGCTGTATAAGCGAATAATGCCGCAGGAACAGCAGCGGCAAAAAAACCGATTAATGACATGGTGACCAAATACAACGTAAAAGAATCAACAATCACCGATAAAAATAAACAACAAACAGTTCCAATACTACCGACCAAAACTAACAACTTTGTCGAAACTTTGTCCGAAAGCGGGCCATAAATAAAAAAAGAAATGGCATAAAAAAAGCAAGATAAGCTGAATACATTTCTCGCTGCTAAAATATCAATATGATAGCTTTGAGAGATCTCTTGAAAAATAAGTTGGCTGATATAAACCGACCCGACTAACAGCATGATTAATAATGCTGATAACATTAAATTCGGTTTTGTCTGTACAAGATTTTCTTTAGACTTTGCTTCCATGAACAAAATCCCGATTAGCGAGTGATTGAGTTCAAGACAGGTTAACTAACAAAATAAGAATTGAGAAATATATAATTTGTTATACGAAATTCGTATTGTAGAAAAAACAAGATAAACCAATGCAAAAAGCAAAGACCTCAATCATACTAATCTGATTGAGGTTGATAAATTGCAGAATAGCATAAAGGTCAGACTGAAAATATCAGTTAAATTGCTGAATTATTAAATAATATTTTGAAGCCTGACCTTTAAAATTTTAATGTTAACAGTTAGTTGGATAATGAAATATCACGCCGTCTGAATATCAATGTGGCTATCAGGAAAAAAATCAATGCATAAACAATATTGGCTGCCAAGATAATAAAAAATTCACTCTGGACAGGCTGATCAACTGTTTTAGAAATTAACTCAATCAAATAGCTGTTTACATTTAATGGGCTTAATTTGTATATCCATCCGTCTTCAGGTAAATCAAGGTAGAAAAAGTTGATTGTTTTCCACAGACCACTGGCAAAGAAATAATACACAATACAGCTACCGGTTATGAGTGCACTGCTGTTAAATACAGAAGAAAGCATCAGAGCAAAAGCAGTAAAAAATATTGTAATGGCTAATATGAATATGCCGTATATTCCAGTGTACTTTAATATGATGCTAATTTCCGGCATTTGGTGAATTGTCAGTATATGTAATAATAGGGAAATGATTACAGATATAATCAGAAACACAGGCATTAATATAGTAATCGCTGCAATTTTAGCCAGTAATATTTTGTAGCGCTGATAAGGACGGGTCAGAATAAATTTAACTGTTCCTTTGGATATTTCAGAACTTAGAATATTAGATGCATAAATAATAGAGATAAAATTAATAAATTTGTAACAAATAGTGATACTAAATAAAAAGACGTGGTCACTATCATCTTTAGAAACTGAATGTGATGTATGAGTGATCACAAAATGCATAGTGCTGAAATAAATAATTAATATCAATAATAATATTATGGGTATGATAATGATATTTCGGTTTTTTTTAAGGTATTTACGCCATTCATTAATTAGTAATTTCATTTGTTGGCCTTTTGTTGATTATCGTTTTTTATGCTTTGCAGAAAAGAATCTTCCAGAGAGTAATGAGTCAGCTTCAAACCAATTAAGGGAATATCATGTTGAACAAGAAGTCTGGCAATTTCTGCACGCGGATCGTGGTCAGTTGAATCAGTTGCAATTTCAAGATTATTGAGCTGACGGGTAACCTGATACCCGTTGTTCAGCAGAATTTTTTCTGCCGGTGCTAAATCTCCGTCTACTTCGATATGAATAATGTTATTGGATTTACCCAGAAAATCACTCATTGTTCCCGCATAGACCTGTCTGCCCTGATTAACGATAAAAATATCATTAACAATTTCCTGAAGCTCAGAAAGCAGGTGGCTGGAAATAATAATACTGTTTCCATGCTGGACAAAATTTTTCATCAATGTACGAAAATCTTTCATTCCTTCCGGATCAAGACCATTCATGGGTTCATCCAGAATTAATACTTTAGGCTGATGAATAGTTGCGTTTGCGACGCCTAATCTTTGGCGCATACCCAGAGAATAGCCTTTGACTTTTTGGTGTTCTGCACCTTTAAGCCCGGTTCTGGTTAATGTTTGCATTAAATCATCTTTACTGATTGACTGACGGCTCATATCAGCAAAGATTTGCAGATTATTAAAACCGGACATGTAATTATAGAATTCCGGATTTTCAATGATGGTACCAAGATTAAAAGCTGCTTTTTCAAAGTCTTTTTGTATATTGTGCCCACAGATTTTAATGTCTCCGGAAGTGGGAAACATCAGACCTGTGAGTATTTTCAGCATAGTGGTTTTGCCGGCACCATTGGGGCCTAAAAAGCCCATAATCCGACCGGGTGCAATCTTGAAAGAAATGTTATCCAGAATCTTCCTGTTTTTGATTTTTTTGCTGACATTTTTAACTTCAATGAGATAATTGATTTTTCCCACTCTAAACCTTTCTTGTTCAGGGAGTTAAATTTATTGACTTTGTCGATGTTATATGAGTAAAGCAATACCTGTCTTTATGGTATACGGAATTTTTATTTTCCTTATTTATAATAATGTATTATACATAATTTAACAATATTAAAATGTCTGGTTTATTGATGGTTTATTCAGCTGGACATGCTGAATATAAGTTGAGTGTTGCTTTTGAATCTTTTTTATATAATGAATCAGATAAATAGCTATAAGCAGAACAAATCTGACTGAAATAATTTTTTGCTGTAATCAAAATTATCTGCCAGAAAAATTCTGGGAATGATGCATAAATGGTCTGATTAAAGGATATCTGTTCTATAAGGATTAAGTATTTGAATATTCGGGTTTGACGTAATAGATTGTCTGAAAAATGTTTGTATATAATGAATAATAAAAAAGCACAGCTTATGCTGTGCTTTTTTATTTAATTTGGCGCGGCGGACGGGGCTCGAACCCGCGACCCCCGGCGTGACAGGCCGGTACTCTAACCAACTGAGCTACCACCGCGCAAGTTTTATGCAACGCATAAAACAGAAAACTGGTGGGTGATGACGGAGTCGAACCGCCGACATTCTGCTTGTAAGGCAGACGCTCTACCAACTGAGCTAATCACCCCTGCTTGGGAAAGACGCTATTAAACCAGATATGCCGTTCGCTGGCAAGTACTAGTTATGAAAAAATTAGTTCGTTCCCTGTAGTGACCAGTTTTCAAAAAGAATTACTTTGTCTCTGGGACCAAGTACAACCAGGGTATCTGCATTTTTAAAACGGAATTCAGAGTCAAATTTGCGTAATTGATGAGCATTGCGGCGTACTGAGAGCAGTTTTACTTTCAATTTGTCCAGCGGAAGGTCGTCTACACTTTTACCTACCAGAAAAGCATCTGGCGGCAGAGTGAAAGCCTGACGGAAATAATGGATATTCTCATCAGAAACGGTGTCATCGCTGCCGGCAAATAAACCTTCAAGTGCCTGATAACGGTTTTGACGAATACGCTGCATGATTTGATAGACTTCATCAAACGGCTTACCTGAGCTTAATAATGCCTGACTGGCGAGCGTAAGGCTGGATTCTTTTTCATCAGAAACGATGTCGTCTGCCCCCATATTGGTTAGCACAGGAATGTTGTCGTCGTTGGTAACGCGCACAATTACCGGCATGGTAGGGGCAATCAGCATAATATTATTGAGAATATGCTTAGCCTCTGTCATGTTGTTGATGGTAATCAGTACGGTATTGGCACGTTTTAATCCGGCTGCCTGTAATACTTCCTGCCGTTTGGCATCACCGAAGGTGACCGGTTCACCGGCAGCTTTGGCTGTGGCAACCCGTTCAGCATCCAGATCAATGGCATAGTAGGGTGTATCCTCCTGTTGCAGGATACGGGCAATGCTCTGACCGCAGCGGCCGAAACCGATAATGAGGATATGGTCAGATTTACTCATGGTATCTACCAGTATGCTCTGTAAATCAACTGCCTGTTCGTCCCAGCTGCGTTTAACCAGTAGTTTGTTGATTTTATCTGCACTTCGCATAATAAAGGGCGCCAGTATCATGGAAAGCAGGATGGCGGCAATGGCTGCCTGTTGCAGCTCAAGAGAAATGAGTTTTAATGCGCCGCTAATGGCCAGCATAACAAAGCCGAATTCACCGCCTTGAGCGAGATACAAAGCTGTTTTAATGCTGTCGCCGGTATTTTCTTTCATGTAGCGGCTAATGCCAAATAGTACCGCTGCTTTCAGAATAACCAGCAGTGCTCCCAGTATCAGTATCATTAACCAGCTTGACTGTAAAACTTGTATATTCAGTTTCATGCCGATGGTAATGAAGAAGAAGCCGAGCAGAATGTCCCGGAAGGGGCGAATGTCATCTTCTACCTGATAGCGGTATTCGGTTTCTGATATCAGCATACCGGCTACAAAGGCGCCCAGTGCCAGTGAGAGACCGGCCAGCTGAGTAAGATAAGCAACTCCGAGAGTGACCAGCAAAACGTTAATCATGAAAAGTTCGCTGGATTTGGTGCGGGCAATCAGACGGAACCACATAGGCATGATTTTACTGCCGACCACCAGCAGCAGACCTAAGGCAAGTGCCATGGTAAGCAGGGCTTTGCCCATTTGCAGGATCAGACCGTCACTGCTGTGAGCCAGAGCAGGTAATAAAATCATCAATGGAACGACGGCAATATCCTGCATCAGCAGTACGCCCATAATCATGTGGCCGTAATGCTGTCCCAGTTCGTTTTTTTCTACCATAATGCGGCTGACAATAGCCGTAGAAGACATAGTCATGGCTGCGGCTAGGGTAAACGCCCATGTCAGCTGAATACGCATAGCTGCAAACAGGATAAAAAGTATCAACAGGGTAAGTGCGACCTGTAATCCGCCTAAACCAAGCACCAGCCTGCGCATGGCTTTAAGTTTGCCGATGGAAAACTCAAGCCCGATGCTGAACATAAGAAACGTAATGCCGATTTCTCCGATAAATTCGGTGGCATGACTCTGATTAATTAAATGCAGCCAGCCAGGACCGGCTATGAAGCCAACTACCAGGTAGCCTAGCATGGCGGGAATGTGTAAACGTCGGCAGATGATAGAGGCCAAAACGGCCACCAAAAGAATCATCACGACAGGGCCAAGAGAAATATGCATAATATATTGATTTTATTTAATTAAAATTTTATTATCATATTTTAACATAGATGTTTTGGCTTGTGCGGACTTATACCTTATAAAGATACATTTTTTAACAGATTATTGTAAGAAATTGCGCAATTGTTTAAGTGCTGTCCATGCATTGGCTTTTAAATGGCTTTGACGCAATAATCGTGCAGGGTGGGGCGATATTACGTAAGGAATATTGTGCAGATTCTGTGCCAGTATTGTCTGGTCGAGCTGGCTGAATATCTGCCCGAGCAGCAGAATAGCCTGAGGCCGGATATGTTCGATCTGAGCACTCAGATAAGGCAAACAGGCTTGCAGATGCTCATCAGTAATACGCAGGCTGACATTAGGCGCACACTTTACCTGGCTGGTAAAAAAAACTTCTTCAGCAGTAATATTAATGGCTGCCAGCATATTGCTGAGCAATTTGCCGACTTCTCCGCTGAAAAGCTGCCTGCTGCTGTCGTCCGGCGGTGCAGGATTAGAGCTGATGACCAGAAGCCGCGCATTGCTTGCACCATATCCCAGTAGCGGGGTGCAGCGCTCCTGATGTAAATTACAGCGGGTGCATGCGGCCAGTGTTGCCGGAATGGATTCGAAGCTGATATTTAATTTATCATTTGTGGTAATGGGGCTGATTTTGCTAGTGTTATCTTCTTTAGCAGTCTGTTTTACAGGTTTAGTTGGCGGCTGATTAATAATTTGCCGGAGTGCGTCACGATGCCGGCTGGCTGGCTGAATTGCAGAAATATCAACCGGTGGACTCGAGTAAGAAGTTCTCACTGGTTGTAGATGGACAGAATTGTCCGGAGCAGAACGCGCAACAAGCCGGGTATTGTTTTTTACTGGCGTATTTGTTTCCGTAACCTGGGAAGGTATCAGATAAGCAGTTTGTGATAACCACATGGGGCCGAGGCCCAGTGCTTCGTGCAGATAAAGATAGCGGCTGTCTAGCATGGTTTTTCCATTAATACAGCATCATCACCATTCTGGTAATAATTTTTACGTATGCCACAGGATACGAAACCATTGTTTGTATACAGTTGTAGTGCACCGGAATTGCCGGCACGCACTTCAAGCAATATCCGGCTCAGATGCTGTTGCTTTGCATGCTGGAATAAATGCTCCAGTAATTGTTGTGCATAACCCTGCCGTCTGAAATCAGGATGGGTGTCAAGCAAATGAATTTCGGCTTCCCCCGGCAGTTTTTGCCAGACCAGCATACTGACAATTCCATGCGCAGGCAGCTTGATTACCCATACAGGTTGTGGTGCATAAACGGTATTGGCCAGTTGTGTTGCTGACCATGGCGCCGGATTACACTGTTGTTCAAGCTCATGCAAAGCGGCGACATCGGCGAGAGTGGCGGCACGGATATTCATGCTATCTGACTCGCAGTTCGTCTGGCAGCCTGTTCGGCAGCTGTCAGGGCAATTTTATTGCGGACATAATGCAGGCTGGCATGAGCAGCATCAGTTGCTTTGTAACGACCGGATAAGGCCAGTTGCACGTACTCCTGAGCTCTGGGCATAAGATTCTGCCCTGATACGGGTAAAGTGATATTCAGCCCGTAAGCGTTACCGATACCTGTAGCCTGATGCTGACCGGCCGGCAGACGGATGCTTTCGGCAGTACCCACCATATAATCACTCAGAAGTTTATGATTATGGGTGTCATACCATGCATAGAATAGTTCGTTCATACGTGCATCTGTTGCGGCCAGTACGCAAGGCTGATCCGGTGCGAGAGCAGCTACGGCATCCAGACAGGGAATGCCAATCAGTGGCAGACTGAATGGTAATGCCAGACCAGTAGCTACACCCAGACCGATGCGTAATCCGGTGAAAGCACCGGGGCCTTGTGCGTAAATGATGGCATCCAGCTGAGACAGTATCAGTCCGGATTCTGCCAGTAACTGCTGTATACGCGGTAATATCAGTTCAGACTGTTTTGCACCTGCTGCTTCGCAGATGCTGTCAGTATGTCCGTTGTGATGCAGCCCCAGTGACAGATAACTGGTGCTGGTATCGATTACAAGCAGACGTGAATCATTGCTAATCATGATGTGTTAATGTATTCGGATAAATTGAATTATACCGTTTTATGCCTTTATTTTTTAGGTTAAATATTGTGCCAGAGTAAAGTTATAGGTAAGGGTAATAAATGCTATTTTTGGGTAATTTTTTGATAAATAATTGTTTATATTATAGATTTAGTGATTAATTATTACGGCTGGTTTGTACTTTTTCGGGTGTGATGTTAAGTTATATCAGCTGTCCCGGCTGTGAAATTGAATTAAGAATGGAAGTTGTTTGTGGATGAGTTGTATGTAGGGCGTTTTGCCCCCAGCCCTACCGGTTTGTTGCATATCGGTTCGCTGCTTACTGCGGTAGCTTCTTATCTGGATGCCCGCAGCCGACAGGGACGCTGGCTGGTGCGGATGGAAGATCTGGATCCGCCACGTGAAATGCCGGGTGCGGCGGCAGCTATTTTATCTGCACTGGAAGCTTTTGAACTGCACTGGGATGGTGAAGTTGTTTATCAGAGCAAGCGTCATCACCTTTATGCTGCTGCTCTGGCGCAGTTAAAGGCGCAAGGACTGGTGTATCCATGCTTTTGCAGCCGGAAAACGATACAGGCTGAAGCACAGGGCATGGGTGTGGATGGTTTTATTTATGGCGGGCATTGTGCATCTTTGAATGCAGATAAGTCTGTCTGTTCAGAGAAAATGCCGGCATGGCGTTTGCGGACTGATGCAGATATAACCGGTTTTACGGATGCAATACAAGGTTATAAGCAACAGTGTCTATCCAGAGATGTGGGCGATTTTGTTTTGTTGCGGGCAGATGGTTTCTGGGCTTATCAACTGGCGGTCGTAGTTGATGATGCGGATCAGGGAATCAATCATGTAGTACGCGGTCAGGATTTGTTATTATCTACTCCCCGTCAGATTTATTTACAGCAGTTACTGGGTTTTGCACAGCCGGCTTATGCTCATTTACCGTTGCTGACTAATACGCTGGGACAAAAATGGTCAAAACAGACGCAGGCACCTGCATTAGATTTGCGCCGGCGTGAAACTTTACTGCGGCAGGTTCTTACTTATCTCGGGCAGCCGCAGGCACCAGAAGTGGATAGTCTGTCTGATTTGCTGAGCTGGGCGGTGCAGCACTGGCAGCTTAAGCGTGTTTCACCACAGGCAATTGCAACAAATTAATGCTGATAGAAAGTTTTAGACAACGAGGGAGAAAAGGGTTGGTTCGAAGTAACTTACATGCATCTGCTCCGCGATTTTATCTGCGCTTATGGCAAAAACAACAGCGCCGCTCATACCGGCTGGCATGGGTGCTGATGGTTACCGCAGCAGTATTAATTATTGTACAGAGTGCTCTACTGGCTAACCTTTTTGCTTTGTGGCTTAATGGAGAAAATGTAACTGAGACTTTATTCCAGTTTTTACCTTATCTATTAATCTGCTGGCTGTTGCGGCCGTTACTGAACTATTTTAAAGACCGGTTGCTATTACGGGCGAGTGTGGCAATCAGATTACAGTTGCGCAGTCAGTTAATGAAAGCACTGGCGTTATTGGGACCTGAGCGCAGCCAGTATGGCAGTGATGGAGCTCTGTCTACAATGGTTCTGGAACAGGTAGATGCTCTGGATGGTTATTTAAGCCGCTATGTTCTGCAACAGCAACTTGCAGCACTGATGCCGGTACTGATTGCCGCGGCTACTTGTTTTTATAGTCCATTTGCTGCTGCGCTATTATTGCTGACTGCGCCATTGGTTCCGATTTTTATGATTTTGCTCGGACAGGCGGCAGCACGTAAAAATCGTGCGCAGTTTTCAGCACTGGCGGCTTTAAGCGGACGTTTTCTGGATTTGTTGCGGGGTCTGCCCACGTTACGTCGTTTAGGTGCTCAGTTGCAGGCACAGAAGACTATCGATGCCGCTGCTGAATCTTATCGGGTGCGAACAATGGCGGTATTACGGCTGGCATTTCTGTCTACAGCTGTTCTGGAACTGTTTGCTTCACTGGCAATCGCACTGGTGGCTGTCTATCTGGGTCTTGGACTGCTGGGCGTATTGCCCTGGGCAAACGGACAAATACCGGTACCTTATCAGGGTGCATTGTTTATTTTATTGCTGGCGCCGGAATTTTATGCACCATTGCGTCAGCTTGGTGCTGATTATCATGATAAAGCTAAGGCAGAGGCAGCAGCCGAGACATTAATGCCACTATATAAAGTGGTCGAAAATATACCTGCTGTTTCTGAAGAAGTTGATTTTGTATTGCAAACACCTCCCAGTTTGCGCGCAGATTATCTGGTGGTATACGGACGTGATGAACGTATCCGTCTGCCGCAATTCAGTTTTTGCATAGAAGCCGGAGAACGTGTTCTGCTCAGAGGAGCGAGTGGCAGTGGAAAATCCAGTCTGCTGCAGGCCTTACTGGGATTTGCTCCTTACTCTGGTACTTTATGGATCAATCAGCATAATTATGCTGAATTAAATTTACCGCTATTACGGCAGTCAGTGGCTTATCTGGCACAGACGCCACCAATATTGTCACTATCAATTGCCGAAAATTTGCGGCTGGCCAGCCCGGATGCTACGGATGAAGAGTTGCAGCAGGTACTGCAACAAGTAGGACTGTGGGTATTAATTCAGCGTTTACCTCATCAAATGGATACACAACTGGGTGAGCGTGGTCGTGGAATGTCCGGCGGACAGTTACAACGACTGGCGCTGGCACAAATGCTGTTACGAAAAGCACCGTTATGGCTGCTGGATGAACCAACCGCTCATCTGGATGCGCAAACAGCATCGGAAATTATGCAGTTGCTGGCGCAGCTGAGTATCGGTAAAACGGTAATACTCGTTAGTCATGATATTAGTTTTGCCGGATGGGTTGACAGGGAAATCATGCTGACTGACCAGCAGGAGCAATTACGATGAAGCGTTATCATTTGTTATGGTCACAACAGCAGCTGAAACTGTCTAATTTATTACTGAGCCGAAAAAGTGCCTGGTTACTGGCATGGTTATTGGGGCAGGTAACGGCTATAGCCAGTATCGGACTGCTGGCTCTGTCCGGCTGGTTTATTACTGCTGCCGGGCTGGCCGGAATAATAAGTCTGGCAACAGCTTATACTTTTAACTATTTTACTCCGGCAGGGGTGATCCGTTTGCTGGCTATTGTGCGTACCGCGGGGCGCTATGGTGAGCGTCTTGGTTCACATGATGCAGTACTGGGTCTTCTGGCTGATTTGCGTAGCGGGCTGTTTTCTCGTCTGGCTACAGGTAAACAGCAGCAACAGAACGCTCTGCGGCAGATGCATTCTTTACTGAGTGATATTGAATTGCTGAATAACTGGCCGCTTAATGTTGTATTGCCATGGTTATGGGCATTATTCATGTTACTGAGCATTCTGGGGCTAACTGTAATTGTGGCCGGCAGCAAACTGGCATTGTATCTGTCTATTCCATTATTCCTGGCAACTGTCGTGATTCCGGCATTGGCTGCTCTGTACGGACAAAACTGGGGTAAACAGCAGGCAGGATTGGCTGAAAAACGGCGTACAGCTTTACTGCAACCGCTTGAAGCAATAACAGCCTTGTTGCAATGGCAGCAATGGTCACGCTTTGCAACGGTTTTTCATGCCGAAGATGAATATTATGTCTCTGGCCAGTTGCATCAGCAGCAACTGGCAGGAAGAGTAGTATTGTTACAGCAGGTATTGATGGCAGCAGCAGTGGCTGTTTTGTTATGGCTGGGAAGTGAGTGTTTCGGTGGCAATGAAAACCTTTCAGTAGCTATGTTGCTTGCGTTGGTGCTGGCTGTATTTGGTTTTACAGAACTGGTGCTGGTACTGGGTATGAATATGATGACCTATGGTTTGTGTCAGGCTGCATGCATACGTCTTAATGCAATTACGCCCGCACTGACTGTCGAAGAATCAGATAAAAAGCCTTTACCAGCACAACTGCATTTACAGGCGCGTGCATTACAGGCACGCTGGCCGGATGCGCTGAACGGAGTGGAAAATGTCAGTTTTGATTTGGTTAACGGTAATATTTTGTTGCTGCAAGGGGCATCTGGTGCCGGAAAATCTACTTTGCTGGCAGTATTAGCGGGAGAACTGGAACCAGCAGCAGGGCAATTGTGTTGTAATCAGCAACCGTTTTCAGCATGGCAGTGGCAGGGAGAGGTGGGTTATCTGGCTCAGCAACTGGATATATTTGATTTAACTCTGGCTGAGAATCTGCGTTTGGGTAAAGCTGATGCTACTGAGGATGAGTTGTGGTCAGTACTTTCCAGCGTCGGGCTGGCTGTATGGGCTGAAAATCAGCCCCAGCTTCTGGAAACACGTCTGGGAGAATATGGAGCAGCTGTGTCCGGAGGGCAGGCTCGTCGCATTGCTCTGGCGCGTTTACTGCTGCGTCCTTATAAAGTACTGATACTGGATGAACCGTTTGCCGGTATTGATGAGCAGGCGCAGGCAGAGCTGGCTTCTGTGCTGCAACAGCATCAGCAGCAAGGTATTCTGATTGTAGCAAGCCATCAGACTAATCCATGGCCTGAGGCTCAGATTTTGCAAATAAATTGAAGAAATTCTGAATAAATTTTTAGCTGATTTACTTTTCTGGCAGCCATTTGCGGCTGCCTTTTATTTGATCTAGATCAAATAAAATAACTAATAACAAATTTTAACAAAGACATTGTATTATAATTTTTAAATATATATTTTTAGCATTTATAATGTATAAGTAAAATATATAATATTTTTAACAATAGAAGTTTAGTTTATTTTTAATTTTACATATTTAATGTAAACTTAAATAACTATATTTATTTGTTAAATTAATGCATTAGTTTAATATTTTCGATTTGTATAGTATATTAAATTCTATTAAATTGAAATATTTGTCAATGCGCCGGTTTAAAGATAAATATAATTTTTATTAATATAAATCACAGGAACAAAGCCATGGATTTAGTGGAACTGTCAAGGCTGCAGTTTGCGCTGGTCGCGCTTTATCATTTTTTGTTTGTACCGCTAACATTGGGGATAGTATGGATTCTGGTAATAATGGAATCCACGTATGTGTTAACCGGTAAGCAGATATATAAAGATATGACGCGATTCTGGGGCAAATTGTTCGGCATCAATTTTGCTCTGGGTGTAACTACCGGTATAACAATGGAATTCCAGTTTGGTACCAACTGGTCATATTATTCGCATTATGTAGGGGATATTTTCGGTGCGCCATTGGCTATTGAAGCGCTGATGGCTTTTTTTCTGGAATCCACTTTTGTAGGCCTGTTCTTTTTTGGCTGGGAAAGACTGAGCCGGCCTGGTCATCTGTTAGTTACCATTCTGATGGCACTTGGTTCCAATCTGTCTGCATTGTGGATTCTGGTAGCCAATGGCTGGATGCAGGATCCGGTAGGGGCGCATTTCAATTTTGAATCAATGCGTATGGAAATGACCAGTTTTACTGAAATTTTCCTGAATGAAGTAGCGCAGAATAAATTTGTACATACAGTTTCTGCCGGTTATGTAACCGCTGCGGTTTTCGTGATGGCTATTTCTGCCTGGTACATGCTGAAACGTCAGGATGTCGAATTTGCCAAGAAAAGCTTTCGTATTGCCGTAGCTTTTGGTGTAGCTTCAATTCTGTCAGTTATTATATTGGGTGATGAATCCGGTTATACCGTGGGAAAATCACAGCAAACCAAAATGGCGACACTGGAAGCCATGTGGGAAACAGAACCGGCTCCGGCTTCGTTTAATCTGATTGCTCTGCCAAATGAGCAGAAAATGGAAAATGATTTCGCTATCGAAATTCCATGGGTAATGGGTTTAATCGGTACCCGGTCACTGGATAAACAGATTCCGGGAATCAAGGAAATCATTGCTGAGAATACGGAGCGTATTCGTAATGGCCGGGAAGCTGTGATTGCGCTGGAAACATTGCGTAAAGACCGTACAGATGCACAAGCACAGGCTGCCATGAAAAAATATGGTGATGATCTGGGCTTTGGCTTACTGCTTAAATCTTATGTGCCGGATGTACGTCAGGCTACTGAATCTGATATCGCACATGCAGCCCGGGAAACTATTCCGCGTGTCGCTCCGATGTTCTGGAGTTTCCGTATCATGGTATTGTGTGGCTGTCTGTTGCTGTTGCTGATGGTTGTAGCATTTTATGCTTCAGTTAGAAATAATTTTGCAAAAAAACGCTGGTTGCTTAAATGGGCGTTCTGGAGTTTACCATTGCCCTGGCTGGCCTGTGAGGCAGGATGGTTTGTTGCAGAGTATGGACGCCAGCCATGGACAGTATATGGTGTACTACCGACTAATCTTTCGGCTTCTTCGCTGACGGCTGCTAGTCTCTGGGGATCAATTTTCGGTTTTGTAACGCTGTACACAATATTATTAATTGTGGAAGTGTATCTGATGGTACGGTTTTCCCATCAGGGCCCGGGTTCGCTGGGTACAGGGCGTTATGCTAATGAAGCAGAACATTAGGAGTAGACCATGGAATTCTTGGATTATTCGGTATTAAAATTCATCTGGTGGTTGTTGCTGGGTGTTCTGCTGATTGGCTTTGCCATTATGGACGGGCAGGATATGGGAGCAGGTTCTCTGCTTCCGTTTGTTGGCAGAAACGATAACGAGCGCCGTGTCATTATTAATTCAGTAGCCCCGCACTGGGATGGTAATCAGGTGTGGTTTCTTACTGGTGGTGGTGCTATTTTTGCAGCATGGCCATATGCTTATGCAACAGCATTTTCCGGCTTTTACTGGGCAATGATGGCTGTGCTGTGGGCAATGTTTTTCCGTCCGGTAGGATTTGACTATCGCAGTAAAATCAATAATGCCCGCTGGCGTACTACCTGGGACTGGTTACTGTTTGTCGGCAGTTTCGTTCCGCCGCTGATTTTCGGTGTGGCTTTTGGTAATCTGCTGCTGGGTGTGCCATTTCATTTTGATGATGATTTGCGTTCTTTCTACACAGGCTCATTCTGGGCTTTGCTCAATCCTTTCAGTTTGTTGTGTGGTGTGGTATCGGCTGCAATGATTACCTTTCATGGTGCGATTTATCTGGCATTGCGCACAGATGAACAGGTAAGACAACGTGCACTGCGTGCCAGCACAATTGCTCTGATTGTTGTGGTAATCGCATTCTCACTGGCCGGTATCTGGATCAATATGGGAATTAATGGTTACAGTATGGTTGAGGGAAGTTATTTGCCCGGAGCTTCACCTGATCCGCTGAATAAACAAGTGGTCAGTGCCACAGGTGCATGGATGAATAACTATCAGCAATATCCACTGCTGTTAGTGATACCGGTACTGGCTTATGTTGGTTTTATAGTGGCATGGCTTCTGGCAAAAGGCGGGAAGAATTTTGTAGCATTCTGGTTTTCAGCATTGGGTCTTGGCGGCGTAATCAGTACTGCCGGTGTATCCATGTTCCCCTTTATCATGCCTTCAAGCACAGATTTGCGCTCCAGCCTGACAGTATGGGATGCCAGTTCGAGTGAATTTACTCTTAAAGTTATGCTGGTGGTGGTATTAATTTTCGTGCCGCTGATGTTGTGTTATACCAGCTGGTGTTATCGGGTGATGCGCGGTAAGGTAACTACCGACATGATTCGCAAGAACGACCATAGCCTGTATTAAATTCGGCTTAGTCTGCCGCTGGTATTTTAGCCGGCAGACAAGCCAGTAAAACAAGGAGTATTTTATGTGGTATTTCGCTTGGTGTTTAGGTATTGGTTTTGCCATATTGCTTGGAGTAGTAAATGCATTATGGGGTGAATATCAGCAAGACAGAGATAAGCTGGATCAGCAATCACAACAATGAAATAGTGTATGCCAATCCGATACATTCTGTTACTGAATTAATTAATTTTAAAAAAGTTCCTTTGGTTTGCTGTATACCAGATTGCTTGGTATACAGCTTTTTCTTTTATACTAAGGTTAATACAAAGATAACAATTATATTTATTGAAATGATTTGTTCATTATTGTTTGATTTACAGTAAATTTGATGTATTTTGCTGGAAAGTGCTGGTTTTTTGTATTAGTATATTTAATGAATATAATCTTCGGAAAGGAATCCGAATGAATAAATCTATGCGTAATAGTCTGATTTTTGCTATTGGGCTGGTTGTAGCAGCAAGTGTTAGTGCCAAGGAAATCAAAGTAGCCAGTAATAACACTGCATATTCGCCGGAAGAAATACAGAAACTGGCCAATACAGCAGTAAAAATGGGGGTAAAAGAACCTCTGAATATGAATGTTGCTTCCGGTAATCTCATTGTTACCGGCAGTAGTGACACTAAATGTATATTTAAAGTAGGTACGGCAAAAACGCCACAAATTAGCGGTATCAGCTGTAAATAAATAGAAAACAGCTATTACAATCAATAGATGAAAAACTGACCTGTTCATAGTAATTGGGTCAGTTTTTTTATCGGTAATAGCATGATGAAAATTAGAAGAAAGAGTGAAAAGATTAATGTATCTTGGAGAAAAATTTACTCTTTCGATTGTTTTTATAAATTTTATTTTCAGCAATATAATCTTTCCATCAGCTTTTATTTTGGTTTTTACTTGCATGAAGGGCAGAAAATGAAAATTTGCCATGATTGTATTTGTGTAAGTAATTTGAGATTCAGTAAACCGACCTTTATACTGCGCTTAGCTGAATAGTCTGTTTGTTATAAGACAGGCACATCTACGGTTTAATTAATTGAATAATGGGGAATTGATATGTGGTTAGGTATTGCAGCAGTTAATCTGGCTTTGGCAGTAATGCTGGGTGCGTTTGGTGCACACGGATTAAAACATATGGCCAGTGCGCAGCAACTGGAGTGGTGGCATACAGCAACACAGTATTTTTTCTGGCATGCATTGGGATTACTGGTATTAGGCGTACTAGCAAAAGCAGTTCCGGCATTTATGGTAAAAATGCCGTTTTCTTTGCTACAGCTAGGATTGATTATTTTTTGTGGTTCACTATATCTGATGGCTTTGGGTTTGCCACGCTGGCTCGGTGTAATTACACCGGTTGGCGGTGTTTTAATGATTGCCGGCTGGCTGACTCTGGCATGGCTGGCTTTTAAGCAGCAGTAAATTTATGAAACCTGACAGGAGGTTGCTATGCGCGGTAATGTTTATTCAATGATAATGAGTTTCTTACTGGCAGGCAGTCTGTGTGCTTGTAGCCATTCAGCAGCTGTCACAGCTAATAGCTCTGCTCAGGTTTTCAACCAATCAGCAACGCCAGTTGCTTATCAGCTGGCCGATAATTACTTCATTAAAAATACGGTAACCGGATTAGTCCCGAGACACATTAGTTCATCTGTTGAATTTGCCCGTTATTTCGGTATGGCTGCAACTATGGGGAAAAATGGGAAACCAACTCCTATTGATTTTGCAGCTCATGATGTAATTGTATATGATGCCGGAATCGTGCAAAAGCAGTTGGAAATTACGCCCTTAACCTTAAATTATGCTCAGGATAAGCTGGTATTAGATGTACGCATTCGTTCTGGTGCAAGACAAAGTTATCAGATGCATCCGTTTGTAATTTTGATTGTGCCTAAAAACTTACCTGATAAAGTGGAATTCAAATTGCTACAACCATAAGCAGTAAAGATATGGTTGGTGTTTTATAGCCAGTAACTGGTTATTATCTAAAAAAGCAGTCTGTATAAACAGACTGCTTTTTGCATAAATAGGAGGATTAGTCCTGTGCAAGTACCACAAGTTTGTGATTAACAAATTCTTTAATGCCCAGATCACTTAGTTCACGTCCGAAGCCTGAACGTTTAATTCCGCCAAACGGCAATTCAGCCACGGAATCACCGAAGCGGTTAATAAACACCATACCGGTTTCAATTCGCGAAGCCAGTTTTTTAGCGCGTTCAATATCTTTACTGAAAACAGTTCCGCCCAGACCAAAATTAGAATCATTAGCCAGTGTAATTGCCTCTTCGTCATTTTTTACAATATACAATTGTGCCACGGGACCGAAAAACTCTTCAAAGTAGGCCGGATTATCCCGGCTGATATCTGTAATCAGTGTAGGGGTAAAGAAATTGCCTTCAGCAGGTTTGTTACCACATAATACTTTAGCACCATGGGTAATGGCAGCATCAAGCTGCTCTTGTAATGTATCCTTGCTTTTACGAGATGAAAGTGGTGCCAGTGTCGTATTTTCATCCAACGGATCGCCCATCACTACCTGGGCAAAATCTTCCTGAACAATCCGGGTGAATTGTTCAGCCACTTTTTCATGCACGATAAAACGTTTTGCTGCAATACATACCTGACCGGCGTTAAACAAGCGACCTGCTACTGCGGTATGTGCGGCGGCTACTACATCTGCATCATCTGTGACAACGAATACATCGTTACCGCCCAGTTCCATAGTAGATTTTTTCAGTTTATTGCCAGCCTGTCCGGCTACAATACTGCCGGCACCTTCTGAGCCTGTCAGAGCCACACCCTGTACGCGTTTGTCACCGATAATGGTTTCTATCTGCTCAGGAGTTACAAACAGATTGGTATAAGTACCGGCTGGTGCCTGGGCTTCATGCAGCAGATCTTCCACTAGTTGCGCACATTGCGGAACATTACTTGCATGTTTGGCTACAACCGGATTGCCTACAGCAATAGCCGGTGCAATAACCCGGATAAGCTGGTAAATAGGAAAATTCCATGGTTCAACTGCCAGAATGATACCGATAGGATGATGTTCCACCCAGCCTTTGCCCAGTTTGCTCGGATAGGCTGCCGGTTTTAGCAATTCTGCAGCCTGTTTTGCATAGTACTGGACAATTTCAATGCAATTAACAATTTCGTTACGGCTCTCTGCAATACGCTTACCCATATCCAATGTGATAATACGGGCAATTTTTTCCTGATGCCGTGTCATAATTTCAGCCAGGCGTTGTAGTAATGCCTGTCTTTCGCTGATGTTTTCCGGTTGTGACCATTCAGACTTGTACAGAGCATGAGCCTGAGTCAGTGCGTTTTCTACCTCAGTATTAGTATGATTGGAAAAAGTTCTGGCCAGCTCGCCAGTAAACGGATTGATAGATTGATAAGCCATATTCAGCTATCCTCCACAGATGTAATAGATAAGAGTAATTTGTCTGTAAAAATGCAGAGCAGAAGAAAGCGGCTGTCCGAATCATGCCCGAACAGCTTTAACGCAATTAAGAAATAGTAACAGAAGCCGCTAATGATTGTACGGCAGCGGTAAAGTTTATGTAAAGCAGCTTATCTTTATTATAACCAGACTATGATTTTCACTATTAACGGTCCGGCCAGCACCATAAATAGACCTGCCAGAATCATAGTCAGGCTGGCAACCACACCTTCGTCGGCATTACGCTGAATTGCCCGCGAAGTACCAAATCCATGTGCGGCATTACCAAAAGCAGCACCATTGGCCAGATGCATCCGGCTGCGACTAAAAGCCAGTGTGATATCACCAAACAGCATGCCTGTCAGTCCGGTTATGATGGTGAATACGGATACCAGCGCGGCTGAACCATGAATTTTGTCTGCGAGCTCAATGGCAAACGGAGTAGATACGGAACGTGCCATGAGGCTGTAAGTCACTTCGTGGTTAAAATGAAATAGTCGAGCCATCAGATAAGCACTACCCACTCCGACAAACATTCCCACAATAATAGCTGTCATCAGAATCGGTAACTGACGTTTCATTACATCACGATATTGATAAATCGGAATGGCAAAAGCAACAGTGGCAGGACCAAGTAAGCCAGAAATATAACGTGTATATTGATTATATTGTGTATAACTGATGTCCAGCCATTGCATGAGGGCTATGGTTAATACACTAAAAGTAATGGCTGGTGACAAAAATATAACCGGCTTGGCGCGATAGCATTTTTTTGCCAGTGCATACAATGCAATTGTCCAGATAAAACAGCCGGCAGCAATTATATTCATAACAGATATCCAGTTAGAAATTAAATATGTGCCAGTTCAGACATGGCGATGTTTAATCCATACACGGCGCAGACGATAGCAGTATTTTAAGGTCAGAGCAGTACTGCTCATTACCAGAAATGTACCTGTTACGATGCTAATAACCAATTGCCATCCTTCAGCAGCAAACAATGCCTTGTATTGAACCACTGCAATAAGAACAGGCATAAAATACAACATTAATTCACCCAGCAAAACCTGTGCGCCACTGGCGATCCATGATAATTTCAATATGTTAAGCTGTAATAACAGCAATACCAGAAACAATCCGATTACACCGGCAGATAAAGGGATATGGGCAGCTTTTTCGATACCCAGCCCTATCAGCCAAAATAAAATGATTAGTAAAATTTGTGCGCATATATGTAAGCAGTTTGCCGTGCGAAGGTGTAACATATTCATTATGGCTGTTCCTTATAGCCAATTATTGGAAACCACTCATTATAATTAGCCTTATTAGGCATAATATGAATTATAATTTTATTATTATTCTTTTTTTGAATATTTATGATTGATATAAAAGCACTTCAATGCTGGGTCACTCTGGTTCAAAATCACAGCTTTTCAGTTACTGCGGAAAAACTGGCATTGTCCCAACCGAGTATCAGCAAAATAATTCACGCACTGGAAAATGATTTAAATGTAGCCTTACTGCAGAAAGGAGAAAACGGACGCAAGCGTCAGGTACTGCCAACAGAAATTGGTAAGCGTGTATATGAATATTCTCTACAGATACTTAATCAGGTGTCGTTGCTGAAACAGGAGGTAGAAGATTATCGTGAACTAAAATCGGGTACATTGCGTATCGGTATGTCGTTACTAGGGAGCCGTTTGCTAACACCGGCTTTTTTTAATTTTCATCAGCAATGTCCGGATATTGAGCTGGCTTTTATTGAAGCCGGTACTCGTGATATTGAAGCAGCCTTGCTGGAAAACCGTCTGGATGTAGGTCAGTTACTGTTACCGGTAAGTGATGAATTTGATTATATTCCTTTATGCGATTACCCGATGATGGTACTGTTTCCGCGTAAACGGTTAGCAAAGATACCTGCGTCTATGTCTTTGCGCAGTTTGCGTGATGAGTCTTTTATTTTGTTTAGTCGCGGTTTTGTTTTATTTGAACGTGTTGTTAATGGTTGTCGTGATCAGGGATTTGAGCCAAATGTGGTTTGCTGTACCAGCCAGTGGGAACTTTTGCGTGATATGGTAGCAAAAGAAATGGGCATTGCTTTACTGCCCAGTTATTATACGGATGAATTTGACGATAAAATATTTGCAGCAGTTCCGTTAACCGATCCGGCAATTAACTGGAGTTTGTCTATGGCGTGGCCTCGTCACAAAAAACTGACACCGGCTGTAAAAGCATGGCTTAAAGTTATCAGAGAGGAATTTTCCAAATAACTGTTCAACGTATAGGTAAGCAGAGTATTGGAAAATGCAGAAAAAAAGTAACCAATGACAAACAGCAGCCTGAAAAATAGCTTGCTTTATTGTTTGCAGAATGATAACGATTTATATTTTTACAAAGAATTATTGTAAAAACTAGCAGGGGATAAATTTATATAATAATCGAAAAATCTCTTTTATCACTTTCCCTTACACAATACGGCAATCAAGAATAAAAAGGTTTTAAATGATCAGTAAAGTATTTGAATTACCCTATTATGCCGTTATTTTTACCTCTAAACGCAGCCCGGGAGATTTTGGCTACTCAGAGATGGCACAAAATTTATTAATTGAAGCCGAAAAAATAGAAGGATTTTTGGCAGCGGACAGTGTCAGAGACACAGAAGGAATCGGTATTACAGTTTCGTACTGGCGAACACTAGAGGCTATTGATAAATGGAAAAACCATACTCTGCATATAGAGGGGAAAAAAATGGGTATTAAACAATGGTACAAAGAATATTCAATTCGTATTTGCAAAGTTGAAAATGAAAAATTTTTTGAATCCTCTGTTTTAAAACCAGATGGAATAGGGTAGCTGATAATCAGCTATCCTATTATTCAAGAATCAAGATTAATACAAAATCAGTCTCTGAACCGGGCACGCAAGTTGCGACTGTCCGGATCATTCTGTCTGTTCAATTCTCAGTGTACATATGGTCTTGCATAATTTTTTCATAAACTGCATCAGGGACATAACGGCGAATCATGGCCTGCCAGTTTTGCGGGCCGACCATGCCTTTTATCATGGTTGAGGACACTTCGGCATATTCACGCGGCGGTATCAGGAAGATAGTGGAAATTTCCGGTTGTAAGTCATGATTGATATGGCGCATGGAACGCTCATACTCATAATCAGAAGCGGTACGGATACCGCGGATAATGAAATCTGCACCAATACTGCGCGCATAATTAACCAGATACTGATTTTGAAAACTGGAGATTTTAACATTGGGAAAATTTGCCGTGATAGCCTGAAGCATTTCTTTGCGTTCTTCAACTGAATATGTGGCATTTTTTTCCGGATTAACACCAATAGCGACGATTAGTTCATCAAATAATGGTTGTGCTTCACGAATCATCCATAAGTGACCATTGGTAGGGGGATCAAAGCTGCCAGCATAGACTGCACGGCGGGTAGTTGAATTAGTCATTGTTGCTTATTCCAAACTGCTTTTTCATGTGCCGAAAAATAACCAGTATGCAGATATTATCTGCTGAACATGATTGATTTAACTGTAAACAGTTATTATTTTTTCAATGTCGTTAATATAAAGCTGCGCAGCTTAATCAGTTGTGTGTGCATTGTCAAAACATAAATGTTTTTTTATGAGGGAAAGAAATATTAAGCCGAATAAAGGTAAAGAATTCAAAAGAATAATATGAAATATTATAAAATAATCACTTTTGTTTTAATAGTGTAAATAGTAAGTAGTTTGCCTGCTTAATTTTGCCATATATGAATATCAGATTAGGTTTCGTCATTTTGTTTTAACTGTTCATATAAAAAGGGATGTTTTTTAATCTCAATTTAGATAATTTTTTATATTGATTTTATTAATTTTATTAAAAAATACTTAAAATTTTGGAATCCTTTAATTTTTTCTGCTGTATTTGTAGTAGCGGTTTTTCTTAATAACTACTATATTTTTATTATCAGAATTTTGATATGGAGCAGCAACTCTGTAGCCAATGAACAGTTAAATATATTTTCAGACTCTTATTCATATTTGAGTATCAGTAAAATGTTTATTTGGTTGAAATCATTTAAAATTTTATCATTATATTTTTTAAGCGAGCTAACGATTTAATATATATGATTTTATAATGATCTTGGATTATTATTTAATATTCATAAACTAATAATGGATATCAGATATTAATAACTAACATGATATATTGATGAGAATGGTTTTCATCCTTTACAATCTTAATCTTTTGCCGCTATTTATTAAATTTATTAATTAGAGCAAAATTTGAGTGATATACGGATTATTAAGCAAATGAAAAAAAAATGGGTTAAAAGGTTTGTATGGTTGTTAGTTGTGGTGGTGCTGGTTGCTGTTGTATGGAGTCTGTTTTTTAAACCTAAAGACCAGATGAATTTTGTGACAGATGATGTTCGCCGCAGCGATATCATGCAGACAGTTAATGCCACAGGAGAAATTGCGGCGGCACAATTGGTTGATGTCGGTGCTCAGGCTTCCGGCCAGATCAAGAAACTGTATGTCAAACTGGGCCAGCAGGTTAAAAAAGGTGATTTGATTGCTGATATCGATTCCACTACTCAGTTAAATACTCTCAACACTAATAAAGCTAAGCTGGATACTTATCGTGCTCAGCTGGTATCTGCTCAAATTGCATTGAAAATGAAGCAGCGTGCATTTGACCGTGAACGCGCGCTGATGGGGCAGGATGCTACCTCTAAAGCAGATTTTGATAATGCTCAGGATAATCTGGCCGCAGCACGGGCTAACGTGGCTGAGCTGAAGTCACAAATCCGGCAAACACAGATTGCCATTAACACTTCAGAAGCGGATTTAGGCTATACCCGCATTACTGCTCCGATGGACGGTACAGTTGTATCCATTCCGGTAGAAGAGGGACAAACGGTGAACTCCAGCCAGAATACGCCAACGATTGTACAGCTGGCTGACTTAAGCAAAATGCTGAATAAAATGCAGATTGCCGAAGGCGACATGAGTAAGGTTAAGGCAGGAATGCATTTAACTTTTACTACGCTGGCGGACAATAACAAAGTGCGTAAAGCTACTCTTGAAGCAGTAGATCCGGGATTAACCAAGATGTCTCAGGGAAGTTATGACACCAGTACGGATACAACTGATACAGCTATTTATTACTATGCCCGGGCTCTGGTTCCGAATGATGACGGCACACTGCATATCGGGATGACTACTCAGAATAATATTTTTGTGAAATCTGTCAAAAATGTACTGACTGTATCGAATCAGGCAATCAGGCATAACCGTGGTAAAAAAGTGGTGAAGGTGCTGGGCGATAATCAGCAGGTTCAGGAAAAACAGATTGAGACTGGTATTACAGACGGTATGCGCACAGAAGTGAAATCAGGCCTGAAAGAGGGTGACCGGGTAGTTTTATCTGCGCTGAGCAAGGCAGACGCTAAAAATGGTGTCAGCAAAGAGCCGAAAATGCGCGGTCCGAGAATGTAAGCCATGAGTTTATTGGAAATTAAGGCAATCAATCGCTGGTTCGGCACTGGTGAAAACCGGGTTCAGGTGCTCAAAGATATTAATCTGAGCATAGAAAAAGGCGATTTTGTAGCTATTATCGGTCAGTCTGGTTCGGGTAAGTCTACTCTGATGAACATCATTGGCTGTCTGGATGTGCCGTCCAGCGGTTCGTACAAAATTGATGGCGTAGAAACTGCTGCTATGACCGCAGATGAACAGGCCGCTTTGCGCCGTCGCAGCTTTGGTTTTATTTTTCAGCGCTATAACCTGCTCGGCACATTAACAGCACGTGAAAATGTAGCCCTGCCGGCTGTATATGCCGGTATGGAATACGATGAACGAATGAAACGGGCGGATGAGTTGCTGGCTCAGCTCGGGCTTGCCGGTAAGGAAGAAAACCGTCCCAGTGAACTGTCCGGTGGTCAGCAGCAGCGGGTAAGTATAGCTCGTGCGCTGATGAACGGCGGTGAAATTATTCTGGCAGACGAGCCAACAGGTGCGCTGGATACCGGTAGCGGAAAAAACGTGATGGAAATCCTGCATAAACTGCATGATGCCGGTCATACCATTGTGATGGTTACACATGATCCGACGATTGCTGCTAATGCTAACCGGGTAATTGAAATTAGTGACGGACGGATTATCGCCGACCACAGTAAGAATACAGATATTCCGCCCAGCAATATTGAGAGTATTGAAGAGCATAATTCATGGCATTTTTACCGTGATCAGTTTTTTGAATCTTTTCTGATGTCTATTCAGGCGATTATGGCGCATAAGATGCGCTCGTTTCTTACGATGCTCGGCATTATTATCGGTATTGCTTCAGTGGTATCGGTAGTAGCACTGGGAAGAGGGTCGCAGGAAAAAATTCTTGAAAACATCAATGCTATGGGCACAAACACGGTTTCCGTATATCCGGGTTACGGATATGGGGATCGCCGTTCTTCGCGTATTAAAACGCTGACTGTTGGTGATGCAGAGGTCCTGAAGCAACAGGACTATGTTGACAGTGTCACTCCGGGTGTTAATACCAGTGGTACGCTGACTTATGATAATCAGTCTCTTTCAGCTCAGCTATATGGTGTAGGTGACCAGTATTTTGATGTACGCGGTATCAAGCTTGCTTTTGGCCGGCTGTTTAATGAGGATGATGTAACTCAGAACAGTCAGGTAGTCGTAATTGATGACAATACCAAAAACAAATTGTTTGCAGATGGTACTAATCCGCTGGGAAAGGTTATTCTGTTTAATAAACGGCCATTGCGTATTATCGGAGTAACAGAACCTAATAATAACGGCTTTTCGGATAGTGACAGTTTACAACTGTTTACTCCTTATACCACGCTGATGAACCGGATTTCCGGCTCTAAGTACATTACTTCAGTCACAGTGAAGGTAAAAGATAATGTCAATTCACAAACGGCAGAAAAAGGCATTATTGAATTACTTAAAGTACGTCATGGTACAGAGGACTTTTTTACCCGTAACAGTGACACTATTAAGCAGACAATTGAAAGTACTACCGGCACCATGACTCTGCTGATATCAAGTATTGCGCTGATATCTCTGGTCGTTGGCGGTATCGGGGTGATGAATATCATGCTGGTATCGGTAACTGAGCGGGTGAAGGAGATTGGTATACGCATGGCTATCGGTGCACGTCAACACAATATTCTTGAACAGTTTCTGATTGAAGCGGTGCTTATTTGTCTGATTGGCGGGTTGGTAGGTGTACTGTTTTCGTTTGCCATCAGTATGCTGTTTAATTTGCTGGCAACAGATTTTGCTATGTCATTCTCAACAATTTCTATTGTGATGGCTGTACTTTGTTCAAGTGTAATTGGTGTGCTGTTTGGTTTTATGCCGGCAAAACGTGCATCACAGCTTAATCCTATTGACGCGCTGTCACGCGATTAATTGTGTTGATGCTGAAATTTAAATCTGGCGGAAATGGCTGTACTGCATTGATAAATGCAGTAAGCGTCAGAATAAAAAGTTACGATGATGAGAGATAATTTTGTGAAAAAACGCAGCGCAGTATGGATGCTGAGTCTGAGTCTGCTGTTAACCGCCTGTGCTACGCATAGTTCCTATCCGCAGCAAAGCATGCATAAAGCCGGAATGCTGAGCAGTTCAGAAATTGCTGCGCAGTATCAGGTTAATGCTAACTGGTGGGAAATTTACCATGATGAAACTCTGAATCAACTGGTAAATACTGCGCTGGCTAATAATGTTGATTTGCGTCAGGCCGCACTGACAGCTGAAAAAGCACGTTATAGTGCCCGTCTGACAGCAGTAGACCTGGTACCGAATGCCAGTGGTTCTCTTGGCGCCAGCAGCTCCAAAGATTTGAAACATGGCGGGGTGTCCAGCCGTAATTTTACCGGTCAGCTCGGATTAAGTTATGAACTGGACGTATGGCAGAAAATTCGTGCCAATACCAATGCGGCACGCTGGAAATATCAGGCCAGTGAAGAGGATCTGGCCGCCAGCAGACTCTCACTGATTAATAGTGTCGTCGATAATTATTTTCATCTTGCCTACATTGATGGTGCAATCAGTTTAACTAAAGACAGTATTGAACAATACCGGCAGATTGCCAGAATCTCTCAGGCACAGTATCAGGTAGGTAAAGTCAGCAGCATTAATGCCACTAATGCCAAACAATCGTTACTGAGCGCAGAGAATAATCTGACCTCATTGCAGCAGAACCGGCTGGAAGTATTGCAGAATCTGCATAATTTACTCAATCAGCGTCCGGGTGAGGTAACGGATATTCAGCCAACACCTTTAAATCAAATTCATTTGAGTGAAGTGAATCTGAATGTCCCATTGTCTGTACTGGCTAATCGCCCTGATTTACGTGCGGCAGAATATCGTTTGCAATCTGCTTTTTCCAGTCAGCAGGCAACTAAACGTAGCTGGTATCCGAGTATTAGTCTGAATGGTGCGGTTAATTCGCGTTCTGAGGCTGCTTCTTCGGCTTTACATTTTCCAGTCGGTACGGCAAGTGTTAATGTAAATTTGCCTTTTCTCGACTGGCAGACTCTGTATTGGCAAAACAAACAGGCTAAGGCAGATTTTGAAAGTGCAAAACTGACTTTTGAACAATCTCTGACTACCGCCCTTAATGAAGTTGAACGCTATTACCGGCAATACACGCTTAGCCGCAATACACTGGCCAATAATGAACAAAAATACCAGTACGATTTAAAAAACAGTCGCTACTACCATGCCCGCTATCAATACGGCACTAATCCGCTTAGTGACTGGCTGGATGCTTTGAATACTCAGTATTCTTCGGCACAAAACGTGTTAAACAACCGTTATAGTGTCCTGCAAAATGAAAATCTGATTTATCAGGCTATGGCCGGACGCTATCAGCCGCAATAATTATTCAAGCCGGCCTGTTTGAAAATATACAGACCGGCTTTTTATAGGTTGGTTGATAATTGAATTATTTTTCTGTTTTTATTACACTGATGACTAACAAAAAAAATCGCCCCTCAAAAAGGGGGCGCAAAAAGGAACACAAACCACTACCAATAGAAAAGTGCTAAATAAATTGTTGAATAAAAACAATCTATTTCAAATCTGTGAGTATGTTCAGAAATGGCTGCAAAATATTTGTGAATATTTGTGTCGTTTCGTGAACATAGATGCATCATAAACAAATTGTTTTCTAATTGCAAATGATAGTTATTATTATTTGCAAAAATAATTGAGAATTTTATTTATAGTTTTGTTTCTAAAAGAAAAATAAATAGTGGTATATATACCCGTTAATAGAAACTATGACAAAAATATCAAAAATTAATGTTTTATCCGGATAAAACCGTTTGATGACTATTAGTATGTAATAGTCATCTGCTGGGTTTGCCTGCTGAGTAATTTGTTTTACCGGCACGAACCGCTGTTATGCACCGGAGTTGATTTTTTAGTATTATCGGAGTTTTAAGTCAGCGGTGTTCAACCGCATAAAGCATTGAATCAATATGCGTCAAATTATTCTTGATACTGAAACCACCGGACTGTATGCAAACAATGGTGATCGCCTGATTGAATTTGCCGGTGTAGAAATGGTAGACCGGCGCCTTACCGGAAATAATCTGCATCTGTATATTAATCCTGAGCGCGATATTCCAGACGAAGCTGTGGCAGTACACGGAATTACACTGGAAAAGCTACACGAAATGAATGCTCCGGTGTTTGCCGGTGTGGCTCAGCAGATTGCCGACTACCTGCATGGTGCCGAACTGATTATTCATAATGCTGCGTTTGATGAAGGCTTTCTGGATATGGAGTTTGAGCGTCTGGGTATGCCCAAGATTGAAACGATTACCAGTGGGATAGTTGATACGCTCAAAATGGCTCGTGATAAATATCCGGGACAGAAAAATTCGCTGGATGCTTTATGTACGCGGCTGGAAGTAGACCGCAGTAAGCGTGTACTGCACGGTGCGCTGATTGACTGTGAATTACTTGGTGAAGTTTATCTGGCTATGACCCGAAGCCAGTTCAGTCTGGTAGATGAACTGATGGCCACTGCTGCTGCCAGTGAAAATCAGATTGCAGAAAGCAAATATCAGATAAAACATACTGGATTAACAGTAGTGGAACCCAGTGCAGAAGAACTGGCTGAACATGAAGCTTATTTGCAGGCGTTGGATAAAATAGTTGGTGAACCCTGTATGTGGCGGAAATGGCAGGAAAATAACGGAGATAAATCTGTATGACCCGGCATGTAGTGCTGATTCCTGCCGGGGGTGTCGGAGCACGATTTGGTGCAGGATGTCCGAAACAATATGTTACTTTGGCCGGTCAGACTGTATTACAGCATACAGTGTCGCGACTGGCACAAATCAGTGCAATTGATCTGTTTTTGATTGTTGTATCAGAACAGGATGAATATATCGATGCTGTCTATCCGGCAGATTTATTACCGCCGGATGTGCATATCCTGCGTTGTGGCGGAGCGACGCGGGCGCAAACTGTGCGCAATGGGATTGTGCAGGCGCAAAAATATTTTAATGTACAGGATAACGACTGGATCTTGGTACATGATGCCGCTCGCTGCTGTGTGAGTACGGATTCTGTAAAACGTTTATTAGCTGCTGTGCAGAATCATGCGGTAGGCGGGTTACTGGCGCTTCCCGTAGCAGATACGCTTAAACAGGCAGATGAGCAACAGCAGGTGAGCCGGACAGTGAACAGGACAGGTTTATGGCAGGCTCAGACTCCACAAATGTTTCGTACCGGTATTCTGGCCAGAGCACTGGCACAGGCAGATTTGGATGTAATTACAGATGAATCTTCTGCCGTAGAGGCGCTTGGTCTGGCTCCATTACTGGTAGCAGGGGACATACGCAATCTGAAACTCACCAGTGCACAGGATGCGTTACTGGCTAGCTATTTTTTACAGCAGGACACCATTAAATGAGTTCTTTAAGAATTGGTCAGGGTTATGATGTGCATCAGCTCGTTAGCGGGCGGCCATTGTTACTTGGCGGCGTAAAAATTCCTTTTGATAAAGGTTTGCTTGGTCATTCTGATGCAGATGCGCTATTGCATGCGATTACCGATGCACTGCTGGGTGCAGCTGCTTTAGGTGATATTGGCAAGCTTTATCCGGATACAGCTGCTGCAAATAAAGATGCCGATAGCCGTGTACTGTTACGCGGTGCCTGTGCTGCCGTTCGGGCTGCAGGCTGGCGTGTGGTCAATGTTGATAGCACGGTTATTGCTCAGGAGCCGAAATTGCGTCCTTATATAGATCAGATGCGCATGAATATTGCAGCTGATTTGAATATAGCTGTGGATGCAGTAAATGTTAAGGGTAAAACCAATGAAAAATTAGGCTATCTGGGGCGGAAGGAAGCTATTGAGGCTCAGGCAGTCGTATTGCTGACGGCAGTTTAATCCTGTTGCGGCATCAGTTATAATTTCGTGCAGGAATAATTATTGTTTGAAATGTACTTAAAGTTAAGCTGATCAAGGAGCAGTAGAATGACCACACAGGATGAGTTGAAACGTCAGGCAGCTCAAAAAGCTGTTGAATATGTCAATGAAAACGAGTATCTGGGTATTGGTACCGGTTCTACCGTGTATTTTTTTATAGAGGCACTGGCACAAAGTAAAAAGCAGATTAAAGGTGCAGTATCCACATCTGCCCTGACCAGTGAAACTTTGAAAAAATTTGGTATTCCGGAAGTAACACTCAATGAAGTGAATGGTTTACCGCTGTATGTTGATGGAGCTGATGAAATTAATCATTTATTGCAGATGATTAAAGGTGGCGGCGGTGCATTGTTAAATGAAAAAATTGTTGCCAGTGCTGCTGAGAAATTCATTTGTATTGCTGATGAAAGTAAGTATACCAGTCGTCTTGGTCATGTATCGTTACCAGTGGAAGTGACACCCAATGCCCGTTCACTGGTAGCGCGCCGGCTACTGAAATTTGGCGGAGAGCCTGAACTGCGTCTGGGTTTTACTTCTGATCATGGTAATCAGATTCTGGATGTAGCTAATCTGAACTTTGATGAGCCGATTAAAATGGAAGATGCCATTAATAAGATACCCGGTGTAGTAGAAAATGGTTTATTTACTCACCATCCAGCTGATTTACTGGTGCTGGGTTGCAGCGATGGTGTCAAGGTATTAACTGCCAGAGTCTGAATTTGCTGCAGCAGAAGTATTTAATAATACAATTAATTAATATCTGCGCAGCCAGTTACCTGAAAAAAGGGTAGCTGGCTGCTGTTGTTTTAAGGGTTTATTTTACTGTCTGTGATTTATTCTGTTCATGCCGGGCATATTTAACAATGTGGTTTTCTGATAAATGCATAAAAGAAAAAAAATTCTGACTAACTGGCGTAAAATTCTGGTCTGGATGGCTGTTATTCTGACAATCGCTAAAGTGTGGTTGCCGGAAAGTATAATTGCACCTTTAGCGGAATGGACACAGAAAGCGGACAGTATTGTGCGCTCTGTACAGGATTTGCTTAATGGTAAGGCGCCTGTAAGAGGAAAAAAATGGGCAGTAGCCAGTAAAGGACGCTATTCCGGTAATGTTGACAGTGTGCATGACGGAGATACTGTGCATATCAGAGACAAGGACGGGCATACGCATAAAGTTCGTCTGGCTAATATTGATGCGCCGGAAATCAAACAAGCTTATGGTATAGCCAGTCGCGATGCCTTAAAAGCACGTATTGAGGGTAAGTATGTTGATGTCAATGTGGTTGCTATAGATCAGTATCAGCGTGAGGTTGGTCAGATTATTTTGAATAATGCAGATATTAACTTATGGATGGTTCAGCAGGGGTATGCATGGCATTACGACTCAATTGCTAAAAAGCAGCAGGATCGATTAGGTTTTGGACGTTATCAGAGTGCTCAGATACAGGCGCGCCAAAATCGTCTCGGTTTATGGCACAATGCCAGTGCAATAGCACCGTGGCAGTTTCGTCAGCAACAAAAAAACCGATAATGGTTTAATTTCATGAATGCACAAAAGCGCAAGAAAATATTCACTCGTTTGCAGGCCGTCTGTCAGAATCCGACTACAGAGCTGATATATCATTCACCATTTGAATTATTGATAGCTGTTATGCTCTCGGCACAGGCAACGGATGTTTCTGTCAATAAATGCACTGTACATTTATTCCGAATGGCACCCACAGCACAAGCTATGCTGGAGTTAGGAATAGATAAAGTTATGGAGTGTATTCGGACCATCGGTTTATATAAAACCAAAGCCAAACATGTGATGGAAACTTGCCGGATTCTGGTACAGCAGTATAACGGAGATGTACCGCAAACCAGAGAAGAGCTGGAGGCATTGCCGGGAGTAGGGAGAAAAACGGCTAATGTCGTGCTGAATACAGCTTTTGGTCATCCAACGATTGCAGTAGATACGCATATTTTCCGGGTATGTAATCGTACTGGTCTGGCACCGGGTAAAACGGTACGTGAAGTTGAGGATAAATTAATGCAGGTGGTGCCGAAACAGTTCAGACTTAATGCACATCACTGGCTTATTTTACACGGACGTTACATATGTAAAGCGCGTAAACCGCTGTGTGAGCAATGTCTGATAAATGATTTGTGCGAGTACCCGGCAAAGTCGACTTTAACCGTCTGATTGTGTAACTTAACGCCTCTTTTCGTTACAATATTATTAATCTTTGCTTGTGTAAGAAAACAAAAAAGTTAGGGAAGTGGATGCGGATAAATCGCAAATATATGTTGACGGCAATTTTGTCAGTGTTGTTGGTAGCAGCAGGTTGTGACAGGCTGGAACAATGGTTTGGCAAAAATAAGGACGGTCAGGGTTTTGTGAAGGAAATACCTGCCGGTACTGATGGGAACAGCAATCAGGTAGCTATGTTGTTGCCCGATTTTACCCGGCTGGTCGACCAGCAAGGTCCGGCAGTAGTCAATATTCAGGCTACACGCAATAACCGTAATATCGATAATGAAGCCGGTCCGGATGCTTTGCCTGACAATGATCCGTTTTACGAATACTTCAAACGCCTTTTGCCAAATGTACCGCAAACCCCGCAGGCAAACGATGATGAATATAATTTTGGTTCAGGTTTTATTATCAGTAAGGATGGTTATATTCTTACCAACACTCATGTAGTCAACGGTATGAATAATATTAAGGTTTTACTGAATGACAAACGTGAATTTCAGGCAAAACTGATTGGTGCTGATGCTCAGTCTGATGTTGCATTATTAAAAATCAGTGCAAATGAATTACCGGTTGTAGAACTGGGTAATCCTGAAGAATTAAAAGTCGGAGAATGGGTAGCGGCCATTGGTGCGCCGTTTGGTTTTGATAATAGTGTGACTGCCGGCATCGTTTCAGCCAAAGGACGCAGTCTGCCGGAAGAAAACTATACGCCGTTTATCCAGACTGATGTGGCTATTAATCCCGGAAATTCAGGCGGACCATTATTTAATCTTAAGGGACAGGTAGTAGGAATTAACTCACAGATATACAGCCGCAGTGGTGGCTTTATGGGTATTTCTTTTGCCATTCCGATTGATGTGGCCATGAATGTAGCGGAACAATTGAAAACATCAGGTAAGGTACAGCGTGGCCGGCTTGGGGTAGTTATTCAGGAAGTCAACTATAATCTGGCCAAATCTTTTGGTCTGGATAAAGCTAATGGTGCACTGATTACGCAAGTTGTTGTCGGCGGACCGGCTGCTAAAGCAGGCTTATTATCCGGTGATATTGTACAAAGTGTGAATGGCGATGAGCTAAAGAATTCAAGCGATTTGCCGGTGAAAGTTGGTTTACTGCCACCAGGTAAGCAAATCGTTCTGGGTATCTGGCGTAAAGGTCAAAAAGAAGAAATCAGGGTAACGCTGGATAATGTGTCTCCGGCTGTAGCTAATCCGGCCAGTTCTGCCAGTAGTACCATTATGCCAACTGACGGAACCAGTTTTGCCGAACACCGTCTTGGTCTGGTATTGAGGGCAACAGCTCAGGGGCTGATTATTGAAGACATCAGCGGGCTGGCTGCACAGGTAGATTTACGTCGTGGCGATATTATTATCGCCGTTGGTCAGAAACTGGTACATGACGAAAAAGATTTTGATAATGCAGTAGCAGCCAGTGGAAAAAATGTACCTCTGTTAATCAGGCGTGCAAACAATACCCTGTTTATTGCTATGATGCTGCCGTAATCTTTTCATAAAGATATTGTTTTTAGGATATGTTCTAGTTGGATTATCAGTTAATCGCACAGGTCGTTTACACCATTATGTAGGTTTTATTAATTGCTCCATTGTTAATGATGGATCACTTTCTGGTCAGACCACACGCGATTCATTCAGAAAAATTTTGGAATAATTTATGTTGTCAGTACATCCCAAAGCATTAGCACGTGGTCCGGTTATGGCTGATGTGGCAGAGTTCAGGTTAAGTGATATCGAACGTGAACGTTTATGTCATCCGGCCATTGGTGGTGTGATTCTGTTCCGGCGCAATTATCAGTCACGTGCTCAGTTAACCGAGCTGGTTGCGGAAATTAAAGCATTAAGAACACCGGAGCTTATTGTCGCTGTTGATCATGAAGGCGGGCGAGTACAGCGCTTTATTCCCGAATTTACCCGATTGCCGGCCATGCGTACTCTGGGACAGTGCTGGGAGCAGCATGGTGCAGCAATGGCCGACAAAATGGCCGAAACGGTAGGCTGGGTACTGGCTACTGAATTACGTGCCTGTGGCATAGATTTATCATTTACGCCTGTTCTGGATTTGGACTGGGGTGAATGTGCTGTTATCGGTAATCGCAGTTTTCATCAGCAGCCGGCTGTAGTCAGCTCTCTGGCAGTAGCTTTGCAACGTGGTCTGGCTCGTGGTGGTATGGTTTGCTGTGGCAAACATTTTCCCGGGCATGGGGCAGTCAGTGGTGATAGCCATCTTACCTTGCCGGAAGATAACCGTAGCTGGGAAGAATTATGGGCTGATGATATACAGCCATTTAAAGATTTAATTCATAATGGTATGCCGGCACTCATGCCCGCACACGTGGTATATCCTAAAGTTGATCCGACAGAACCGGCAGGATTCTCCACTATCTGGCTGGGGGGTGTTTTGCGCGATAAAATGCAGTTTGACGGGGTGATTTTCTCTGATGATTTAACTATGGAAGGAGCCAGCTGCGCCGGTGATATCCATGCACGTACAGCGCAGGCTTTTGGCGCCGGCTGTGATATTGCTCTGGTATGTAATAAACCAGACTGGGTAGATAATCTGCTGACTGATTTTGTCTGGCCGGATATCAGCCGGCTGGCACAGCGCTGGCAAATGATTGCCGGTAAGGGGAGTGCAACAGAATATATTGCTACTATGCAGACACCTGAATTTCAGGCAGCTCAGCAACTGGTAGCCAGTCTGGCCTCTGCTCAGGATACTCTCAATGGTGTTCAGGTAGGCGAAGCCTGCTAATTATTTCTCCGGACAACAAAAAAGCCATAGTGAAACTATGGCTTTTTTAAACTGCCTAACAGATATCAGGCATTTTTAAAGTCGATTACCATACGACCAGTAAATTTACCGGCAGTCATTTCATCAAAAATATCATTGATATCTTCCAGAGGGCGCATAGTTACTTTTGGTACTACTTTACCTTCTGCGCCAAACTGGAATGCTTCACGTAAATCTTCACGTGTACCTACCAGTGAACCTACCACTTCAATACCATCCAGAACCAGACGCGGAATATTCAGATCCATAGTGTCAACTGGCAATGCTACAGCAACAATACGTCCGCCGGCACGTACAGAGGCTACGGCTGAATTGAAAGCGGATTTAGCTACAGCTGTAACCACAGCAGCGTAAGCACCACCTACTTTTTCCTGAATGATTTCTTCTACTTTTTCTTTAGCAGGGTTCAGAGTCATATCTGCGCCCATTTCGCGTGCCAGCTCAAGTTGTTTTTCATTGACATCAATAGCAATTACTTTAGCATTAAACACGTTTTTGGCATACTGCAACGCCAGATTACCTAAGCCACCAAGACCATAAATTGCAATCCATTGACCCGGCTGGATATGAGAAACTTTGATTGCCTTGTAGGTTGTCACACCGGCACAGGTAATACTGCTGGCTGCTTCAGAACTCAGTCCGTCCGGTACTTTAACTGCATAATCTGCTACAACGATACATTCTTCAGCCATACCACCGTCTACTGTATAGCCGGCATTTTTAACTTCACGGCAGAAGGTTTCACGACCACTGTTGCAATATTCACAATGTCCGCAGCCTTCAAAGAACCAGGCAACACTGGCACGGTCACCCACTTTTAAAGAAGTAACATCTTCACCTACAGCAGTTACAACCCCAATACCTTCATGTCCCAGTGTTACACCAGTTACGTCGCCAAAATCCGCATTTTTTACATGCAAGTCGGTATGGCAAACGCCACAGCATTCCATTTTCAGCAATGCTTCATTGGCTTTCAGCGGGCGTACAGCTTTATCTTGGATGGCAACTTTTTTGTCTTTTGTTACTACGGCTGCTTTCATAATGAACCCTTTTCATCAGTAAAGAAGAAGTGTTTAGTCTGTTAGTTTCTGTTCTCAGATAAACAGACCGGTACAACCAGAAAATCATTTACCGGATAAAATCGATACCGGTATAAATATAATCCTGAATAAAAATGACAGAAAATTATTCAGAGGTGTAAATGTACCTCATATTACCGATTAAATGTCATTTAAAACAGGATTAAAATATTTATTTTCTACCAGTTATTCTGACAGATATATCAGCGCAGTACCAGCACTAGTATATAAAATAATTGTAACTCTAAATAAAGCATCTGCGTAAGACTTAATTACAGCAAAATACCATATATTTATAAGAAATTTTAATAAATTTCAATGATTCCTTTGTGCTATTGTCCTACTAATCAGATCTGCTCAGGTAAGAAAACATAAAATCTACATAGAGGCATGCACACCTAAATTAAGACAATAAAACAGTATGCAAAATTAACTGTCTCAAGGGTAAACATCGCAGGAAATCAGGAATAGTATGACTACCAGCATATACATTTGATCCATACACCTATCTGGGGCCGCAGATTTCACTGATAGTGAAAACTGGTAATTATGTCATCTGTGTGCATCCTGATAAGATGTTTTTATAGCAGTTTTTAAGTTTGGAAATATTAATGTCCGAAGTCCTGTTATCGGCAGAACCAATATTTTTAAAAGCCAGTACTGGTTCTCAAGCCTGTTTCTGATCGAAAAAGCGACTAATCCTGAATAGGCCGGATAAAGCATGTTATGATGCGCTCGCCTAATGACCCTGAAACTGAAATTAGATAAACAACATCATGAATACCCAGACTAGCCGGCGCAAACGCGTTCTTAATGGTGTGCTGTTACTCGATAAAGACAGCGAAATGAGTAGTAACAGTGCTTTGCAGCGGGCGCGCTTTTTATATGGTGCGGCCAAAGCAGGGCATACTGGTGTACTGGATCCGCTGGCAACAGGTTTGTTACCCGTATGCTTTGGAGAAGCAACTAAATTTGCTCAGTATCTTCTGGATGCAGATAAAGCTTATATAGCGACTTTACAACTGGGTGCGGCTACCAGCACAGGTGATGCTGAAGGTGAAATCGTTGCCACTTCCGATACTGTGATTACACTGGCGCAGGTACAGGCAGCCATTTCTGCTTTTAGTGGTGAAATTACTCAGACACCGCCTATGTATTCAGCTATTAAATATCAGGGTAAGCCATTATATGAATATGCCCGTGCGGGTATCACCATCGAACGGAAAAGCCGCCAGGTAACGATTTATCAGATAGATATTATTGAATTTACTTTTCCACGGCTGGTCATCAGCGTACGTTGCAGTAAGGGAACGTATATACGTACTCTGGCTGAAGATATGGCCAAACATATGGGAACTGTAGCGCATCTGACTGCATTACGCCGCACTGCTACTGCCGGCTTTACCATTGAACAAACTCATTCACTTGCAGCAATCAGTAATCTGGATGAGGCAGCACGGGATAACTGGCTTTTGCCTTGTGATGTACTCGTACAACATTTTCCGGCTGTCACTCTGAATGATAAAGATATTTTGCAGTTACAGCATGGTATAGCCGTGCATTCTGAGCAAAATTATGGCACAATGTGCCCCTTGCGTATTTATGCTGTTGATGACCGCTTTATCGGGCTGGTGCAATATCAGGCTCCCAGCAGGCGTTTGAAAGTGCTGCGTCTGATGAATACGGCTTATATCAGTTAAATATGTATCCGGAGTTGGTATTTGTTAATGACATATATTAGCTTGGCCAACTTGTCTGCCGTAAGGCTTTTTTTAAGAGTAAATTACATGTTATCTGTTGAACAAAAAGCACAAATTATTAAAGATTATCAACGTGCCGAAGGGGACACTGGTTCTTCTGAAGTACAAATCGCGTTATTGACTTTCCGTATTAATGATCTGACTGGTCACTTTAAAGCTAACCCGAAAGACCATCACAGCCGTCGCGGTCTGTTGAAAATGGTTAGCTCCCGTCGTCGTTTGCTGGCCTACATCCGCCGCACTAAACCGGATACCTATCGCGAATTGATTGCACGTCTGGGTCTGCGTAAATAAGCATTCTCCATCTGAAAAAAAGCCGTCTTTAAAAAGACGGCTTTTTTATACCTTATCGTACCTTTCTACTTTGAGCGAACAACAAAGGCAATTGGCCAAGGCATGGACAGCCTTCGGGGTTTCTATAACAAGCTTAAAACAACGGTAGAGAACAGGTTGAGCGTGCGGCAGGATACTTGACCAGAAGGGAACTGAAAGGGTTGCGATTGAGCTGAGTAATGATAAGGATGATGACGAACCAAGTATGTGAAAAAATTGAAACAAAATAAATTTTAACGTATTGACTTATAATTTAGTTAAAGCGTTTAATTTCTTTATCAATACTGGCAGTTTTAAGTATATCAGCAGTAACTGCTACCGCTGCTGACCAAAAGCATTCTAGTGTAACTAGTATGTTGAGTAGTAAGAAACAGAATCAAAAACAAGATAATGAAGGATTGCTGCGTTTATCAGTAATTCAGCTTAAACGGTGCAACCAGCAACATAATCGTTGTACTGAAGGCCTTATTCCTAATATAGGGTTTCATCAGTGTTATGCAGCCTATACGTATTGTCTTGGCCCTGATAGTGGAGGTATTTTTGACTTACCTGGCGGGGCGGCGAATCATGATTGGTAATGGATATGGACAAATCAGAGTTTTCTCATGAGCAACTAGTTGAGATTAACCAGAGAGCTAATGAATTAGGTAAGGCTCTTGATCAATTTGCTCTAGATTTACGACATAAATATCATTTTTACCCTGATCTAACTGTTCATGCATGTGGAACAGCTTTAGGTAATATGATTAACATAAATATGCTTGTCTATCATCTGTGTCCTGAATTAGCACCACCATATTTACATGGTACTGATTATTCCGTTGTTGTTGAAAGGATCAAACAAGAAAAACAAGAGTTTGATAATGAGATAGCGCGATATGAACAGAAATAAGCTGCAAAATCTTTGTGAAATTAAAAAAAAGCCCCAAACGGGGCTTTTTTGTTTAGCTTACAGTCTATGACTTAATCGCGCTTCAGCATGTACCATAAAATTTAATAGCTCGCTTATGATACAGACAGCTTGTAATTGTCCTAGCGCCCCTGTTTCAAGCCACGTTTTATCTTCTGCCAGAAAGAGCAGGCAGCGGCATAAGCACTATAACTAATACCTTGCACGCTAAATGCTTTAGCTTCCTGTTTTTGGTTAAATCTTAGCTGTATCCAGCGTATTTCGCGCTTACATTTTCTAAAATGAAATATCAATATTAAAATCAGTATTGGTATTGATTTGTTCAACTGCCGGAGCAATTACGAATTTTTTAAGGCTACTAATTTCTTTGTATTTGTCGCCAATAGCCTTGAATCAAGGCTGAAAAATCAATACTACACACCGGCAGAAGAGAAATGCAAACAAATCTGAATTATCCTATTTCGTTATATAAATCGGGATTTAAACGCGCATTCTGTGTCTGACACCAGTCCAGATGATCTTTATTTAAATGAAAAGCTTTTGCCTGAAATTCTTTCAAAGCTTCCTGCTGTTCTATCTTGCGAGTATATGAGCGTACAAAACGGCGTACTTCATTGGATGTTTCCAGAATCAAACCGGGTACAGACTGTGGCTTACCAGTGGCAGAATCAATGGCGACCATGGTGAAATAACTGGAATTACTATGACGAATTTCTCCGGTAACCAGATTTTCCGCTTCTACACGAATACCAATCATCATGGATGATTTACCTACATAATTGACTCGTGCTTTAATTGAGACCAAATCACCCACATAAATTGGCGTACGGAAATTAACGGTATTAATAGCTGCTGTTACCGTTACAGAACGTGAGTGTTTACAGGCACATGCATACGCGGCCTGATCCATTAAAGCCAGAATACGTCCGCCAAAAATAGTGTTGTTTGCGTTGGTATCTTCCGGATGCATCACAACAGATAACAGTACATCACTGTCAGTTGGTTTTTTATACAAAAATTCAGACATTACTTTGTCCTCAATAATACAGGTACAGCCAGATCCGGTTGAACCAATATGGTAATTTACATTAGTAAAATCAATTCTAACATACAAGTAAATAGTTTTAATATTAATGATTTTGGGTAAAGAAAAAATATACAGCCAATAGAAATATTTTTATGGCAGATTGAAAAAGACCAAAAATGCATATCCTGAGCTTAACCAGCGTCGTGACAGTCATTGAGTTTGCGATAAGGTAAAAAATATATGTTAGAATTTGACCATAATACAAAATGTATTTATAGCCTGTTGCAGGCTTGATTAAGACCTCATTAATAATCATTTTGCAAATCACGCCCGGCCAGAAACCCTACCTATGTATATGCCTGTTACGTGTACATTGTTAGGTTTTTTAGCAGGTGCGGTATCTGCAAAAAATTAGAATGGAAACACAATATGTTTAATAAACACATTAAAACCTTTCAATACGGCAATCAGACAGTTACTTTGGAAACTGGTGAAATTGCCCGTCAGGCAGCCGGTGCAGTAAAAATTTCCATGGGCGATACTGTGGTACTGGTAGCCGTTACAGCTGCTAAAGAAGTCAAACCTGGTCAGGATTTCTTTCCGTTGACTGTAGACTATCTGGAACGCACCTATGCAGCCGGTAAAATTCCGGGCGGATTTTTTAAGCGGGAAGGCAAACAGAGTGAAAAAGAAATCCTTACCAGCCGCCTGATTGACCGTCCGATTCGTCCTTTATTTCCGGAAGGTTTCTACAACGATATTCAGATAGTTGCCATGGTAGTTTCAGTTGATCCGGAAATTGATTCAGATATTCCGGCTATGCTAGGTGCTTCAGCTGCACTACTACTAACAGGTGTACCTTTTGCCGGTCCGATTGGTGCAGCCCGTGTCGGCTATGTCAATGGTGAATATGTTCTTAATCCGACAAAAAACCAGCTCGCTCAGTCACAACTGGATTTGGTTGTTGCCGGTACAGAAAAAGCCGTATTAATGGTGGAATCTGAAGCAGATGTACTGTCTGAAGAAACCATGCTGGGTGCAGTAGTATTCGGTCATGAACAGATGCAGGCAGCCATCCGTGCCATCAATGAATTTGCAGATGAAGTTAATCCGGAAATGTGGGACTGGCAGGCTCCTGTTGCTGATGAAAGCCTGATTGCCAAAGTACGTGAGCTGGCTGGTGCAACAATTGATGAAGCATTCAAAATCAAGCAAAAACAAGCCCGTACAGCAAAACTAGATGAAGCATGGTCTGCTGTTGAAGCGGCTTTGATTACCGAAGAAACTGATACCTTACTGGCTAACCAGATTCGCGGTATTTTCAAAGATCTGGAAAAAGAAGTAGTTCGTGGCCAGATTCTGGAAGGCCAGCCGCGTATTGACGGCCGTGATACCCGTACTGTTCGACCTATTAATATCCGGACCGGCGTATTACCGCGTACACATGGTTCTGCCTTGTTTACCCGTGGTGAAACTCAGTCACTGGCTACAGCAACACTGGGCACTCAGCGTGATGAACAGATTATCGATGCTCTGAGTGGTGAATATACCGACCGCTTTATGCTGCATTACAATTTTCCGCCATACTCAACCGGTGAAGTAGGCCGTATGGGTGCACCAAAACGCCGTGAAATCGGGCACGGCCGTCTGGCAAAACGCGCACTGCTGGCTGTATTGCCTGATGTTGAAGATTTCAGCTATACCATGCGTGTAGTATCTGAAATTACTGAATCCAATGGTTCTTCTTCCATGGCCAGCGTATGTGCCGGATGTCTGAGTTTGCTAAATGCCGGCGTTCCTCTGAAAAGCCATGTTGCCGGTATAGCCATGGGTTTAATTCTGGATGGCAATAAATTTGCTGTACTGACTGATATTCTGGGCGATGAAGACCACCTTGGTGATATGGACTTTAAAGTTGCCGGTACCACTACTGGTGTGACTGCTCTGCAAATGGATATCAAAATTCAGGGAATTACCAAGGAAATCATGCAGATTGCACTGGCTCAGGCGAAAGAAGCTCGTTTGAATATTCTCGGACAAATGCAGGAAGCAGTAAAAGGTCCGCAAGAATTATCTGCACATGCACCACGTTTATTTACCATGAAAATCCATCAGGACAAAATTCGTGATGTTATTGGTAAAGGCGGTGAAACCATCCGTGCATTAACCGCAGAAACCGGTACTGAAATTAATATTGCCGAAGATGGTACAATTACCATTGCTGCCAGCACCAGTGAAGCAGGAGAAGCGGCCAAACGCCGTATTGAAGAAATTACTGCTGAAGTAGAAGTGGGTAAAGTATACGAAGGCACAGTAATCAAGATTCTGGATAACAATGTTGGTGCTATCGTATCAGTTATGCCGGGTAAAGACGGCTTGGTACACATCAGCCAGATTTCACATGATCGTGTGAAAAATGTAAGCGATTACCTGCAAATTGGTCAGCAGGTTAAAGTAAAAGCACTGGAAATTGATGATCGCGGCCGTGTACGCCTGTCAATCAAAGCTTTGCTTGAAAAGGCACCGCAAGAACCAAAACCGGCTGAAAATTAATCGTTAATATTGAGTATTCAAGACTGCCTTACATGTAAGGTAGTCTTTTTTTGTAGCAAAATAGAGTATTACATCATTTTAGGGGTATAACCCATTATAAGAATAATAAGAAACAGCATCATTTAAAGCAGCTTTTTGAAATCAGTTTTTATAATTTGAAAATGTCTTAGATAAAAAATCAACAATGAGATGAGTAATTTCACGATGAATCTCACTTCTATTCCGACTGCCGCCATCCTTACAAATAATTCCTTCTCCTTCTTTTTCTTGATTCAATATATCAATTGCATCAGATTTACAAATTTGGATAAAACTAAAATGCATTGCATCTGGAATAATAATATAAGTTGAGGACGATTTTGGTAGAAATTCTTGTACATAACCCGATTCAAGTTGTGTATTTGTATCACCTATATCAACTCTTGCACCAATAATAAGAGATGGTATTTTGATTTTTTGTAAGCTTTCAATGGTAAACCCTCTTGTCAAACCAGCATCCAATGATACGAATGCTTTTATCCTGGGGTCTGACATATTCCTATTAAGCTCTGAATTTGCCAAACCAAGTTCAGATATCAAATGACAAGCTTTTAAATATGAATATTTATTACAATCTTTCTTAAAGGATTCTGTATCAAATCTGGCTCCGGAAAGTGCAATTACTGACCAACCACCAAGCGAATGGCCTATAGCGGAAATCTGATTTAAATTAATGATATTTGAGAATGTTTGATTTTCAGCCAGCGCATCAATAGTTTTACTTAAATCTTGCGGCCGTAACCATAGTTTGGCTGACTGCTCAGTATTCTGATCAAATCCAGTTGTCCCCGGATGATTAGGAGCTGCAACAATATATCCTTTTGTAGCTAATGCATGTGCAAGCCAGCTTAAACTTCGCCAGCTCCCACCGTAACCATGTGAAAGTAAAATTAATGGCGATTTAGTATTCTTTATTTTTGGTACTGCATCGGCAATAACTTCAGAACCATCAAAAATAGCATTATCAGCTATAGTTATTGAATTTTGCTTATTATTAGTGGCATACCAAACAGCAATATCTAATGGTCTTCCATCATGTATATCATAGTGAATTCGCTTAAAACCAATATGTTCTGAAGCGTTGGAGATAAGTGGAAAAAGTAAAATAAATGAATTGATAAAGCAAAAAAGTAATTTAATCATAGCATCCCTCTTTAATAAGGGAGTGTTGTTATAATAATTTCAAATAATATAATAAGGAATATATCAAAGCCATTATCAAAGCAGTAATCAATGTTCAATATTCCGTTATATAAATCAAATTCAAATCCGGAAATGAATATAAAATTCAGCGTTTACTTGTTTTTTATGATAAAGATAATCAGCTTTTCAGAAAACCATTCCGATTAACATCATAACGGTGGAAACTTATCAGCATTTCAAAATAATCAGCGAGTTCAACAAGACAATACTGAATTTGATATGTCCTAGCAGTTATGTCTATTATAGATATGAGGGCTATACTGCTGTTTGCAAACAGATATTGTCAGAGCAGTTTATGCAACGGAATCAAGTAAAATTGATTCCGTTATAATTTGCTGATTAAAAAATAGGCAGTTAAATTTAATTTATATATAACAAGGCTATAAATTACTTATCCACAGTTTATGTGCAACACCATCCCAATAATCACAGGAATAATGTGTATTTATTCATCTTATCGCATACACTGACAGATACGTGGATAAAAACTGGGAAAACAATATCAGGTATTATGATTGTGGATAAACTAAAATATATTTATTATATTGACAGGATTAAAAAAATTTTGAATTTTTTAAAAATTACGGATATCTTATATGAGTAATGGTTTAAAGTTAGAAAATATCGAAGCATATTTTGCAGAGCATAAATTACCAAAATTCGACAGTTCATCAATATTGTATGGATCAATAGATGCAAAATTATGGCTAAAGATTGTAATAACTGAATTTTCTGGATTATTTATTAAACATCTGCTTATTTATTTTAATGCAGAAAAAATAATTCTGATTGGTTTAACCTTGAATACAAATTTAACAGATGCAATTACTGTTATTCCTATGACAGAAGTTTCTGAACTAAGCTTCAAATCAGGCTTTATCAGAGGCAAGCTGACATTTAAATTTAAACAAAAAAAATATCTTATAAAAGTCCCGAACTTTATTCTTGTCGCGAAATGGCAAAAAAGAAATTTGAAAAATATCCTTCAGCGTTACATTATTAAATATTCATAAAAAAACTAAATAATTATTTCTCAGTATTAGCAGATAATAATATATTTGATAATCAAATATTTATAATGATTCAATACAAACCCTTTTAAATTAATCATAATAGTCTGTTTTCTGTTTTCTGTTTTCTGTTTTCTGTTTTCTGTTTTCTGTTTTCTGTTTTCAGTGCCTGTTTGTATTTTGAATTTAATTTCAGTGGTGATAGTGTATAGAAAATACAAAACATCCATGTAGTAAATATGAGGAAAGTCTATAATGCTGGTTTTCATCGCATAGAGACAGAGAAATGCAGCATATCCACATCATTGGCATCGGCGGAACATTTATGGGAGGAATTGCCGCTATAGCCAAACAGGCAGGCTATCATGTAACTGGTTGTGATGCCAAAATGTATCCGCCCATGAGTACACAACTGACTGATTTGGGCATTGATGTGGTGGAAGGATTCGAAGCAGCACAGCTGGACAGATATCCCGCTGATGTCTATGTAATTGGTAATGTTGCTCGTCGCGGCATGCCTGTCATTGAGGCCATCCTTAATCGTAACTTACCTTATACTTCCGGCCCGCAATGGCTGGCTGAAAATATTCTTCAACAGCACTGGGTACTGGCAGTAGCCGGCACTCATGGTAAGACAACGACAGCCAGTATGCTGGCATGGGTGCTTGAAGATGCTGGTCTGGCTCCCGGATTTCTGATTGGCGGGGTGCCGCAAAATTTTGCTGTATCAGCGCGCTTGCCTCAGGTACCACCGGCTGAGCAATCTACATCTGAACCAGAGTGCAGTCCGTTTTTTGTTATCGAGGCAGATGAGTATGACACAGCTTTTTTTGATAAACGCAGTAAGTTTGTCCACTATCGTCCGCGTACGGCAATTCTGAACAATCTGGAATATGATCATGCGGATATTTTCCCCAATCTCGCAGCAATTCAGACTCAGTTTCATCATTTGATTCGTACAATTCCCAGTGAGGGGCTGATTGTCGTTAATGAACAATCTGCTGCACTGGACGAAGTTTTACAGCAAGGCTGCTGGTCAGAAGTAGAAGGTTTTGGTCTGAATAAGGATTGGCAAATTGGTGAAATTTCCTCAACCGGTGGCTTCGATGTCCTCTATCAGCAACAAAAGGTGGGACATATAGAGTGGAAACTACTGGGGCAGCATAACCGCATGAATGCACTGGCAGTAATTGCTGCGGCACGTCATGCAGGTGTGTCGATCCGGCAATCATGTGCGGCATTATCTCGTTTTGAGAATGTTAAACGGCGCATGGAAGTCAAAGGTGTTGTTAACGATATTACGGTTTATGATGATTTTGCTCATCATCCGACAGCCATTGCTACAACTATTGCCGGCCTGCGTCAGAAAGTCGTTAATGCACGTATTCTGGCTGTGCTTGAACCACGCTCTAATACTATGAAGCTGGGTACAATGAAAGCTGCTTTACCTGCCAGTCTGGCGGAAGCTGATAAAGTATTCTGTTATGCCGGCGGGGTTGACTGGGATATTGCGGCTGCACTTAGTCCGTTACAGGATAAAGTAGCAGTTTTTCAGGATATGCAGTCACTGGTTGAAGCTATCACTGCACAGGCAGAGCAGGGGGATCATATTCTGGTCATGAGTAATGGCGGTTTTGGTGGTATTCATCAGCAATTATTGACTCAGTTACAACACAAAGCAAATAATTAATTATTTTTGTACTGAATTCAAGGTAAAACAATAACCCCTGTTCAGATTTTCTAAAGGCCGTAGCTATCTGTTATTTCAGGTACTCAGGCTTTTATTTTATGTGCGTTTTAAAACAGTGCAGTAACAGGGTAAATATAAAAAATAATGAAATTACGTGATTGATAGTACAACAGAAGCAGAGCGATACAATATTTCAGGAAGCCTCATAAACCGTAGCTTTTGCCATTTCAGTATGATTCATTTTTCCGTATGCATTCTGCCAGCTTTGTGCAGCTTCACGCTGGTCACAGTTTTTGGCTACTTTAATCTGGGTTGGATTCATTTCAGTATAAGTTAAATTCGCCAGATGCTGGCAGTCCAGCGTTTGCGAAATCAATGCCGCAGGAGCTGTAGCACGAGCTGGTACTGAATGAAAATTGCCCAGCAACAATAATAAAGCCATTAACCCATATATTTTTAATAATTTCATAATCCATTCCTTATTTAGAAAAATCTAATAAATTGTTTAATTTTTATTATATTAATTAGAAAAAAATAAATATTCAAGAAATTTATTTCTTAAATATTTAGTTACTTTTCATTTTTCTAAAAATGAAGTATAATAAAAACAAATTTATTGACGATATTTCTAAGAAATTGCCGGAATTTGTGCATGCAAACATTTAAAGACCGTCTGGCTTCACTGTGGCCGGGTGAGCGCCAGTCTAAAATTGCCACAGACATTGATATGACTATGGCCGGTTTCAGCCGTATCTGGCATGAAGGCGGGTTACCTAAAGCAGAAACCCTGAAACGTATCAAAGAATTAAAAGGTTGCAGTATTGACTGGCTGCTGACCGGAGAAGGGGAGCCCTTTCCTGAACAGCAAACTCAGGCAGCACATGATACGCTGGGTAATCCGGTGAATACTGAAGATTTTGTTTATGTGCCGCGTTATGCAATTGAAGCAGCTGCCGGACATGGTAGTTTAGTTGCTAATGAAAAACCGATGTTTACCATGGCGTTTCGCAAGGACTGGATAAATTCAATGATTAGCCCTGAAGTTAGTGGTTTGTCAGTGATTTCGGTCAAAGGCGATTCAATGGAAGGTGTGCTCAATGACGGAGACACCATTCTGGTACAGCAAATGAATCATATACGCCGTGATGGTTTGTATGTACTGCGTATTAACGATAATCTGCTGGTTAAGCGTTTACAGCTGATGCCGGGTAATGTAGTGAATGTTATTTCTGCTAATGAAGCCTATCCGAGTTTTGAAATCCGTCTGGATAGTGAAAGTGATGATGTACAAATCATCGGTAAAGTATTGTGGTTTGGCCGTTATCTGTAATATTCTGATAATAAAATTTCATACTGAAAAATCGGTTTGATAATCCGGGTATTACTGCGGACACATTATTAACCGGTTAACTCATTTATTCTGTACATAAAAAAACCGTCTGAAATTCTAAAATTCAGACGGTTTTTTTATGCACGTAAAATTCAGCTTATGGTTTTAGCCTTTATAAGCACTGCCATCAGCCAGTAACCATTCAGGTTCAGCACCTTTATCAATTACATCCTGATTAACAACCACTTTTTTTACATCGTTTAAATCCGGCAAAGCATACATAGTATTGAGCAACGCTTTTTCTACAATTGAGCGTAAGCCGCGGGCACCAGTTTTGCGCGCCATGGCCAGCTTGGCAATTGCCCGTAATGCAGAGGGTTGTACCTGTAGCTCCACACCTTCCATCGCAAACAGAGCCTGAAACTGTTTAATTAATGCATTTTTAGGTTCGGTAAGGATATTAATCAGTGCATCTTCATCCAGCTCAGTGAGCGTTGCAATAACTGGCAGACGACCTATCAGCTCTGGAATCAAACCGAATTTAATCAGGTCTTCCGGTTCTACCGTCTGAAACAGCTCGCTTACATTGGTATTTTCGTCTTTGCTGTGTACCGCAGCACCAAAGCCGATACCACCTTTTTCAGTACGCTGACGGATAACTTTTTCCAGTCCGGCAAATGCACCACCACAGATAAACAGAATATTAGTAGTGTCTACATTAATAAATTCCTGATTAGGATGTTTGCGTCCACCCTGTGGCGGCACAGATGCAACAGTTCCTTCTATCAGTTTAAGTAAAGCCTGCTGAACACCCTCACCGGAAACGTCGCGGGTGATAGAGGGATTATCACTTTTGCGGGAGATTTTATCGATTTCATCAATGTATACAATGCCTTTTTGTGCTTTTTGTACATCAAAATCGCATTTTCCCAATAATTTAGTGATAATTTGTTCCACATCCTCACCAACATAGCCGGCTTCGGTAAGTGTGGTGGCATCAGCCATCACAAACGGAACATCCAGTTTGCGCGCCAGAGTCTGAGCGAGCAGAGTTTTACCCGAACCGGTAGGTCCAATCAGCAGAATATTGGATTTAGACAGCTCTACCTGACCTTCTTCCTTACCCAGACGCAAGCGTTTGTAATGATTATATACCGCTACAGCCAGTGATTTTTTTGCTGTTTCCTGTCCGATTACATACTGGTCAAGATTAGCAACAATCTCTGCCGGAGTAGGCAGTTTTTCCTGACCTTCTCCGTCAGTTGCCGGCATGCCATTCTCTGTAGAAGAAGCACCCGGATTATGTAGCATTTCATTGCATGTATCCACGCACTCATTACAGATTAATGCGTTTTCACCTTCAATTAAATTTTTAACTTCGTTTTCAGGTTTACCGCAAAACGAACAATAACGAATTTCTTTACTCATAAACAGGATTTCATCAAGAAAATAGAGCTTATATTGAACGCCGGACCAAATACATAGATGATATCGTATCGGATTCAGCCAAAAAACGAGTATATAGTTTTATCAGGCTGATATCAAACTGAATGCTAGTGTGGTTTTAATCACTGAAGAAATCAGTTTGATAATGAAAATCTGATTAAAATATCGTTTATAAACACCTTTTTTAGCCAAATATAATAAGAAAATACCGGCCGTAAGCAAATTTGTCTTATAATTAGATTGAGAAACAATATATTTATTGAATAATTGGACGTTAAAAACTTCTTTCAAACACAGACAATAATTATGTCTGTCTCTCTATTACGTTCAGTTTGAGTAGTATTCTCTTGAGAAATAAATTACCCTGATTCAGGGTCAAAAAGGAAGTTATCATGTCATGTTTATCACGTCTGCGTCGCTGGCAGTGGGTAAGCCTGTTAAGCAGTAGTCTGTTTTTTGCAGTACCTGCTGTAGCCGGAGACCTTGATGTTCTCGGCCAGTTTATCGAACAAAAGCAGACAGGTGGTCAGTCTGACACACTCAGCACATTTATCAGCAACCATCCCGATGCCAATCTGGAAACTCGTGCACAGATTGCCGGTCCTTTATTAAGCTCACAATCGGCTCTGATTATGAATAATCAGACCGGTGAAATTCTTTACCAGAAAAATATCAATCAGGTACGTTCAATTGCATCCATTTCTAAGCTAGTTTCAGCAATGGTAGTGCTGGATGCCAATCAGAATATGAATGATCAGATTACCATCACAGATGCCGAAATTGACCGGCTGAAAAACTCAACCAGTCGTCTGTCTGTTGGTACAGTAATGACCCGGCGTGAGCTGTTGCATATTGGTTTAATGAGTAGTGAAAACCGAGCAATCCATGCTCTGGCACGTACTTATCCGGGCGGTATGCCGGCATTTGTAGAAGCCATGAATAATAAGGCGGCTGAGCTGGGAATGACTAATTCACGTTTTTACGAACCAACCGGGCTTGATCCGCGCAATCAGTCCACTGCACGGGATTTGGCTTTACTGGTGCGTGGTGCCAGTCAGTATCCGCTTATCAGACAATATTCAACAGATAATTCCGGTTCGGTATACACCAGTAATGGCAGAGTAGAGCAATATCACAACTCCAATGCACTGGTACGCGAAGGTTTATGGCCGATCGCGCTGCAAAAAACCGGATATATTCGTGAAGCAGGTCGGTCTATGGTGCTGCTGACCAGCGTGCAGAACCAGCCGGTAACCATTGTTTTACTGAACTCTCCCAGTTCAACAACCCGCGTAAGCGATGCCCGCGCTTTACGTTCATGGGCGATGCAGCAATCCTTATAAACCATATATCTGTTATCAAAGAGCCCCGTTAGCGATAACGGGGTTTTTTATCAATAAATCTATCCATTTATATCGTAATGTAACTGTCAAATCAGTTAATGAACATGATAGAAAGCCAGACATAGCCTGTGAATATCAGCAATCTAAAGTAATTTAACAGATTTGATTAATAGCGTTTTTATAAATGTACTAGTTGATTCGTCTGCATCTTTTATTTGTAAAATAATAGGCAAGGCATAGTTTCCGAGAATAGTACTGAGTAAAAAGCTTAATCATCAGTGTAAAATATTGGTTCTCAGAAAGATAAATATTCCTGAGGGATGAATGAATGGATGTCACCGGTTGATAAACAAGACTCGGTCGTAGCAAAATAGAAATGTAATACCATAATATTGGAAATGGAATAAACATAGATTTATCTCATAAGGGACAAATAGAGGTGTTATCTTTAAACAGAGAAAGATACTGACATGGCAATATTGATTACAGGTGCTTCTGCAGGATTTGGCGCAGAAATGTGTCGTGTGCTGGTTCATGCCGGTTACCAGGTTATTGGTGCCGCACGGCGGCTGGATAAGCTGCAACATTTACAGACAGAACTGGGTGCACAGTTTTTACCATTACAAATGGATGTAGCCGATAAAAGCAGTGTAGATAATGCATTAGCCTCCTTACAGGGTACTTGGGCGGATATTGATTTACTCGTGAACAATGCCGGGCTGGCACTGGGCATGGAACCGGCGCAGGAAGCAAACTTTGCTGACTGGGAAACCATGATTCATACCAATGTTCTGGGTTTAACTTATGTCACCCGGCAAATATTGCCACGTATGGTAGCTAAAAATAGCGGCTATATCATTAATCTGGGTTCTACTGCCGGCTCATGGCCATATAAAGGCGGCAATGTTTACGGTGCTACCAAAGCTTTTGTACGCCAGTTCAGCCTGAATTTGCGTACTGATCTGGCCGGTACCCGCATACGAGTAACCAATATTGCCCCCGGTTTATGCGGTGATACTGAATTTTCCAATGTACGCTTTCGCGGCGATGATAAACAGGCTGCTGCCGTGTATGAAAATATCAGCTATCTACAACCGGCAGATATTGCCAACACCGTTTTGTGGCTGTATCAGACTCCGGCACATATGAATGTTAACCATATTGAAATTATGCCGGTATCACAAACCTTCGCCGGTCTGAGTGTAACCCGTGATTTGGCTTGAGGTTTGAGTCATGACGGATAAACTTGCATGGTCGACAAGAACCACAGAGAAAACGCGCATATTGGCTCAATGTGAAGCACAAGGTGTAACCATCACTCAGTTGCGCGCACAGGTTTTGGATATCGTGCTGAGCATGAGCGGAGTGATTAAAGCTTATCAGGTTTTGGCTCATATGCAGCAAAGTAGTCGCAACACAATTGCCCCGCCGACAGCGTACAGAGCGCTGGATTTTTGGACAGAACAAGGTATTCTGCACAAAATTCCGGCTATTAATGGCTATATATTATGTCGGCATGCTCAGCATGATTGTGGTGAACAATGCCAGCCGGATCATATTCATCATAGTGATTTTGTGCTGGTATGTAATCAGTGCGGAGCAGTGGATGAGCAAAGTATGAGCCCGGAATGGGTAGCTTTACGACAGAGGGTAGCTGATAGCGGATTTATACTTAATGATGAACATATTGTTTTGACTGGTATGTGTAGCCAGTGTCGTACTCAAAATGAAAACTTTAAATAAGTCATCCAGTCAGTTTCGGATTCTTAAACCGGTTGAAACCATTCCTTTATCTTTTATGTATAAGAAACGCCGAATTATTCGTAAAAAAATGGTTAATTAAACAACATTATTACCTATACATTCTCAAGGAATTAAGTGGAATTACCTATCCTGATGGCGTTTTATAATGTTGAATGAAAACTTTATGCACTAAATTTTATTGTTATAGCAAATATCCTACTAACGGAATAAATTGTGTCCAAACAGTAATAAAGAAAAACAAATATAGATTACATTAGATTGTTGCGTCTGACATTATTCCATTATTTATTGTATGACATGCTATTCTGTAATAATTAAATCGGATTGAAAGCGATATTGTCATATCCGATTATAAGCCAGCATTTAAAATAAATGTTAAATCTAGTTTTTTTATGATAAATAAAATTAGAAAATTTGATCTAGAGTAAAGTATCTAATTTTAATGTCTGTATTATGAAGTCTGTCTTTGAATTTTTAGAATTTAATTCTTAAAAGATTATAACTATTATTTGATCTGATTCTAAGCAATCGCTGAACTACTGCAGTTAGCCGGAAATATAGATTAATAAATAACAGTTAATATTTTACCAATTAAGTTATTGGAAGCAGAATGAATACATTGACATTCCCTATTATCTTTATGCTGGTTTGTATCTATATTGAAGCAATATTATTGAAATGGATTAAAAAGCAGAATATTAATTGGCTTGATATTATCTTCAATTTAAATTCTGGGCATCTTGTTTTGTGGTTATTCAGGGGGCTGGAAATTTTATGTTATGCCTATGTTTATCAAAATTGTAGTTTAAATTTATTTTCTTCAACCCCGGTCTTTTATATATGGATATTTGCCATCTTTGCCTGGGATTTTTGCTTTTACTGGCAGCATCGTTTATTACATACTTTTCGTTTGTTATATGCTGTTCATTTAATTCATCATCAGGGTGAAAATTTTAATTTGTCACTGGCGGTCAGAAATTCCTGGTACTCTTCTATACTGTCTGCTGTATTTAATGTTGGTTTAGCTTTTCTCGGATTACCTACAGAAATTTTCCTGACAGTTTCTATAATACATTATTCTATCCAGTTTTTTAATCATAATGATTTCACGCCCCGACTAGGTTTTTTAGAGAAAATTTTTGTTACACCCACTCACCACCGTGTGCATCATATTAATGACAGATATTATTCTAATCGCAATTTTGGTGGTTCATTTATTATATGGGATAAATTATTCGGTAGTTATGCTGAAATGCCGGAAGGCACTATTAATTATGGTTCTCCGGGCGTAAAAACATTTAATCCGTTATTAGCCAGTAATTTTCCTTTTATGCAAATATTTAAAATCCCTTTTCAGCCTTCCCCGTTTCCTGACAAATTTACTATTTCAAATTTACTCATGACTTTAGGGTCAACAGCATTGTTTATTTTAGCTATTAGTTATATCTATACATATGGATACGGTCTGAGCGATATTAGTTTAACTCAATATATATTATTTGCTTATCTGGCTGGTGGAACAGTTTTTCTGGGCGCGATGTCCGAAGGTCGCCCGTGGGGAATAATAGGCTGGATAATATTAACTTTAACTATGCCATTGTTATTTTTGTATGGATTTCAATGGCATCAGATCTACTGGCAAATTACTATGGCACTGCTGAGCATACATGGCATCATTATTTTCATTAACTGGATAAGAGTATATCGAAAATCTCTGCCTGTAATCGAACCCTGAAGCCGAGTACGGATAAAATATGAGATCTGAATTAAGAGAACTTGAATACAATTCGCAACAGGATAAAAGTTTAAAAAAGGCTCTTAATGATGCTTTGCAAGAATATCTGACTGCACATCAGGATCATCGTTATGCTGACAGGGGTATGAAGTTCAAGCTGGCAATACTTTGTCTGTTTTGTGCTGCAAGCTATATTACGGCATTGCATCAAAGCTCAGTAATTTGGTTTTCATTATTATATTTTTGCTATATTACCTTTGCGCTGCTGCTGGCTATTAATGTAGTACATGATGCTTCACATAATGTTTTTTTCCGTTCCGGACGAGCAAATAAATGGTTAAATTGTCTTATTACCATTCCCCTGGGTATTGATCCAGACTGCTGGCGTGTTCGTCATGTTATTCAACATCATCCTTACACTAATGTTGAATACTACGATTTAGATATTGATTATAACGGAGTGTTGCGACAGACTCCGTTTCAGGTACATTATTGGTTTATGCGCTATCAGCATTATTACTGGCCAATAGTAGCAGCAATGACATTTCCGGCTATTGTCTGGTGTTTTGACTGGCAGGACAGATTAGGTCTTAAGTTCAATGTTAAAAAATTTACTAGCCAGGGCAGGAATGGATGGATGGTATTTTTACTAGCTAAATCGGGGCATATTTTACTGGCGTTCATTTTGCCGGCTTGGGTATGTCCGCAATTCAATTTTAGCTGGATTGTGCTGGTTTATTCTTTAAGTCAAATGAGTTCTTCGCTGATATTTGTTGTATTGATTTTAGGTAGTCATTGGGCTAAAGCTACTTTCTATCAGGCGCCGGAAAATGGACATTTTATGCATGGACGTTTGCAGCATGCTTTTAACACAACGCTCAACTGGCATCTAAAATATGGCTGGCTTGAATATTGGCTGGGCGGATTGAATTTGCACTTAACCCATCATTTATATCCCGGTGTTAGCCACCGGCATTATCATAAACTGACTCCTATTGTGGCGGATATAGCACAGCAATTCAATATTTCGTATCAGGCTTTATCTTTAATCGGTCTGTTTAAATCTCAACAGGAATTTCTGAAGAAAATGGGAAGCAATTATCGAGAGAATTTGTCGTAATATTTGCTGTTATCCATGCTAATCAAAGTAAAATAAATCCGCATGTGCCAACGCTTACAAAATTGAGATCAAAATTCAGATAATATTGTTGAAAAGAGAATAATTTGCCAGACGGCTATGTTACGGTTATAAAGAGCATAGGTGAGGATAAAATTCGGGAGTAACTGATGCTGAATGTAAAAGTAGCTATAGTGCAAATGGTATCTGGTACTCAGGTAGCAGAGAATGTGCGCACAATGCAACGACTGGTGCAACAGGCAGCTGCTGAGGGTGCAGAGTGGGTAGTATTACCTGAATACTGGCCGATAATGGGTAAAGACGAAACAGATAAAGTAGCTGTAGCTGAGGTTCTTGGAGATGGTCAATTGCAAACAGCTTTGAAAACTCTGGCTGCTGAGCTGGGGATCATACTATTTGGGGGTACCATACCTTTACAAAGTACGGATAAAACCAAAATATTTAATACCATGCTGGTGTACGGGCGCTCAGGAGAGTTACTGGGTTTCTACCATAAAATGCATTTGTTTGGTTACACTGGTGCCAATGAGTCTTACGCAGAAGCCGATACAATACTGCGTGGCATGGATGTACCGGAGCTGAGAATTGATAATATCGCTGTGGCACAGGGTATTTGTTACGATTTACGTTTTCCTGAATTTTTCCGTGCCCAGCTTCCGTTTGAAGTACTGGTATTACCGGCAGCATTTACTTATACCACGGGTAAAGCACACTGGAACACATTATTAACTGCCAGAGCAATTGAAAATCAGTGTTATGTGCTGGCGTCTGCACAGGGCGGGCAGCATCAAAATGGCCGCCGTACATATGGCCATAGTATGATTATTAATCCTTGGGGAGAAATTCTTGCCTCTTTGCCAGAAGGAGAGGGGGTTATTTGTGCAGAGCTGGATACTGAATTTCTGCAATCAGTACGAACTAAGCTACCGGCACTACAGCATCGACTGTTGTAAATATGTTTTTTAAGTTAGTATTTTTTGAACCAGCCTGAATTTAATCCATACTTAAGCCCATTATTTGGACATAATGTCTGAATAATGGGCTTAATAGTCTCAAAAACGGTACATTCACAATCATTTCTTGTCCAAAAATGCGATTCATGGCATGATTATTGATTAAAGTTTGAATTAAGAAGTAAGGGGCAGTAGCGATGAGTGGCGGAACAAAGAAAAAGTCGCATTCTCAGTGGAGCTCGCGGATGGGGTTTATGCTCGCCGCAGCAGGTTCAGCAGTTGGTTTGGGTAATATCTGGAAATTTCCCTATATGGCCGGTCAGATGGGCGGTTCTGCATTTGTGCTTACCTACCTGATTTGCATGTTTGTGATTGGTTTGCCTATTCTTGTGGCTGAATGGCTGATTGGCCGTCGCGGGCAGAAAAATCCGATTCATACCATGGAAGATGTTGCTGCTGATGAAGGGCAATCTAAATCATGGCGCTGGGTAGGTATTATCGGCGTACTTGGTTCATTCCTGATTCTTTCTTTTTACAGCGTTATTGGCGGGTGGGCTGCTGATTACATTTTTCTTGCCGGTACTGGCACTTTTAAAGGTTTAAATGGCGAGGGCACCGGTCAGGTCTTCCAGCAATTTCTTGGTAGTGTAAGCCATTTACTTACATGGCATACCGTCTTTATGTTTGCTACCGCTTTGATTGTAGCCATGGGTGTTGGTGCCGGTTTGGAACGTTCTTGTAAAGTGATGATGCCGGGGCTGGGTCTATTACTGATTGGTCTGGTGGTTTATGCGGCTGTTGTCAGCGGACCTTCATTTGGCAAGGCTTTTGCTTTCCTATTTACTCCTAACTGGTCTGCTATTACCGGTAAGGCAGTACTGGCGGCATTGGGGCATGCATTTTTCAGCCTGTCTCTGGGCATGGGTATTATGATGGCTTACGGTTCCTATCTGGGTAAAGATGTGAATCTGATTTCTACAGCACGTACTGTAGTTATTCTGGACGTTATTGTTGCCATGTTATCCGGTATGGCCATTTTCCCGCTGGTATTTGCCAATGGTCTGCAACCGGGAGAAGGTCCGGGTCTGATTTTTGTTACCTTACCTATCGCTTTCGGCAATATGGCCGGTGGTACTATTATTGGTGTCGTATTCTTTATTTTCCTGACCTTTGCCGCCCTGACTTCCTCAATTTCATTGCTGGAGCCGACAGTTGAGTTACTGGAAGAAAAAACACATTTGGGACGTAAATCAGCGACTTTAGTAAGTAGTTTATTTATCTGGGCATTGGGCATTGCCTGCCTGCTGTCTTTTAATGAGTGGCAGGATATTACAATTTTCGGCAAAAATATTTTTGATTCTCTCGATTATCTGACCAGTAAGCTTATGCTACCGTTAACCGGTCTTGGTACGATTGTATTTGCCGGCTGGATGATGAATCAGGAAAGAATTCGTCAGGAACTGAATTTAGGTCCGGCTGTATTTGCTTGTTGGAAAGTGCTATGCCGCTATGTTATTCCGATAGCCGTAATAGCAATTCTGATTTATGGATTTATGTAATCAATATATAGTTAATATTCTCATATCTGAGTAAAAAAATCCCGGAATTATCCGGGATTTTCTTTTATGGATTCACTAATTACTATAGAAAATGCCTGAAAGCAGATATAGATATTTAATGAATATCTGGATTTGCATCAAATATCTGCAATTGTTACTATACTTTAATCTGATTTTAATCCATTCTGGATAAATAACATAAGATAGTTCAGTTAATAACAGATTTTCTGAAATTTTAGTTTCTCAGTTTAATTTAATCTGTTACATGCTGACGCCGGCTTTGCGTGCGATGGCCAGACCATCTTCTACACTCATATATTGAGCCGGCTGGATACAATCACGCAAAACTATTTCTCCCTGGCTGAACATCACCAGTTCATTAACCGCCAGCTGCTGCCACTGCTCATTACAGGTAAGCGGTAATGTGGCAATTACAGCTACACGATCATGTGGCGTAGTAACTGCGGAAAAATCAATAGCCACGTCTTCATCTGCCAGAACAGCTTTACCAAAAGGTGCCTGCCGGATAATATAAAAAAGCAGGGTACTGGCATGGGCAATTAACCAGTCACCATTCGAAAGCATATAATTAAATAAACCATACTGACGCAGCTCAGCAGTAATTTCTGCTATAGCATTAAATAAAACTTCTCGCGAAGGCTTGTGACGAAAGCGCTGACGTAGCTGCTCAAGCAGATAGCAAAAGGCCTGTTCTGAATCCGTAGAGCCTACCGGGTTGAAATATTCACCTTCAGAAGGATTAAAACGGCGCAAATTGCCATTATGTGCAAACACCCAGTATTCTCCCCATAACTCGCGTACAAACGGATGTGTATTTACTAAATGCACTTGTCCCTGAGTAGCTTTGCGAATATGGGCTATTACATTTTCCGATTTGATTTTATATTGCTGCACCAAATCCGCTACAGGTGAGCTGGCACAAGGCTTATCATCCTGAAGCAGACGCACTCCGTGCCCCTCGAAAAAAGCAATGCCGAAACCATCTGCATGGCTGTCAGTCAGACCTCCCCGCAAACGAAAACCTTCAAAAGAAAAGACAATATCAGTAGGGGTATTGCAATCCATGCCTAACAACTGGCACATTTATTATTTCTCCATAGATAAATCAACAATATAATTTTTCGTATTTCACCAAATAAAGATTATACATCGTGATTATATTAATCCATAATTTATAAGCATGCATACCCATAAAAAAGCCTGTAACCTTAGGCCTAAAATTCAATTTGAATAAAATTTTTTATCAACTGAATATCCTTAAAGATACTGCAATAGAATTACTCTGTATAAAAAATTGTATATTTAAATACTCAATATAGATATTTATTCATAGTAAAAAACAAATTCATAATTGTTTTATATTTGAGCGAATTAATTGTTTATTTTTGATCATTGGTAAACTGATTAAATGAAAAATTGCTAAATATGTAAATAAAATAAAAATCTAAGTTTGAAAGATAAAAAATTACCTGTCAGTTTATAGCTGGCAGGTAATAATTAAAGTTAATTAAATCGGTTGATTAGCCCCAATAGGCAGCAACATTTGCTTTTTGTATAAATTGCTGCATCTGACTGGCAATATCCGGAGAGTTATAGTCGCAATCATTTGTAAATGCAGCCATGGCTTCAACCAGTTGTTGTATCTGATTTGAATTTATCCTTTTACCATCAGCAGTAATAACATTATAGTTTTGATAATCAGTATTTTCAAACCATGAAGTAACTGTTACCTGATCGTTTGTTCCGATATGGCTGATAATCAAATCAGATCCATCCTCTCTGAACCATAATTCATTACTATGATATTCTGTAAATTCAAGTGAGTTAATGTTTTTAGGATTGTAATTCCATCCTGTGTCTGTAACCGTATCCTGTCCATGACCAGCTTCAAATATATAACGATCACTTCCGCTTCCTCCATCAAGAAGATCATTTCCACTGCCACCGATTAAAATGTCGTTACCTTCATCTCCTGAAATATCATCATCACCTGCACCTCCGTAGAGAATATCATCACCTTCATATCCGAAAATAGTATCATCACCTGCACCCCCGTAAATAATATCATTTGTTTCGTCACCCTCAATGTAATCATTATCACTGGTGCCATTAATTGGCAGGTTTTTAGGAATATCAATACTTGATATAGTACCATCTTCAAATATCAATCTGTAATCCTGATAATAATCAATCTCAAAGAATTCTTTTAATCTAACTGAATCATTACTGTTATATGCACGAATAATTAAATCATTGAATTCACGGTAAAATTGGATATTATCTTTTTGAGCACCTTTAAATATCAGTTCATTGGTTAATGCTCCATCTTTAAGAGTACTATTTTCACCTCCATCTTCGATGGTATCCTGACCATGACCTTCTTCAAAAATATAGATATCCTTACAATCTTCAGAACCAATCATGTAATCGTTACCACGACCACCAATCAGAATATTATATTCACCGTTTGCAATCAGAGTGTCATCACCATCACCGGCATCTATGAAGTTATATTCATTTTCTCCAGATAATCTATCATTACCATTGCTGCCGATTAGCTGATTATACAATTCACCGGTTTCCGAATTTTCGCCTGATAAAACATCACCGGGTTTTGAAGCAGTCTGTATACCCTGAGAAATGAAATTATCAAGTATCTCTGCCATGCTTTCACCACTTTGCTCTGACAGTTTCTGCGCAATACCACTAATATCCAATGTCTGATCCTCAAAACAGAAGATAAATGCCCGATGGAAAGCATCTTTAAAATAATCTTTTAGTCTGACACAGTCATCATTTTTGTATGCATAAACTAATAAATCTTCTCCGTCACGTTTGAATACTGCATCAGTGCTTTTAGCCTCTGTAAATTTGAGCTGATTGCTCTGGGATAAGAATGGCAACTGATCGTAGCCCTTATCTTCTATAATGTCTTGCCCATGACCTTTATGAAAAATGTAAGAATCACTTTCCCAGTCACCGCCAGCCAGATAATCGTTGCCGGCTCCTCCAATCAGGGTGTCGTGTCCACCACCTCCATAAATTTCATCGTCTCCGTTACCACCATCAAGATAGTCGTCGCCATCCCTGTTAGCTTCAGAATACTCATCTCCTCCATAGAGAATGTCATTACCATCTCCTCCGTAAATAGTGTCATTGCCCATCCCACCGCTCAATTCGTCATTACCATCATAGCCATAAAGAATGTCATCACCGTCGTAACCATACAAAGTATCTGCTTTTGAACTACCTTTAATAATGTCGTTTCCAAGCCAGCCTGTATAAGCTCTATATAAAGGATTATATGGTGCTTCAAAAGGCATATGACTAATGTCATTCAGCGTAATTGTTTTATCCTGAAATATAAATTTATAGTTTCTATATCTATTGTTGTCTTCCGGATTAGCAGGATCAATGAAAAAATTACGTAAAGTGACTGAATCTTTTTCGCCATAAGCTTTAATAATCAGATCATTTCCGGACCTGATAAATGCGGTATTAACCGAATTTGAATCTTTGAAAATTAATTCGTTAATTTCATTTTCAAAATTTTCTAAACGTTTTTGCTCATCAGATTCTTCATAGTATTCCAGAGTATCATCCGGGCGGCTTGCAAAGCCGATATCTTCAATAATATCTTGTCCGTGACCTTTCTGAAAAATATAACGATCTTTTTTATAATCAGTACCTTTCAGAAATTCATTTTCTGAAGTGCTAACAACAGTATTAACGGTTGATATATTCTGAGATTGGGTCATTATTATCTCCTAAATGTAATCATTTCAATAAATAATAAAAATTATCCTGATCATATTTATATAATATTAATATGATAAATATATATTTACTGTTTATAATAAATTTGATTATCTATATGCTTCTCCTTTATAAATTAGAAAATATTTTATTAGTAATAGAATATAGAATTAATTTTAATTTTATATTCTAGAATATTGTGACAATTTAATTTTCATCTCTCGAAAGAAAATTATACTGTATCAAAGAGTTAAAAATTTAATATAAATCAAATATTCTCTTTAAATTTGATTTATATTAAATTTTTAATAAAAGTTATTGAAAAATAGAAACTGTTTCCAAATAAAACCACTTGCCGGTTATAGAGTAGCAGGTATTTATATAAAGCAAGCAGAGCTAAATCTATTAATTAATCCTATATGGCAGCTAAGTTTGCATATGAATTAAACTACAGCATTTAGTTGATTATTTCTGTATTAAAACAGGTAGAGGAAGAAAAATTATACTTATTTATTCAAGTATCAGTTATATTTATTTCATTGGTATTATAATATCCAGATAAAGCATTAATCAGTTATCTGAGCTGCACCTATTTGTTTGTATCGGAAGTTGTAATATTAAAATGTTAGGTAATTGAGCCTTATGAACTAATGTTTATTTAGTCTGAGGTATCTATGTGATTAATGATTAATTCATTAGAATTTAAGCTAAACAAAGTTCATTGCTGGCGCAGCCGGAGACAAAGATGGTTTTTATATCATCAGGAAGAATGGTATTTTCTACTATTTCATCCAGCCCGGATCCTGATATAAAAAAGTAGATGTTACTTTCGGTTGTTCCCAGAGAGAATTAAGACTCTTACCTTCAATCAGGATACAATTATTATTATTTCTATATATGACAATCATTGCCACTTCTGCAAATTTATAGTTACTTAGTTGCAATAATAGTATTCATATTTTATGCATTTTTGCTTTTAATATTGTTTTTAAGTTAAGTATGTATATTTATAAATAATTTATTACATTGTTATAGTTAATTTTTGGGTTGAAATTATTAAATGATAATTAAAATTTAATTTATATATATATCTTAGTTTAATTTTATATTTTTAGTATAAACTGATTTATCAGGTCAAATATATATTAATGCAAACGGAGATTTCTTTTACTTGATTTTTGGGCGGATGAGGTCATATTGTTTGATTATTTTGCCGGGATTGGAATGATGACAGAAAATAAAATGGTGCAAGCAGATCAGTTAACGAGGTTTATGTTTGATGACTGTCCTGTACGTGGTCTGCATGTGAATTTGCAGCAGGTATGGCGGCATGTGGCAGAAAATAAAATCTATCCTAAGGCAATTCATCAGGCTCTGGGTGAGCTGACTGTGGCTGCGGTATTGTTGGCCAGTAATCTGAAATTTGATGGTAATCTGATTGTACAGGTGCAGGGTAAGGGCGTTTTGAAAATGCTGGTGGCGGAAGCTACATCGGCAGCAACCTGCCGGGCAACAGCACGCTGGGATGAATCTGCTGTCATTGATGACAATATGACACTGGTAGATTTGCTTGGTGAAGGAGGAATGTTTGTACTGACTTTGCAGCCCTCTCAGGGTGAATCCTGGCAGGGTATGGTGGAGCTTAGTGGTAGCAGTATTGCTCAGATGCTGATGAATTATATGGCGCGTTCCGAACAGCTGGCTACATATATTATGCTTGCTGCGGATGATGAGCATGCCAGCGGTCTATTACTGCAAAAGTTACCCGAACAGGATATAGATGAAGATAGCTGGACAGAGTTATCAGCTTTATCTGAGACGCTTACGGCGGATGAGTTGTTGCGGCTGGATGTGCAGACATTGCTATTCAGGCTGTTTCATGAGCATGAGCTAAGGGTGTTTACACCTCAGAATGTTGAATTTTCCTGTACCTGCTCGCGTGCTAAGGTTGGTGATATGCTGCTATTGCTTGGCGGACAAGAAGTAGGTGAGGCTGTAGCGGAGCAAGGCAGTATTGAGGTGAACTGTGATTTTTGTCATGCACGCTATGTATTTGATGAGGCAGATGTGAATTCTTTGTTTGGTACTGATATTGTGGCTACTGCGCAGGAGGAACTGGCTGCACGACAGCTTAATCATTAAATGTACATTTATAAAAAATAGCCGGATAAATGTTATCCGGCTATTTTAATGGCTAATACTGATTAAATTCTGATTTAGTGCTGCATCAATGTTTCGATTTCTGCGGTAGTTTTAGGTACAGAAGCAGTGAGTACTTCATTACCGGTTTCTGTAATCAGAACGTTGTCTTCAATGCGGATACCAATATTATGAAATGCCTGAGGTATATCATCTGCTGCGCTGATATATAAACCAGGCTCTATGGTCGTTACCATTCCCGCCTGAAGCAAAATAGGCTGTTCATTGCTGTCAAAACGGCCACCAACATCATGAACATCCAGTCCGAGCCAGTGTCCGAGCCCATGCATATAAAAACGCCGATAAGTCTGAGTTTCAATATTCTGTTCGAGACTGCCATGGAGGATGCCCAGATCAATCAGCCCCTGGGTTAGCATGCTGATGGCTGTAGCACTGATATTCTGCCAATTTGCTTGTTTTACAGTAGAGGCAATGCTCGCCTGGTTAACAGCCAGTACTATATCGTAGATATCTTTTTGTGCACTGCTGAAACGCCCGCTGACGGGAAAGGTGCGGCTAATATCACCAGCATACATCTGGTATTCGGCACCTGCATCAATCATGAGTAAATCATTTTGCTGCAACTGACAGTTATTGCTGACATAATGCAGACAACAGGCATTTTTGCCCCCGGCAACTATGCTGTTGTACGATGGATAGCGTGCTCCGCGTTGCATGAATTCATGCAGAATTTCTGCCTCTACCTGATATTCATACTGACCGGCACGAGTAGTCTGCATGGCACGAATATGAGCTTGTGCGCTGATTTCTGCGGCAATGCGCATGATCGACTGTTCATGTTTATCTTTGATAAGACGCATCGGATCAAGGATGCTGACCAGATTTACCAGGCTGTCAGGTGCAATCTTACTGCCATTAGCACTGCGATAATTGGCTATACGGGCAACTTCATACCATAATTCAATGAGCTTAGGGTCATTTTCAGGATATAGTCCCCACAATGCGAAGAGTCGTCGGTGACCAGCCAGTGCTTGTTTAAGCAAAACCGGCCACTGGTTGATATCATCGGCTGAGTCGAAAGCAAATTGCTCTCGTGCAGCTGTATAACCATATCGGAAACCGTTCCAGATTTCGTGTTCAGGGTCTTTATTGCGGCACAGAAGAGTGGAGGTGTGTTCACGTCCATTCAGTATCAATGCTGCTCCGGGCTCAGGAAAACCGGTCAGGTAATGAAAGTAGCTATCCTGTCTGAAGGGGTATTCTGTGTCATTACTGCGGCGTTGTTCCGGAGCGGCAAATATAATGGCAATGCCATCTTCGCCGATTTTATTCAGTACAGTCTGACGGCGTTGCTGATAAACGGTAATATCCATTTTAATATTTCTCCCTGCTGATGTTGCGGCGAGCTGTTTGTATTTGACGAGCCAGCCAAAGTGCCAGTGCGGCACCGATGAGATCGGCCATTGCATCCATTATATCGCCCTCACGTTTAGTGAACAGTGCCTGAATGATTTCGCTGGAAGCAGCCCAGATAATGGCAGTTATAATTAGCAGGCGTAGCGGAATTGTGATGCCGGCACTGAAGCAGGATTTGGACAGGAGCCAGAATTGGCCGAAAAATAAGCCAAAGTGACAGATTTTATCAAATTGCGGAATAGGCACCTGATTACCGCTTGCTTTGAAGAATAAAAAATACAGGCTGGCCAGAAACCAGATGGCGGCAAGGAACAGCCATTTATTCATCCATGATGATTTCATAATGAGTCTGTTTCAATTAGCCATTGCTGACACAGGGTAGCCAGACGGTTAAATTTACTGCCGCGCTGCTGAAACAATTGTTGCCATAGTTTTACTGTATGTACATCTGGTGCTTCATCAAGGCTGCATTCGTTGAGCCAGAAATCTAAAATTTCAGCGCATTCACCGGCAGAAGCTGTTTGAAAAAGTTCGGTTATAGCTTGCATGAATCAATGGTAATAATATGCTGTTAATGATAAAAACGGACTGAGTAACAGTCCGTTTTATGTTTATTCAGTTTCCAGTACGGCTGTAGTATAAACGTTCTGAACATCATCAAGATCTTCAAGTGCGTCTAATAAACGCTGCATTTTTTCAGCTTCTGCTCCTTGCAGAACGGTTTCATTAACTGCACGCATGGTTACTTCGCCATCGGCCGCGTGCAAACCCGCTGCTTCCAGTGCTTCTTTAACACTGCTGTACTGATAGGGCTCGGTGATGACTTCTTTAGAACCATCTTCCTGTACGATAACGTCTTCAGCACCTGCTTCGAGAGCAGCCTCCATGAGAGTATCTTCATCCACTTCCGGGCTGAAGAGTAAATAGCCCTGATGAACAAACTGAAAAGCTACTGAACCGTCTGTACCAAGATTGCCGCCATGTTTGGTGAAGGCATGGCGTACATCGGCTACGGTACGGGTTTTATTGTCGGTCAGGCAGTCTACCATTACTGCCGCTCCGCCAATGCCATAGCCTTCGTAACGCAGTTCTGCATATTCAACACCTTCAAGATTACCTGTACCTTTATCTATTGCCCGCTGAATATTATCTTTGGGCATGTTGGCATCAGTGGCTTTATCCATTGCCAGACGCAGGCGTGGATTGGCATTCGGATCGCCACCGCCCAGACGGGCTGCAATGGTAATTTCTTTAATCAGGCGGGTGAAGATTTTGCCGCGTTTGGCATCCTGACGACCTTTACGATGCTGGATATTGGCCCACTTACTATGTCCTGCCATTTTAAATTCCTTATTGCTATGTTGATTTTACGTACCAAAACAATGCCAAAGCTGAGCGCTTTGGCAAGTTTTAATACCATCAAATAATTGAAATATGGTATTAATTTTACCATATTGCTCTTTTATTGAGTAGATTCTATCCGGATAGTATAAACGGCGGGTAATCTGGATTACTGTTTGCCTGCTGAGGTTTGCCAGTATTTGAGCCATGCCTCGCAGCCGGCATGGATGATGGTGCAGGTTTCTGTAAAATTACCGCTGAAATAAGGGTCTGGTACGTAGTCATATTCGCTGTCTGGTAATAAATCGGTAATTTTGTAGACTTTATCCGGACGGCTACACCCAAAAATACGGGATAAGTCCTGCAGGTTTTTATCATCCATAGCAATAATATGATCGTAAATGGCAATATCCTCCGGCCTTACTTCACTACTTTGAAAATCTTTAGTACTGATTTGTTTTGCATGCAGAATTTCTTTGGTGCCTGAGTGCATGTCTTCACCATTGTGCCAGCCGGAAGTGCCGGCGCTGGCAATTTCAATCTGTTCACTCAGACCTTTTTTTGTTACCAGGTCGCGCAGAATGTATTCTGCCATGGGAGAACGGCAAATATTACCCAGACAGACAAATAATACTTTAGTTGCAGCCATCAGTGACTCCGTGGGAAAAGTGGGTTATGCCCGACCATATTGATAGATTGGGCATAATTAGGCAATTGGGCCTGCGCACTGATTGGTTCATGTAACAGACGAATATTTTCAACATTGCACTCAGCCAGAAGATCAATGAAATTTTGTATTATGCTGTCAATGTTGTCTGCCTGTGTCAGCGGCCAGCGGAAAATTTGTGGCTGAAGTTCAAATACACTGTCGGTTGCGTTGAAGCCAAATAATATATTCCCGCCTTCCTGAGCAGCAATAACTACGCCAACCCGCGGACTTTGCAGGCGAATCGCCCGGATAGCATTAGTCGTAAAGACATCACAGGCCATTCGCAGACGCATGGCACTGCCAGAGCGTAAGGCGTTTAATGGTGATTGTGGCGCAAGCGGGTTGATAAACAGCGTAGCACCGGCTGTAGCCAGATGAGTTTGCCAGACTTGCATGAGCGGCAGGGCAGTATCTGCCAGATTGCAGTTAAGGGCAGACTGAATGTCTGGTCCGGAAAAACCAAGGGCATAAAAAACCTGTACTGATTGTCCGCTTTCAACTATTAGTGGTGTTTTAGGTAACTGACCGAGAAAATCTGCGGCCATCTGTTGATTTTGTTTAGCAGCATACCATTGACTGGCTTTGATATGGGTCAGGGTAGTATCACTCACAAGATGAGATGCCCAGTGAATTTTATTCCATTCATCAGACCATGGACGGTTTTTGAAGATTTCAGCAATGGCTTCTGCGGGTATGCTGTCTGGCAGAGAGATATTTTCTTTAGCACCACCTACTATTATCACGGGCAAAGCCAACCATTGTACTTCTGTCTGATTACGTGCTTGTAATACAGTTTCCATATTGTTCCACAGTGCATTGTAAATATCACTATTGGCCGCCATAGCCAGTGCTACAGAAAGGTTGGTATAGTGATTTTGTGCCAGCATACGGCTGATTTCAGTTTGCAGGCTCTCACGGGCAAGGGTAGTTTGTGCTTTTGATGTAGGTGTTACTAGACTGGCTGCATGCAGCAGCAGTTCGTTTTTAACCTGATCGGTAGGAAATGCGCGGGTATCAGGCAAACAATGATGGGTGTTCATGATGTTTGATCGTTTTTATTTAGTAGGCTTAGTAAATATTCTATTGTAACAAATTAGCTTTGTCTGAAATGTATATACTGATATTTGTCTGATATTTTGTGCTTGCGGAAAAAGCTGTACATCAAGCAGACATATGACTATCCGGCTTGAAACTGAAATGTGCTGCCCATATTTTAAATTAACAACAATCATATATTTGGGCTTTTGAGAAAATTATGAAACAGACACACAGTTTTCAGACTGAAGTAAAACAGTTGTTACAGTTGATGATTCATTCTTTATACAGCAATAAAGAAATCTTTTTGCGGGAACTGATTTCCAATGCTGCCGATGCGTGCGATAAATTGCGCTTTGAGTCTCTGAATGATGCTTCTTTGCTGGGAGATGATGCAGAATTCAGGATTAAGGTTACTGCTGATGCAGAAGCTAAAACCATTACTGTATCTGATAATGGTATCGGTATGACTGAAGCCGATATTATTGAACATCTGGGCACCATTGCTAAATCCGGTACCAAAGCATTTCTGGAAAAACTGACTGGCGACGATAAAAAAGATGCCAATCTTATCGGGCAGTTTGGTGTAGGTTTTTATTCTGCATTTATCGTGGCTGATAAGGTAACTGTTGAAAGCCGCAGGGCAGGTGCCGCTGAAAATCAAGCTGTACGCTGGGTGAGTGTTGGTGACGGCGAATTTACTGTTGAACCGATTAGTAAGTCTGCCCGTGGTACAGATGTAATTCTGCATCTTAAAGATGATGAAAAAGATTTGTTGTCTGACTGGACTTTGCGCCGGATTGTAACAACTTATAGTGATCATATTTCTGTGCCGATTTATATGAAAAAAGCGCCTGAATATGATGAAGAAGGTAATGTAAAAGTTTCAGATGAGCTGGAAGTGGTTAATCAGGCTCAGGCTTTATGGCAGCGGCCGAAAAATGAAATTACCGATGAGCAGTACCAGACTTTCTATCGTCATGTATCACACGATTATGATGATGCTTTAGCGTGGACACATTTCCGTGTGGAAGGACGGCATGAATACACCGGATTGCTGTACATTCCGAAACATGCACCATTTGATTTATATGAGCGTGAACCTAAGCATGGTGTACAGTTATATGTAAAACGTGTATTCATTATGGATGATGCGAAAAAGCTGATGCCTTCTTATCTGCGTTTTATTCGCGGAGTGATCGACAGCAGCGATTTGCCTTTGAATGTATCCCGTGAAATTTTGCAGGAAAGCCGTGATCTGGATGCAATTCGCTCTGGCAGTGTTAAAAAAGTATTGTCTCTTTTAGAAGATCTGAAGAAAAATCAGCCGGAAAAATATGCTGAATTCTGGCAGGTGTTCGGTAATACACTGAAAGAAGGTATTGCTGAAGATTTCACTAATAAAGACAAAATAGCTGGTCTATGCCGGTTTGCCTCTACGCATAATGATAGTAGTGAGCAAAATGTTACTCTGGCTGATTATATTGGTCGGATGAAAGAGGGGCAGGAGAAAATTTACTATATTACTGCCGATAGTTATGCTGCTGCCAAAAATAGCCCGCATCTGGAAATTTTCCTGAAAAAAGGTGTTGAGGTACTGCTGCTGACTGATCGTGTGGATGAATGGGTGGTAAACAGCTTATCTGAATTTGACGGCAAGGGTTTGGTAAGTGTAGCCAAGGGTTCACTGGACTTAGGTAATCTGGCTGATGAGGAAGAAAAAGCAGCTCAGGCTAAAACAGAAGAAGACAATAAGGAACTGGTAGAGCAGATTAAAACTGCTCTGGGTGATAAAGTTGACGCTGTTCGTGCTACTGCCCGTTTGACAGAAAGTCCGGCATGTCTGGTTGTTGGTGAGCATGATATGAGCCAGCATCTGGCAAGAATGCTGGAAGCTTCCGGCGGCGCAGCCGGTCAAATTCCGCAGACCAAACCAACACTGGAAATCAATCCGGATCATCCTTTGATTAAGAAAATTGCTTCTGAGCAGGACGAAGTACAGCGCAATGAACTGGCTGAGCTGGTATATGATCAGGCTTTGCTGGCTGAAGGCGGTAAACTGGAAAATCCGGCGGCATTTGTAAAACGCATGAATCATTTATTGCTGACACTAAATCAGTAATATTGTTTTTATCAGACCAAAAGAGCTGCTTTATCACAAGCAGCTCTTTTGTTTTACCTGTCGGTAATTTTTTGCTGAACAGATAAAAATGTAATTTATTAAATAAGAATAGTATTTCCGTAATTAAATAGTAGTATTACAGTTGAGAGAATATTAAATTTTCTGATTGTGATAGATGATAATCTATAGTTAATCACTGATATATCACAAAATATTGATAATTATAAATAATTAAATTATTAGATGAAAATTATCAGTAAATGAACTGTGATTATATTCAAATTAATCTCTAAAATTTAACAATAGTCAAACAATATTAAGGTAAATTCTGTAATATTATTTAAATAAAATTATTTATGTTAAACTTAATGAAGTTTTTTTGTATTTAATTAAAATTTTTAAATTAGTAATTAATATATCTATAGGTTATTTATGGACGAGAGTACTGAAAAAAAATGTGATTTTTCCGACATGGGGCTTAGTGATGCATGGCTGTTCAGATTCAAATTTTATGAAGAAAATGGTATACCAAAGGTTTTCAAACAAACAGATAAATATGTAAAAAATTTTAAAAGTTTACCATTTAAGTCACAAATGACGATGGCGATGAACTGGAAAGCATTCTTTTTTGGTCCTTTCTATTATTTTTATTTAGGTATGTGGCGTAAAGCGCTAACTATATTGTTATTTTTAACAGTACTAGATTTATTACTAATACTGCTTCTTTCTAAAGCGGCAGCAGGTTGTTGTTATGCAATCTTTTGGGCTGTTATGACTAATCCTATTTATTATGTACATAGAACTAAAAAATCCAAATCTTTTAATCCTTTTGAAGGAATGCAGATTTAATATAATAAATATTTAATTTATATAAAAATTATATATTGAGTTTACTAAAATTCAATAAATATTATTTTATTTATTATTGATGAAAAATAGATATTTAATTTATTAATCCCATATTGTTTTCTATTAATTTAATAACAGCATCAATGCCAGTTGGCATTGATGCTATTATGATATATACACTTTGTACATATTTATTTATTTATACTTTTTTTATGATATATCTGAATAATATATGCCAGAATTAAAAATGCCAGAAAAGGTAAACCAAATAATAAGGTAGCATGAAATATCGGGGTAAACCATGTGGTGATCATGATGCTGATGATTGCCAATAAACCGGCTATAGTGACAAATGGAAAACCGGGTACACGGAATTTTAGTTTTTGCTGTTGCCGCTGCATCCGGATGCGAAAACACAGATGTGTCAGAAATACAGCTCCCCAGCTGAATAATGCACCAAACATAGACAAAGCTATCATAACCGGAAAAGCTGTTTCCGGATTTAAAATATAAACCAGTGCGGCGACAGCGATACCGGCAGAGGATAAAGCCAGTGCATTCAGTGGTACGCCATTACTTTTTACTTTACCGAATATTTGTGGTGCTTCGTTAGCACGAGACAGGCTGAACATCATACGGGTAGCAATATAGAGCATACTGTTCATGGCTGAAAGTGCGGCAACAATGACAATAAAGTTCAGAATACTGTCGGCAAATGGTATACCTACGTTTTTCATTACGCTGACAAACGGGCTGGTGCTTCCTTCTTGAATTAATTCCTGCCACGGTACCAGCATGACAATCAGACTGAGTGCAAGCAGATAAAATATCAATAGCCTTGCAAAAGTTCCTTTAAACGCGGTTTTAACTGCCTGTTCAGGATTGGTGGCTTCACCTGCGGCTATAGCGATCATTTCAATACCGAGATAGCTGAAAATGGAAATAATCACACCGGTCCAGATACCGGAAAATCCATGCGGAGCAAAACCGCCGCTAAACATGTTTTGTTCAATTCTGCTGATACTGCTTTGCGTTAGTAATACACTGACGGCCAGTACAATAAATACGATAATGGCAAAAATTTTAATGGTGGAAAACCAGTATTCAACTGAACCGAAAGCTTTGACACTATAGGCATTAACGCCGATCAGGCAGCATGAAAACAGTGCAATCCATATCCATGAATCAACCTGTGGAAACCAGAATTTCATGTATTCAGCAATGGCAGTGACTTCTGTACCCACAGCCAGAACAATACAGGCCCAGTAACTGTAACGCACCAGAAAACCGGCCAGAGGATGCAGATAAAATTCAGCATAAGCACCAAAAGAACCCGAAGTAGGGTGCTGCACAGTCATTTCAGCCAGACATCCCATTAAAGCCAGTGCAATCATGCCGCCCAGTGCATAACTGATGATAACAGCAGGGCCGGCAAAGCCAATGGCAAATTTGCTGCCCAGAAATAAGCCGGTTCCTATTGCTCCGCCAATGGCAATCATGCTCATCTGACCGGCGGATAGCTTTTTGTGTAATCCTGTTTCCCGAGACTGAATACGCTCGAAATTACCCATCGTTTTTCCTTAAGATGAAAAGCATAAGCCGAGCAGAATATTCATGCCCGGCCTGTACCTGTGTGGATTAAAGAAATGCAAATCAGGTTACCTGTCCGCGCGTGTGAAACTGTGGCTGAGCCCACTCCTCATTAATTAATACCTGTTTCAGATGCTGAACAGCATGCCAGATATCGGTATAACTCAGATATAATGGTGTAACTCCCAGGCGAATTACTTCCGGTTCGCGATAATCTCCGATTACACCGCGGGCAATCAGAGCCTGAACTATGGCATAACCATGAGGGTGACGCAGGCTGACATGGCTGCCACGGTGAGCATGTTCACGCGGTGTAATCAGCGTTAAGTTATGTCCGGCACATTCCTGCTCAGTAAGAGCAATCAGTAAATCAGTTAGTTGCAGAGATTTGTGCCGCAGTGACTGCATATCTGTTTGTAAAAAGATATCTACGCCGCTTTCTATCAGGCTCATAGATACAATTGGCTGTGTACCGCATAAATAGCGACGGATATTATCTGCAGGTGTATAGCTTTCAGCCATATCAAACGGCCGCGCATGACCCCACCAGCCGGATAATGGCTGGCTGAATGCAGTCTGATAACGCTCATTTACCCACAGCATAGCAGGTGCTCCGGGACCGCCGTTCAAATATTTGTAAGTACAACCAATAGCAAAATCACTGTTACTGGCATTCAGATCAATAGGTACAGCACCGATTGAATGACACAAATCCCAGATAAGTAATGCACCATGCGAATGTACCAGTGCATTGATTTCTTCCATGTCGTGCAGGTAACCGGTACGATAGTTAACATGAGATAACACTACAACAGCAGTGTTTTCATTAATACGGGCGGGCAGATCTGCCGGTGTATCTATTAGATGAAGCTGATAACCCTGATTAACCAGAGCCATGAAACCTTCAATCATATAAATATCAGTAGGGAAAGAATCACGCTCAGCGATAATGATTTTACGGTTATTGTCATTATTCTGCTGAATATGGATGGCTGTGGCCAATACTTTAAACAGATTCAGACTGGTTGTATCGGTAACAACGGTTTCATTTTCCTGAGCACCAATCAGCTGACCGACTTTATTGCCTAGTCGTACCGGTAAATCCCACCAGCCGGCTTTATTCCAGCTATTAATCAGATCGGTACCCCATTGCTGATTAATCACTGCCTGAGCATTTTCTGCAGCTTTTCTGGGTTTCGCACCCAAAGAGTTACCATCCAGATATATAACCCCTTGTGGTAATTCAAACTGATTTTTTAGGGGAGCCAGAATATCGGCGGCATCCCATTGCTGACATTGTTCTAGTGTAATCATTTTGTGCCGGTTGAATTTCAAAATGAATAGTGTACTGAATTGTTGCCAGTTATGGCGAATAAAATTTAAATTAATTTATCCGAATATTTATCTTAATCAATCTGTGTCAAGATAGATAAATATTATTACTGCTCTAATCTGTATAAAACCAATATTAAATATTAGTCTGTTTTATTCTGCTGGCTGCCGATTTTGAATATTTGTGCCACTATACCCATTATCAGGATGATGGCCGCCAGTATGCTGGTATATATTACTGCATATTTATAGGTTCCTTCGATAATCATAATAATAATCGAAGCAATAATCAGCCCGATAACCAGATAAGTCAGCCATGGAAAGCACCACATTTTAAATGTCAGTGTCTGCCCTTGTTTTTCCAGTTTTTTACGCAGAAATAATTGTGAGCAGCTGATAGCGAGATAAACATACAGGGCAATCGTACCGGTAGCAGTCATCAGTACATTGTAAACATCCATTTTGGCGGTAGCGGTGAGATACACTGCAAACAGGGTAAAGACACAGGAAATAAGCACGCCAATTTGCGGACTGCCATTTTTCGAGGTATAGGACATGATCCGATGAGCATCGCCGCGTTTTGCCAATGAATATAACATGCGCGAACAGGTATACAGAGCTGAATTAAAACAGCTTAAAACTGAAGTAAGGACAACAAAGTTGACGATATGACGTGCCTGAGGAATTCCCAGTGAGGTTAATACTACACTGTATGTTCCCCATGTGGCGTCATTCAGCCGCGGGTCGTTATACGGAATCAGACAAACGGTAATAAAAATCGAACCTACATAAAACAGGATGATGCGCCAGACAACAGATTTTGTGGCTTTACGAATTTCTGTAGCCGGATGGCTGGATTCTGCGGCAGCAACAGTAACGATTTCAGCACCAATATAGCCAAACATAACACCCAGCAATGCTGTTACCACAGATGATGATCCTTTAGGCATGAATCCCTGATCAGTTAAGTGTGTCCAGCCTTTTGCATCTGCCTGACCCCACGGCCATAAATTGATAATAGCCAGACTGCCTACAATCAGAAACAATACAATGGCGACTACTTTGATTAAAGCAAACCAGAATTCAAATTCCCCGTAATTTTTAACATCCATCAGATTGATAACAACCAGAGCTACGGTTACTGCCAGCATATAGCTCCAGATAGGAAATATTGGAAACCAGTTATTAAGAATTTTACCGGCTACATAGGCTTCCCAGCCCATAAGCAATGCCCAGAAAAACCAGTATAACCAGCCAATGCTGAAACCTGCCCAGCGGCCGATGGCAGTATCGGCATATGTGGAAAAAGAGCCGCTATCCGGATGAGCTACAGCCATTTCTCCTAACATGCGCATAATCAGCATGACCAGAAGACCGCCGGCACCATAGGCAAGAATGGCTGCCGGTCCTGTATCGTAAATTACGGAGCCGGAGCCAATAAATAAAGCTCCTCCGATCACGCCGGCAATAGAAATCATAGTCAGATGGCGTGATTTAAGTCCGTTTTTCAGTGTGGATGATGTGCTCAAATTAATTCTCCTCTGGAAAAAGTAATATCAGACTGAAACACCTTTAGCAGGCTGAATTCAGTCAACAATGTCCCATCCTGATTTATGCAGTGCATTCAGGATTTTTATAATTGTGAAGAAAGCGGCAGCGAAGCAGATTATGGCTGCCGCGGATTCAGGAATTACTGGTCAACGCCGGCAAGAAGTACATATTTAATTTCAACGTAATCTTCTATACCGTATTTAGAACCTTCCCGACCAAGACCGGATTGCTTGACGCCGCCAAAAGGTGCTGCTTCATTTGACAGCAGTCCTGTATTGATGGCTACCATGCCATAATCCAGATTTTCGCTGACACGTACTATTCTGCCGATATCACGGCTGTAGAAATAACTGGCCAGCCCGAATTCGGTGTCATTAGCCCAGCTGACAACTTCGTCTTCGCTTTCAAAACGAAATACCGGCGCCAGCGGACCGAAAGTTTCCTCACGGGCAACTTTCATGTCCTGAGTAACATTTTTCAGTAATGTAGGCTGGAAGAATAATTCACCGTGATTATCTGCGGTTCCGCCGGTAACGATTTCCGCCCCTTTGCCAATAGCATCAGTAATATGTTCCTGAACTTTGTTAACTGCACCTGCATCGATTAATGGTCCGACAGTTACACCCTGATCCAGTCCGTTGCCTATTTTCAGTTTGGCAATGGCCTGAGCCAGTTTATCCACGAATTCATCATATACAGCACTTTGTACGTACAACCGGTTGGCACATACGCAGGTCTGGCCGGCATTGCGGAATTTGGAAATCATTGCACCTTCTACGGCTGCGTCGATATCAGCATCATTGAAGACGATAAATGGCGCATTACCACCCAGTTCCATAGATACTTTTTTTACTGTACCGGCGCACTGAGCAATCAGTTTACGACCTACCTCGGTAGAGCCGGTAAAACTGAATTTTTTTACCCGGTCGTCTTCAGTTAATACTTTACCAATTTCACTGGAGCTGCCGGTAATGACATTGACTACTCCGGGCGGGATGCCGGCACGCTGTGCCAGCTCAGCAATGGCCAGTGCAGATAATGGTGTTTGCGAGGCCGGACGAATAACAAAAGTACAGCCGGCAGCCAGAGCCGGAGCAATCTTGCGGGTAATCATCGCATTCGGAAAATTCCACGGTGTAATGGCTGCACATACGCCGATTGGCTGCTTAAGTACCATAATCCGTTTGTCATTTGACGGTGCGGGTATGGTGTCACCATAAATACGCTTGGCTTCTTCTGAATACCATTCCAGATAGGATGCACCATAGGCAATTTCACCTTTAGCCTCAGCCAGCGGCTTCCCCTGTTCTGAAGTCAGGATAATGCCCAGATCTTCCTGATGCTGCATCATTAGCTCAAACCAGCGGCGCAGAAGATTACTGCGTTCTTTAGCTGATTTGGCTTGCCATGGTTTCAATGCTGCATGTGCTGCTGCTACAGCACGTTCAGCTTCTGCTGTACCCATGCGGGGCACATCTGCCAGATTGTTTCCGGTAGCCGGATTGATAACTGAAATAACTGCGCCATTATCGGCGTTCAGCCATTGTCCATTTATATAACACTGGGTTTTTAATAATGCAGAATCATGCAATTGCATAGTTTTTTCCTAAAAAAACTGAAACAGACATGACAGGCTGCCGGTAAAGTATTCTACCGGATCAGCCTGCAGACAATGAATATTATTGAGCCTGACGCAGGGCAGTTTCAAGTATATTCAATGCTTCATCAAATACATGATCTTCAATAGTAAGCGGATAGAGACAACGAATTACGTTGTAATACTGTCCGCAGGTCAGAATCATCAGACCGTTTTCCAGCGCCAGTTGCTGTACTTTTTTGGTACGTTCAGCATCTGGTTCTGAGGTACCGGGTTTAACTAATTCAATGGCGACCATGGAGCCTGGTCCGCGTACTTCTGCAATAGACGGAATAACTTCTTTTAAATTATTAAAGCGCTCTTTCAATCTGTTACCCAGAATATTGGCGCGCTCGCACAGTTTTTCTTCTTCGATAACATCAATAACTGCATTAGCAGCAGCCAGTCCCAGCGGACTGCCGGCGTAAGTGCCGCCCAGGCCGCCTACTACAGGAGCATTCATTATGGCTTCTTTGCCTACTACACCGGAAAGCGGAAAACCGCCGGCCAGAGATTTGGCAATAGTCATTAAATCAGGCTGTACGCCGGTCAGTTCGGTAGCAAACATTTTTCCGCTACGGGCAAAGCCGGACTGAATTTCATCAAAAATCAGCACAATTCCGTGTTCATCCGCCAGCTGGCGTAAGGCACGCAGAAATTCATTTGGTGTAACATTAAAGCCGCCTTCACCCTGAACTACTTCGATAATAATAGCAGCAATATCACTGGGCGCCAGATGGCATTTGAAAATATTATGAAGTCCATGCAATGCATCTTCAATGCTAACGCCATGCAGTGCATTCGGATAAGGTGCATGTACGATATCAGCAGGGAACGGCCCGAAATCTACTTTATAGGGTGCGATTTTGCCGGTTAAAGCCATAGTGAGATTGGTACGGCCATGAAAGGCACCGTTAAATGCAATCACACCACGTCTTTTGGTATAGGCACGGGCAATTTTAATGGCATTTTCAACAGCTTCAGCACCAGAAGTAACAAACATTGTGCGCTTGTCGCCGGCAATAGGTGCTCTGGCATTAATTTTTTCGGCAACCTTAGCATACAGCTCATATGGAACAGTATTAAAACAGGTATGCGAAAATTTCTGCAACTGATCAGCTACTGCTTTTTGTACTTTGGGATGCAGATGACCAGTATTCAGAACGCCGATACCTCCGGCAAAGTCAATATAACGTTTACCTTCAGGAGTCCAGAACTCAGCATTTTTAGCGTGATCAATATAAAAATCGCACATGAAACCGACGCCACGAGGGGCTGCGGCCAGTTGACGCTGACGAACATTGCTTGTTTGACTCATAATATTTTCTCCAAAAAAGTGCAGACCGGCCTAAGCAGGTTTTTACTAATATCAACGGTATGATATGTGTTCTGACAATATAATTAACTGACTGAATCTATCAGTCTTATAATTGATTGGTTTATTCGGTTAAATTACGGGATTAAATTTATACTGTCAATCTGGGTAAATATTCTTCTAACGTAGAATATTGAAAAAAATTCAATAAGAATGAAATTAAATGTTTTTATAATTGGTATTATTAGCAATTAATATTAATTATAAATATTATTTTAAGAATTAATTGCTTAATTTATGCGTATATTCTTAATTGCTGAGCGTCTGCCGGCATGCAAATAAAGTGCTGCCTTATTTGATTATTGATTTCAATGATGTATAGATGTCAGTGTTAATTAAAAAGGCTAAACCGGTTGGATTTAGCCTGATAGAAATTGGTGTTGTGTAGTGTTATTCAGTTAAAACTAATCAATACTGTTGTTAAGAAACTATTTTGGTATAGACTGGTTTAGCAATAATCAGACAGAAAATAAATGAAACAGACACCATTGCAAGTGCAATCACATAAATAATGTGATGGCCGAAGCTGGCAGAAATTACGTCCTGTAACAAACCAGGCAGAATAGTACTGTATAAAGGCAATTGTTAAACAAATTAGAAATTAAATAGTTCAACTGGGAAGCTGATCCTGAAAATACAAGATGCAGACATTGGCACACTTGATTAATTTTAATTTTTATTGAACATGTCGAAGTAAGTTTGGTTAACGAAACAACTATTGTAACTCCCACTCTTTTTTGATGGCTTCAATTGATGGATTAGACTTTATTTTACCATTTACAAATACCAGCGGTGGAGCCATTGTTCTGACATATTGATATCTTTTAATCATCTGATTTATTTCTCTTTCTGACATAATGTTTTTCTGTCTGAAATTGTAACTATTAGTTCGGGTCGCAGGAATATTCTGTTTATTTAGTTCTGTGACCAGATAATCAGCAATCTTTGCCTGCCGTGACGGACAATTGACTGGAGCCACAATGACAATTCCCTTACTTTCGGTAAGATTATCTGATATATCCAGAAAACCATATTGATCTGTTCTGGATTTGATATCCTGAACAAATATTCTTTTTTCTTGTATGCTTTTATGCCATTGATAACCCGCAAAACACAGGGCACAGGATGCTACTACTGTTAGAATGATCCTTTTCATTAATCTTCCTCTTTTTGAAATTATCCGGCTATTTACAAATGTATATGCTTAATATCAAAGTAGAGCCAAGCAAAAATAAAGTACAGGTTTATCAATTGGTTTTGCATCATACAGATTGTAAACTCTCCTTGTTTTATTTGCAATATTTTGTATATTTATGTTAATAAAAAACAATTTATTAAATTTAAATAGGTTTTTTATCGCTGAATGACGGAGAATTTATTTTTCTTTCTAAATTGTCTGAGTAATTCAGAGAAGCTCCTATTATTCTTATGATAATAACTTTTGTTAATATATGATTTTTCCCAAACAACCACATTGCAACCAAACCTGTAACTATTTAGCGCCTTCAGTGGTAGCATCTTGAGTATGTTCAATAATTTTGCTACTGCCTGACTATCAATCAAAGGGCTTACGTTAACACCTGCATCCATACCGTGACTAAGGTCAAATTGTTGATAGTTTCTTAGAATTTAGGCACAAACTGGTTGTTGACAGCGCTTTGCACATAAATATGATTGGCACAGGCTTAGGTTTGTCCGTCATTGTGGAATTTGAAAATTATGGCGCTGGTTACTGCTGCATCAATATCTGTATCATTGAAAACAATAGATAAAGCTTTCCCCAAGTTCTATAGAAATTTTTTTACTGAAAATGCTTATTACGCAATAAGTTTTGTTCCAACTTCGTTTTTAAAGTAATCCGGGTGGCAGTTACCGCACATACAGCTTCTGTGGTAACCATTTTAGGATTATCAGCCAGTTTTTCACCGATTGCAGGATTGGATACGGGTATGATTTTTTTATTATCAGCATTTAACCATTCACCATCAACTTAGCACCGGTTTTGAATAATTTAGAATCAGACAACTGCGTTTTATTTTCCCTGAAATATGACTATTTAAATGTTTACAACTGTTAAACGATAATATGATTATGCCGGATAGTTTAGGAAAATATTTGTTTGTTAATGCGGATTTTTGGCGGTATGAATTTATTTATTACTACAGTGCTTTACTGATATTGATAATAGATGTTTTAAGATAAGCCTATAGTCAGTTTTAGAACCTTGTTAGAATGGTGATTACGGTGCTGATCAGTGATTAACCTTTGAGGGCGATTTAATTGCTGAAGGCGGTGGCTGAATAATCAGGCACAAGATGAAAGATAAAATTACCATGGCTAAAGAAATGGTATAGATACTCTGATGGCCGAAGTTGGCCGAAATAACACCCTGCAACATACCGGCCAGAATAATACTGCTAGAAATACAGTTATTAAACAATGTAGAAGCAACACCCGTACGTTTAGGTAATAAATCCTGAAAATAAATCAGACCGATACTGGCTATTATGCCGATAAATAAACCATTAAAGAATTGTAAACCAATCAGCATCCATTCGTTTTGGGTAGAAACCATACCGATATAAAATATGATGCCGCAAATGACTGCAAAACAAATCAGATTTTTATTACCAAAGCGCGGTACCAGCATGCTGGCAATCAGCATAGCGGGAATTTCAATGGCAGCAGCTATGCCCATCAAATGTCCGGGCAGTGAAGGTGAACCGGGCAGAATGTCATCGATATATAAAGGCATATCAATCAAATACATCATATTTGCTGTACCCATACTGATTGAAGCGATAAACAGCAAAATGACATTAGGATTATTGAAAATCTTTTCTTTTGACTCTTGTTTTTTAGTAACAGATGCCGGACGTTTTATAACAGGGAAACACAGAAAAACGATCAGCATGGCAACAAAAAACATAGCTGCCGCACTCAGATACATAATGGTAAATCCGTAATTCACGGCTAATGCAAATGATAATGGCGGACCGATTACCCAGGCCAGTGACAATTGTGCCCGTAAAATGCCATTGAAAACGACAACGTTGCGGCCGGTTTTATCTGTATATTCACGTGCGGATGCAAAAATTTGCGGCATAGCTGCAGAGGTAAAAGCTGAAAAAAATATGCCTACGGTAACGAGGATAAAGTATTGGCGCGAAAATGCAAACGTAATGCAATTTCCTATGCCCATCAGACAACAAAATAGAATAATATTCCGTCGAACACCTTTATTATCAGAGTATTGTGCCAGCAGAAAGCTGACGACAATGCCGGCAACGGCATTGATTGAGTAAAATAAACCTACCTGATATGGATTAACCTTCACATCTTCGGCAAGATAACGGCTGAGTGTCGGTGCCTGCAATGCACCGGCAATACCAATAATAAATGCGGCAACCAGAAAAGAACCCAGAATAATATAAGCCTTTTGTTTTATCGCAAGGTTTTCTTCCATAACTGACTTTTCTATTCTGAAAAGAAAGAGTTATATCATAAATCATGGTTATAGGTATTTAAAACTCTTAATAAAAATATCATATTTTATTTAATAAAGCACATAAGTTATTGTTAATTTGTTAATTAAATTTCAAATTATGGATATTTATTCAATTTGAATTTATTAATAGTAAGTATAAATGCAATATATATATGAAATCGTGTTTGATAAAAATTTGCCACATGGCTATAAAACCCAATAAACTTTTATCTAAAATAATTGGCAGAGACCAGTATTTGTATAAAAAATATTTGATTATTACAAATTGGTTTAAACGATTAATTTAAAATGAAATTTTTTGGGATATTTGAATAATTTTTCAAGGAAAGTTTCAAGTAATCGAGGATGCAAAAAGTTGTTAATAGCTTTTTATAGTATCGACGATACCGGACTAAGCTATCGCAAGCTCTTTATTAACAAAATTGTGCAGGATTAATCGGTTACAGAGTAAGCCGGATAATCCTGCAAAAGTAAATATTTAAATCAGCTTCTGTGTATGCAGCAGATTTTCAATTTGTTCTTTATTCCAGTTATTGCTTACGGCCAGTGTCAGGATAGCCACAGCAGTTTCCAGATTACATTTACCGCCGTTGATAACGCCGGCTGCACGCAATTCATGTCCTTGTGCGTAAACAGCAGAGGCACATCCCTGTAAAACCTGACTGATATTCAGAATAGGTATTGATTGCTCACTAATCTGTCTGATTGCAGCCAGAAAATTCCTATCATTAGGTGTATTGCCATTGCCATAGCTTTGTAAAATTACTCCGTCAGGAGGATTGTGAGTAAGACTGGCGGTAATCATTGCCAGATTAGCACCCGGAGTCAGAGTAAAGCAGTGAATTCTTGCCGATGTACTGATGTCATATTGTGCAGATAGGTCTGAATTGCCGGCAACAGGCAGATTAGTATTAAACCATCCTTCGGATTCTGACCATTGTGCCAGTGAACCAAACTGCGGATTGGCAAATGCGTCTGACTGTTCTGTACTGATTTTGCTGCTGCCGACAGCCGGCCAGAGCTGTCTGTTAAAAGCAATGGCAGTTTGGGTAAAACCCGGCAGGCTGAATGCAGCTAGTGCAGTACGCAGGTTTTGTGGTGCATCACTGTTATCAGCTTCCAGGGGTAGCATGGCTCCGGTAAGGATAATGGGGATATTCAGTTTCGGCCGTGCCAGCGCAATTATATTGGCACTGTAGGCCATGGTATCGGTACCGTGCAGAATGAGCAGACCATCATAATTTTCAGCTTTGCTGTCTATCCAGTTAAGCCATGTCTCCCAGTTTGAAAGGGTAATCGCTGAAGAATCAATCAGTGGTTCACAAATAAACCAGTCGCATTTGAGCTGGTGACTGTATTCCTGAAAAATGGGCGCAGCCAGGCTGGCAAGATTGACAGCCGGAGCCAGTCCGGCCGGTGTTTGCTGCATACCAATGGTTCCGCCAGTGTAGTAAACAGCCAGATGTTTCGGGGAGTTCATATATGCTGCCTTTCATACGGTTACAGGTATTAGTGCAAGCATATCACGAACGGGTTTTGTTTACTCTGGCTTACGCGTACAATAAGGTCTTTTCTGTGTCTGAAGAATGGTAATCATGATTCGTACTCGTTTTGCTCCCAGTCCTACCGGTTTTTTGCATATTGGTGGTGTGCGCACTGCTTTGTTCTCTTGGGCATTTGCACGTAAACATCATGGTAAGTTTATATTACGAATTGAAGACACGGATTTGGAACGTTCTACGGCTGAATCAGTGCAGGCGATTATGGACGGTATGCACTGGGTTGGTCTGGACTATGATGAAGGTCCGTTTTACCAGACAAAGCGCTTTGACCGTTATGCTGAAGTTTTACGTGAGTTATTGGCTTCCGGTCATGCTTATTATGACTATACCAGCCGTGAAGAACTGGAAGCAATGCGGCAGGAAGCTGAGGCACGTGGTGAACACTTCTGGTATGACCGCCGCTGGCGGCCGGATGAAGGCAAAACACTGCCACCTGTACCCGAAGGTGTTCAGCCGGTCGTACGTTTTAAAATGCCGCTAACTGGTGAAACGGCATGGGATGATTTGGTTAAAGGTCATATTGCCATTGCCAATCAGGATCTGGATGATCTGATTATTGCGCGTGCCGATGGTACGCCTACCTATAATTTCTGTGTAGTTGTAGATGATTATGATATGGGTATTACGCAGGTTATCCGTGGTGATGACCATGTCAACAATACGCCTAAACAGATTAATATTCTTTTAGCTATGGGTGCATCTTTGCCTCAATATGCTCATTTGCCGATGATTCTGAATGAAAAAGGCGCAAAAATGAGTAAGCGCCGGGATGCAGTTAGTGTGGTTGATTATGACCGGCAAGGTATTTTACCGGAAGCTTTGCTGAATTATCTGGCACGACTCGGCTGGGGACATGGTGATGATGAATTCTTCACGATGGAACAGTTTGTTGAATGGTTTGATTTAAAAGATGTCAGCCCTTCAGCTAGCCGTTTTGATCATGAAAAGCTGTTGTGGCTGAATGCGCAGCATATTAAAGCCAGTGATAATTCCCGTCTGGCTGAGCTGGTGCGCCCGCGTCTGGCACAGCAGGGCATTGAAGTAACTGAGCAGCCGGATTTGGCTGAAGTGATAGCACTGGTTAAAGAACGTGCTCAGGATTTAAATCAGCTGGCTGAGGAATGCAGATATTTTTATGCTAAAGCAACTCCCGGAGAAAAGGAAGTAGCTAAACACTGGGATGCAGATGCTCCGGCACGTATGCAGCGCTTTGCAGCCCTGCTTGAACAGTTATCACAATGGGATGCAGAAAGTATTCATGCTCTTTTTGCACCATTTTGTGAAACAGAAAATATTAAAATGGGTAAATTGGGTATGCCTTTACGTCTGGCTGTATGTGGTACAGGAAAAACCCCGTCGATTGATCAGGTGCTGGCTTTATTAGGGCGCGATGAGGTATTGCGTCGTCTGCGTCAGAACTGAGTTTGATTTGCATTTACACAGGCTGCCGGTCTTGTGATTTTTTGTCTACAGACAGATATTACAGTACCGGCAGCCTGTGTTATTTATACTGATAATATAGAGTAAAAATTTTTTTTGTGTAAATAAAAAGCTGATTATGGATGTAAATTGTGTATTTATGACGTTTTTTTGTAAGTTTGATACACAATTAATTATGCCGGCAGGTTGCTGCTATGTTCTGCCTGTGGCACAATCTGCGCCGGTTTTGGATGAATGTAAATGAATACAAAAGCAAATTTATCACAACGTATTGTTGTTGGCATGTCCGGTGGAGTGGATTCATCGGTTACAGCCTGGCTGCTCAAGCAGGGCGGTTATGATGTGCGCGGTGTCTTCATGCAAAACTGGGAAGACGATAACGATGACGAATATTGTTCTATCAAGCAGGATTCACTGGATGCAGTAGCAGTGGCTGATCTGATTGATATGGATATTGATATTGTTAATTTTGCAGGTCAGTATAAAGATAATGTCTTTGCATATTTTCTTCAGGAGTATCAGGCTGGTCGCACACCCAATCCTGATGTGTTGTGTAATGCAGAAATTAAATTCAAATGTTTTCTGGAACATGCCCTGAACGGTGGTGCAGATCTGATTGCAACAGGACATTATGCACGTAAGGATGTACGTGATGGCGTACATTATCTGCTCAAGGGGCTGGATCAGAATAAAGACCAAAGCTATTTTCTGTATCGACTGCAACCATACCAATTACAGCGTGCATTGTTTCCGCTCGGTGACCTGGAAAAATCTGAAGTACGCCGATTGGCGGAGCAGGCTCAGTTACCCACAGCCGGAAAAAAAGACAGTACCGGAATCTGCTTTATTGGTGAACGACCGTTCAGACAATTTTTACAGCGTTACCTGCCTACTAATCCGGGAGCAATGGTGACACCGGAAGGTAAAATTGTAGGTGAGCATGAAGGACTGATGTATTACACACTGGGGCAGCGCAAAGGTTTGGGTATCGGTGGCGACGGAGAGCCGTGGTTTGTTGCCGGAAAAAATTTGCCGAATAATGAGCTTCTGGTTGTGCAGGGACATGATCATCCACTGTTGTTCAGTCGCAGCCTGATTATGCATGATTTAAGTTTTACGACACCTGAACGTCCGGCAGAAGGGCGCTATGGTGTGAAAACACGTTATCGCATGCCTGATGCGGCAGCTCAATTGCGTTATCTGGCTGATGATTGCGCGGAACTGGTATTTGATGAACCACAATGGGCAGTAACGCCCGGTCAGTCTGCTGTACTGTATGCTGGCGCTGTGTGTCTGGGTGGTGGTATTATCAGAGATACCGACAGTCATAGTATTCAAAATAATTAATTTAATCACTTATATCAACAGACTGGCTGGCTACAGTCAGTCATCTTGCAGACAATGCTGATGTTCTGATTTGATGTTTTCTTTGCAGTCTGTTTTGACTGATGTTTCCTTACTTCACTTTAAATTAGACGCATTGTTGCAGAGGAAAAAGATAATGGAAAAAATCTGGTTACAAAGTTATCAGGAAGGGGTGCGGGCAGAAGTAGATGTGCGTGCATATTCGTCAATTATTGACGTTCTTGACACCAGTGTGAAGAAATTCGGCCCGCAGCCAAGCTTTTCCAATATGGGTACTACACTCACGTATACTCAAACTGCTACTTTTGTAAATCAGTTCACCTCATATTTGCAGAATGTACTGAATCTGCAAAAAGGTGAGCGGGTAGCAATTATGATGCCTAATGTATTGCAGTATCCGATTGCGGTATTCGGGGTGTTACAGGCTGGCGGCGTAGTTGTGAACGTCAATCCTCTGTATACGCCGAGGGAATTAGCTCATCAGTTGATTGATTCCGGTGCGACTGCGATTATCGTACTGGAAAATTTTGCGCATACAGTGGCTCAGGTACTGGAGCAGACTGCAATCAGGCAGGTGATAGTGGCCAGTATGGGCGATATGCTTGGCTGGCTGAAGGGTGCTGTAGTGAACTTCATGCTGCGCAAATTCAAAAAAATGGTGAAGCCTTTTCAGATTGAGCGGTCAGTTACTTTTCTGCATGCTTTGGAATTAGGGAAAAAACAACGTTTTACTCCGGTACCGCTTGAGCTGGAAGATTTGGCTTTATTGCAATATACCGGCGGGACAACCGGTATGTCCAAGGGCGCAATGCTGACGCACGGTAATATTGTAGCCAATATGCAGCAGGCATCAGAATGGATTAAGGCAAATCTGGTGCCCGGACAGGAAGTAGTAGTAACACCATTGCCGCTATATCATATTTTTTCACTTACTGTGAATATTATGATTTTTGCTAATGCCGGTTCCAAAAATATTCTGATTACCAACCCGCGTGATATTAAAGCTTTGGTTAAAGTTCTGAAAAACAATCGGGTAACGGTAATGAGTGGCGTTAATACTCTGTTTAATGCACTGATTCATAATGAAGAATTTAAAACGATTGATTTTTCAACCTGGAAGCTTGTGCTGGGTGGAGGAATGGCAACTCAGAAAATGGTGGCGCAGGAATGGAAAGCCATTACGGGTGTGCCCATTATTGATGCTTATGGTCTAACTGAGGCCAGCCCCGGCGTGTGCGCTAATCCGCTGAATAATCCTGAATATACGGGTACTGCCGGTTTGCCGGTTTCGAATACAGATATTGAAATTCGTGATGATAACGGCAAGGTTCTCGGGGTTGGTGAAGTAGGCGAGTTATGGGTTCAGGGGCCGCAAGTAATGAAAGGCTACTGGAACCGACCGGAAGAAACAGCTAAAGTTCTTGATAGCCGTGGTTTTGTGGCTACCGGTGATATGGCTGAAATTGATGCTAAAGGTTATGTAAAACTGGTAGATCGCAAAAAAGATATGATTCTGGTATCGGGTTTTAATGTATATCCGAATGAGGTAGAAGAGGTTGTAGCCGCTATGCCAGAGGTGCTGGAAGTGGCTTGTATCGGTGTACCTAATGAAAAATCAGGCGAAGCAATCAAGTTATTTGTAGTAAAACGGGATCCGAATCTGACTCGTGAACAAATTATTGCCTATTGTCGCCAGAATCTGACCGGTTATAAGGTGCCTAAAGATATAGAGTTTTGCTCAGAATTGCCCAAATCTGCTGTAGGAAAAATTTTGCGTAAGGATTTGAGAACAGAAAAATAATATTTTGTTATAAAAAATGGATACTGCTAATATAGGAGCAGTATCTTTTTTTATTCAGTAAATAAAATGTAATAATTTATTTATTATGGGTATCAAGCATAATAAATGATATAAACATATTTATAGGTTTTATTTGTTTAATATTAAAATTTTGTTTAGTTATAATAAATAAATGAATTTACTAATTTTTTAGCTTAATTTATTGTTAAAACTGAATTGTAAATCAATCCAATTTCGATTGTAATTCAAATGAAATATTTAATTTAGAATGAATATTTTTAGTATTTGTTGTTGGCAATAATAAGAAAGCTGGAATTTTATTTTTAATTTTAAATCTTTATTCTGCTTTCAGTTACTTAGCAGAAATTCTTTAGATTAAATTGATAACTAAAAACTGATATTGCTTTTTGGAGCTAATTCTAATCATGTAAATATGCTCATGCTACTGAGGATAATAGTCAATTTTCTTTCTTATTTGAATACAATTAATATCAATAGCATAATGATATTATTCATTATATTTATGCAGCAAATATGTCTGAATTAAATAGTAATCAGGCTGGAATGCTGGGTAAATTCATATCCAGAACACTTTGTTTCTGGCTTTCACGAAATTCTGCCAGTTTTTGTGCCAGCTGCGGATTGTCATTGGCCAGCATGGAAATGGCAAATAAAGCAGCATTGGCTGCACCAGCTTCACCAATAGCAAAAGTGGCTACTGGTACGCCTTTAGGCATTTGGACAATAGACAGTAGTGAATCTTCACCGCGCAGATATTTACTTGGTACAGGTACGCCCAGAACAGGAACGGTGGTTTTGGCAGCAACCATGCCCGGTAGATGAGCAGCCCCGCCGGCGCCGGCTATAATCGCTTTCAAGCCGCGGGAACGGGCGGTTTCAGCGTATTCAAACATTAAATCCGGAGTACGGTGTGCGGATACAACCTGTATTTCATAAGGAATACTGAATTGTTGCAAAAACTGCTCTGCCTGTTGCATAACCGGATAGTCACTATTGCTACCCATAATAATGCCGATTTGCGGAGTGTTCATCGAGTTCCTTTTTTGATTGGTAACAGGTTTTTTAATTGATGCCTGGCTTTAACAGCGGCATTACTGTTGGGATAACTACTGATAATGTGCTGATAAGTAAGGCGGGCAATATCCTGTTGCTGTAAATGAGTCTGACATTGTGCCACCAGATAAAGGGCGTTGGCACTTTGACTGTTTTGCGGATAAAGGCTGTTAAAGCGCTTGCCGATATTAATTACCGATTCACAATTATTCAAACGGGAATGGTTTTGCAGCAGCAGCCACATGCGCTCTTGTGCCTGGGCGCTGCCATTGCCACCACTATCAGCATTTTTCAGCAGACGAATGCTTTGGCTATAAAGACCGGCATTATATAGCCGGCGTGCTTCGCTGGTATTATCATTAGTAGCGGAGGCTTTGGCCGGGGTAGTGTGACTGACCGGAGTACGTACATTCAGGTAGCGCGATAATGTATCTTGTTGCTGACGAATATCATTCATCTGGTTTTGCAGACCATTGATCTGTATCTGTAAAGCATTCAGTTGCGTCTGAATCTGGTCAAGCTGTTCAGTGGATTGGTTACTATTTGTGTGTACTTCTTCCGCTGCAGAAGTGCTAGCTGCAACAGAGGAGGATGGTATGTTACTGCAAGCACTGATACAAAATGTAACTATCAGGATTAGGCTGAAATGGTATTGATTTAAACGTGAATTCATGTATTTTTCTCCTCCGGTTGTTTGTTATTATCTTTTCTGAATAAGTGTTAAACCATCACCAAATGGTATAGTTAACGGAATTATCCGCGTATCGTTTATCAAGCTGGCATTGAACTGACGCATAATATGAACACTTTCTGATTCATTAGCATTGGCTGTATGTGCAACACGACCGTGCAATAAGACATTATCAATGGCGATAATGCCGCCGGGACGAACCAATTGCAGGCAGCGCTCAAAATATTGAGGGGTGGGTATCTTATCCGCGTCTATCAGAGCAATATCGTAATAATTGTTTTGATTATTGGTAATCAGTTTATCGAGGGTTATTATTGCCGGCTGCAGATACAGCTGGATTTTATGGCTGACATTAGCCTCTTGCCAGTAGCGGCGGGCAATATCGGTATAGGTTACGTTAATATCACAGGCAGTGATATGTCCGTCTTCCGGCAGTGCCATTGCCATAGCTGTACTACTGTAACCGGTAAAAACACCAATTTCCAGATAGTTGCGAGCCTGAATCATCCGTGCAAGCCATACCATTAATTGAGCCTGTTCCGGTGCGATACTCATATTACCCTTGCGATGTCGTGCCGTTTCAGCACGCAGCTGTGCCAGTAGTGGCGCTTCTGCAGGGTTTATTCCGGCAAGATATTGCCTCAGCTCCGGGGTAGTCAGACAACCGTTCTGGCTCATAACGGGTTAAATAGAGATTATTCAGTTAGATAGGTATAGCCTTTTTTCGGCAATCTGGAGGCGGCAAAGTTTGCTTCATCTTCCGGATTGAGCTGTACATCCCATAGCATGCCGCGATGTTCGATTTGTGCTTGTGCTTCTTCCGGGTGCTTAGTCAGAAATTCATTCAGAAACTGGGTAGTGTCAGACTGATAATTATACATATCGGTTTCTTCTTACATGATGAGTTCAGAAACGGGTGTATTATATACAAAGTAGGCAGTGGTAGTGAAGAAAATGCCGGCAGATTGCACTTGTCTGTGTGGTGAGGAATGATGAGATACGGATAGATAGGTTATACTATAGTACTTTATCGGTCGTGGTTGCTGCGGCACGCGAGTATTTTTTCATAAGCTTTTGTATTATTTATGCTAACAAAGTGGTTACACAAGGTTTTGCCGAGAAAGTCTGCCCGGCGTGGCAAAAGGCGGGAAATCTCATTGGCACAACACCATATTCAGGCAGATGATCTGAGTTTTGCAGCGGAAAAGGTAATCACCCGCTTGCAGAAGGAAGGCTATCAGGCTTATGTGGTAGGTGGAGCTGTGCGTGATTTACTGCTTGGTGTGACACCTAAAGATTTTGATGTGGCAACAGATGCCACACCCGAACAGATACATAAACTTTTCCGGCGCAGCCGCATTATTGGCAGGCGTTTTCCGATTGTGCATGTTATGGTTGGTCCGGAAACTATCGAGGTAACAACTTTTCGGGGCGGGGCAGTCAACAGCCATAATGAGCTAGGCAGGATTATGAAGGATGTCAGTTTCGGTACGCTTGAACAGGATGCAATGCGCCGGGACTTTACTGCCAACGCTCTGTACTATGATCCGAAGCAGCAAGTAGTTCTGGATTTTCATCATGGCGTTGAAGACATACTTAACCGGCGTCTGGTAATGATAGGTAATCCGGCTGAGCGTTATCAGGAGGATCCGGTGCGCATGCTACGGGCAGCCAGATTATCTGGAAAACTTGGCTTTACCGTAGATAAACACACATCTAAACCGATAGCTGAATGTGCGCAGTTGTTAAAGCGGGAACCGCCGGCACGGCTATTTGATGAAGTACTGAAAATATTGTTCAGTGGTTATGCACAGGCATGTTTGCGCCAGATGAATAATCTTGGTCTGAAAGATATTCATCCTCTACTTGATGCATTAATGCCGGGCGGCGAAAGTAATGATAATATTGTCGCATTGGCTCTGCACAATACTGACGAACGCCTGCGGGCAGATAAATCTGTATCTATGGGCTTTGTACTGGCGGCTGTATTATGGCCGCATATCAGAACAGTATGGCAGCGGGAACTGAATAGTGGTATGCGCTCCAGTGCGGCGATGAATGCGGCGATTACTTCAGAACGTCAGCATGTAGATAAAAACTGGGGTGTGCCGCAGCGATATAGTGTAACCATGCGTGAAATCTGGAGTTTGCAGCCGCAGTTTGAAATTATGCGCGGGGCGCGTCCTTACCGCTTACTCGGACAGCCGCGTTTTCGTGCTGCTTTTGATTTTATGTGTTTGCGTGCCAGTCTGGGCGAATTATCACAGGAGACAGTTCAGTGGTGGCAGGCTTTTCAGCATGGTTCAGATGTAGAGCGTGAGCAATTAATTCGTACTGCTTCGCAATCAGAAAAAAATTCAACAAGACAAAAAAGATACCGTAACAGACGTACCAACAAACCTAAGCAGGAGGAAGCATGAATTTAGTTACAGCGGTAATTGCTTTAGGGGCTAATCTTGATAATCCACGTAAACAGGTTGAAACAGCTCTGGCAGCTTTGAATCAGATCAAAGAGGTTCGGGTCAAGGCAATTTCACCACTTTATATTACTAAGCCGGTAGGGATGACTGATCAGCCGGATTTTGTCAATGCTGTGGTTCTGGTTCATACCACTTTAAGTGCTCATGAACTATTAAATTCTTTATTGGATCTGGAAAACAGACTGGGACGGGTACGTGATGTTCCAAACGGACCGCGAGTGATTGATCTGGATATAATTGATTATGATCATCAGAATATTAATGATGCGAATCTGACACTGCCGCACCCGCGTGCGTGTGAACGTGCTTTTGTAATGGCACCGCTGGCTGCGATTGCACCTTATTATGTAATTGGTACTCATGACAGTGCTTCTGCGGTGGCTGCGGCATTATTGAAGAAACAGCCGGATGCAGTAACTATAATTACTGACGAACAGGAATAAAAGCAGGGGAACAGGGAGTATGGATTATCGCTACATTGTCGTAGAAGGATCTATTGGCAGTGGGAAATCAGCTTTAAGCCGCCGTCTGGCACAATATTTTGATGCTCTACTGCTGTCGGAAATTCCGGAAAGCAATCCGTTTCTGGAAAAATTTTATCTGAATGCGACTAATCACGGACTGGCGACAGAGATGCATTTTTTAATGCGTCGTTGCGAGGCAATAAATGTGATTTATGCTGAGGATGAGCGACGCTCGCGGGTTATTGCTGATTTTCTGCTTGAGAAAGATCAGATATATGTGCCGGTAATTCTGCGTGAAGAGGAACAGACTCTGTACTGGCAGATTAAGCAAAAAGTAATGCCGAAATTTCCGGTTCCGGATCTGGTGATTTATCTGGAAGCTGATGACGAGTTGCTTGATAAGCGTTTGCGTCAGCGTGATGACGGAATGGTTAATCTGTTTCCAGCTGGTTATTTACAGCAGATTCACGCTGAGTATCGCCGGTTTTTCCATTTATATCAGCATGCTCCTCTATTGATTGCTAATACTAATGAGCTGGATTTTCTTGGTAATGACGATCATTTTGAACTGTTGCTGAATACCATTGCCAATATGCAGGGCAGCCGTAATTATCTCAATTTGAGCGAATAGTTATTTAAAATTGTTTGGTGAAATAATTATTTCTGTTGTCTGCGTGGATATTTCAGTCAATCTGATTTGTCGTAAATTAGCTATATCGGCATTTTATGCCGTTTAATTTGAGTAAAAAAATATCAATGACAATATTCTGTTAATTTGGTATTTATTTTCTATTTGCGATGGATTTCAGACTTACAAACTGTACTTTTTTTAGAAAAAAGTACAGTTTTTGTATATGGGATTACAGAATTCAGATACGTATTTTTCCGGCATTATCGAGGATGAAATTACTGGTTTAGTACCAATATCTTGATATATCCATATTAGATAAATAGTTTTAAAGATATTCCGGTCAGATGGGAATAAAGGATGGCAAAATATTTGTTAATCTGTTCTGGTTTGACTGTAGTCTGTGGTATTTTGCCGGTCATTACAACTAGCCGGATATTTGTTGTAACAAATTTGGGTTTCTTTAGCCGGAATGCAGGTTAAAAATAAATGAGCTGTTATTACCGGCAGTATTTTCTGATAAAACATAAATAGCGGATTTATCTGTATATGCATACTATTCATACTTTAAGGAAAATGAAGGCAGCCGGTGAAAAAATTGCCATGCTGACTTGTTATGATGCCAGTTTTGCCCGTCTGATGAGCGATGCCGGTGTTGATATATTGCTGATTGGTGATTCGCTTGGTATGGCGGTACAAGGGCAAACATCTACTATACCGGTTAGTGTTGATGATATCTGCTATCACACGGCTGCTGTAGCACGGGGTAATCAACAGGCAATGATTCTGGCTGATCTGCCTTTCGGAGCCTATCAGCAAAGCAAAGAACAGGCTTTTGCTGCTGCCGTACGCCTGATGGTTGCCGGTGCACATATGGTGAAACTGGAAGGAGGGGCATGGATAGCAGAAACCACACAGTTTTTACAGCAGCGAGGTATTCCGGTATGTGCACATATCGGTCTTACGCCGCAATCTGTTCATACACTCGGAGGCTATAAAGTACAAGGTCGTGGTGAAGCCGCGGCACAATTAATGGCCGATGCTCAGGCTCATGCACAGGCTGGTGCTGATATGGTATTAATGGAGTGTGTACCCGGCCGGCTGGCAGCAGAGGTGACAGCAGCACTTAGCTGCCCGACAATCGGTATTGGTGCTGGTGTCGACTGTGACGGACAGGTTCTGGTAATGCATGATATGCTGGGTATTTATCCGGGTAAAACAGCTAAATTTGTCAAAAATTTTATGCGGGATCAGGATAGTATTCAGGCAGCTGTCAGTGCCTATGTTAGTGAAGTAAAAGCAAAAACTTTTCCGGCAGCAGAACATATTTTTGCTGATTGAAAGTTTGAATTAAATTTCTGTTTTTAATTGAAAATATTATATTTTTTTGTGGGTTTTTCTTTACAAATAGTCAATAGGCATATTTTGCGGATATTTATACGGGCTTGTTTTTTTTTCTGGAAGTATATATAAGTTAATTCGTTGACAAATAAAAATTTTCAGGGAGATGCTTATGGCGCTCGCCAAGCCTTACCCCCGTGCTTTAACTATTGCCGGATCTGATTCCAGTGGCGGAGCAGGTATTCAGGCGGACTTAAAAACTTTTGCTGCGCTGGGCGCATACGGTACCAGTGTGATTACAGCCATTACTGCACAGAATACTTTTGGTGTACAGCAGGTTATGGTAGTAACGCCGGATATGATAGAAGCGCAGTGTGCAGCAGTGATGTCTGATATTCGTATTGATGCGGTCAAAATCGGTATGCTGGCTGATATTGACAGCATCCGTACGGTTGCTCAATCGCTGCAACAATATCATCTGCCTTTTACTGTACTGGATCCGGTCATGGTGGCTACTTCCGGTTCAGCTTTGTCGATAGAAAATACTGTGCAGACAATGAAGCAATTGCTGATGCCGCTGGCTGATATTCTGACACCTAATCTTTTTGAACTGTCTATCATGACACATAAGCCGATAGCCACTACGGATCAAGAAATGCTGGAACAGGGACAGATTTTACTAAATGAAGGCTGTCATGCAGTACTGGTAAAAGGCGGGCACCGTAATAATTCTGAAGATGCTGCAGACTGGCTGATGGAACGGGATAATGAACCGGTATGTTTTAAAAGTCTCCGGATTCATACTTCACATACTCATGGTACCGGCTGTACTCTTTCAGCTGCGATAGCCGCTTTGCGACCACAGCATGAAAATCTGGCCAATACAGTTGCGGCTGCCAAAAGTTATGTACATGGTGCGATTGAGGCAGGGCAACACTGGCATCTGGGACATGGGTATGGTCCGTTAGCGCATTTCTGGCGTATAAGGCATGATTAGTAGTTTTGCCGCTATGCTAAAATTGGCAGCTTGACGGGTATAAGGTCGACTGCAAGGTATAAATTGCTTTTTTATCAGACAGGGGAAGTTTTAATGCAGACATGGCATCAGGCAATTGGTGCAGAAAAACAGCAACCGTATTTTCAGCATATTCTGGAAACAGTACGTGCTGAAAGGCTGGCCGGTAAGGTGATTTATCCGCCGGCACAAGATGTGTTCAATGCGTTTAAGGCAACTGAATTTGCTCAGGTTAAAGTGGTTATTCTTGGTCAGGATCCTTATCATGGTCCGCAGCAGGCGCATGGTTTGTCTTTTTCTGTACGGCAAGGTGTAGCCATTCCTCCTTCACTAGTCAATATATATAAAGAACTGACTGAGGATATACCCGGCTTTCGTATTCCGCAGCATGGCTATTTGCAGCACTGGGCAGAGCAAGGTGTATTGTTGCTTAATACCGTTTTAACCGTGCGCGCCGGTCAGGCACATTCACATGCAGAGCTGGGCTGGGAAACTTTTACCGACCATGTGATTGCTGTCTTAAATGCTGAACGTGAACATATTGTATTTATGCTTTGGGGCAGCCATGCCCAAAAAAAAGGTGCTATGATTGACCGGAAAAAACATCTGGTGTTAACTGCACCTCATCCGTCTCCTTTATCTGCATACCGTGGTTTTTTCGGATGCAGGCATTTTTCACGGGCTAATGCATATCTGCAGGAGCACGGAATAAGCCCGATAGACTGGCAGTTGTAAGATATCCGGCTGACCAGAAGCCGGTCTGATAAACAGTACGGTTGTGTTTTTGCCGGAAGCATCAATAAAACCATGTTAAATCTGAATCCGCAACAACACGAGGCTATTCACTATCTTGATGGACCATTACTGGTGCTGGCTGGTGCCGGCAGTGGTAAAACGCGTGTTATTACTGAAAAAATTGCTTACCTGATTACACAAGCACATTATCCTGCCCAGCAGATAGCTGCAATTACCTTTACTAATAAAGCGGCACGGGAAATGCAGGAGCGTGTTGGTCATTTATTAAGTAAACCGCAAACCCGCGGTTTAACTATATGTACTTTTCATTCGCTGGGAATGCGCTTTTTACGTGAGGAAGCAGCAGCTGCGGGATATAAAAAACAATTTTCTATTCTCGACAGTGCCGATGCGGGCAAAATCATCAGTGAATTACTGGGCAGTACCGGCAGGGAAATGGTGTTTAAAGCCCAGCATCAGATTTCACTGTGGAAAAATAGTCTGCTTTCTCCGGAAACTATTATTCGGCAGGCTGATGATACATGGACACATCAGATGGGGCAGTTATATGCCTCTTATCAGGATACTCTGACCAGCTATCAAGCAGTAGATTTTGATGATCTAATCCGGATACCGGTTGAGCTGCTCCAGTCACAGGCAGATATTCGCTATAAGTGGCAGCTTCGTTTGCGTTATTTGCTGGTAGATGAATGTCAGGATACCAATACCTGTCAGTATGCGCTGATGCGTCTGCTTACCGGTGCAGAAGGTAAGTTTACTGCCGTAGGTGATGATGATCAGAGTATTTATGCCTGGCGTGGTGCCAATATGGAAAATCTGCGTTTGCTGCAACAAGATTATCCGGATTTAAAAATTATTAAACTGGAGCAAAATTATCGTTCTACTGCACGTATTCTGCGTGTAGCCAATCAGGTGATTGCCCATAATCCCAAACTTTTTGCTAAAACATTATGGAGTGAATACGGGTTGGGTGACATGATTGATGTTATTGCCTGTAAAAATGAAGCTCACGAAGCTGATGTAGTCGTCAGCAGAATTGCTCATCAGAAACTGATTGGTGGGGATGCAGTACATTACCGGGATTTTGCGATTTTATATCGTGGTAATCATCAGGCGAGAGTTTTTGAAGAGGCATTACGCAGCCGGAGAATTCCATACAGACTTTCAGGCGGACAAAGTTTTTTTGATAAGGCTGAAATCAAAGATGTTCTGGCTTATGTTCGTTTACTTGCTAATCCGGACGATGATCCGGCATTTCTGCGCGCAGTAACGACACCACGGCGAGGAGTAGGTGAAACCACACTGGCTAAGCTGAATAATTATGCCAAAGTAGCACAATGCAGTTTATTTGAAGCTGCACGCAGTATGGATGCGCTGGCAGAGCTGTCAGCAAAAAGCCGTGAACCGTTACAGCAGTTTATGGCTTTGCTGGTTGATTATCAGACACGTGCTACTGTGGAAGATGCCGGACAATTGTTGCATAATTTGCTTGCCGATATAGCTTATGAATCACATTTGCTCAATACGGAAGAAGGACGAGCCGGAGAAATTAAATGGCGCAATGTGCAGGATTTGCTCAGCTGGATAGGCAAAAAAGGTGAAGAAGATGGCCGGAATATTCTGGAAATAGCCCAGACTATAGCACTAATGACATTGCTTGATGGTAAAGAAGATGAAGATGCAGATATGGTGAGTATGTCCACTCTGCATGCGTCTAAAGGTCTGGAGTATCCGCATGTGTTTCTGGTAGGCTGTGAAGAAGGAGTATTTCCGCATGCTGACAGTATCGAAGAAGGCAATATTGATGAGGAACGCCGGCTGATGTATGTGGGTATTACCCGTGCACGGCAAACTCTTACTCTTACACATTGTCATAAACGCAAACGTGCCGGTTCCTGGGAATTTCATGAACCCAGCCGTTTTATTGATGAAATGCCGGGCGAAGATATTCGTTTGCTGGGACGTAAGGGCAGTGAACCCGTTGTTAGTCAGTCGGAAGGTAAAAGCATTCTTGCCAGAATGATGGCACGGCTGGATAGCCTGCAATAGCAGTCTGTAACGTCATGTGGTTTGCACCATTACATGTTAAAATACAAATTGTTTGCTGCCTGTGCAGCTTGATTATGGAAAAAAATTATGAAAATCGCCAAAAATTCTGTTGTGACACTGGACTATGAAATGTTCAATGCTGATAACCAGCTGATCGACAAAACTGAAGAACCGATTAGCTATTTGCATGGTGGCTATGACGGTATTTTTCCGTTGGTTGAAGAACAGTTACATGATAAGACGGTTGGCGATGTAGTAGATGTAAAACTGGCACCAGATGATGCATTTGGCGAACAGGATGAAGATCTGATTCGTATTGAACCATTGGATGTGTTTCCGGTTGAAGTTGAAGTGGGCATGATGTTTGAAGCAGATGACCCGGAAACTGGTGATGTAATGGTTTATCGTATTACCGATGTGGCAGATGGTAAAGCTGTCGTCGATGGTAATCATCCGTTGGCTGGACAGTGTATTCGTTTTAAAGCAACTGTAAAAGATATTCGCCCTGCTACTGCAGAAGAACTGGAACATGGTCATGTACATGGAGCGCATGATCACCATCATCACTAATTAGTTACATTACTGGGTAATTAAACCTGAAAAAAGGAAGTTTCGCTGAATGCGCAAACTTCTTTTTTTTTTAATTCCGGCAATATTCAGCTTCTCACTGAAATACTGCATGTTATTGTCTCTGATTTACTGATTCACAGTATTAGTTTCAGACGGTATGATAAACCATGCATTCATTTTCTTATTAATGCCATTATGACTCCCGAACAAATTCTTGCAGCAGCACGTCCGTATTCATTGTTTCTAAGCCGTTTACTGGATAATCAGTTACTTAATACAGACAAACTTTATCCCTGGCTGGAACGGCAACTGACCATTGATGATTTCCGGGATTTCGCTGACTGGGCGCAATTACAGAGCAGTGAAAATGAAGCTGAACTGGCACGCCAGTTACGCCTGCTGCGCCGTTATGTAATGGCACATATTATGGCTCGTGATTTGGCGCGGGTAAGCGATTTAAATGAAGTCACTGTAACCATTACTCATCTGGCGGATTTCGCTATAAATATTGCTGAGCAGTATGCACATGCCTACTATGCTGGTTTGTACGGACAGCCAATCGGTCAGTATAGCGGGGATAAGCAACGCCTTAGTATTGTAGGTATGGGGAAAATGGGTGGCTATGAGCTGAATGTATCGTCTGATATTGATTTAATTTTTGTGTTTCCGGAAGCCGGAGATACTGATGGTAAACGACAGAAGAGCAATCAGGAATTTTTTACAAAAGTCGGACAGAAAATCATTGCTCTTTTAAATGATATTACCGGAGATGGTCAGGTTTTTCGGGTTGATATGCGTTTGCGTCCAGATGGTGATTCCGGAGCACTGGTAATCAATGAAACCGCATTAGAGCATTATCTGATTCAGCAGGGACGGGAGTGGGAGCGTTATGCATGGACAAAGGCGCGTCTGGTCACTGACTATCCGAATAATATCGCAGCACTGGTACGACCTTTTGTGTATCGCAAATATCTGGATTTTAATGCTTATGACGGCATGCGCAACCTGCACCGGCAGATACAGCGTGAAGTTACCCGTAAAGGTATGGCCGATAATATCAAGCTTGGTGCCGGTGGTATCCGCGAGGTGGAATTTGTTGCCCAGATATTCCAGTTAATACGGGGCGGACAGGTACGCAGCCTGCAATTAAAAGGCACACAGGAAACGCTGCATGCTTTGCTTCAGCACGGTATGCTGTCGCAGGATAGTGTCGATACATTACTGAAAGCCTATTATTTTTTGCGGGATACCGAACACCGGCTGCAATACTGGGATGATCAGCAAACCCAAATGTTACCAACTGGTGAAAAGCAACAGCAAATGCTGGCACAAAGTATGGGATACAGCGACTATAAAGATTATCTGGCTGCCCTGAATCAGCACAGACAGGCTGTACACCAGATTTTTGAAGCAATATTTACTGAACCGGAAGACAAAGCCAAAGTAAACGATCCAGATATGTTGCGTGTATGGCAGGATGAAAGTGACAACAAAGAAAAAATCGCTTTGCTGACTGCACATGGGTTTGATGCCAAAAATGTATTACAGCGGCTGCAACAATTGCATCATGGCAGTCAGTACCGGCAGTTATCGTCTACTGCACAAGAGCGTTTTGACGAAATCATACCGTCAGTGCTTAGCATTGCCGCAAAATGTCCGCAAGCGGATGTTACTTTAGCCCGTTTACTGGATTTTCTTGAGGCTATCGGCCGGCGCAGCTCTTATCTGGCATTTATGCATGAGCATCCTGAGGCCCTGGAAAAACTGGCTGGTTTAATGAGCCAGAGCAGCTGGGTAGCTACTTATCTGCAGCAACATCCGGTATTGCTGGATGAGCTGCTCAGCAATGAATTAATGCGTATAAATACTGATTGGGCAGCTCACTCGATTGAACTTGAGCATCAGCTTGATGAGTGTCACGGTGATGTTGAAGCCCAGATGGATGTTTTACGCCGGTTTCAGCATGCATGGACTTTCCGTCTGGCTGTGCAGGATCTGGCTGGCTTGTGGACAGTTGAGTCCTTATCCGACCAGCTTTCCGCTTTAGCAGATTTGATTATTCATGCTGCACTTACAAGAGTATGGACTGAATTACCACGCAGGCATACTGATACTGCGCACTTTGCTGTGATTGGTTATGGCAAATTAGGCGGCAAAGAGCTGGGCTATACTTCTGATCTGGATTTGGTTTATGTATTTGATGATAATCATCCGGATGCTGTCGATACTTATACTCGTCTGGCACGCCGCTTGACCAGCTGGCTCACTGTTCCGACTGGCGCCGGCATGCTCTATGATATTGATTTACGCCTGCGTCCGAACGGAGATTCCGGTTTTACCGTCACACATATACAGGCTTATGAGCGCTATGAACGTGAAAGTGCATGGACATGGGAACATCAGGCTTTAACACGTGCCCGCTTTATTGCCGGAGACAGTATAGTTGGCAGACGCTTTGATGCTGTACGGAATGAGATACTGTGTCGTCAGCGTGATGCAGAACAGCTTCGGAAAGAAATTATTGCCATGCGCGAAAAAATGTTCCCTACACATCCTCCAGTTGACAGTAACGTGAAATATGCCCGCGGCGGTGTCGTTGATGTGGAATTCATTGTGCAGTATCTGATTCTGTCTTTTGCACATCAGTATCCGCAATTATTACAAAATTATGGCAATATTGCTTTACTCAGTATTGCGGCTGAGCTAGGGCTGATTGACACTAAACTGGCGGAAGGCAGCCGTACTGCGTATCGTTATTATCGGCAGCTACAGCATAACACCCGTCTTCGTGACGCAGTCACTACGCCCATAGATGCTTCCTTACTTGAATATTATCAGGTAGTGAAGAAACTATGGAAACAGGTATTTGCCGCCGAACCGTCGGAGTAAATATTTTATCTGTCGGTTTTCACTTCCGCTAAATATAAAATCCTTATTCATCAGTTAAATTCCATCGTTATGCTGCTTGATATGAACAAAGCAGACAGCTACAATCAAAGGTCGCACTAGCTTTCAAACTGGTCTACTGTAGTGAACCAACTGATATTTGACTTTGACGATCGTAGCTATCCCGGATTTGATAAATTTCTTGGCCATACCAATGCGGAACTGATTTATGTGTTACAGCATCAGGCTGACCCGTTTATCTTTGTCTGGGGGGAAGCAGGCAGTGGTAAAAGCCACTTGCTCAAAGCATGGGTGGCACAAGCACAGTCACGCGGACTGAAAGCTGAATATGTTGATGCAGCCAGAGAAGGTCTGGGACACTGGCTGTTCGATCTGGACTGTGTTGCCGTAGACCAGATTGAATTACTCAGTGCCACTGAACAGCAGCAACTATTTTCTCTTTTCAATCATTTTCGCAACAGCCGGCACGGTAATCTGCTTTTAAGTTCAGCAATTCCCCCTCAGCAGCTAATGATTCGTGAAGATTTACGTACACGCATGGCCTATTGTCTTGTCTACGAAATCAAACCATTAAGTGATGATGAAAAATTCAATGCTCTGGTAGGCATGGCTCATGCAAGGCAAATACCGGTTGATGCAGAAGTAATCCGCTATTTGCTGGCTCACTGGCGCAGAGATCTGGATAGCTTGCTGCTGATGCTTAATACCCTGAATGATTATTCACTGGCGCAGGGTAGACGCATCACTCTTACATTATTGCGCCAGTTACTTAAACAACAGGAAAATGCATGAATCTGGCTATTTTTGACCTTGACCACACACTGATTAACTGTGATTCAGATAATGAATGGCCGAAGTATCTGATGCAAAAAGGACTGGTAGATAAATCGTTTGTTGACATGAAAAACGACAAATTCTACCAGGATTACCTGAATGGCTGTCTGGATATTGATGAATTTCTGAAATTCCAGCTTGCACCACTGGCGCGTTTTAGCCGCGCAGAGCTGGATGAAATGCATAATGAGTATATGCGCGATTTTATCGTGCCGCATATTTCTACTATGGCTAAAATGCTGGTACAAGGTCATCGCGATGCTGGTGATGAAATGCTGCTTTTGTCTGCTACTAATGAATTTATTATCGCACCCATTGCAAAAGCGTTTGGTATTCAGAATATTATCGGCGTGCAGTTAGAAACAGATGCAGACGGTAACTATACCGGACACTATACAGGTACGCCCAGTTTTAAAGAAGGCAAAGTTACCCGCTTGCAGCAGTGGCTAGCACAGCGAGGACAGCAGCTGGAAGATTTTACTAAAGTGTATTTTTACAGTGATTCGCATAATGATTTGCCCTTGCTCAATTTGGTAACTGATCCGGTTGCCGTTAATCCTGATGAGAAACTCGTGCAGTATGCCCATCGCCATGGCTGGCCGATACTGAATTTTATGTAATGACGTATCATAATTTTGGCAGACAGTATACAGATTTCAGGCTAAGTGATCGCTATCAGCCCACTTTACGTGATTTAAATGCAGTATGGCTGGCCAATTGAAATGGAAGGTGGCGATTATCAGATACTGGATAATCCGAAGCTGGCTGTTCTTGAAAAGGGCGGATACACATTGATAAAAAGCTTATTGAGGTTGTCTAGCTAAAGCCAGAAAGCTGGGTGTAAAAAAAACTCTATGTTGAAATTCATACCAGTCTGAAGCCGGCAATATACCTTTATCTACAAGCCGGTTTTAAGGAAATCACTGGTCAGGCAAATACTTTTAACTTATTAAATATGCATATGGAACTTACTTTATAATCTTTAAATATAATATATTGAATTCGATATTTAAAAGAAAAGCCGGCGTTTCAGATATCAGGTGCGCCGGTTTATTGATATATCAGTTAAAATTTGCTGAAATCATTGTCTGATTAATAGCATAGTTTTCATTTAAATAAATTATATTCTGAATAATATGGTCAGATTATAAAACTATAATTTCTCTTTTTAATTAGTTTAACTGAACTGTATTTCCTGAGTTTATATAAATTAATCAGTAGGCTGTATTGTATGAAATATGATGATTCAGACTGAATATAAATTAACCGGTAAAAATAATTTTAATAAATACCGACTGTTGTTTTATAAAAATAAGAAAACGTATTTTCCGGTTTAAAGAATAGTTGTTTTAAATCCAGTAGAATCGCAAGAACCGGATGTTTACAATGAATGGCAATTGATTATACTGATAATAAAGCGGTGTATGATTTTGTTAATTAACGCTATAATGTGAATAACTTTTATCTTGGCCATATTTAGTAAATTGCTCGGGTAAAAGTGACTTTTTAGCGTGCTCTTTCAAGAACAGCTTACTGGTGTTGAAAACCTAAGACTGAGAAAAGATATGGATGAATTAATCAAAGAAGCAGCATTACATTTTCACGAAGAACCCCGTCCCGGTAAAATTCAAATTACGCCTACCAAACCATTGGCTACTCAATATGATTTGTCACTGGCCTATTCACCGGGTGTGGCTGCACCGTGTATGGAAATTCACCGTGATCCCCTGAATGCATACAGATATACTGCACGCGGTAATCTGGTTGCAGTTATTTCCAATGGTACAGCGGTACTGGGTTTGGGTAATATCGGTGCTCTGGCCGGAAAACCAGTAATGGAAGGTAAGGGAGTACTGTTCAAAAAATTCGGTGGTATTGATGTATTCGATATCGAAATTAATGAAACTGATCCGGACAAACTGGTAGATATTATTGCTTCACTGGAACCGACATTCGGCGGTATTAACCTTGAAGATATTAAAGCACCGGAATGTTTTTATATTGAGAAAAAACTGCGTGAGCGTTGCAACATTCCGGTATTCCATGATGATCAGCATGGTACAGCAATTATTACTGCAGCAGCGATTAAAAATGGTCTAGAAGTTGTTGGTAAAGATATCAGTCAGGTTAAACTAGTATGTTCCGGAGCCGGTGCAGCAGCGATTGCCTGTCTGGAGCTGCTGGTTGCGCTGGGTATGAAGCGTGAAAATATCACTGTGTGCGATTCAAAAGGTGTGATTTACCAGAATCGTGAAGAAAACATGGTGGAATCGAAAAAATTATTCGCTATACCGGATAATGGTCAGCGTAAGCTTGCTGATGCTGTTCATGACAAAGATATTTTCCTCGGATTATCTGGTCCGAATGTGTTGAGCGTGGATATGCTCAAAACTATGGCCAAAGACCCGATTATTCTGGCTATGGCTAATCCGACTCCGGAAATCTGGCCGCCTGAAGCTAAAGCTGCACGACCGGATGCGGTAATTGGTACCGGACGTTCTGATTTTCCGAATCAGGTAAATAATGTTCTATGTTTCCCGTTTATTTTCCGTGGTGCACTGGATGTAGGTGCAACTACCATTAATGAGCAGATGAAGCTGGCCTGTGTGCATGCTATTGCTGAACTGGCCAAAGCTGAGCTGAGTGATGAAGTTTCTGCTGCTTATGGCAACACCGAGCTTTCTTTTGGACGTGAATATCTGATTCCTAAGCCATTTGACCCTCGTTTGATTGCTGTAGTGGCGCCTGCTGTAGCCAAAGCAGCTATGGATTCCGGTGTGGCAACTCGTCCAATTGATGACATGGAAGCCTATGTAGAGAAACTGAGTCAGTTTGTCTATAAATCCAGCCTGTTTATGAAACCGGTATTCTCTCAGGCGAAAAAAGAACTGAAACGTGTGGTATTGTGTGAAGGTGAGGATGAGCGTGTTCTGCATGCAACGCAGCACATTGTTAACCACAAGCTGGCCTTCCCGATTCTGATTGGCCGGCCGGCAGTAATTGAAGCACGTTCGAAAAAACTAGGTCTGACTATACAGCCAGGCAAGGATTTTGAGATTGTTAATAATCAGGATGATCCTCGCTACCGTGAATACTGGCAGGCTTATTACGAGCTGCGTAAACGTCACGGTGTCACCGAGGAAATGGCCCGGCGCCGGATGATTAGCAGTTCTACTCTGATTGGTGCAATGCTGGTGCGGATGGGCAGTGCCGATGCATTACTGTGTGGTACGGTAGGTCGCTTCCATGATCATTTCAATATTCTGGAAGAAGTAATCGGCTATAACAATCCTGAACAGAATGCCTGTGCTATGAACGCACTGATTATGACCTCAGGTAATATGTTTATTGCTGATACCTATGTTAATCCGGAACCGACTGCAGAGCAGATTGCTGCTAATACACTGATGTGTGTTGATGAAATGAAACGTTTTGGTATAGAACCAAAAGTGGCTTTGTTGTCCAATTCAAACTTCGGTTCACTTGATCAGCCAAGCAGCACCAAAATGCAGGAAGCGCTTGCTTTAATTAAAGAGGCATCTCCGGAGCTAAACGTTGATGGTGAAATGCAGGGTGATCTGGCATTGGATGAAAAACTGCGTCAGAAACTGATGCCGGACTGCAAACTCAAAGGTGCCGCAAACTTGCTGGTAATGCCGAATGTTGAAGCAGCGAATATCAGTTATAATCTGTTACGTACTTCATCTCATGGCGTAACGATTGGCCCGATCCTAATGGGTATGAATGAATCTGTACATATTGTAACTCCTATGGCTTCTGTACGCCGTATAGTAAATATGGTGGCTTTGGCTGCTGTAGATGCCCAGCGTAAATAATCGCTGAATTCTAGGAGAATCATGCAGGCTGTCTGTGTTTTCAGACAGCCTTTTTGTGTCAATTATGGAGACAGTTTATGAGTAATGTGTCAGCACCCCAGACTGCACCTAATTATATTACCCCTTCGGGCCATCAGGCTTTACAGGATGAGCTTTATCAGCTTGTTCATAAAGAACGCCCTGAAATTGTTAATGTGGTGAACTGGGCAGCGGGTAATGGTGACCGAAGTGAAAATGGTGATTATTTGTATGGAAAACGCAGGTTGCGTGAAATTGACCGACGTATCCGCTTTCTGACTAAAAGACTGGAAGCTGCGCAGGTTATTGATCCTGAAGCACGTGAACCCAGTGATCAGATTTTTTTTAGTGCTACTGTAACTATTTTACGCGGCAATGGTCAGGAGCAGACTGTACATATTGTTGGTACAGATGAAATCGATACCAGTAGAAATAAAATTTCCTGGGTTTCACCGCTTGCGCGTACTTTATTAAAAGCACATGAAGGTGATGAAGTGCGTTTGCATGGCCCTGACGGAGTGGAAAATATTGAAATATTAACAGTAGAATATATTCGCATTGAATAATGTACACATACTCATGAATAGTGTTAATATTCGTTATAAAATTTAATTTTAACAATTTATATACGTATGTATTGCTGCAAAAATATATGTATAAAATAAATTTTGTATAAATAATACAGAATTATTTCCAGTAGTAACATTTTGCAATAACAAACCCGATATCACTGCCGGATTTTTTATTATTACTGTATCCAAACATGAATCCAAAACTCGAACCGATTTTCAAACAACTCAATGCCCTTATTCTGGGCAAACAACAATTGCTGATACAAATTGTTACCTGTGTACTGGCACGCGGGCATATTCTGCTTGAAGATGTACCAGGAGTTGGTAAAACCACACTGGCGCATGCACTGGCAGCGGTACTGGGATTAAATTATCAGCGCGTACAATTTACTAACGATATGTTACCGGCTGATTTACTGGGTGTCAGTATATTCCAGCCAAATTCCAATGAGTTTATTTTTCATCCGGGACCGGTTTTCAATTCTTTTTTACTGGCTGATGAAATTAACCGTGCTTCTCCCAAACTGCAATCGGCTTTGCTCGAAGCTATGGAAGAGGGGCAAGTATCTGTGGATGGTAAAACCTATGCGCTGCCGAAACCATTTCTTGTAGTTGCTACCCAGAATCCGACAGAACAGCTGGGTACTTACTCTTTACCTGAATCGCAGCTGGATCGGTTTATGATGTGTCTGAGTATTGGCTATCCGGCAGAAAAAGAAGAAAAACAGCTCTACATCTCTGGCGGGCGTCGCCAGTTTGTGCCACGCATTAAAGCAGTATGCAATGCGGAAATATTACAGCAATGGCAGGCAGAAGTATCCAAAATAAATTTATCTGCAGCTGCAGCGGATTATATTTATCGGCTAGTTGCAGCTACGCGTACTCCGGGTACATTCGCAGTCGGGCTGAGTCCGCGTGCCGGATTGGCGGTAGTTCAGGCTGCAAAAGCATATGCATGGGTACAGGGAAGGGCACATGTTGTTCCGGAAGATGTGAAAGCTGTCTGGGTAGCAGTAGCGGCACACCGCCTGCAACCTTTACAAAGTCAGTCCCGAAGCAGTACTTTACTTACAGGAATGCTGGACCATGTGGCTGTGGTCTGAGACACCTGCACCTACACTTATTGACGGGCACACAGCTTTGCGTGCACGTAATATACGTGTCAACCTGACACGTATGGGCTGGGGTGTGGCTATTGCCAGTTTTCTGTTATGGGTTATGGCAGTTAATTATCAGGTAAACGTAGCCCATGCACTGGTGTTCTGGTTAGTGGGCATTTTATTATTTGGTGCACTTGCCGGTGTCCGCCAGCTTACCGGGATAGTATTGGCGATTAAACCCCAACAGGAATATTTTGCTGGTAAAGAATGTGTTCTGACTTTGCGAGCCTGTGACAGCTGCAAACGTACACGCTGGTTATGGCTGCAAACAGCACAGGAAATAACCGGCACAGCCAGTGACTGGGAATTGTGGACAATTACACCAGAAAATACTGAATTTCTCTGGAAATTACCTCCGCAGCGCCGTGGTATTCTGCCACCATTAATACTTGCCGGAGCCAGTATGGCGCCGTTTGGGTTGCTGATGATTAAAACTCAATGGGAATTTACTGAAGAACTTGTGATTTTTCCGGAACCTTTAGAACATACTATTTCAGCACAGCGTAGCAGTGATGACGAACCCAGCGCCCAAATCAGTCTGAGCGGTCAGGATCCGGCTTATCTGCTGCCTCATCAGAGTTCAGCTTCAATGCGGCAGATAGCATGGAAACATTATGCCAAAACAGGTGATTTATTGGATAAATATTTTGAACAGGGAGGTAAGCGGGTAGAGCCGTTACTGATTTCCTATCGGGATTATCCTCAGGGAACCAGCCTGGAAAAGATGGCGAGTATGATGTGCTATCGGGTACTGGCAGCAGATGCTATCGGGGAAAAATATATACTGGAGTTACCAAGACAGCGCTATGAGGCAACGACAGGTCAACGGACAAAATGTCTGAATGCTTTGGGTAGATGGTAATGTGGCTTGCTGATCCGGTTTTTTTACGTAAATCCCCATCTGTACGCACTCAGCTTATTCTGTTACTGATGCTGGCATGGGTATCGTTACCCTTATTATTTGAATTACCTCTGAGTGTGTGCGCTGCATTCGCTCTGTTGTGGATTGCGCGCGTTGCTTTGCTGTTTACCAGTATTAAAAAATTGCCGTTATGGGCATTAATAATATTGCTGGTGGCTACTTCTGTATGGGTATATTTTCGTGTGGGAACGATTATTGGCCGGGATGCCAGTGTTTCTTTGCTCATGTTAATGATAATACTCAAGGCATTTGAGGGTGAAACGTTACGCGACTGGCAAATATTATTATTAGCTCAGCTAGTACTGATGGGCGGCGGTCTGCTGTTTAATCAAAGTATATTAATGGCTCCCTGGCTGATTGTAGCGTTGTTCTGCCTGATTTCATCTCTGGGATTACTGGCGGGTATCAAACCGATGACGGCAATACGGCAGGGCGCAGTAATTTTAATTCTGTCTTTTCCACTGGCCGTTATTTTATTTATAGCGATGCCGCGCAGAAATACGCCATTATGGGGTGTGCCGCAGCCGCAGCAATCATCTGTTACAGGATTGTCGGATACCCTTGAATCAGGGAGTGTCAGCAATCTGATTTTAAGTAATGAACTGGCTTTCAATGTTATCTTTGATAATGATGCTATTCCACGCAATGCTGATATGTACTGGCGTGTAATGGTAATGGGTAATAACACGGATGGAAAATGGCATGCGGTAAAAGAACAGTATACGGATGAAGATACTTTACAGCTGCCAAGCAGAGCTTTGCTGGAACAGCGTACCGACAGCAAAATGGTAGGATATCAGTTGATTATTCAGGATGATCACGGGCGATTACCGGCTCTGGATCAGCCTTTGCCTAATGAACAGTTTGGTTTCAGCCGACGAGTTGGTAACGTTGTCAGGGTCAATAATAGTCGCGAAGGTTTGCGCAGGGTACATTTATATTCTCAGATGACACCATACCTGCGTCAGCAAATGGATCAGGGTTTACTGAATTATTATACGCAGTTGCCGGCTGAATTGAATCCTGAAACCCGCAGACTGGCAAAACAGCTGGCCGATAAGTCCGGTGGCAGCGAAGAGTTTATCAATCATATACTAACTTATTTCAAAAGCAGTCATTTTCAATACACTCTAACCCCAAAACGGAACCAAGAAACACAGAATAAAATAGATTATTTTTTATTCGAGGGACATGAAGGTTTTTGTGAAGATTATGCAGATGCTATGGTGTGGCTGGCTCGTTCAGTCGGTGTACCGGCACGAATCGTAATTGGTTATCAGGGAGGAGAATATCACCCTGACAATAAGTTCTGGCAGATTCGCAGTAAGGATGCACATGCATGGACTGAAATCTGGATTGCTGAAAAGGGTTTATGGAAACGGGTAGATCCGACCACGGCAGTTTCATCAGTGCGTATAGACAAAGGGGTGGAAAGTGCTTTACCGGCAGAACAGCGTGCCGGATTATCTTCAGCTTTTCCGTTATTACAGAAATATCTGGATAATGGTCAGTTTTACTGGCAGCAATGGGTGGTTAATTATGATAGGGGCAGTCAGAAGTCAATACTTAGCTGGCTGAATTTAAAAAATATACCTATATATGTATTGATAATAGTCATTATAATCGCAATTGTCATTACGTCTCTTCCACTGATTTTCTGGTTACGCCGTCAGGGTAATGTGCAGACTCAGCCATTAACCGATGGTATTAATCTGCTTAAGCAGACTACTGTAGAAGGTGAAGAGTCAGAATTATCTGCAATCGGTCCGCTTGAGTTACAAAATATTCTGGCAGAGCATAATTTGCTTAATGAAGATTTGGCTGCTTTATTGACACAGTATATAGACTGGCAGTATGGAGCAGCAGGAATGCCAGACATGCGCAGCCAGCGCAAATGGTTGCGTAAAATGAAGAAAGCTGTACGCAATCTGTAATTATGCCGATTATCCTGATACATCATATTGAAGTTGTCTGGATAAATTATTAAGCACAGAAACGAAAACTACCCAGCAATCAATGTTATCAAGAGCTGGGTAGTTTATTATTACGTTTTATGACCATATTAATTTTTAGATCAGTCGTGTTTCCGTATGGTCTGGAATGCCTGACTTTCCGAAATCACTACTGACAGATAACTTTTACTCGGTTTGAATAAAAGTTAAGAAATAACAATACTTTAAATTCTTTGGAATGAAAAGGAGTAATTAATGTTAATAATTAACTATTTGATTTTAAAAAATATAAAAATAGAATAGATTGTTGTTAAAAATATAATATTTTTTAATTTTGAAGTTGCTTTAAGATTGTTGGTGCTGATGGATATTTGTATCTTGCATCACTAAAATTTTATTTCATATTAATTAGCTATCTTTATGAATTAGAAAAATATTTTATGTTAAATGTATAAAAAATTTTGATGTCTATTTTCAAAATGTCAGAAGATAAAAAAGAAATAAAGAATATTAGCCACAGCGCCAGACTTTTTTTCCTAAAATTATAAAATTATCTAGATGATTAGAAGAAATTTTAATAGTTTCATAATCACTATTTGAGCTTATGAGATTTATACCATCAACGGTTTGACGGATTTGTCTTATAAAAAAATGTTTATTGTAAATAATAGCATATGTTTCATCATCAACAGGCTCAACATCATTAGTGTTTATTATAACAATGTCGTTATTTTCCAAGTTAGGAGCCATGCTGTTACCTTTTACACGCATGGCACGCAAATCATCAGAGATTAAATTTTTAGATGTGAACCAATTATTATTTATCAGTAGTGGTTCTTCAAATTCTGATAAAACCCAATTGATATTTTCATGATTTTTTGATAAATCAATATTGTATATCATAATTTTTTTATATTCGTCACTGGGACTGCGGTTTTCAGTTGGTTTTGGATTTTCATCTGTTTGTATAAAATTTTCCCCTGTATATAGCCATGTAACCGTTACTCCTAAAATTTTTGCTACTTCCTCTAACCGTTTTCTTTTTGGAGCTGTGGCTTTAGTTTCATCTTTATTTTCCCATAGTTGGATAGCTGTAATTGATATATTTAACTTTTCTGCTAATTCAGCTTGGGTTAAACCTTTATTAGTTCTAGCTTGTTTAATACGGCTATGAATAGTGTGCATAAATTTTGACTTATTTTTTATTTCAAATAATAAAAGATTCAAGAATACAATTAACTTATTAATTTAAATAATTATTTTTGATTAATGTGTAAAAAACGCCCGCTGTATCAATCAGCGGGCCTGTTAAAAGGTTTAGATGTTATTTTTGATCATATCAATAACTTCTTTGCCTTTACCTTCGAGGATGGCTTTAGAACCATACCAGACCATGTTTTTCACATTTTCATAGCTGATTGCCGGTGGCATTATCAGTTCTTTGTCACTGATTACGACATCCAGTAATGCCGGACCTTCGTGTGCAAGAAATGTTTTTACAGCAGCCTCCAGCTCAGAAGATTTGCTTACGCTTTGAGCACTGAAACCACAGCCTTCTGCAATGGTTTTGAAGTCACCGTTTTTCAGGTCAACATAGACTTCTACCAAACCTTCGCCTTTTTGTTCCTGCTCCACGAAGTTCAGGGAACTGTTGTTGAAAACAACTATTTTAATCGGCAGATTTTCCTGTTTGGCAGTAAGCAGATCACCCATCAGCATGGCTAAACCGCCATCTCCGGATAAAGAAATGACCTGTCTGCCCGGAAAGGCTTTCTGGAAACCATAAGCCTGAGGCATACCGTTTGACATGGTGCCGTGTTTAAGGCTGGTCAGGAAGCGTCGTTTGCCATTCATGGTTAAATAACGGGCTCCCCACAGCATTGGAGTTCCTACATCTGCGGTAATCAATGCATCATCACTGGCATACTTATCTATCAATTCTATTAGTTGCTGCGGGTGAATTGGATGTTTGTCATCCGGAGTGGCATACGTTTCAAATTTATCCATAATTTTGGCAAATAAAGTGGTATGGTGCTCCAGAAAACTGCTGTCGTTACGAGTCTGTATTTTCGGCAAAATTGTTTGCAGAGTGGTTTTAACATCACCAACCAGCCCCAGATTAATGGGATGACGCAAGCCTAACTGAGTAGCTTCATGGTCAATCTGGATGATATTGGCCTTTTCCGGATAATATTCAGACCATGCAAAGCTGCAACCGAGTAATAATAAGGTATCGCAGTTTTTGATGGCATCATAACCAGCCTTAGTACCAAACATCCCGGTCATACCCACCTGATAAGGGTTATCCCAGGCAATGCTGTCTTTAGCACGGGAAGTGTGTACAACTGGTGCCTTTAGTTTTTCTGCCAGTGCAATTACTTCATCATGTGCATCTTTAGCACCAAAACCAGCGTAAATGGTGATTTTATTTCCCTGATTAATCGCTTTAACCAGTTCTTCTATTTCGTTATCATTCGGACGGGTAACTGGCTGCGGGTGCCATATTTTTACTGGTTTCTCAGCTGCTTCCATTTTGCTGATGTCGCTGGGCAGGATGACAACGGCTACACCGCGTTTATTAATGGCGGCCTGTGCGGCCTGAGTGAATATACGCTGAGCTTCTTCCGGCTGGTTTACCATCTGGCAGAAAACGCTTGTATCCTGATAGACCTTGAGGAAATCCACTTCCTGCGGGAATCCGGTGCCCATAGAAGTGGCGGCCAGCTGACTGGCAATAACAATTACTGGTGCATTATTGCGGTTGGATTCGTATAAGCCGTTAATCAGATGCAAGCTGCCGGGACCACAGGAACCAGCACATGCAGTAAGTTTGTTTGTAATCAGAGCTTCAGCGCCGGCAGCAAAGGCAGCTGCTTCTTCGTGACGTGTATGCACCCAGTTAATACTACTTTTTTCTATCGCTTTGCCAACAAAGTTCAGGGTATCACCGATGATGCCGTAACAGTTGCTGACACCGGCTTCGGTAAGAACATCAACCAATATTTCTGATACAGTTTTCGTTTTAGACATGCTGTATTTCCTCTTAAAATTGATTATTTATTTCAAAAATAATAAAGTAAATATTTTCTTGCTATTTATTTATATAACCATATGTTATAAATAAATAAAATTTTTATATTAATTCTTTATCAATATTGTTTGTATTGTAATATTGTGTAATCAACAAAACAAGATTATTGTTGAAAATCATTTAAAAGCGATATTTTCGAATAAATTTTTATAAAAATGGCAGCCTTTATGTTTTGCCGGCTGCCAAAAAACTGCTTAATAATCAGATTGCGCGGTCATCAAACAATGGAATGCGGGTAATCCGGCTAATGCTGTGCATATAATCCAGCACCGGCGCAGTCCATTCGATTCCTTTGACCATAGTCATATTGCGCAGTAAGGGAAATAAAAGAATATCTTCCATTCCAAAAGTACCATTACTACCGTGATCATTCACAATCAACGGCGATAGTGCAATCAGATCGGCATTGAACCGGTTAATATAGGTTTGACTATTTTGTAAATGGTGCTGAAAATCACCAAAAATAGCAGTTTTTTTGTTGATGAAATAATTGATGGCATTCTGAGTAGCAAACTCAGGCAGGTTGATACTGATGCAGCGCGGTAAAGTCAGGAAATTACGGTAAGTATCAACAATTTTTATCCAGCCCTCAATTTCAGGCCGTACTGTATTGTTTATAAGAGCAGTACCAGAAAGCTGGTCAATGTAGTGAACGATATCCAGACTTTCTCCCATGGCAGTACCATCATCTTTTACCAGAATCGGTACCATTTTTTTTCCGATTAATTTATTCGGAGTGTCTTCATCATCATTCAGCAGATAGATATTTTCTACCGGTACTATTTTTTTACCGAATATCATTCTGGCTCGTACACAGTAGGGACAATGGTCATAAATATAAAGTTGCATTCAGATTTCCTTTTCGGATTTAGTGTGTTGATTAAATGTACAATATACAAAAAATATCATGTTTTAATATTTATACTGATAGTTTCGTATTGTTAAATAAGCGATAAATACTGTCAGGTAACAATAATACTGATTAAAATAATCTGTTATTGTAGATTGTGTATTACAAATATTAATTAATATTATACATATATTAATTAAACTTAGTTTACGGTTTTTTCATGAGTTGCGATGTCTTTAATCAAAATCTGGATTTTTTTCAAAACTTACAATTACATTTGGCTGATGCCCTGGCAAAAGAGGATGGTACTGCGGGGTTTGTAACAGATGAATGGTCTGGCAAATTGGGAAACGGGCGCAGTATGGTGCTCAAACAAGGTGCTGTGTTTGAACAGGCTGGCGTTAATTTTTCTCATGTTAAAGGTAGCTCTATGCCGGCTTCAGCTGTGCGTAAACGCCAGTATCTGGCAGGAGCTCCTTATGAAGCAATGGGGGTGTCACTGGTTGTGCATCCGTGTAATCCATATGTACCTACCAGTCATGCGAATGTACGCTTATTCATTGCATATCCGGAACGCAGTAACCCGGTTTGGTGGTTTGGCGGCGGTTTTGATTTGACCCCTTTTTATCCATTTATTGAAGATGTAGTGCATTGGCATAAGGTTGCTTATGATGCGTGTCTGCCTTTTGGTGAGACGGTATATTCAGAATTTAAAGAGTGGTGTGACCGTTATTTTTATCTGCCTCACCGGCAGGAACAGCGAGGCGTAGGCGGATTATTTTTTGATGATTTAAACCGCTGGGATTTTGCTCGCTGTTTTGCTTTTATACGAGCAATAAGTGCTGCTTATTTACAAGCTTATCTGCCTATTGTGGCGCGGCGCAAAAATATGGATTTTGGCGAGCGTGAACGTCAGTTTCAGTTATACAGGCGCGGACGTTATATTGAATTTAATTTATTGTGGGACAGAGGCACTCAGTTTGGTTTACATGCCGGCGGGCGAACAGAATCTATTCTGATGTCTATGCCGCCTTTAGCCCGCTTTGAATATCAGTATGAACCGGTAACTGGTTCTGCTGAAGCAGGTCTGGCCGGATATTTACGGGCGCGTGACTGGCTGGCAGAAGCAGAAAACTGTCTGGTTTGAGTAGTAAAATTATTATATATACTGTTTAACTTTGTTTTTTGTTCAATCCTTGCTGGCAGGATAGTGCTGTAAGCAGACACAGGCAAATTGGCATTATCATGTCGGGCGTAATATTGGTTATTTCCAATACAAATAATATGGCGGTAAGAGGCATTTTTTGCTGTACTGCCAAAAAAACGGTAGCTCCGGTCACTACTGCGGCGACTATGGGAACAGGTGGCAGCATGCTGTTCCATGCAGTGGCTGCCAGTAATGCAATCAGACCGCCAAGCATCATTGAAGGAGTAATAAATCCCCCGTATGCTCCGGCACGGGTGGCCAGTAGAAGCGCCAGCCATTTACCGATTAATAGTGCCAGAGCATAATGCCAGCTTATCTGGTCATTAAATAACAGTTCATTACCGGCTTTTCCGTTACCAAGTATCTCCGGCAGTTGCATGGACAAAACCCCGATGAGTATAAAGGTACCGATACTGATAAAGATCAGCTTGGGGCTGGTACGTACAGCCGGTTTGCAATAGGCGAGCTGGTATTGTAACAGCCATGAGAATGCAACAATCAGTGGTCCCAGCAACAACGACCAGATTAACAGTGGACTGTTCAGGGTAATTGCCGGTAGCTGATAGGCTGGCTGGCTACCCAGTCCGATCCGGCCTACCCATGCTGCGGTTGTACAGCAGATTAAAGCCGCAATAACAGTATTGCGCTGGAAACTGAATAATAAAGTTTCCAGTGCAAACAGAGCACCGGCCAGAGGTACATCAAAAACCGCGGACAGACCGGCGGCTGCACTACAGGCAAGCAGGACTTTTCTCTCTTCTATACTGATGTTAAATCGCCGGCCGATAAAATCAGCAATGGCTGAACTGATTTCACGTGGCGCTGTCTCACGTCCGAGAGGTGAACCCATGCCTACTGTGAATATCTGTAACATACCATGAAAGAAAGTAGAAACTAATGGTATAGGTGTGGCATTGTTGCCAATTGCCTCCCTGATATCAACCAGTTTGGGAGCAAAACGGTGCAGCAGGTACCAGCCGGCGCCCGCTATTACGCCACATGCACTTAATGCAAGTAAACGATGTATGGCTGTGGTTTGTTCGACAATATTACGAAATGTGATGCCGTCTGTACGGACAATTCCGTACACTAACTGCTGGATTAAATGCAATAATCCGATAAGTGACATGCCTGCCACGCCGGCGATGGCACCACAAAATAGTAATAAGGCAATCAGTTTCGGACTTAATCTGAACATGGCACGATAAATTTGCGATAAATCAAAGATACTTTTGCATTTTAAATAACGATATTGTAAACGACAGCACAGAATTTGCCGAATTTTGGCACGCGTCTGTGTTAAAATCAGAATATTTTGTCAGGAATTTAAAGGAAGTATTACGGTGATCAGTACCAATAAAATTACGATGCAGTTTGGCGCGAAGCCATTGTTTGAAAATGTATCGGTTAAGTTCGGTGGGGGCCATCGTTATGGGTTGATTGGTGCCAATGGCTCGGGTAAATCAACTTTTATGAAGATTCTCGGCGGTGATCTTGAACCTACTAGTGGTGAGGTGGCCATTGATCAAGGCCTGCGTCTGGGTAAGCTGAGACAGGATCAGTTTGCGTATGAGGATATGCGCGTACTGGACGTGGTACTGATGGGGCACACAGAAATGTGGGCAGCCATGACAGAACGCGACGCCATTTATGCTAATCCGGATGCCACTGAAGATGATTATATGCGCGCGGCCGATCTGGAAACAAAATTTGCCGAGTATGACGGCTATACAGCTGAGGCACGGGCGGGAGAATTACTTGCCGGTGTCGGTATCGATGAACATCTGCATAATGCCAGCATGAGTGAAGTTGCACCGGGTTTTAAACTGCGTGTATTACTGGCACAGGCACTGTTTTCCAAACCGGATGTGCTGTTGCTGGATGAACCGACCAATAATCTGGATATTAATACTATTCGCTGGCTGGAAGGTGTGTTGAACAGCTATGAATCCACCATGATTATTATTTCGCACGACCGCCATTTTCTGAATGAAGTATGTACTTATATGGCCGATGTAGACTATGGTGGTATTACTCTGTATCCGGGCAATTACGATGATTATATGCTTGCCTCTACACAGGCACGTGAACGTACTTTAAAGGATAATGCTAAAGCTAAGGAAAAACTTCAGGAATTACAGGAGTTTGTGGCACGTTTTTCTGCCAATAAATCCAAGGCAAGACAGGCAACCAGCCGGGCGAAACTGGCTGATAAAATTAAGGCAGATATGGTGGAAGTGAAACCTTCCAGCCGTCAAAGCCCGTTTATCCGCTTTAATTTTGATGATAAGAAAAAGCTGCATCGGCAGGCGCTTGAAGTTGAGGATTTATCAAAACGTTTTGACCGGCAATTGTTTAAAAAGCTGAGTTTGATGCTTGATGCCGGTGAACGTCTGGCAATTATCGGCCCTAACGGTGCTGGTAAATCTACGCTGCTGAAATTACTGGCTGGTGCATATAATGAAGCATACAATGATGGCATTAAAGCAGATAGCGGTACTATAAAATGGGCAGAGAAAGCACAGGTTGGCTATTACCCACAAGATCATGAAAATGATTTCGATGTATCTATGACTCTGACTGAATGGATGCGTCAGTGGGGCAAGGAAGGCGATGATGAGCAGGTGATTCGCGGTACTTTAGGCCGTCTGCTTTTTGGCAGTAATGAAGTCGGCAAGCAGGTACAAGTACTTTCCGGTGGTGAAAAAGGCCGTATGCTATATGGTAAACTGATTTTGCAGGAACCTAATGTGCTGGTAATGGATGAACCTACAAATCATATGGATATGGAAAGTATTGAGGCGCTGAATATGGCGCTGGAAAAATTCCCGGGTACTCTTGTGTTTGTATCTCATGACCGCCAGTTTGTTTCCAGTCTGGCTACACAGATTATTGAGCTGGATGGTGAAGGTGGTTATGAATATTATCTGGGTGATTATGAAGGTTATCTGGCTAAAAAGGGTGTAGTTTAATATTTGTGAGCTGCCTGTGTTTACAGGCAGTTTTTTTATATGGGAGAAAAAATGAATACCGGCAAAAGTAACCCAGTTAAGCTGATTGAATGTAATGAAAAAGAACATGCGGCAGCCATTCTGGCGCTGTTTAACGATACTATCGCCACCTCAACTGCACTGTATGATTATGAGCCCCGTTCACTATCATTTATGCATGGCTGGTTTGCAGCTAAACGTGAGCGCAATTTTCCGGTTATCGGTGCAGTAAATAGTCAGGGTGAACTGTTGGCTTTTGCTTCATGGGGTGCATTCCGTGATTATCCTGCCAATAAATATACGGTTGAACACAGTGTATATGTACGTAATGACTGTCGCCGGCAGGGACTGGCACGCAAACTGATGCAGGAACTGATTGTACGTGCACGTCAGGCTGATTTACATGTATTAATGGGTGTGATTGATGCAGCCAATGACAGCAGTATTGCTCTGCATGAACAGCTTGGCTTCAAACATGTCGGCACATTCCCTCAGATTGGTTTTAAATTTGGTCACTGGCTGGATGCGGCACTTTATCAGTTAATTCTGGATACTCCAGCTCAGCCTGTCGATGGTTAATAATAATTCGGCTTTTTACAAAGCTCGCAACCAATACAAAATCATATCTTAGCCGGTTTTAAGCCACCAGTGCACAGTTACTAAACCCAGAATAGTCAGCAGTAAAGAACCGCCTGTATGCAGCAGTATATGTGTTACTGCCAGAGTATAACGTTGTGACAAAAGCATTTGCACGGCTTCGAGTGAGAATGTGGAAAACGTAGTCAGCCCGCCGAGAAAACCAGTAATAACAAACAGACGCCATTCCGGAGCAATCTGGGTAAAATGTATACACAATGCACTGAACAGACCAATCAGATAAGCACCGATCCAGTTTGCCAGCAGTGTGCCATAGGGCAAACCGGAATGAAACGTATTCAGCGAGATTCCCAGAAGCCAGCGCATGATGGCACCCAGAGCTGCGCCGGCAGCAATGGCAAATAAAGATAAATACATAATCAATCCAATCATACGACGAATATACAATTAATAATTTTAAACTAAAGCCGGACATGCCATATTGCCTTCTGCTGCTGAAATGACTACGCTAGTGTTTTTAGACATGTAGAAAGTATCAATATGGATCTGACTGAAACCAAAATTTCCAGTAAAGAAGTTTATCGCGGTTCCTTTTTAAATGTTTTAGAAGACACTGTTCGTTTACCCAATGGCAACCAGGCACAGCGGGTAGTTGTACAGCATCCGGGTGCCGCGGCTGTACTTGCGGTTACGGCTGAGCAAAAAGTGGTATTGGTACGACAGTGGCGCTATCCGGTAGGTGAGGCTTTACTGGAAATCCCCGCCGGTAAGCTGGACGGAAAAAATGAAGATCCTGCGCATGCTGCTTTGCGCGAGCTGGCTGAAGAAACCCCTTATACTGCTGCTGAAGTGAAACTGATACATACTTTTTATACTGTTCCCGGTTTCGGTGATGAAAAAATGTATCTTTATCTGGCTGAACATGTGCAACCAAATAGTGTTCTGGCGGCGGATGAAGATGAAATTATTGAACCGGTGTTGCTCAATCGTGAGCAAGTGCGTTCGGCACTGGCAAATAATCAGATTCATGATGGAAAAACGCTGATTGCTTTGCAGTACTGGTTGTTATATTGTTAATAAATTTATATTTGTCATGAAAATAATCCCGTTACCCGCTCTTTCTGATAACTATATCTGGCTGTTGCAGCAAGAAAATCAGGCTATAGTAATTGATCCGGGCGAAGCACCTGTTGTTATAAATTATCTGATTGAACACAATCTGACCCTAGATGCTATCTGGCTTACTCATTCTCATTATGACCATATTGATGGGGTGGCGGAATTAAAAAAACATTATTCGCAATGCCAGATTATCGGTTGCATTGATTGGCATATTGTGAATATACCCGTAACTGAAGGCAGTAAATTTCAAGTATTCGGTCAACATGTAACAGTTTGGCATATTCCCGGGCATACTACTGATCATTTGGCTTATCTGGTGTGCGATTCTGCCGGTCGTTACAGAGTATTTTGTGGTGATACGCTGTTTAGTGCAGGCTGCGGACGAGTCAACGGGACTATGGCACAATTGTTCAGCAGTTTGCAGCGTTTAAACAGTCTGCCGCCTGATACCTTGTTTTATCCGGCACATGAATATACCGCAGCAAATTTGAAATTTGCACAAGTCGTTGAACCGAATAATTCTGCAATCAGAAAAGCATTAGTACAGGCAGATAAATTACCTACCTTACCGGTAAGTCTGGCACATGAACGCACAATCAATCCTTTTTTGCGTATCAGTCAACCGGAAGTGATGACCACATTACGCCAAAAAGGCCTCTCAGAGCAGCAGCTTGCTCAACCATTGGCAGTGTTTACTTATTTAAGGGAGTGGAAAAATCATTTTTAAAAATTAATCACAGTGTGACTTTCTGCATGCTATGATTATTTCAACATAATAACGAAGGAATAAATGAGTTGAAACTGAGCTAAAGAATGGCGACTGATTATCTCAGCCGGCATATAAAGCTTTCAATTTATCTGAATATGAAAAAATCATCATATTGCATGGGCTGGACTAAGTTGCTCAGTACCCAGCGCTTTAAGCCGGAAAATGGTTGTATTGTGCCTACAGTGACCGCTTCAAGTGAAGAGGGGGCGGATGCACTGCGTACTGATTTTCATATTGATTATGATCGTGTGGTTTTTTCCAGTGGTTTTCGCCGTCTCGCCCGTAAAACGCAGGTTCATCCGTTTGCCTTACATGACCATACGCATAATCGTCTGACTCATAGTGTTGAAGTTGCCAGTGTCGGGCGCAGTCTGGGAAATCGGGTCGGTGTAATGCTGAATGCCGGCCATTTCCTGCCATCTGGCAGCCATGCTGCTGATATCGGGGCGATTGTACAGGTTGCCTGTCTGGCTCATGATTTCGGTAATCCGCCATTTGGCCATACAGGTGAAGATGCATTGCGTGAATGGTTCCGTGATCCGCAGCATGCTCATTATTTACAGGAATTGAGCAATACAGAACGCAATGATATCGAAACTTATGAAGGAAATGCACATAGCTTGCGTCTGGTAGCCAGTCTGGAAATGTATCAGAATGATGGCGGAATGCGTCTGACTGCTGCTGTCATCGGTGCTTTAATTAAGTATCCGTGGACCAGTTCTGCGCCGCATAGGCGGAATAAATTCAATATTTATCAGACTGAGCTGCCCTTTATGCGTTGTATTGCAGAACAGCTGGGGTTACCGCAAACCGGTGAAAATCAGTGGATGCGCCATCCGCTTTCATATTTAATGGAAGCTGCTGATGATATTTGTTATGCCTTGCTGGATTTGGAAGATGCTGTCGAAATGGGATTATTACAGGTGGCAGACGTAGAGCAAATTCTATCCAGGCTGACAAATAAAGAATATTTCTGGCAGTCTTATAGCAGTCAGGAGCGTTGTGCCCGATTGCGCGGAATTGCTATCGGAAGAGCAGTAGACGATATTGCACATACTTTTATTAAGCATCATCGGGATTTATTGAACGGTTCATTTCGAGGTAAGGATTTGCTTGCTCTGGCTAGTCCGGATGTTAGTGAAGCTCTGAACGCTGCAAAAGAGCTGGCTCGCACACGTATATTCCGCCATCAAAGTAAGCTCATTACTGAAATTGCTACTTTCCCTTGTCTGGGTTCGATACTGGGTTTGCTTGTACCTGCGGTGCATGCCTTTATTAAAACCGATCAGCTTAGTAAAAGGCAAGAGCTGGCATTGTCATTATTAAAAGAACAAAAACTGGATAAAAAGGATGGTTTATATCTGGGATATATGAAAGTTCTGGATTTTGTAGGTGGTATGACTGACAATACTGCGGCAAAGCTGGCGCGTGAAGTATCCGGAATCGGAATGCTGTAGATTTTTTTTTGCTTATATAGTTGCAAAATAAATATATAAAAATCAATATATTTATCTATTTGTTTTCATTTTTATCTATTTTTGGCTTGCCAAAAGACCATTTATTGCGTATTATCGCGCTTCTTGATTTTCGGTGACTCTTAAACGAGTTCGAAAGCAGTGCACCCGTAGCTCAGTTGGATAGAGTATCTGGCTACGAACCAGAGGGTCGGGCGTTCGAATCGCTCCGGGTGCACCATCAAGCTAATGCGCCCATCGTCTAGCGGTTAGGACATCGCCCTTTCACGGCGGTAACCGGGGTTCGATTCCCCGTGGGCGTGCCAGATTTTAAAACCTGTTTGATTTTTCAAACAGGTTTTTTTATTTTAGCTTGAAATATTGCTGGTTTAATTGTTTAGTCCTGAGAATATAGCTGCTAAATTTTGTCATTAAATTTTTCAGGTTTCACTGGAGCTGTTAATACAGATAAATATTTTATACGCCCAAATAAGCAGACCGTTGAGATAGCCACCGTTGCAAGTGTTTATTGACTACTTCAGGTTGCTGGCTAATCAGAACAGGCGCTAAATCACGTGCTTTTTCCAGTATGGGCAGATCTTCTTCCAGATTGGCAAAACGCAGCATCGGCATACCACTCTGGCGTGCTCCCAGAAACTCTCCCGGTCCGCGAATATTCAAATCTTGCCGGGCAATTTCAAAGCCGTCGGTATTTTCATAAATTACTTTCAAACGTGCTTTGGCTACATCACTAAGAGGTTCACTAAATAACAATACACAGCGGCTGGCTGCTGCTCCACGTCCCACCCGACCGCGAAGCTGATGCAATTGTGCCAGTCCCATACGTTCAGCATGTTCTATTACCATCAGACTGGCATTGGGTACATCTACACCAACTTCAATCACTGTTGTAGCTACCAGTACCTGAATACTGCCTTCAACAAATGATGTCATAACAGCTGCTTTTTCTGCCGGCTTGAGCCGTCCATGTATTAAGCCTATATTCAGTTCCGGTAACGCCGTCTGTAATTGAGCAACTGTATCTACAGCAGTTTGCAATTGCAGTACTTCAGATTCTTCAATTAACGGGCAGACCCAGTATACCTGCCGGCCTTGTGCACAGGTATGCTTTACCAGTTTTTCAACTTCCTGACGGCGGGCCGTGTTTACCAGACGGGTTATAACAGGTGTTCGTCCGGGAGGCAGTTCATCAATGACAGAAACATCCAGATCGGCAAAAAAACTCATTGCCAGTGTGCGTGGTATTGGTGTGGCGGACATCATCAGCTGATGTACATCTTCACCTTTATTTTTTAATGCCAGACGCTGGGCAACGCCAAATCTGTGCTGTTCATCAACAATAATCAGACCCAGATTATGAAAAGTAACATCATCCTGAAATAGAGCATGCGTACCTATTGCCAGCTGAGCAGTACCATCTGCCAGTTCTTTCCGTGCTTCATCACGAGCTTTTTTCCGCATACTGCCTGAAAGTCTGAAAATCCGGATTCCTAAAGGTGAAAACCATTGTGTGAATTTCAGATAATGTTGTTCAGCCAGAATTTCTGTGGGCGCCATGACTGCTACCTGAAAACCGGCTTCTATTGCTATTGCCGTTGCCAGAGCACAAACAATGGTTTTACCGCTGCCCACATCTCCCTGTAGTAAACGGTGCATCGGGTGTGTCTGAGCTAAATCATCAGTGATTTCAGCAAGAGCACGCTGCTGAGCTTCTGTTAAGGTAAAACTCAGGTTAGCCAGTAAATGCTCACTAATATGGCCGTTACCAGTTAAAGCTTTTGCATGCCCGTTTAAGCGTTGCTGGCGTGCCAGCCTCATGGATAACTGCTGAGCCAGCAATTCATCAAATTTCAGTCTTTGCCATGCCGGTAAAGTACCTTCATGTAAATCACGCGCAGTGTACTCTGGTGGCGGAGAGTGCAGAAAAATCAGGCTTTCCAGCAGGGGAGGTAATTGTAACTGCTGTAATAATTCAGCCGGCAGTGTATCATCTGCCGGCAAGTGCTTGAGTGCAGCCTGAATCAGCCGGCGAAGAGCAGGCTGGTTTAGTCCGTTAACGGTGGGATAAACCGGAGTAAGGCTTTCTGCCAGTCCTTTATCAATATCAGTGCGAATTTTTGGGTGCACCATCTCATCGCCAAAAAAACCATGTCTGATTTCACCCAGAGCCCGAATCACATTACCTTCTGCCAGTTGTTTTTGCTGATTAGGATAAAAATGCAAAAAACGCAGGTACAAGACATGTCCGGATACGTCCTGAACTTGTACTACCAGCTGTTTACGCGGACGGAATTGTATTTGCTGATGAATAACAGTAGCTTCAATCTGTACCGGCACCCCGTTCTGTGCATCAGCAATCGGCGTAATATGTGTCTCATCTTCATAGCGTAATGGTAAGTGTAAAGCCAAATCCCATATATTAGTAATATTGAGTTTGTTCAGTTTGGCAAGCGTATTGGCACTTACTGGAAAGGGAAAATCAGCAGCAGACATAGTGACAAACAGTAAAAGCATATTACAACATGGTTACAATAGCATGTTTGCACGTATAGCGCTAATCTGACTACTTTAATCATATTTAAAGAATTGATCAGAATATCAAATTAATACACTGTGTATTTTGATTAAAAAATAAACCCGTTTCGCTATCCGGACAGCGAAACGGGTACTCTGACAGAATGAATTAATCTTGTCGCTCAACCTGTGTTACATCACGTACAGCACCGGTATCAGCACTTGTAGTCATGGCTGCATAGGCACGTAAAGCAACAGAGACATGACGCTGACGTTTAACAGGTTTCCATGCACGGGCACCACGACTTTCCATTTCTGTGCGGCGTTGTACCAACTCTGCATCAGATACAGCCAGATGTATCCGGCGTTCAGGAATATCAATTTCGATAATATCTCCTTCCTGTACCAGCCCGATATTGCCGCCTTCAGCAGCTTCAGGAGAGGCGTGACCAATCGAAAGACCCGAGGTGCCCCCGGAAAAACGACCGTCTGTAAGCAGAGCACATGCTTTACCCAAACCTTTAGATTTCAGATAACTGGTCGGATAAAGCATTTCCTGCATTCCTGGGCCACCTTTGGGACCTTCATAACGGATAATAACCACATCACCAGCTACTATTTGATTACCCAGAATGGCTTCAACAGCTTCATCCTGACTTTCAAACACCCGGGCGCGACCAGTAAATTTAAGGATGCTATCATCTACACCAGCCGTTTTAACAACACAGCCGCGTTCTGCGAGATTACCGAATAACACAGCCAGACCGCCGTCCTGAGAATAAGCATGCTGTTTATCACGGATACAGCCATTTTCACGATCCAAATCCAGAGAAGGCCACATCGCGTTTTGTGAGAAAGCCTCAGTTGAACGGATTCCGCCCGGTGCAGCGCGATAACGTTGTATTGCCTCAGTATTGTTCTGATTGCTTACATCCCAGTGCTTAATCGCATCTGCCAGTGTAGGCATATGTACAGTATGTACACTGGTATCTAGTAAACCGGCATGATTAAGCTGGGATAAAATGGCCATAACACCACCGGCACGATGCACATCTTCCATGTGATATTTTTGTGTAGCCGGAGCCACTTTACACAGGCAGGGTACATGGCGGCTTAACTGGTCAATATCAGCCATTTTAAAATTAACACCGGCCTCGGTCGCAGCTGCCAGCAAGTGTAATACCGTATTGGTAGAACCACCCATAGCAATATCCAGACTCATAGCATTATTAAAAGCTGCCTTAGTTGCAATACTGCGCGGAAGCACACTGGAGTCATCCTGTTCATAATAGCGTTTGGCTAATTCAACAATACGCCGGCCTGCTTCAAGAAAAAGTTCTTTACGTAATGCATGGGTAGCAAGTAAAGAACCATTACCAGGTAAAGATAAACCCAGCGCTTCAGTCAGACAGTTCATTGAATTAGCCGTAAACATACCTGAGCATGAACCGCAGGTAGGGCAGGCACTACGCTCCACTTGTGCAACCGTTTCATCGCTGATTTTATCGTTACCAGCCTCAATCATTGCATCAATCAGATCCAGCTTGCGGATTTGTTGCTCACCATTGGTGGCTGCGATAATTTTACCCGCCTCCATCGGACCACCGGAGACAAAAATAGTCGGAATGTTCAGGCGCATAGATGCCATCAGCATTCCCGGAGTAATTTTGTCACAGTTGGATATACACACCAGTGCATCAGCACAATGTGCGTTGACCATATATTCCACACTATCCGCAATCAGGTCGCGTGAAGGCAGACTATAAAGCATTCCTTCATGTCCCATAGCGATGCCATCATCAACCGCGATGGTATTAAATTCCTTAGCAATACCGCCAGAACGTTCAATTTCACGTGCTACCAGCTGACCTATATCGTGCAAATGCACATGTCCGGGAACAAACTGAGTAAAAGAATTGGCTATAGCAATAATCGGTTTACCAAAATCACTATCAGCGACACCTGTTGCACGCCAGAGTGCGCGTGCACCGGCCATATTGCGCCCATGTGTAGAAGTTTGTGAACGGTATTGTGGCATTATGCATTCCCTTGTATTGGTTTTTATCTGTAAATGTAAAACAACTGCCAGCATAGTACGCAGGCAGTTGATGTTTGTAAACTTAGAACTGAATTGATTATATAATTTTAACAGGTTAATTTCAGGCTATACAAAAGTTTATATAGATGAAACAGCATATCAGTATGAAATATCCCTAAGTATATATAATTATACTTTTATGACAATTGTTTTGGCCAAATAATCTTGTAAAGTCCGACGATTGGTATCCACTCTGAACAGCATTACCAGGCAAAATAACGGAATTAAATATCCATATACTGGATTCAATATCAGAACAGCTAACATATCAACGTTTAAAAGATAGATATAAAATTCTATCAATAAATATGAAAAAATACCGGAAATTGTATAAAACACAATTTCACGAATTAATACAGTACCGACAAATCCCGGATTGCGCCCGTCAAGCTTAATAACTTTAATTTTCAACAGATATTTGCCAATCGACTGACCTGCTTTACTCATCATAATTAACTGTAATATGAAAAAAGGCGTTAAAAATATTAACATAAATATATAGAAAGCTATTTCATCAATACTCTCAGATTCTTGCTGAAAAATATATTGAACTATATATAACAATGAACTCATACAGCAAAAGAAAAGAAAAAGTATACAATTAATTATATGTGCTGCAATTCTTTCCCATGGACTTGCAAGTTTAACTTCAATTTCTGAATCATGAAAATCATCATAATCATAAATATTTTTTGAAAAATCTTTCTGAATATAAGGCATGGTAAATTTTATTAAAATTTATAAAAAAACATTAAGTCAATTTATTATAATTCAAGTATATTAAGTAGATAATTTAATAAATATTTGTAATATAATCAAGATTAATTTTTCAATAAGTTAAATATAGTTAATCATTTTGCTTTGTTTTTTGTCAACTTGTCAATCATGAGTTTTCTAAATTATTTTTTTATTTAACAATTCAGAATATACAAATATGTGAATATTTTTCAAAAATCAGTTTTAATGTTTTATATTAATATTGCTAATTTAACAAATTTAATTGTTTGAAAATAATATGATTGAAATACATGATGTTATAAAAATACAAAATCTTGATAAAGATAATAATTCTGCAAAAGATTATGTGGCGGCAACTTCCTTGCAGCGAATAATTGCAGTCATAATTGTATTACTCTTGATGCATTTTTTTAATGATTCTTCCATTCTGGCAATGTTTCTGGATGCGGACACGTGGACTGTTTATAGGTAAAAAATAATGGGTATCAAGGTAATACACCTTGATAACACATCGCCTGATTTTTGGACAAATGTGATAAAAAGGGAATTTATTTATTATATATTCTTACAATAAGTATTTTTATTTACCAGATCCGCATAATGAGGTTTTTTATATTTTTTCTTATTTATGCCATTTAATTTGTTTTTATCAGTAACAGCACGTCCATTAATACTTGTAATTTTTCTGATAGATATATTTAATTTGATGTGTTTGTATCGTCTATTTTCGAATAAATTTTTATCTGTTACTTTACAAGATAAATTTGTAAAAACTATAGTAGTACAAAATGTTTCAAAATAGCTTTTGTAAAAATTATATTTATAATATATAAATCAATCTACATTCAGTAAGCCCCGGAAAATTAGAATTATCCGGGGCTTACTGGTTATTTAACTTTTACAACGATCGTGTCAGCCAGAAAGTCTTGCAGGGTACGTCTATACCAGCTGGTAGCAAATACCATACATGGAATAAACAGGAAAATCAAAGTTCCAAAACCCAATGTCATCATACTAATGATACTTGCTATAAAACCGTATACAATTTCACGTAGCAGTATATTATGTATAAATCCCGGATTATCTCCATTGGTTCTGATTACACGAATTTTAAGTAAACGTTTACCTATTGACTGACCATATTTTGTCATCCAGCAGATTTGCCAGATAGTATAAATAATCGATGTTACAAAAGTGAAACCAATAATAATTTCAGTTAATGGAAGAATAAGCCAGTTTAAAAAAAAATGCTCTAAAAAAAACTGGACCAATTGTTCTATATTATCTAATGCATCTGCTTCATCAGGATCAATACTCCCTAAAAATTTACATATCGAAATCGTATAATAAATGTAGAAGGGTGTAGCAATCAGATATCCAATTATATGGTTAATTACTACAGCACTTAATCGATCAGCTGGCGACGCTAATTCCAGTTTACCATTAGCTAATGCAGATAAAGATTTATTTGAATTAACTAAATCAACACTACCACGGTAATTTTTTTGCATAAAAAGATAATATATGTAATAAACAGTTTTTAATTGTATTTGTATGATAAATATTTTGCAATATATAAATTTATATAACAAAAACAGACAGGCTAGACAGCCTGTCTGTTTTTTCTAATAAAATTTTATAAAGAAGTTCGTAATTCAGCCGAGAGTTTATCCAGAATACCATTAATGAATTTATAGCCATCGGTACCACCAAAGGTTTTAGTAATTTCGATAGCTTCATTGATAATTACCGGATGGGGGGTTTCAGGCATAGCAGAAAGTTCATGACAGGCCATCAGTAATACAGCCCGTTCAACCGGATTAAGCTCATCTTCGTGGCGGTCCAGCAGAGGACGGATCCGTTTCATGTAATCACGCTGATTGTTATAGGCACCAAAAAATATCTGGGTAAACAATTCTTCATCAGCTTTGACGAAATATTCATTATCACGGATATTCTGCGCAATAATAGCAGCTGATTCTTCGTTATTCAGTTGTGCCTGATATAAAGCCTGAACAGCAAACTGACGGGCACGACGACGTGGTGTAATCATTGACATGTATACAATGTCCTTGTTTAATAAATAATCAATATTGAATTTTAAGCAGATTGGCCATTTCTACTGCCACTATAGCCGCTTCACTGCCTTTATTGTGCATACGTGCCAGTGCCTGAGCATCGTTTTCGGTAGTCAGTATAGCATTGGCAATGGGTATATTGTGATCCAGACTAACTCGGGATACACCTGCGGCGGCTTCGTTGGACACCAGCTCAAAATGATAAGTCTCACCGCGGATAACCACTCCGATGGCCACCAATGCATCAAATTTGCCACTACCAGCCATGCTTTTCAATACCAGAGGTACTTCTAAAGCACCCGGTACAGTAGCCAAAGTTATATCGCTGTCTTTAACCCCCAGTTTAATTAAGCGGCTGCAACAGGCTTTGACCAGCTCTGCTCCGATAGGATTAGTAAAGCGTGCCTGTACAATGCCTATACGCAGGCCAGAGCCGTTATGTTCCGGGGTGATGGTATTCATTCAGTTTCCTTTTTTCATCTGTTACGCCTCAAGCACCATTGCATTGTCCGGAATAAAATACTTACATCACAGACACACAAGTATTTATGCTTAGCATTCTGATTTTACCGAATTTGCCAATAGGGTGGAATGTTTAAACTGTTTTTTTCTGTTTGTGTCTGGGCTTAAGTGAGCCCAGATAAATGGCCAGTAAGGTCAGTGCAGTACCAGTCCATTGCACAGTATTTATCGGTTTATTCAGCAGGAAAAAATCGATCAGAATTGCAGCAACAGGTTCACTTAATAGTAATAAACCGGTTAAAGTCAGTGACAGCAAAGGTACGGCATAAGCAATTAACCCCCAGGCAAAACACTGCATGACCACACCGTAAATCATGATCAGAAGAATATCTTTTGTGTTAGTAGGCCAGAAATGGCTTGAGTCAATGAGGATACTTGGCACAATTAATGCACCGACTGCTCCGACACTGACCAGCAGCATCAGCGGAAATAATGCAACCGGCTCTGCCAGATGTGCCTGACGAATACATGCCATGGAGGCAGCCATTGCTGCACCGGAAATCAGACCGATAAAAATACCATAACCACCATGTGAATTGTGTCTGAGTTCAGGGTGGGCGATCAGTAAAATACCGATTACAGACAATATCATGCTGAATAGTTGTAATTTGCTCTGTCGTTCACCGAAGAAAAACCAGGCAATTGCCGCCAGAAAAAAAATCTGCATACTGTTGAGCAGAGTAGAAATTCCCGGACCTACTGCATGAATGCTTTCATGCCAGAATGCCAGATCAAAACCTAAAAATACACCTGATAGCATACAAAACCGTTTTGCTTTATTGCTTTCAGGCAGTTTCTGACCAAAATAGCGACTTAAAATCAGAAAAACGATACCACCAATGAATACACGCCATAATGCAATGGCATAAGAACCAATAGATACAAATTTAACAATCAGGCTGCCGAGTCCGAAAACAACGCAGCCGAAAGTTAAACCGGAAGCAGCCCATTTTTGCGGGGTCAGTTGCATTAGATACCATCCTTAAATAACAGCCATTACAATAGGCTGTCGGAAAATACCCGATGCCGGTGTTCAATGGCAACAGATAATTCAGACAGCCTGAGGTGGGGTATTGTATTTAATTGTGTTACTAAAATATATACTTGTTTAGTAAAGAATTATTATCGGGATGGTTCTTCAAACCCGGTAACTTCCAGACCAAATCCATTCAGGCCGGTAAAGGCAGAAGGCTTACCCATTACCCGCATGCGTTTGACTTTTAAACCAGCCAGTATCTGAGCACCGATACCATAAGTTTTACTATCCCACTGTCTGGTCTGATGAGTGCCTTTGGGTAAGGTGCGGTCTAATAAAGTGGCTCCGGTTTCGGTACGGTGCATCAGAATAATTATACCGGCATCAGCTTGCTGTATACGTGCCATAGCTTCAGGTAGTGGCCATGTATGCAACTGATCCGGTTGCAGAAAATCCATGGCGCTAAATGGTTCATGTACTCTTACCAGTACTTCACCGGCAGTTTCCGGATCGCCTTTAACCAGTGCCAGATGGGTTTCACCGGATAATTGATCAACATATACATGCTGAGTAAAATCTCCCCATGTTGTGTGGATAGTATTTACTCCCAGTTCTTCTATCAGACTTTCGTGACGGCTGCGATATTCAATCAAATCAGCAATAGTGCCAATTTTAATATCATGTTTTTCAGCAAAAACCATTAGCTCCGGCATACGGGCCATAGTGCCATCGTCATTAATGATTTCACAGATAACGGCTGCCGGAATCAGGCCGGCTAGTTTGGCTAAATCAACGCTTGCCTCAGTGTGTCCGGTACGAACCAGAACGCCGCCTTTTTGTGCACGTAATGGAAAAATATGACCCGGCTGGACAATATCTTCTGCTTTGGCTGTAGGGGAAACTGCTGCCTGTACAGTATGGGCACGGTCTGCTGCGGAAATACCGGTAGTAATACCATGTGCTGCTTCTATGGAAACCGTAAAATTAGTACCATACTGAGCGCCGTTATTCTGTGTCATCAGTGGTAAGCGGAGGCGATCTACTATTTCTTCTTCCAGAGGCAGACAAACCAGACCCCGGGCATATTTAATCATGAAATTGATGGCTTCAGGTGTGACAAACTGTGCAGCCATGATTAAATCACCTTCGTTTTCACGGTTTTCTGCATCAGTAATAATAACCATTTTACCGGCTTTTATGTCGGCAATAATTTCAGGAATGGTGGCAATACTCATGATAGTAAACAACGCTCCCTTAATAAAATAAGGATTATTTTACTCTGGATTACCGGGACTGGTGCGCTTTTATCTTAGTGTTATTCGAATGCCGGCTACGAAATTAACGGAATAAAAAAATTAAAATAAACAGATTAAGCTGCAATATCATTAATCAGGCAGGAAATTATATAAATAATAATGATTTTTTACTCAAGTTACAGAATAGATAGTGAGATAATAAAATTTTACTTGCAGGCATTATTGATGAATAAAAGATGAGTCAGTCGCTTTCTTTAATTTTTCAGGTACAAAACTTTTTTGAAAGCAGCAAACCGTTTTCAAAACGGACTGATTGTGAAAAGTGGATAAATACAGACTTGACGGAACAGCTTTTCTCATTGGGGAAACAAATATTTATCAGAAATCGCCGTAAAAGATATAAAAAGAATTAAATTAAAAAATCTGATTTTTCTTAAAACCATACAATGAACCAAGCAATTTCTTAAAATAAACCATACAATTTTTTAAAACAAACCATACTACTTATTAAAAACTAAGGTGCTGACTATTTTTTAAACATTAATATAATTAATATACATATTTATTTAAATTGTGTTGTTTCAAATTTTATACTATGTGAATTTTTTTACTTAAAAAAGATGATAAACTAACAAATAATTATTTATAGCTGAATATTTTGAAACCGATTATTACTTATTTGGATAAATAGTAATCAGTTTCTGTATATTTATATAACATATTTTGTATATAAGCAAATTTATAATTAATTAATTTTTTACTTTATTTATATATTTTTGCATATATTTCTGCGCGGTATCAACAATTGCCTGTGTCTGAGCATCCACTTCGAGATTGATGCGATCATTTACCTGACAGCTTCCAAATAAAGTCCGGTTCATGGTTTCAGGAATCAGATGAACGTTAAATTCAGTAGCGGTTACCTCGCCGATCGTCAGGCTGCAGCCGTTCAGCCCGATAAAACCTTTAGTAAGGATATAAGGGGCTGCACTTTCAGGGAGATTAAACCAGACAGTACGATTATCAGGGGTGTCTTCAATTTTATTAATGGTGGTCGTAGTAAAAATATGACCACTCATAATATGACCGCCAATTTCATCCCCATAGTGTGCAGCACGCTCAATGTTTACCGCATCACCTACTTGTAGTTGTCCTAAATTGGTTTTGGCCAGACTTTCCGCCATGACATCAAAACATACTTCATCACCTTTAATAGCTGTAATGGTCAGGCAGCAGCCATTATTGGCAATAGAAGCACCGATAGTCAGGTTGTCACAGGCTCCCTCAGGGAGACGTACCTGTATTGTGCGCAATTGTTCATACTCTTGAATAGAGGTAACGGTACCTAAACCGCAGACAATTCCTGTAAACATTTATATTCCCTTTAAACAGATCAGGCAGATTGTGTATGTCTGGTTTTTGCAGCCTTTAACCGGGCTTCTTTGCGAATGGCTCCTTCCTGAAAACGGCGAGCCTCTTCTTCGCTGGCAATACACAGCGGCGGTACAACTGTAGGTTTGCCGTTTTTGTCTACAGCAACCATGCTGAAATAACAGCTATTAGTGTGACGTGCACTGCGATGCTGGATATCCTGTGCTTCCACGCGAATACCAACTTCCATAGAAGTTCGGCCGACATGGTTGACTGACGCATAAAAAGTAACGAGTTCGCCCACGTGAATTGGTTCTTTGAATATTACCTGATCAACTGATAATGTTACTACATATTCGCCAGAATAACGACTGGCGCAGGCATAGGCTACCTGATCCAGTAGCTTGAGTAAATCTCCGCCATGTACATTTCCGTGAAAATTTGCCAATGCCGGAGTCATAAGTACAGACATGGAGAGCTGATGCTGCGCACCTTGCGGTGGTAAAGGTGTAGGTTTCATGGAATAGCCTCTGATGTGTGTTTCTGTGTTAATTATTGTCTTTCTATGAAGACTGGTTGTTATTATAGAAGCTATTGATAGTTATAACCAGCGCCGTCTGTAGAAATAAATTAATAAGCTAATAATTATAGTCGCCATAAGACCGAGTACCACAAAATAACTATAATGCCAGTGTAATTCAGGCATGTTATCAAAATTCATCCCATAGATACCGGTAAGGACATTCAGTGGCATAACGATGATAGTGATAACGGTAAGCATGCGCATTTGTTCATTCAGATGGTTTGACTGATAGGATAAATGCACATCCATCATGCCCATTACAGTATCTCGTGCACTGTCGAGCGTTTCCATTAATTGCTGGGTATGGTCATACACGTCAAGTAAATAAACATGGGTGTTCTGACTGAACATGGAAAATTCTCCATGTACAATTCGGCCGACAATATCACGGATAGGGGAAAGGGTACGGCGCAGATTACTGGCATCACGTTTTAACTGGTGGATCAGAATCAGTAAGTTTTTATTACTGTTGCTAAACAGGCGTTTGTCTACACCTTCAACCCGATTATCAAATTCATCTACAGTAACGAAATAATCATCAATGATACGATCCAGCAATGAATACGCCAGAAAATCAATTCCTTTGCGGTAGATATCGCTGTAATTATGCTGAATATATTTACGGATAATATGCAGTAATCCGAGCGGTTCAAACTGGAAAGTAATAATATAATTCTGACCAATGATGATATAAATCTGGTTATATTGCAGTTTTTGTTTTTTATAAACAAAAACTCGTGCGGCTACAAACAGATAATGTCCATAGTCTTCAATTTTCGGACGCTGCTTGCGACTAAGCATGTCTTCCATGGCCAGTTCATGGATATTAAAAGGCTGTAATAGCTGATGCAGCTGTTCGTTATCAGTAATACCAATCAGGTGAATCCATGTAAGACACTCTGTATCAGGTACCGGTATGTTTTTACTGCATATATCGTCGCCAGTGAAGCTATGATTGATTAGTTGCTTTTCTTTAATCCGGATAATAGTCATGGATTGTGCCGGCATGTTGCTGACATTGCTGCGATGTACCAGACTAGGCAGATTATGGGTCTGAGCCAGTTTGTTACTGGAAACATTCGGCGTTGTACTCATGGGACATCCTTGACTGAATTATGGTTTACATGGCTTTGATTTCTAACTGTAATCCAATTTTCTGCCATAAAACAGATTCCTGCAATAAGACACTATCTGTAAGCGGATTGTGTTTTAACCATTCTTTACTCAGGCTGATGGTCAGTTTCCTTAACTGTTGGTCATAGTGAATGTCACAATGATTCACCGGTATCTGAATGTCCTGCCGTGCCCGGCAGAACAGTGCAGCCAGCCGTAATGACAATATACCCAGCCAGAGCATTTCCTGCTGACTGAATTCAGCTATTTTGCGCAGGTCGCCGCGCTGTCCTAATACCATTGTGGCCAGAATATGCTGTTCTTTACGTGAAAAACCGGGCATATCAGCCTGATCGAGAATATAGGCTGCATGCTTATGAAAACCAGTATGGGAAATATCCAGACCAATTTCATGTACCAGCGCAGCCCAGTGTACATATTGCTGCCATTGTTCCGGATGATCAGGAGAGACAGAGGCGGACAGATGATTGAATATCATTTGAGCCAGCACGGCTACCCGTTCTGCCTGGATGGTGTCAACATGATATCGCTGCTGAAAATCAGCTATAGTCTGGTTGCGCATATCATCACCAAGTTGTCGTCCGATCATGTCGTAAAACACACCATCCCGCAGTGCGGCGTCGGTTACTGTCATTTCGCTGATATTCAGTTCGGCAAAGGCGGCAATCATTACAGCCAGTCCGCCGGCAAAAACCTCTGTCCGGTCTGATTTTAAGCCTTCCAGTTTGGCTTTTTTGGTGCTTCCGGCTGCAATAATATGATTGGCAATTTTGTGCATTTGTGTTGCGGTAATTGCATCAATGGTTGTGTCGCCGGCTGCAATCACATCGCGAATAGAGCGGGCAGAGCCGGAGGTACCAATAGCGTGATGCCAGCCAATATTTTTGAGTGCGACGGAAATACGCTGAATTTCTGCCCGTGCATTGTTGACTGCGGCCTGAAAATTTTTATGGTGTATTTTACCGCGCGGGAAGAACCGCATACTGTAGGAAACACAGCCAAGATTCAGGCTTTCAGTAATGGCAGGCTGTAAATCCTGTCCGATAACAAATTCAGTAGAGCCGCCGCCAATATCTATTACCAGCATGTTTTCACCCTTAGGCGGTAAGGTATGAACCACACCGGTATATATCAGTCTGGCTTCTTCGCGTCCGGCAATAATATCAATCGGAAAACCCAGTCTGGCTTCGGCAAGCGGTATAAACTGGCTGATATTTTTGGCAACGCGAAAAGTATTGGTTGCAACAACTCTTACCTGATCGGGATTGAAACCACGCAGTCTTTCTCCGAATCTGGCCAGACAATCCAATGCGCGTTGCTGAGAATCCTGATCAAGATTTTTTTGTTCGTCCAGTCCTGCTGCCAGCCTTACCATTTCTTTGATGGAATCAATGACCTGTAAATGGCCGTTCTGATTGTGGCAAATCTGGAGACGAAAGCTGTTAGAGCCTAGGTCTACAGTAGCGAGCATGTCTTGCGTGGTCATAATAAATATTTTTTAGTTCAGATAGGCATAATGTTACCGTATCCCTACCACAACTGCCATGAAAGGCTGTTTTGCCAAACGCTGTCGGCGAAAATGATACACAAGTAACAGTGAATTTTATTTTTGGGTAAAAATAAAAAGGGGAAATTTGCGATTGAATGTACTTAAGTATTTCGGCAGAGCTGAGTACTTTACATTGCTATTATGCTGACAGATTGCAGCAGTGCATAGAGCTAGAATCAGCTGAAATCCGGATACAATTCAGACCGCTGTATCTGTGGAATAAATTTTGCCGGTATGGCGGATTTATTCATGGATAAGCGGTCTGAGAATCAGCTTGAGACTAATATTTTACAGACTGTAATACATTTCAAATTCAAGCGGATGTGGTGCCATACGGATGCGTTTTACATCATCGCTCTTGAATTCAATATAGCTGTCGATCCAGTCCTGACTGAATACGCCGCCACGGGTTAAAAATTCATGGTCTGCTTTCAGTGCTTCTAGTGCCTCTTCTAAAGAAGCACATACGGTTGGTACCAGAGCATCTTCTTCCGGTGGTAAATCGTACAGATTTTTATCTGAAGGATCACCCGGATGAATTTTATTCTGGATGCCGTCCAGTCCGGCCATTAACAAAGCGGTGAAAGCCAGATAAGGATTAGCGGTAGGATCCGGAAAGCGAGCTTCGATACGGCGGGCTTTTGCACTGGCAACGTACGGAATGCGGATAGAAGCTGAACGGTTTTTGGCAGAGTAGGCCAGTTTGGTCGGGGCTTCAAAATGCGGAACCAGACGTTTGTAAGAGTTGGTTGACGGATTAGTCAGCGCATTCAGTGCTTTAGCATGTTTAATGATACCGCCGATGTAGTACAAAGCCAGATCAGACAGGCCGGCGTAGCCATCACCGGAAAACAGATTTTGTCCGTCTTTCCAGATAGACTGATGTACATGCATACCGGAACCATTGTCACCGAGAATAGGTTTTGGCATGAAAGTAGCAGTTTTGCCAAAGTTGTGCGCTACATTCTGGATGACATATTTCATATCTTGTGTCCAGTCAGCACGGCGCACCAGTGTATTGAAACGGGTACCGATTTCCATCTGACCGGCAGTGGCAACTTCGTGGTGATGTACTTCTACCGGAATGCCGATCGCTTCCAGTGTCTGGGTGCAGGCAGAACGTAAATCCTGACCGGAATCAACAGGTGCTACAGGGAAATAGCCGCCTTTAACGCCCGGGCGGTGTCCGGTATTCTGACCGTCATATGATTTACCGCTAGACCATGCGGCTTCTTCAGAATGAATTTTATAACGGGTACCGCTCATATCGGTTTGCCATTCTACGCCGTCAAACACGAAAAATTCCGGTTCCGGACCAAAGAATGCAGTATCACCGATACCGGTTGATTTCAGATAAGCTTCGGCACGTTTTGCGATGGAGCGCGGATCACGGTCGTAACCCTGACCATTGGCCGGATCGATAACATCACAGGTTAAAACAACTGTGGTGTCATCATAGAAAGGGTCAATAAATGCTGTCGATGCATCTGGTCTCAGAGTCATATCGGAAGCCTGAATTCCTTTCCAGCCGGCGATGGAAGATCCATCAAAAGCCTGACCGTTTTCAAACCATTCTTCAGGGTCTTCCAGCACAATTCTGGCTGGTACGGATACGTGCTGCTGTTTGCCTTTTGTATCGGTAAAGCGCAAATCAATGAATTTGGCATCATTTTCTTCAATCAGGCTAACTACTTTTTTTATTGACATATTTAAGGCTCCCATTAAGGTCTGGAGAGTGACAAACTCTCCGGCAAGTTAAGGTGATTCTGCCACATTCAATTTGTAAAAAAAACGCATTGATGTAAAAAAAGCCGGTTTTTTATAACGGATTAAATTAATTTATTTAAAAACATGTTGTTATATATATCTATTCTGGTTTATATCAGAATTTGTGAACTATCAGATTTAGATATTCACTACAGAAAAATTTAATAAATCAAATAATGTCAGGAAATAAGGAAGAGCCAGGTTGATGTACCAGGCAGAATATTACCGTAAATAAAAGCGTTATTTCAAATTTTCTTATGTTATTGATTCAGAATGTTGATATTTGAATCGAATCGTATTGATTTGTTTCAGCCCGTAAGTTATCTATTAACTCATAATTAACGGGCTGAAATTAATAAATATTAATTATTTATTTGATTTTTCCGTATTTTTTCAAAATAGCTAACAGTTGATCCTGCGGTAGTGCCTGAACCAGATTGTGGTCACGACCTTCCATGGTTTCAGCTGCACATAAAGCATTTAATACTGCTTCTTCAACTGCTTCTACTGTGGCAATATAAAGCGGATCAATAATTTCATCGCTCAGCATATCAATTTTGCTGATGCCCAGACTGTAAGCATTTTCATTAGCGGTAGAGAAAGCCAGAAAAATGTCGCCGGAACCGTTATCACCATAAGCGCCGAGTAAGCCTATGCCAATAGGGACACGTTTGGTGAGTTTACTCAGTTGCCAGGGAAGTAACGGGGCGTCGGTAGCCAGAATCACAATGATAGATCCTGTTCCCGGTTTGGGGGCAAAAGTATTAATTACTGGCATGGTTTCAGGGCCAAATTCATCTTTCAGCGGAATACCGCAAATTTGAAAAGTATCACGCATACCATGGTTGGCCTGTACCAGTACACCCAGAGTAAATTCACCGGCTTCTGTGCTGACTATACGTGATGCGGTGCCGGTACCACCTTTGAAATCATGGCAGATCATGCCGGTGCCACCACCGACGTTACCTTCAGCAATGGCACCTGCGTGTGCATTATTTAAAGCCTCAAGTGCATGTTCAGGTCTGATATGAAAACCATTAATGTCGTTTAATAATCCGTCCCATGTTTCGCCCACTACCGGATAAAAATATCCTACGCCGTCTACAGGCTGACCATTGTTAACATATGGAAAATAAAAGTGATTATCTATCATCCATTTGCTGGTGGTATCGCGTACAATACCTACGCTGTTAGTATTGGTAATGAGTACCGGACCATGCATTAAACCTGAATCATCCAGCCAGTGTGTGCCGGTTAATTCTCCATTGCCGTTTAAATCATGCCTGCCGACAAATACGGCACTTCGTTGTTTACCTCTGGGCAAAATAGCGGTTACACCAGTACGGGCAAAAGCTGAACCCGGACCTGTATAATCATCCGGTGTACCATAGATAACGGTACTGTAGCCAACTTCAATGCCGCATACATCGGTTATCGCATTGTTTTTGCCAGTGGTGCCGGTTAGAGGAATTCCTAATTCCCGTGCACGTTTCTTAGTCATAATATTTCTCCTTTTTTACATATATCATGTTGTTTATCTTGATTATATTGTAAAAATCAGCTTTTGCAGTATTTTTACAATAGTTGTTTGAAATTACTGGTGGTGTACGGCTGCTGCTCTTTTTTTGCTTTAAGAGCGGTAAGTAATGCCTGATAACGGCTGCGGGTCAGTGGATAACCAATGGCACACAGTGCAGCAATAATGCCGGCTAATGCATGAATCCATGTGTTTAATTCCAGAATAGCCTGTTGTGCCAGTGGTGGCTGAATAATGGTTTCCTGACCTGTGGATGATATATATCCATGTTTCTCCAGATAAAAACCAATAAACCAAATGGCCAGTGCACTACCGAATTTTTGTAAGAATGACATCAGGGCTGTAATTGCTCCTTCTCTTCGTTTGTTGTTAATAAAATCATCCAGCTCACTAATGTCGTACATCATGGAATAATATATAGTCCAAAAATAACTATTACCAAGTTGCAGCAGAATTAAAAAAATTATCAGCATAGTTCTGTTAGGAAATCCGCAAAAAAAGAATACGCCTGTGCCTATTGAGCTGATGAGCATAGACAGATAATAGACATTTCTTTTATCAAATTTCTGCGCGGTATAATTAACAGCGGGAAGCCAGGCAAGAGCCAGTAAGCTGTAAATCAAAAAACAGATCGCAGCATCTTTTTCGCTGTATGCCATGTTGTTTAAGAATAAATAATATAAGGCTCCGGTACTGAGCGCGTAAGCAGCCGACCAGAAAAAAACTGATGCGCCAAGAAATTTACTTGATGAAAGACGCCAGATTTCAATCATATTACTGATAACTTCGCGAATAAAAGCCAGAAGCCGGTATCTGCTGTGTATTCGGCTTGTTTTATGCCGGACAGGCAGTTCATAACCACGTGTCAGAAACCAGCAGGTGAGTCCGCTCAGTAAAGTCAGAACAGCAAATATCACACTCACGCCGTGCCAGCCGCTGCTGACACTGAATCCATGATCTACAATCCATTTAACAATCAGCGGCGGAGCGGAAGAAGATACAAGAACGGCTGCATTAAGTGCATAACCCGCCCATACCCGAAGCGAAGTACGTTCATCAAAGTTATTGGTCATTTCTGCACCTAAAGTGTAGAAAGGTATGACGTAAATTTTGTAAGCAGACCAGAACAGAATGGCAATTATGGTGAAATAAACCGTTTTCTGATTGGTGCTGAGAGATGAAATATCAGTATAGAGCAGTAACAATAGCAGGGTATATGGCAGAATAGCTGCCAGCATTAATGGTCTGCGCCGCCCCCAGTGTGAACAGATATTATCTGAAAACTGACCGACCAGCGGATCAGCTACAGCATCCCAGATAACAGCAATCAGAACAATGGTACCTGCCTGAGCAGCAGGAATGCTGGCAACGTTTGTCAGAAAAAAAAGATAAAAAACATAAAAAAGATTATAGGCAAGTGAATCAGCCATTTGTCCGATGGCATACCCCAGTTTAACGTGTAAGGGTAATTTATTGAATGTGTGAGGAGTGACAGGCCGGCGAGTATGCATGATTCATCCTGATAAAAACTATATCAATTGGCATTGCAATATGCATTGCATAAAAATTTTTGCTTCAGATGCTGGCCTGATATCAAATTATTTTTTGAACGTGCTGATTGATTAAATGCCAGCTGATTGATAAGTAGTTTTGTGTTTACCTGGATGTAATCAGGTTTTATTACAGCTAATCGATAATCCGAAAATTAAAGAGTAAGCGTGGGTAAATCATACGGTAAATTGAAGTTAAATAAAAATAAATTTTTACAATTGTTGCTAATTTGTCTGGTTTTCAGGCTAAAAAACTAATTTTATTCAGTCAGAAATTTATTTAGCGGCCAGATATGCATGCGTATCAAAGCCAGCGTTAGCCTATCATGAAAGAAAAATTAATGGTTTTATGATAGGGTTTTGCCTTTGACCGGTGTAGTCTGGATAATGGCAACAGTTATTTACATAGCAGAGGGGAGTCAATGAGTATATTTGCAGTATTAGGTAATCCTGTAGCGCATAGTCGTTCTCCGCAAATTCATCAGGCTTTTGCTGCACAGCACGGTCAAAAGTTAATTTATGAGCGGCGTCTGATTGCTTTAGATGATTTTGCTGTACAAGCCAGAGAATTTTTTAAAGCCGGCGGAACCGGAGCTAATGTTACTGTGCCTTTTAAGCATGAGGCTTATATTCTGGCTGATGTGCTGACTGAAAGGGCTAAAGCAGCAAAAGCTGTTAATACTTTATTCTGGCGCAACGGACAGTTGCTGGGAGACAATACTGACGGTATCGGTCTGGTGCGGGCAATTGAAGAATTATTGTCTTTTTCTCTGAGTAATAAACATATATTACTGCTGGGAGCGGGTGGAGCAGCGTGTGGTGTCATTCAGCCGCTTTTGCAGCAACTGCCGGCTTCACTGACCATTGCTAACCGCTCAGCAGAAAAAGCGCAGCTGCTTGCTCAGGAGCATAATGTAAACTGGTGTGCGGTAACGCAGATAAAACCGGAATATGATGTCATTATCAATGCTACCTCAGGTAGTTTACACGGGCAGAAATTGCCTGTGTCCGCGCCTGTACTGGCCAGAGCGCAACTGGTTTACGATATGATGTATTCGGCAAAGCTAACCCCTTTTTTGCTTCAGGCTCATGAAGCAGGGTGCCGGAATCTGGCTGATGGTCTTGGTATGCTGGTAGCACAGGCAGCAGCATCATATGCATTGTGGCATGGTTTTAATCCTGATATCCGGCCGGTAACCGAGCAGATACGTAAAGAAATGGAACGGTCATGAAAATCGTGCGTAATTTGTTAATTGTGCTCGTTACGCTGTTTTTGCTGTTTAATGTTTATATTTATGGCAGTCTGTTAATCTATCGGACAGTGGCGCCGCACCGCACCATGTTTATGTTATTACGTATGCATGAGCTGGCTGAAACCCGTCCGGATACGCAGTTGAATTATCAGTGGGTAGCTTACAACCGTATTTCGCCAAATCTGAAAAAAGCGCTGATTGCCTCAGAAGATGCGCGTTTTGCTGAACATGATGGTTTTGACTGGAATGGTATCCGTACGGCAATCAAAAAAAATGAACGTCAGGGTAATATTAAGGCTGGCGGGTCAACCATCAGCCAGCAGCTGGCTAAAAATCTGTTTTTATCTGAAAGTCGCAGTTACTGGCGTAAAGCAGAAGAAGCAGTGATTACTTCGCTGCTTGAAGCTACAACCAATAAAGACCGGATTTTTGCGCTATATCTGAATGTTATTGAGTGGGGATATGGGGTATACGGTGCCGAAGCGGCCAGTGAAACGATTTATGGACGAACCGCCATGCAGTTGTCTCCGCAACAGGCAGCCAAACTCGCTGCGCGTGTACCCAGACCGCTTTATTACATTGATCATCCGCGAGATAAAGAAATTCGCCGTAAAGCCAACGTTATTTTACGGCGAATGGGTTCTGCACAATTGCCGGATAATGACCAGTAACTGCAAGGAGTATTGGTTAATTAGTCACTCCGGATTAACCGCGTCGGCGTAAATCTTCTACTTCATCCAGTAATTGCAGAATCAGTGCAGTGGCACTCGCGCTGGCATCAAAATCACGATGAATACGCCATGCACGGCGGGCAATAGCCATATGATAGCCACTATAGCGCGCCAATTGCGGTTCCTGTTCAACAGGTATAACGCTTTCAGCAATCAGGCTTAATATCCAGTTACTCTGATTGTCACAGGCACGAACCAGATCATCAAAGCTTAATTCAATATCTTGTTGATTTTTATTCATTCTTCGCTCCTGTTATCAAACATGATTCTGGGGTTTAAAACCGGCGTAATGCGTGGCAAGTGCCTGCCATGCGGCACGGTCTGCTTCGTTACTGGCTTGTGGCAGCACAATATTAATTAGCAGATACAAATCACCGGCTGCTTTTGCCGGTATACCTTTACCCTTCAGGCGCATTTTCTGCCCGTTGTGGCTGTTGGCAGGAATATTGACACTCAGTTTGCCGGCAGGAGTAGTAATATCTGTTTTACCGCCTAATGCAGCAGTCCAGGGAGCGACGTTGATACGCTGGTAAACATCTTTACGGTTCTGGACATATAAATTATCCTGATTACGGAAACTGATTTTTAAATATAAATCTCCGGATGAACCGCCGTTAAAACCAGGTAATCCCTGACCGCTAAGCCGGATTTGCTGACCTTCAGTAATCCCTGCCGGAATTTTTACATTGAGTGTTTTACGCTCATAAGTCATTTGCCCCTGAGCATTCAGTGTAGGCATATCCAAAGATAAATTACGCTGTGCTCCCTGATAGGCTGCGGCTATATCAATAACCAGCTCAGCATGCTGATCTTCTCCGCCTACCGGACCGCTTCGGCGTTGTTGAAAGCCTTGTCTTGCACTGCTCCCGAAAGCAGAGAACAAATCGTCAAAACGAAAATCGCCATTGCCAAAAGGCCCATTCTGGCCAAAGTGACTCGGGTCAAAATCATACTGCTGATAACTGTAATCACCCTGGTTGCCTCCAGCCTGCCGGCCGCTATGCCGGAACGGATTGTCCAGCATTTCATCATATTCAGCCCGCTTTTCCTTATCATGTAAGGTTTCATAAGCAATATTGATTTCACTAGTTTTGGCTACGGCATCAGGATCTTTACTTACGTCTGGATGATATTTGCGAACCAGTTTACGATAGGCTTTTTTGATATCGTCTTCGCTGGCCTTTCGATCAACACCCAGAATTTCATAATAATTGCGTTCAGCCATATTTTATCCTTTGCTGAAATTTCTATTCGTTTTCAAAATACTATTTAAATCAAAATAAGGTCAAATGATTAAGATTTAAAGTGCTTATTTTAGGTAGTAAAAACAATTAATAAAATGTATATTTGTGTTTTAATTATAGATAAATAAAAATGAAATAATTAATTCTTGAAGTCTGAAAGAAATTAAAAATTTGATTTAATAATACGGTAAAGAAAAATTGAAATAATGCTGATAATATTATTATATTAATGAAATTAGAAATCGAGTTTGAAAATAATAGAAAGTGAAATAATTTTATGGTATTAACCTATGATAATAAATTAATATTAAGCCATGAACTGGATTCTAAAAGACAAATTTGAGATGTAAAATTTAGAAAATTTCATTTGTCTGAGTAAAACGATATTAATAACCTGATTTTGGTTTGGTTGTTTAAAGCAGCGAATAAACAAATATGATTGTCTAATAATATAGTTTGTATTAAATAAAATTTAATTATTAACAAATGTTAATTGATGTATAAAAATTTAGAATAAATTTTAATCCTGAATTTATTTATAAAAAATAGTTTTTGTTAATGATAATTACGTATTTGGTATTACTATAACTTATTATATTTACTTTTGTTTTATCCAATTACCTGTTCTTGGCATAGTAAAAATCATTTACCAGGATCTGATAAACTATTTTGTGATGATTTGTTTACTTGTTTTAAATCAGAAAATTGGTGTAAAAATACATTGCTGTTTAGGTATTACGCTGGTACGATTTGAACGTAAATACAGTATGTTGCATCACAATAATCTATGCTTTTATTCAATTAAGATTATGCATGTTTATTGTAAGTTGTTTGAATTTATATGTATTTCTTTTAATCAATTTGGTAAAGCATCTGGTTAATAAAGAAAATGATAAATGAAATGGCATCAACATAAAGTTTTTGGTTCATGACTCAATCCCAAATGAAAGAGGATATTGCTATGTCTGCTGACTTCCATGATCAAGATATCGATCCGATTGAAACCCAGGAATGGCTGGATTCACTCAGCTCGGTGCTGAAAGAAGAGGGACCTGAACGCGCGCATTATTTAATGGAAAGCCTAGTGCGCTATATCCGCCGCCGGGGCATTTATATGCCGTTCAGTGCCACAACAGCCTATCTGAATACTATTCCTGTTGGTAAAGAAAAAAAATCACCGGGTAATCATGAATTAGAGCACCGAATCCGATCACTGGTGCGCTGGAATGCAGCAGCACTGGTATTAAATGCCAGCAAAAAGAATCTTGAGCTGGGCGGGCACATTGCCAGCTTCCAGTCTTGTGCTACTTTATATGATGTTGGTTTCAATCACTTCTGGCATGGTAAAACAGATAATCAGGAAGGCGATCTGGTATTTTTCCAGGGTCATAGTGCACCTGGTTTCTATGCACGTGCATTTGTTGAAGGCCGTTTAACTGAAGAACAGATGAGTAATTTCCGTCAGGAAGTACATGGTAATGGTCTGTCTTCTTATCCTCATCCATGGCTAATGCCTGACTTCTGGCAGTTCCCGACAGTATCTATGGGGCTGGGACCAATTCAGGGTATTTATCAGGCCCGTTTGCTGAAATATCTGGAATCCCGTGGTCTGGCGAAAACTCAGGGCCGTAAAGTCTGGGTATTCTGTGGTGACGGTGAAATGGATGAGCCGGAAAGTCAGGGCGCAATTGCACTGGCTGCCCGTGATGGATTAGATAATCTGATTTTTGTTGTTAACTGTAACTTGCAGCGTCTGGACGGACCGGTACGCGGTAACGGTAAAATTATTCAGGAACTGGAAGGCAATTTCCGCGGTGCCGGCTGGAATGTACTGAAAGTAATCTGGGGCAGTAAGTGGGATGCACTGCTGGCTCAGGATAAAGATAATCTGCTGAAAAAACGCATGGAAGAATGTGTTGACGGTGATTATCAGATGTATAAATCACAGAATGGCGCATATGTGCGCGAACATTTCTTTAATACGCCTGAACTGAAAGCCATGGTGGCTAATATGTCAGACGATGAAATCTGGTCACTGAACCGCGGTGGTCACGATCCGCATAAGGTGTATGCCGCTTACTATGAAGCCGTTAATAATCCTGATGGCCGCCCGACTGTAATTCTGGCCAAAACCATTAAAGGTTATGGTATGGGTGCTTCTGGTGAGGCACAGAATACTGCTCACCAGGCTAAGAAAATGGATATGAAATCTTTGAAACAGTTCCGTGATCGTTTCCAGATTCCGGTAACTGATGAAGAGATGGAACATACTCTGCCATTCTTCCGTCTGCCTGAAGACAGTGAAGAAATGAAATACATGAAAGAGCGCCGTGCTCAGCTGGGTGGTTTCCTGCCTTACCGTCATCCTGATTCTGAGCAGCTGCCAATTCCGCCATTAAGTGAATTTGAAGCTCAGTTGCAGGATAGCGGTGACCGTGAATTCTCTACAACAATGGCCTTTGTACGTATTCTGAGTACACTGCTTAAAGATAAAAATATCGGTAAGCGGATTGTGCCGATTGTGCCGGATGAAAGCCGTACATTCGGTATGGAAGGTCTGTTCCGTCAGTATGCTATCTGGAATCCGAAAGGTCAGATTTATACCCCTCAGGATCACGACCAGCTAATGTTCTATAAAGAATCTAAAAATGGTCAGATTTTTCAGGAAGGTATTAATGAGCCGGGTGCAATGAGCTCATGGATTGCTGCTGCAACAAGCTATTCCAATAATGATTGCCCGCTAATCCCATTCTATATTTATTATTCAATGTTTGGTTTCCAGCGTATCGGCGATCTGGCCTGGGCTGCCGGTGATCAGCGTGCCCGCGGCTTTATGCTGGGTGGTACTTCCGGCCGTACAACTCTGAACGGTGAAGGCTTGCAGCATCAGGATGGTCACAGCCATATTCAGGCTGAGCTGATTCCGAACTGCATTTCCTATGACCCGTCTTTCTCATATGAAGTTGCTGTCATTATTCAGCATGGTCTGCAGCGCATGTATGTAGACCGTGAAGATGTGTTCTATTACATCACTCTGATGAACCAGAACTATAAACATCCGGCTATGCCGCAGCGTGAGGGAATCGAACAGCAGATTCTGAAAGGTATGTATCTGTTGCAGGAAGGTAGCAGCGGTAAACTGAAAGTGCAGTTAATGGGTTCCGGTGTTATTTTGCAGGAAGTGATTGCTGCAGCAGAATTGCTGAAACAGGATTTCGATGTTGATGCCAATATCTGGAGTGTGACTTCATTTAACGAACTGTACCGTGATGGTATTGATATCGAACGCTACAACCGTCTGCATCCGACCGATACTCAGAAAGTACCTTATGTGACTCAATTATTGTCTGGTCATGAAGGTCCGATTGTGGCTTCAACCGATTATGTACGTCACTTTGCTGACCGTATTCGTGCTTATGTACCACAGGATGTGTTCACAGTTCTGGGTACAGATGGCTTTGGTCGCAGTGATTCCCGTGACAATTTGCGTGAGTTCTTTGAAATCAACCGTTACCACGTGGCTGTAGCTGCTCTGAATGGTCTGGCTGATGAAGGCAAGATCAGTAAACAGGTGGTACAGGATGCCATCAATAAATATGGTATCAAGGCTGATGTAGAACCGAGCTGGGCACGTTAATAACCCAATGCCTGAAGTTCATTCGGATTTCAGGCAGGTTTTGCTGGCTGTGCAAGCTAATGATTGTCGGACGCAGGCTTAAGCCTGCTGTCATCAAAGGACATAATGATGAGTCAGATTGTAGAAATAAAAGTGCCTGATATCGGTAATTATACTGGTGTCGATGTTATTGACGTGGCGGTCAAAGTTGGCGATAGCATTGCGGTAGACGATACCCTGATTACGCTTGAAACAGATAAAGCCACTATGGACGTTCCTGCTGATAAGGCTGGTGTGGTGAAAGAAGTCCTGGTTAAAGTAGGTGATAAAGTATCTGAAGGTAATGTGATTGTGAAAGTAGAAACTTCTGCTGCTGCAAGTGCATCTTCATCTGCCGGTACCACTACTGAAGCTCCGGTTAAGGCAACAACTACCGAAGCAGCCGGTACAGCTGCTCAGTCTGTTGCTGTGAAAGTGCCGGATATCGGTAATTTCTCGAATGTTGATGTAATTGAAGTAGATATTAAGGTTGGTGATGATGTGGCTGTTGATCAGACACTGGTTACCCTGGAAACTGATAAAGCGACGATGGATGTACCGTCTACTGTTGCCGGTAAAGTAACGGCTGTACATGTAAAAGTAGGCGATAAAGTATCAGAAGGAAGTGCTCTGATTGAAGTGGCTGTTGCTCCGGCAAGTGCTGCTGCCGCACCGTTAACGCCGGAACAAAAAGAAGCTTCTGAAATCAAAAAACAGGTTGCTGCCACACCATCTGCAGAAAATAACGAATTACGTGCCGAAATCAAAAGCCATGTGCCTCAGGCTTTTGGCAGCTCTGATATTGATGAGAAGGGTTTTGAAAAAGCCCATGCCAGCCCGTCTGTACGCAAACTGGCTCGTGAACTTGGTGTAGATTTAGGACGTGTAAGTGGTAGTGGGCGTAAAGGACGCATTACTCCTGTTGATCTGCGTGAATTTGTTAAATCGGTTATGCAGAAGGTTGAGCAGGGTGGTAGCGGTGCCTCTCTCGGAGGTGGGCTGGATTTATTACCATGGCCTAAAGTAGATTTCAGCAAATTTGGTGAAATTGAAGTTAAAGAACTGTCACGAATCAAGAAAATCTCCGGTCAGAATCTGGCTCGTAACTGGGTAATGATTCCTCATGTTACTTTACATGAAGATGCAGACATGACAGATCTGGAGGCTTTCCGTAAACAGCTGAATAAAGAATGGGAGCGTGCAGGTATTAAAGTATCGCCGCTGGCTTTCATCATTCTGGCCTGCGTGAAAGCATTACAGGAATTCCCTGAATTTAATTCTTCGCTTGATGGTGATAACCTGATTCTGAAGAAATACATTCATATCGGCTTTGCCGCTGATACGCCGAATGGTCTGGTTGTGCCGGTTATTAAAAACGCTGACCAGAAAGGTCTGAAAGAAATCACGCAGGAACTGGCTGATATGAGTAAGCGTGCCCGTGAAGGCAAGCTGAAACCTCAGGAAATGCAAGGCGCTTCTTTCACCATTTCTTCTTTAGGCGGTATTGGCGGTACAGGCTTTACGCCTATTGTTAATGCACCGGAAGTGGCTATTCTGGGCGTTTGTAAATCACAGATCAAACCGACCTGGAATGGTAAGGAATTTGAGCCGCGCTTACAATGCCCGCTGTCTCTGTCTTTTGACCACCGTGTGATTGATGGTGCAGCCGGTATGCGTTTTCTGGTATTTATCAGCCAGCTGCTGGCTGATTTCCGCCGCGTATCTCTGTAAGTTTTTAAATAACAGGCTGCCTGAAAACAGATTGGTTTCTGGCAGCCTGTATACATGAAATACAGGCAATTACTGTTGTATCTGATGCAACAGTCAGGCAAAAGGTAAGACCATGAGCTTAATTGAATTGAAAGTACCGGATATCGGCAATTATAAAGATGTTGATATTATTGCGGTAGAAATCAAACCGGGCGATACCGTTGCGGTAGATGACACACTGATTACGCTGGAAACAGATAAGGCCACGATGGATGTACCGGCAGAAACAGCCGGTGTGGTGAAAGAGGTTAAAGTTAAAGTTGGTGATAAAATTTCTGAAGGTGGTGTGATTGCAGTAGTAGAAGCTGCAGCTAAACCGGCAGCAAGTGCTCCTGCGGCTGAAAGTTCACCGGTAGCAGCACCTCAGGCAGCCAGTTACTCCGGCAGCAGTGATGCTGAGTACGATGTTGTTGTACTTGGCGGCGGCCCGGGCGGATATTCTGCGGCTTTTGCCGCAGCTGATGAAGGTCTGAAAGTTGCCATCGTGGAACGTTATGCAACTTTGGGTGGTGTTTGTCTGAATGTCGGTTGCATTCCATCCAAAGCTTTACTGCATAATGCAGCTGTAATCGATGAGGTTAAAGAACTGAAAGCCAATGGCATTGAGTATCCGGCACCAAAAATCGATATCGACCAGTTGCGCAGCTACAAGGAAAAAGTAGTAGCGAGAATGACCGGCGGTCTGGCCGGCATGGCTAAAACCCGTAAAGTTGATATTATTCGCGGTAATGGTCGTTATATCGATCCGCATCATATTGAAGTCAAACTGACTTCAGGTGAAGGACGTGTTGAAACCGGTGAAACCAAAACACTGGCTTTTAAAAATACCATTATTGCTGCCGGCAGCCGCGTAGTTAATTTACCGTTTATTCCTGAAGATCCACGCATTGTTGATTCAACAGGCGCTCTGGCACTGAAATTTGTGCCGGAAAAAATGCTGATAATCGGCGGTGGTATTATTGGTCTGGAAATGGGTACAGTGTACAGCACACTGGGCGCACGTCTGGATGTAGTAGAAATGATGGATGGTCTGATGCAGGGTGCTGACCGCGATATGGTCAGAATCTGGCAGAAGAAAAACGAACATCGTTTTGATAATATCATGCTGAATACCAAAACCACAGCTGTTGAAGCTAAAGAAGATGGTATTTACGTGACATTTGAAGGCGCTAAAGCTCCGACACAGCCGCAACGCTATGATTTGGTTCTGGTTGCAGCCGGTCGTGCACCTAATGGCAAGCTGATAGGTGCAGAAAACGCCGGAGTGGCCGTTACAGATCGCGGGTTTATTAATGTTGATAAGCAGATGCGTACTAATGTACCGCATATTTTTGCCATTGGTGATATTGTGGGTCAGCCGATGCTAGCGCATAAAGCTGTACATGAAGCCCATGTGGCTGCTGAAAATTGTGCCGGTCATCAAGCGTATTTTGATGCACGTGTTATCCCTGGGGTGGCTTATACCAATCCAGAAGTTGCATGGGTAGGCATGACAGAAGATCAGGCGAAAAAAGATGGGGTGAAAATCACTAAATCCGTATTCCCCTGGGCTGCTTCCGGCCGTGCTGTAGCCAATGGTTGCAGTGAGGGTGCTACTAAGCTGATTTTTGACGCTGACAGCGGACTGATAATCGGCGGTGCAATTGTTGGTCCGAGTGCCGGCGATATGATTGGTGAAATCTGTCTGGCTATTGAAATGGGTTGTGATGCAGATGATATTGGTCGCACCATCCATCCTCATCCGACGCTGGGTGAATCAATAGGTATGGCGGCTGAAGTCGCTATGGGTACGTGTACTGACCTGCCACCACAGCGTAAAAAGTAAGAACTAAAATTCTTATGTCACAAGCTGTCCGGTTTTTCCGGACAGCTTTTTTATTGGACAAAAAAAGGTAAATTCGGAAATAATTGATTAAATCAGCTGGTTAAATTGAATAATATTTGCAAAAAAATATCAGTATCTGATACGTAAGTTACATTTAGACATTCCAGTACTGCGCTTATTCAGCTATTATCAAAATAAATATGCTGATAAATCACTATCCGTGTATTGCTGTGAGCTTATATTTTTATTAATCAGTATGAGTGTAATTGAATGAATATGAACAGCAAAACCTCTTCTGGTATTGCCCCCTGGATTATAGGCGGGTTGGTACTGCTGGCAACCATCAGTCTGTTTATAGGGCTAAAACCGATTCTAATGCCTTTTGCCGCAGCCGGAGTACTGGCTTACATTTTAAATCCGCTGGTAGTAAAACTTCACAGTCTAAAACTTTCCCGTTCACTGGCAGCAATGCTGGTGATGTTTCTGGGACTGAGTGTTATTGTGATTTTGCTGCTGATTGTGATACCGATGCTGATTAATTTGCTGGACAGTATATATGAGAAACTGCCTGCATTTCTTGATTGGGTGCATCACCGGCTTGTTCCATGGCTTAATCAGACATTTCATATCCGTATCCGCTGGGATGCGGATTATATGTCCAAGTATGTAGCACAATGGATTCAAACTCATAATGCCAGCATTAAAGACGCCGCTTCAAAAGTTTTACCTGTAGTATGGCAGCATAGCAGTGGTATGGTAGAGTGGGTGACCAATCTGCTGTTACTGCCTTTTCTTTTATATTATTTTCTGCTGGACTGGAATCGCTGGACCTCCGGTATCCGTCATCTGATTCCGCGCCGTGCCTTACCTACTTATAATCGTATCGCTACCAATATGGATACGGTACTGGGTGAATTCCTTCGTGGTGAACTGCTGGTAATGGTAATTATGGGTATGGTTTATGGTCTGGGGCTGGCATTGGTAGGGCTGGAATCCGGATTTGCTATAGGTATGGTTGCCGGTTTGCTGGTGTTTGTACCTTATCTGGGTGCTTTTACCGGTCTGCTGCTGGCCACGCTGGCAGCATTATTGCAGTTTAATGGCTGGACAGGACTATTACTTGTCTGGGGTGTATTTGCCATTGGTCAGTTTCTGGAAAGCTTCTTTGTCACTCCGAAAATTGTGGGCGACAGAATTGGTCTGTCGCCGTTCTGGGTTATTTTCTCATTAATGGCATTCGGGCAGTTACTTGGTTTTGTCGGTATGCTGCTGGCGTTACCACTGGCTGCAATATGTCTGGTATTGATTCGGGAAGGAACTCAGGCGTACTGGAGAAGTGATTATTTCCGCAAATTGCCGGAAAATAGCATAATCAAGGATGAAAAAACACAGCAGGACAGGTAATCCTGGCTACTTGTTTTTATATGTTGCCTGCTGAAAAAACAACACCGGTACTTGCATTTATGCTGTGAAGTCATTAAAATTCTGCGTTTCATGATTTGTATATGTATGTTAGGAGATATTGATGGCCAATAGTGCACAATCTCGTAAGCGCGCCCGTCAGGCACTGAAACAACGTGCCCATAACGCTAGCTTGCGTACCGCTTTTCGCACTGCGGTTAAAAAAGTATTGAAAGCCGTTGAAGCTGGTGACAAAGCAGCTGCTCAGGTTACCTACAGCGAGAGCGTTAAAGTGATTGATCGCATTGCTGATAAAGGTGTTTTCCATAAAAATAAAGCTGCACGTCATAAAAGCCGTCTGGCTGCCAAAATCAAGGCTATGGCTGCTTAAGCTGATTTTTGTCATTGCATGAGACGATTCTCATGATTGCTATTATCACAAGGCTGTTCCCATTGTGGGCAGCCTTATGTTCTATCTTTGCCTATTATAATCCTGCCGTTTTTATTCCTCTGAAATCTCATATCTCTGAAATGCTGATGCTGGTGATGCTATCCATGGGCATGACGCTGAGAATTGAGGATTTTACCCGGGTATTGAAGCGGCCGGCGCCTATTGCGGCAGGTATTGGTCTGCATTATCTGATTATGCCACTGGCGGCATGGCTGATTGCCAGATTGCTGAACATGTCGCCAGAATTGCAGGCAGGAATGGTGCTGGTAGGGTGTGTGGCCAGTGGTACTGCTTCGAATGTGATGGTGTTTTTATCCAAAGGTGATGTTGCATTGTCTGTCACAATCAGTGCCTTGTCTACTGTAGTGGGTATTTTTGCTACACCACTATTGGCAAAACTTTATATAGCTGCATCAATCGAAGTACCTGTCGTAACTATGCTCAGGGAAATTTTGCTGATTGTTGCCTTACCTATTGCTATAGGGGTAAGCATTAATTATTTTGTGCCGAAACTGGTAAAAAAACTTATACCTTCACTACCACTGATAACGATGTGTATGATTATTATTGTGCTATCAACTGTGGTGTCATTAAGCAGCGATAAAATCGGAATAAAAACGGTAATTGTTGTTGTTGGTGTGATTTTGCATAATGCTTTAGGGCTGATTGGCGGTTACTGGGGTGGACGGTTGTTTGGTTTTGATAAATCCATCTGTCGCACACTATCTCTGGAAGTAGGAATGCAGAATTCTGGTCTGGCAGCAGTATTGGGATCTGAATTTTTTGGTTCGATGGCTGCTTTACCGGGCGCAATATTTTCATTATGGCATAATATTTCCGGTTCATTTCTCGCCAGTTACTGGTCGGGAAAGCCTACAGGTACAAGTAACGACCATGTAAAACGTGAAGATGTCAGTTTACATTGATTAATTTGATATACTAAAAAAGCCCAGTTATTAGTCCGGGCTTTTTTTATTGAATAATGCTTTGCTGAATTAAATGTACAGGTATTGATTTTGTATATATACGAAATTTTGTATTTTCAAGATGTGCTGTCAGCATCTGTCATTATAATCAGTATTCATCTTCGTCAGGCAGCGAAGTATCAGCCCACGCCTGGCGGATAGCTGAGTGAATAATATCCATACTAAAACCGCGGTAAGCAAGAAAATGCATACATTTATGTTTTTCTTTTAAGTCAGCGGGAGGCTGGCGATATTTTTTTTGCAAAACAGCTATAGCATTAATTGTCTGTTGTTCTCTGTCCGGTAAATAATCTGCAATCAGAGCTGCATCAACACCTTTTTGCTTCAGGCTTTGCTCTAAACGCAGATTACCATGCAGCCGGCTTTTACTATTGATATAAGTTTCCGTATATCGCTCATCTGATTGCCAGTGCTTTTGTGCCAGTTCATCCAGTAATGCTTCAAGATTGTCGTTTTCATCTGCATAAGGATGCAGTTTACGTGCCAGCTCAGCTCTGCTGATTTCCCGCCGTGCCAGTAGGGCAATGGCACGGGCACGTAAACTGATTTTTTGCTTCATGCGCGGATTTCGCTGTTAGCATGATGACGTATGCCATCATCAATCTGAGGCAGATGATCAACAATAATGTCCGGTTTAGTCTGTGTGTTTTTTGCCAGCTGTGCCATATCTGCATAACCCCATGTGACGCCACAGCTTAAAGCTCCGGCTGCTTTAGCTGCCAGAATATCATTAGCAGAGTCACCAACCATCAGTAAATTTCCGACGGGTACGCCTAATACTTCTGCTGTGTGCAATAAAGGTATAGGAGAGGGTTTTTTTTCAGCCAGTGTATCACCACCCACAACCAAACTGAATGAATCAGCCAATCCAAGCTCACATAATAATTCCACTGCCAGAATTTCATTTTTATTTGTGATTACTGCTAAAGGCAAACCACGGGCACGGAATAATGCCAGTGCGGTTTCTACTTCAGGATAGGGGCGGGTGTGAACACTCAAATGAGTACGGTAATAGGAAATAAAAGCAGTAAATCCCTGTGTCCAGATTGTTTCATCCACCAGACCGTCCCGATCACCACTGAGAGCCCGGTGTACAAGGCTGGATAAACCGTCACCTACATAGGTAGTCAGTTCAGATTCTGGCAGTGGTGACAGTCCTAGTTCCGCGCGCATATGATTGGCAGCAGCACATAAATCGGCGATTGAATCGACCAGGGTACCATCCAGATCGAATGCTATGGCATGAATATCATTCCATTTCATGATTGGCTTATTGATTGGGTAAAAGACATGCTTATTTTATCATGTTCAAATAACCAGTAAGGCTGCCGGTAACAGTATATTTACTCTGTTTAGCAATCCGGTATTATTAAGGTTCAGACATAGCCGGACAAAACTACAGGCAATTAATCCGGTTGCAGTTAGTTTATAACTGGCTGAATGGGATCACGGCTGAATATATAAGCTATATGCTGTTTAAACTTTGTACCGGCATGCAGAATATTATTCGGAAATGCATGGTGATTCGGAGCATCTGTATAGCCTTGCGGTTCAAAACAGATTGCTGCAAATGGCAGAAGTGATTTACGTGCCGGTATCTGTTGCTCAGGCAGATTTTGAGCATTATAGACCACCATTACAGGTGCATCTGTTTTTACCGCCATGGACAAACCGGTATCCGGAGCACTTAAGCGCGCAACAATGTTGTTTGCTGAATTTGGTGGTAATACATAGGCCGTATCAATAATACTGCTGCCTATGGGACGTGCTGAATGGAAATCAAGCGTTGCCGGTGCTTTATGAATATCACCAGTTGGTATCATATCTTTATCAGTCACGATGACTTCTTGTGGTAACAGCCATAACTGATGTTCGCTGATCGTGCTTTCTCTCAGAGCCAGATTAAAATAACTATGCTGAGTCAGATTAATTAAAGTATCACGATCTGATTCAGCGCTGAAATCAATATTCAGTTCGTTATTTACTGTCAGGGTATAGCATACCTGTACATTCAGGTTACCCGGATAGCCTTCTTCACCATCGGTACTAAAAAGCTGCATGGTAACCGAAGCGCAATGTTCATCATTGTGGGTAGCACATACTTTCCACCACTTCTGATCAAAACCAGTATATCCGCCATGCATATGATGTTCTCCCTGATTAGCAGTCAGGTGGAGCAGTTCATGGTTGAGCGGTGCATGTGCAAAGCTGATGCGTCCGGCATGCCGTCCGATTACAGCGCCCAGATGGGGGTTGCTGGCACGATAACTGGTGCTGGCATAATCCTCAGCATTATTGAAACCCAGAACACATTGCACAGGATTACAATCTCTGTCAGGCATGATGATCGAGGTAACTATGGCACCGAAATCCATAACAGATACCTGCATCCCCTGACTGTTTGTCAGTGTCCACAATGTGGCACTTTCACCGTCTACCAAACCGAATGGCTGGGTACTAATCGTACATAATGAATGTTCATTTGATTTCATTCTGTCCGGCCTCTTCATCAAGATTATGTAAGAACGCCAGTTTTTCGGCGATTTTAATTTCCAGCCCGCGAGCTACCGGCTGATAGAGTGCCGGTTCATCCATCCCTTCAGGCATGTAGGTTTCTCCGGCCGCATAGGCATTAGGTTCATCATGGGCATAGCGGTATTCACGCCCGTAGCCCAGCTCTTTCATTAACTTAGTCGGTGCATTGCGTAAATGAACCGGTACTTCATTAGACGGATGTTTTTTGACAAAAGCACAGGCTTCGTTATACGCAAGATAACCGGCATTGCTTTTTGCTGCACACGCCAGATACAGTACTGCCTGCGCCAGAGCCAGTTCCCCTTCAGGGCTGCCAAGTCGTTCAAAAGTCTGCGCTGCATCATTGGCTATTTGCATCGCTCTTGGATCAGCCAGACCAATATCTTCCCATGCCATACGGATTATACGTCTTGCCAGATAGCGGGGATCAGCACCACCATCCAGCATCCGGGTAAACCAGTACAGAGCGGCATTCGGATGAGATCCGCGTACTGATTTATGCAGTGCAGAAATCTGTTCGTAGAAGCTGTCGCCGCCTTTATCAAAACGGCGTAATTGCGTGCCAAGACTGCCGGCAGTTAACTCTGCGCTGATTTCAGTTTGCTGTTGTGCTTGTGCGGTATGGATCAGTTGTTCGAGTAAATTCAGAAAACGCCGGCCATCACCATCAGCGCTGTTAAGGATTAATGTCTGTGCATCCGAACTGATACTGAATGATTGAAACTCAGGCAGGCTGAAAACTTTATTTTGCAATTGTTTCAGTTCTTCAATGCTGAGTGAGTGCAAGGTATACACCTGTGATCGGCTTAGCAGTGCCGGATTAACCTCAAAAGAAGGATTTTCTGTTGTAGCGCCTATAAAAGTAAATAAGCCGTTTTCGACATAAGGTAAAAATGCATCCTGCTGTGATTTATTAAAGCGATGTACTTCATCGACAAAAAGTATGGTGCGTTGTCCCTGTTGTAAAGCCAGCTGAGCTTTTTCAACCGCTGTACGGATTTCTTTTACTCCGGAAAAAACCGCTGATAAAGGAATAAACAGAGCATTAAAGCTTTGTGCCAGAATCCGTGCCAGAGTGGTTTTACCCACGCCGGGAGGACCCCATAACAGCATGGAATGCAGATGTCCGGTTTCTACGGCAACACGCAGAGGTTTACCTGCACCAATGAGGTGTTGCTGCCCGATTACTTCGTCCAGATTTTTCGGGCGTAACTGTTCTGCCAGTGGTGGTAAAGGTTTCTGATTAAATAAATCCATAACGTGTCATTCAGTACACGATAATTCGTGTAATATATTGTACCTGATTATGTAAACTTTGCAGGACTGGTAACCATTGGATTATAGGTATAATCAGTATGGTTATATATTGTATAAATAAGAAAAGTTGTATTCTAGACTTAAATTTAATCCAACTGAAGAAATTGTATGAGTAAAATATTGTTTTTTCTGGTTTTTGTAGTTGTAGTGATAGGGGCTTATATAAATTATGACAGAAAATCAGAATACGGGCTGATATCTGGTATTGGCAGATATATGATCGATCAGGAATGTCAGCGTCAGTTTGGTCAATCGGTAAATAAACAGTTGACAGAATTATTTATCATCAAAAGAATCAGTCAAAAGGATTGTAACTGTATTGCAGTACATGCAAGTCGAAAACTCAGCATTAAAGAAATTGCAAAAATGGTCGATCCGCAGGTTCGTCAGCAAAGAGTGCGTGAATTTACTGTATCTCAGGCCAGAGTATGCAGGATAAGATTCCAGCGTTATTAACTATAGCTCAAATATGATTAAATCATACGGGAGAAACAATGAAATACATTAGTACCAGAGGGCAGACCGCGCCAAAAAGTTTTAGTCAGGCATTAATGGCAGGTCTGGCAGATGACGGTGGTTTATTATTACCACAAAGCTATCCGCATATTGATACATTTACTCTTCATGAGTGGCGGTCATTAAGTTATGCTGAACTGGCTATGCAGATTATCAGTCTGTTTGCTACTGATATTCCTAAAGCAGATTTACAGAAGATAATTAATAAGACATATACAAAAGAAATATTCGGAAGTAATGAGATTACTCCGGTCAGAACTTTGCATGATGGAATTCTGATTGAAGGACTTTCAAATGGTCCGACGCTGGCATTTAAAGATATGGCCATGCAATTATTGGGTAATTTGTTTGAGTATGTGCTGGAACGTGAAAACCGCTTTCTGAATATTATCGGCGCCACCAGTGGCGATACCGGTTCTGCTGCTGAGTATGCTCTGCGCGGCAAAAAGCGGGTAAATGTATTTATGTTGTCCCCATATGGAAAAATGAGTGATTTCCAGCGTGCTCAGATGTATAGCCTGAAAGACAGTAACATTTTTAATATTGCTGTTAAAGGCATGTTCGATGATTGCCAGGATATTGTAAAAGCGCTGCAGAATGATCATGCTTTCAAGGCACACCATCATTTAAGTACAGTTAATTCTATCAACTGGGGTCGTATTGTTGCGCAGGTGGTGTATTATTTTAAGGGCTATTTTGCGGCTACCAGCACAAATGAACAAAAGGTTTCATTCTGCGTACCCAGTGGTAATTTTGGTAATGTGCTGGCAGGACATATTGCCCGAAGCATGGGGCTGCCTATTCATCGTCTGATTGTTGCTACAAATGAAAACGATGTGTTGAATGAATTTTTCAATACTGGTCATTATCGTCCCCGTGATACGGCACATACATTTGTTACTTCAAGCCCGTCTATGGATATTTCCAAAGCTTCTAATTTTGAACGCTTTGTTTATGATTTGCTTGACCATGATGGTTCTCATGTGCAAAAACTCTGGCAGCAGGTTGCAGCAGGCAATGGATTTGATTTAAGCTATATGCTGAATAAAATTCAGCATCAGTATGGTTTTGCTGCTGGTAAAAGTACTCATGCTGATCGTTTGCAAACCATTGCCCAGGTGTATCAGGAGGACAATGAACTGATTGATCCGCATACAGCAGATGGCGTAAAGGTAGCGCGACAGTTGCGCGAAGCCGGCGAAATCATTGTGTGTCTGGAAACTGCTCTGGCAGCTAAATTTGCACAGACCATTCATGAGGCAGTTGGAAGTGATGTAACCATACCGCGCCCTGATAATCTAGACGGACTGGAAGATTTACCACAGCATGTTACCGTGATGAATAATGATGTGGCTGCGGTTAAACGGTTTGTGGAAACACAATTGGATAAATAAAAGTAGATGTAAGTTTTTTCAAATTTTAAAGACCGGCATGGTTATGCCGGCCTTAGTTTTTCAAATTAGAAATTATCCGGATTTTCCAGTTTATCTACTTTTTGTTTTAATTCTTCAGGAGTCAGTGCAATTTCTTCACTTGGATTAGCCGCTGCAGTGGCTACTGCAACAGGATTATAGACAGAAATGTATTCTGATCCGTCAGAACGATCCTCAATAGTGTACATCACTCCGCTGCGGTTGAAACGGTGGCACTGGCGCTGATACCAGCCTCTGAACCCGGTTTTAGGTTCATTCGGGTTGTAATAGAATGCGTTGAGTATTTCCGGTAAGCCAAGGCCGCATACCACACCGGAAAGCAATACACAGATAAATGTATAACCAACCAGAATATCGCTGTATTTAGCTAATGCTGGCATATTGGCTACAGCCAGTATCAGGGCGAGAGAGATACCACCACGTACACCGCCCCAGGACAAAATGGTAAGGCTGCCATGATAGCTTTTCTTATATACTTTCGGGAACAACATAAATGCCAATATGTTTCCGGCAAAACGGCTCAGATGCAGTAATACGAAAGCTATAATACCGCCAATAACCAGAGTTTTGCTCATATCAACGATAAAGAGTTCCAGACCGATTAAAGTAAACAGAAATGAATTGATGATGCCTTCTACAGCGTGCCAGAAGTTATTAACATCATCTATTTCTTTTTTCTGTAAAACTTCCTGCCATTTATTTCCAACGATCAAACCGCCGACTACACAGGCAATCGGGCCGGACGCATGAGCAAAATAAGCCACCAGATAAGAACCGGAAGCCAGCAAAGCTGTTGTCAGAATCAGTGATTCATTTTCATGTTTGCCATGCAACAGGCGCAATGCGCCAATGCCGAAAATAAACCCGATAATAACGGCAACAACAATTTCATAGAAGAAATTTTCAATAACACCTAAAGGAGATACGTGCTGACCATTAATCAGAGTAAGAATGGTCATGAATACTACGATACACATGGCATCATTGAATAATGATTCACCTTCCAGTTTAACCATTAAATGGCGCGGGGTACGTACTGAGCTCAGTACACCTTTAATCCCGATAGGGTCTGTTGCACCCAGAGCAGAGCCCAGTAACAGCAGAACCAGCAGAGGAACATGATCGCCGACCAAAAACTGAAACCCATATAGCAGACCGCCAAACAGCACTGAGCACAGCAATAATCCCAGAGTGGCCAGAATCAGAATTTGTCTCCAGTAACGTTTTAAATCAGAAATCTTAAATTTAAGAGCAGAGGAGGTCAGGATAAAGCAGATTACGCCGTTTACCAGAAAATCATAAAAATTAATATGACTTACGGCCGCCTTTAACGCCATGATATCTACATGGATAAAATGATTGCGTCCGAATAAATTCATGCCCCATTGCAGTGCAAATACCAGAATCGCAGAAACAATCGGTACGCCAATGGCCTGCGGCATGTCAAATAAGCGTTTATTTAATAATGTGGTGACAATAGACAGTGAAAAAATAACCGTTATTGCCTGTAAAAAAAGTACACTACCCATGCAAACAGTTTTCCTTTATTTAAGTATTGTAATAAGTTGCTGATGAATCGAATCTGTCGCAGTTTGTAGCAGGTTCCCCTTGAATCAAAACTTGCAATAATAACTTACGAATCAAATTCATCCAGTAAATCAGGTGCTGGAATAAAATAGAGACTGCCGCTTACCGGTGTGCTGAAATCCAGCAGACGGTCTACGTGACCTTCGTCATTTCCGGTAAACATATGCTGCAGCATTTGGCGTGTTACTGCAAATGAACGTGCATAACCTATAAAAAACGTACCGTACTCATTTTTTGACGGATGAGCAAATGCTACATTGGCACGAATAATTTTCAGTTCATTGCCTTGTGCATCATAAGCCTTACTCACGTTACTATGCGCAGTTTTCGGCTTTTCTTCATCAGAAAGCTCAATGTCATTAAAACGGCGCCGACCAATGACTTTTTCCTGTTCTTCTACTGATAATTGCCGCCATGCCTGCATGTTATGCAGATATTTCTGAGTAAAAGCATAACTGCCGTTGCGGAATAACGGATCTTCATCACCCACCAGAGCATATTCTGCTTTGGATACATCTTCCGGATTTTCGGTACCGTCAACAAAACCGATGATAGCGCGACCATCCAGATAACGGAAACCACTTACTTCATCAATGGAATAAGTCGCATCAGCCAGTAATTCATCAATCATTGCGGCCATTTCATAACAAATGTCCTGACGATCGGCACGGATATGAAAGAAAAGATCGCCTGCTGTCGCTACGGCAGTATGTTTTTCGCCTTTAATAGCAGTAAAAGGAACCAGTTCCTTAGGCTTTGGTTTACCCGGCCGCAGCTTGTCCCAGGCTTCCGAACCAATCCCCATTAATGCATTAAAATTTTCATCATGAAACCGGCCATGCATGCTGCGTACTAACGCTGAAAAACCAGTAATAAATTCGAGTACCTTGGTAATCGCTGCCTGATTATTCTGTATACCTAACGTAATAAATAAAGCACTTTTACCCGGATAAGCTAATACTGAAGGTGTTCTGTATATTGTCATTAATAAATACTTTCCTAAACCATTATTATAATGAAATCAACGTACGTTATTAAGTACAAACTGACATGAATTTAAATATTTTTAACTATGTCATAAAAAATCGCCTGTAAATATGTTCAGCACTGTAAACCGAACCGAGTAATAAATCCGGCTTTTCTCACTGCTTGTATTAGTAACGCAATTAATAAATGGGGATACTTATACATAAGATATGAAAATTATCGATAAAATATGATAATTATAACCTAAAAGAGTATAAAAGCTTTTATTTGCTGATATTTTTCCGCTAGTATAGATTGCTTACTATTATTTACTATTACCCTGAGAAAGCAATGCATCACTCATTTCCATTGGTTGAAACCATCGTAGGTGGTTTATTTTTCGCCTTTGTGCTCGGTTATATCGCACATAAGCTGCGTATGCCCCCGCTGGTTGGCTATTTGCTGGCCGGCATAATTGTCGGACCGTATACCAAAGGATTTACTGCTGATATGCATTTATCACAGCAATTGGCCGAACTGGGCGTGATTTTGCTGATGTTTGGAGTGGGGCTGCATTTTTCCATTCGCGATTTACTGGCAGTTAAGCGGGTAGCGATACCGGGCGCACTTATCCAGATTGTTCTGGCTACTTTACTTGGCTGGTTACTTGCCTGTCTGGCCGGCTGGACTACAGGTGCCGGTATCGTCTTCGGATTGGCTCTATCTTGTGCTTCAACTGTTGTCTTAATAGCGGCTTTACATCGCTGGCATTTGGGGGACTCTACACAGGGGCGGATTGCCACCGGCTGGCTGATTGTTGAAGATATTGCCATGGTGTTTGTGCTGGTGATGATTCCGGCTCTGGCACCGGTTTTATCAGGAGAGGGTGTTGTTTCCAGTGCAAATTTGCTTTATTTACTGGGTAAAACCGGAGTACAAATCATTGCATTTATACTGGTTATGCTTTTTCTTGGTCGCAGAATAATTCCATGGTCTTTACAGCGTGTAGTGAGCACAGGAAGTCCTGAGTTGTTTCGTCTGGCTGTCATTGCTATTGCTTTAGGCTGTGCCATACTGGCCAATTATTTCTTCGGTGTGTCGTTTGCTCTGGGTGCTTTTTTTGCCGGAGCCATCATCAGCGAAACCAGTATGAATCACACTGCTGAAGAAGCATCCGGCGGCTTACGTGATTTTTTTACCGTACTGTTTTTTGTTTCAGTGGGTATGCTGTTTGATCCCAGTATTATTGTCCGTAATCCATTATTACTATTAGCCACTTTATTAGTGGTGGTAATAGGTAAAAGTGCGGGAGCATTTTTGATTGTGCGTGTATTCGGCTATCCGCCTCAAACTGCACTAACAATTGCTGTTGCGCTGGCTCAGATCGGTGAGTTTTCCTTCATGATTGCCAGTCTGGGCGCGGTATACAATATTTTGCCGCAATTAGCCAGTGATCTGATTCTGGGTAGTGCACTAATATCCATAATCTGTAACCCGTTTTTATTTGTCTGGCTCAACCGCTATCTGGAAAAACAGTCACAGCAAAAAACTTCTGCTACAACCATTGTGTCCGAGAGTAATCGATTATCAGATAAACCTCATGCCAAAGTAGCTGCACCGATTAAGCCGGTTTCAATCTATTTTGTAGATGAAGATATGGCTATTGCTCCTGCGGTGAGCGATCATACAGTGTTGGTGGGAGCAGGTCCGGTCGGACAAGAAATAATCAGGCATTTACATGCACGTAATGAAACAGTCTATGTACAGGAAAATCGTTTAGAAGTTGTTACAGAGTTGCGTGCACGTGAGATACCCGTTGCCTATGGGCATGCATTATCTGATGGGATGCTGGACGCTGTATTTGTCGCTCAGGCTAAAAATCTGATTATTACTATTCAGAACAAAACTGAAGTGATATCAATTATAAAGGCTGCTATCGCGCTTAATCCGCAACTGCACATAGTCACATTCAGCAGATATGAACAGGACAAACAATTGTTTATTCAGGCAGGGGCAACCAAAGTTGTTGACAGTCAGCTCGTACTGGCCAATGAAATTATGCAAGCATTCGGACAGGTCTGAAAACTAACATTGATTCCAATAGAAAAATATAATTTTTTTATTAGTTTTTTAAAAATAATCCAATATCCTGAGAATGATATTTTCTGAAACAGGCGTAAATCAATAATTATCTAATATTGATTTGCGCCTGTTTTGGTTTAATTACTTATGGTATCGATGAATACTTCCAGTTGTTCACGGTTAGTAATTTTACTGTCTATTTTGATATATATACTGTGTTCTTCAGGAATAATCAGTACCTGATGTACACCAGCCTGTTCAAGTAATTGTTCTCGGGCATTGTCAGGTAAAACACGACCCTGTTTCAGGATAATGCGCAGACTGGCCAAATAGGGTGGTTCGTGCATTGTCAGGCTCAGCAGAAGCCAGATAAAAGTTAATCCTGTGCCGAAGATAAAAACACTATGTGCACCGGTATGTGCAGCCAGCCAGCCTCCGATTGTTCCTCCGCAGGCTACGCCCAGAAACTGTCCGGTTGCATAGATGCCCATTGCAGTGCCTTTATAACCTGCCGGTGCTTCTTTACTGACCCATGAAGGCAAGAGTGCTTCCATCAGATTAAAAGCAATAAAGAATAATAAAACACCTGTGATAAGCGGCCAGAAAGAAATATTAGCCAGCCATAATACACTTTCAGCAATCAACAGTCCGGCAACACACAAGATAAACACTTGCTTCATTTGCCGTTTGCTTTCAGCATAAATAATTGGTGGCAGAACAGTAATGAAAGCAATCAGCATCGTGTATAAATAAATCTGCCAATGTCTGGCTGCCGGAAAGCCTGCCTGTTCCAGTTGTATAGGCAGTGCAACAAAAGTCGACATAAGCAGAAAATGCATGCAGAAAATACCGATGTTCAGCTTAAACAGGGCAGGGTTGCGCAGTACAGTACCAAAACTGCCGCGTACAATGCCTGATTCACGGTTAAGTATATGAACAGTACTGTCGGGTACAAAAAACAATGTCAGGCCGATAGCAGCCAGTGCCAGTACCGCAATAACCCAGAATAATCCATGTAAACCTATTGCGTGTGTAATGATGGGACCGCAGACCATGGCAATTGCAAAAGTGATACCAAAGCTAATACCAATAAAAGCCATGGCTTTGGTGCGGTTTTGTTCGCGTGTCAGGTCAGATAATAATGCCATTACAGCTGCTGCAATAGCGCCACTGCCTTGTAATGCACGTCCCAGTATGACTCCCCAGATAGAGGATGTTAAAGCAGCAATAATGCTGCCCAGAGTGAAAATCAGCAAGCCGCCTACGATTAAAGGTTTACGCCCGAAACGGTCAGACCACAAACCAAAAGGAATTTGCAATATAGCCTGCATCAGACCATAAATTCCGATTGCCATTCCGATCAGGCTTTCACTTGCTCCCTCTAATTTCATACCATAAGTAGTCAGAACAGGAAGAACCATAAACATGCCCAGCATGCGTAGCGAAAAAACTGCCCCTAACCCCCAAGTTGCACGCCTTTCGGCAAGATTCATGTGTGTATCGGTGTTGTTCTTGGAATTCATGTTTAATATTGCTTAAAAGAAAAACCTGCCTATTGTAAAAGAAACAAAGGCAGGTTGGGTTGGTTTGCGTATTGTTATATATTTATGTCACGGTATCAGCCAGCAAAGCTTAATACAGTTTGTGAGGCCGGAGTCATAAAATCTACCGACATCATTATGCTTAAGGTAGTGATAGCAATAATCGAAAACACAAACAGTTTGCGTGCCCATATACGATCATTATTCTGTGCTTTATAGCCAGATAATGCCATACACAGCCACCACACGCTGACAGCCGCAGCAACGACCAGATATTTGTAGCCGGCGTAGCCGCCTATTGACAGCATCAATGTTGCAAACATAAAGGCAATAATATAAAACGTGATATGGTGTTTTGCTACAGCAATGCCTTTTACTACCGGTAAAACCGGAATATTAGCCGCCTGATAATCCTTAAAGCGGTAAATCGCGATTGCATAGGAATGCGGCATCTGCCAGAGACTGAAAATCGCCAGCAGAATAAGTGCACCAGCATCAAAATTATTGCTTACAGCGCAATAACCGATTACTGGAGGTGCGGCACCCGACAGACTGCCAATTAAAGTTCCGTAAACTGAATGCCGTTTCATATAGAGACTGTAAATCCCTACATAAACCACAAAGCCCATTACAGATAACCACATGGCTAAGGGATTTGCGCCAAAATAAAGCACAACAAATCCGGCAATACCCAGTATCGTGGCCAGTGCAAATGTTACACGGGCAGATGCTAATCCCTGCACAAGCACACGATTCTTAGTACGCTCCATTTTCGGATCAATATCACGGTCAATCAGGTTATTAAACGCACAGCCGGAAGCTACTACCAAAGACACGCCCAGCAGGGTAAGGATTAGCAGGTAGCCGTTTATGCTGCCTTTTGACGCCAGCAAAAACCCGCCGACAACCGAAATCAGGTTGCCGACGATAATACCTGGTTTTGTTACTTGCAGGTATGGCTTAATCATGAACTGCCTTTAACCTAACACCATGTTTGCGTTGAGGCTCCACATAATCCAGATGGAAAGACCTACCAGCAATACAATCACAATAGCAGTGAAGATAAATGAAATCAGATTCCAGCGTTCTTCAGGGTTACTGCCCAGATGTAAAAAGCATACCAGCTGAACAATAAGCTGCAAAACGGCAGTAATGACAATCACAGCAAACAAAGTCTGTTTGTCAGCAGACTGATTCATTACCATCATAAATGGAATCAGAGTTAAAACTACAGACAGGATAAACCCGATAATGTAGTTTTTAGCACTGCCATGTTGTGGGATATGGTCTTGATGGTTTGACTGACTCATAACGCTACCCCCATCAGATATACAATTGAGAACACGCAAATCCACACGATGTCCAGAAAGTGCCAGAACAGGCTCAGGCAATTAATGCGCATGCGGTTAACACTGGTAAGACCGCGTGAAGCTACCTGAATCATCATTACAGCCATCCAGATTAAACCGGCAGTAACGTGCAGACCATGGGTGCCGACCAGAGCAAAAAAGCCGGAAAGATAACCACTGCGGTCAGGACCCATACCACTTGTAATCAGGTGATGAAATTCATACAGTTCCATCCCGATGAAGCATGCACCGAATACAAAAGTAATCACCAGCCATAATAAAACCTGACTCTGATTATTGCGATTCATTGCCAGCACGGCAAAGCCGTAAGTAATGGAACTCAATAAAAGAGCAAAAGTTTCTACCAGCACAAAAGGCAGCTCGAAAATGTCTTTGCCGCTTGGACCACCTGCTGTGCCCGGCAGGAGCACGATATAGGTGGCAAACAGACAGGAGAACAAAATCAAGTCACTCATCAGGTAAATCCAGAACCCGAATACCTTCAGTGAACCGTTGTCGTGGTGAGCGTGCTCATGCGCACTACCGTGAATCAAGGTTTCAGTTGACATTATTTCAGTCCTGCTTTAGTTAATTCATTAAAACGTTTGCTTTCAATAGCTTCGATTTCAGCAACCGGAACGTAGTAATCCACATCCGTGTCAAAGCTCTTGACAATAATGCTGATAATCATGCCGGCAAAGCCAACGATAGCCATCCACCAGATATGCCAGATCAGGGCAAAGCCGCAAATCATTGAGAACACTGCAATCACTAAACCGGCAGCAGTATTTTTCGGCATATGAATTTCTTCATATTTGGCTGGTTTCTTGTAAGCAATACCTTTTTCTTTCTCATCCCAGAATGCATCACGGCTTTCAACCTGTGGCTGCACAGCGAAATTATAGAAAGGTACAGGGGAGGAAGTAGACCATTCCAGAGTACGACCATCCCACGGATCACCCGTAACATCAAGGTTTTCCTTACGATGCAGGCAGGAAACTACAACTTGAATCACCATGCATACTACGCCCAGAGCGATAATGGCAGCACCACTGGCAGCAACGCACAGCAAATTATGGTAAGCCGGATCAATGTGCTGACTCAGACGGCGGGTCATACCCATGAAGCCCAGTGCATATAAAGGCATGAATGCTACAAAGAAGCCGATAAACCAGCACCAGAAAGCCCGTTTGCCCCATTTTTCATCCAGCTTAAAGCCGAATGCTTTCGGGAACCAGTAGTTAAGCGCTGCAAACAATCCAAACACTACACCACCGATAATGGTGTTATGGAAGTGAGCGACTAAGAACAGACTGCCATGCAGTACAAAGTCCGCACCCGGCACAGCAAGCAGTACACCGGTCATACCACCTACGGAGAATGTAATGATAAAGCCTACAGTCCACAGCATCGGCACATGGAAGGAAATACGACCTTCATACATGGTAAACAGCCAGTTGAAGATTTTTACCCCGGTCGGGATAGAAATAATCATGGTGGCGATACCGAAGAATGCGTTGACATTGGCACCTGAACCCATGGTAAAGAAGTGGTGCAGCCATACGATAAAAGACAATATGGTGATACACACAGTTGCCCATACCATTGAAGTATAGCCAAACATGGTCTTGCGTGAGAATGTAGCTGTAACTTCTGAGTACACACCAAAGATTGGCAGTATCAGAATATATACTTCCGGATGACCCCATGCCCAGATCAGGTTGATATACATCATCATGTTACCGCCCAGTTCATTAGTAAAGAAGTGGGTGCCGAGGTAACGGTCTAATGTCAGCATGGCAACAGAGGCTGTCAGGATAGGGAAAGAAGTCAGAATCAGAATATTGCTACAAAAAGATGCCCAGCAGAAAATAGGCATTTTCATCATAGTCATGCCCGGGGCACGCATTTTCAGGATAGTAGCAATAAAGTTAACAGCACTAACCGTTGTCCCGATACCTGATATCTGCAAACTCCATATCCAGTAATCAACACCTACGCCCGGACTGAATTCCAGACCAGACAGAGGCGGATAGGACAACCAGCCGGTTTGTGCAAATTCACCGATTCCCAGTGATAAGTTAACCAGTACCACACTCACAGCAGTAAACCAGAAACCCAGATTATTCAGGAATGGGTAGGCCACATCGCGCGCACCCAGTTGCAGCGGGATGACAAAGTTCATCAAGCCGATTACAAAAGGCATGGCAACAAAGAAAATCATGATTACACCGTGAGCGGTGAAAATCTGATCGTAGTGATGTGGTGGCAAAAAGCCGTCACTGGTGCCTGAAGAGGCTAAAACCTGCTGACTACGCATCATCACTGCATCGGCAAAACCACGAACCAGCATCACAATAGCGACAATGATATACATGATACCGATGCGTTTGTGGTCAACTGTAGTAAACCATTCTTTCCACAGATAGCCCCATTTATGAAAATACGTAATTGCACCTATCAGCGCCAGACCAATAATGATGATAGCTGTAATCGTTACCATGACAATCGGTTCATGGAACGGTATCGCATCTAAAGATAATTTTCCGAACATTGTTTATTTCCTCGCAAGCTTACTCAGCACTGCTGGCTGCACTGGCCTGTAGAGCAGCAGGCATATTGTGATTGGCAAATTTAGCAATCACGTTGCCGTACAAACCCGGATTTGCGCTGGAGAAATATTCCACTTTATGGAATTGACTAGGCGCAGCCAGTTTGTTGAATGAAGCCATGTCATTAAGTGTATTGGGCGACTGTTTCACCTTATCCACCCACTGATTGAAGCTGGCTTCATCCGGTGTCGCAATGGCAGTAAATTTCATGCCAGAGAAACCGGCACCGCTGTAGCTGGATGAAATACCTTTGTATTCACCTGCTGTATCAGCAACCAGATGTAATTTGGTTTGCATACCAGCCATAGCATAAATCTGGCTACCTAGCTGCGGAATAAAGAATGAATTCATCACTGTATTGGAAGTGATTCTGAATTCCACCGGGGTATCTTTCGGAAAAGCAATTTCATTAACAGTGGCAATACCCTGTTCAGGATAAATAAACAGCCATTTCCAGTCTAATGAAATTACTTCGATTACCACCGGTTTTTTATCACTTTCCAGCGGACGATAGGGATCCAGAGAGTGAGTGGTTTTCCATGTGATTGTTCCCAGAATGAGAATAATCAGGATAGGAATACCCCAAACTACGGCTTCGAGTTTGTTGGAATGCGCCCATTTCGGTGAATATTTGGCATTACTACCCTCTCTGTATTTCAGAGAGAATAAAACTGCCATGATAATCACCGGAATTACGACTATCAACATCAAGCCTAAGGCTGTCAGTATCAGTGTGCGTTCTTCCTGACCTATATGGCCTTTAGGGTTTAGCAGAGCTGCATCACAGCCGCTTAAAAAAAGCGAACCGATCAGCATAGTCAATACTATCCCTGAGAGCTTACTTAATTTCATGTAACGACCTCAACATTACGGGAAACACGATTAACGTTTGTAAAAAACGGGTGCTACTATTTTAAGACAATGTTGCTGAACTGTATATTGCAGTATTCAACACATTATTAAAAAACATAGCAGAATAAATAAAAAATTTTAAATATATTTGTAATTATTTATTATATAAAACAAATATGTATATTTAAAAATTACTTTATATTTGTTTGTCGTGAAGATGAGAATGCTGCTTTGATTTCCGGAAATAATCCGTTTATTAACATATAAATGTCATCATGAAAGTTTGTTTAATATTTAAATTTATCATGAATAAGCTTAAGTTTTTATTAAATTTAAAATACTGATTTATATAAATAAATATAAGATATATGTTTTGAGAAAAAATCAGTAAGCTTTTTTCTGAAAAAAAGAAGATAAATGTTAAAATTCTAAAAAGGTTAATCTGTATCAATTTTATGTGAAATTTTTTAAAAAATAATATTTTTTAAAAAATTTCATACAATAATTATAAGCCCGATTGTTCAGTTGTTGAATTTAAAGCTTTGTATTATATGATTTTTTAAGAACTTATTTTGAAATAAACAAATATTCGGGTGTTGTAAATGTATCGACTGAAATAAAATATTGATTGATTTCTTTTTGCAACGCAGTATAAATAATATAACTAAAGTAAACAATTTAATTCAAATTAGATAATTATTATCTTTATTATTTTAATGCTTATTTTTCCTTGCTTGTTAACATTTGAGTAGATGTTTAGCAATTTTCATACCATTTTGCGTATTTTCTGTATTGAATTCATATTTATTGTAATTTCTCAAAATAGTCATTAAATGTTTTAACTATCTGATTATCTATATTGTTAATGATATTTGTATGTTGATTTGGAAGAATCAGTGATCCAACTCAAAATGGTCAGCATGCATTCAAATATAAATATATAAATGCATCAGTTTGCTTTCATACCGGTTGGGTTGTTTGCAAACTGATGTATTCCAGATGGCTATATATCTTTTTATTCTAGCTATTTTGTTGTAATTGCTGCGCTGCTTCCAAAGCAAAATAGGTCAGAATACCATCTGCACCGGCTCGTTTAAATGCAAGCAGGCTTTCTAAAATTACTTTATCAGCCTCGAGCCAGCCATTACTGATGGCTGCCTGCAGCATGGCGTACTCTCCTGATACCTGATAGGCATATGTAGGAACGCCAAATTCATCTTTAACCCGTCTGATTACATCCAGATAAGGCATACCCGGTTTAATCATCACCATATCTGCACCTTCAGCTATATCAAGTGCTACTTCATGCAGCGCTTCATTGCTATTAGCAGGATCCATCTGATAAGTATATTTATTACCTTTGCCCAGATTGCCGGCACTGCCTACCGCATTGCGAAACGGACCGTAAAAAGCTGAAGCATATTTGGCAGCATAAGACATAATCCGGGTATGAATCAAACCATTTTCTTCCAATGCTTCGCGGATAGCTCCGATACGTCCATCCATCATGTCGCTTGGAGAAAGAATATCCGCACCGGCTGCTGCATGTGAAAGTGATTGTTTGATAAGAACTTCTATCGTTTCATCATTTTTAATATAACCATTTTCATCAGGCAGGCCATCCTGTCCGTGGGTTGTATAAGGATCGAGAGCCTGATCTGCCATTACACCCAGCTCAGGAAAACGGGATTTCAGAGCACGGATAGCACGCTGAATGATACCGTTTTCATCCCATGCCGCCCGTCCGTCAGCGGTTTTGCTATCAGGATTGGGAACACCAAATAAATCCAGAACCGGTACACCCAGTTTTAAAGCCTGTTCCGCAACTTTTAATAATTCATCAATAGATAAACGTTCTACTCCGGGCATACTGTCAACAGGCATACGCCCAGTTTGTTCATGTACAAATACCGGCAAAATAAAATCATTGGCTGTCAGTATCGTTTCACGCATCATACGCCGTGAAAAATCATCATGTCGCATACGCCGCATACGTGTATTGGGCATAATTCGAGGAGGAAAGTTCATAATAATAATCCTGATTTTTAATAATTACAGCCAGCCACCCTATAAGCTGGCTAAAATCACGGCCTGTAAAGCTTAGTGAAATTTGGATTGTTATTCTAAACCCTTTCAGGCAGGACTTCTAATGACATAATTCTGTACTGATTATTAATAAAAACTATTAAATTCTGGTCTGTAATTAAAAGTGTATTTATAAGATGTAATTAGGAAAAAGCATAATTGTTTTTAAAGTTCCTTGTGTTTAGTATTTATTTAAAATTGATGAACAAAGTCAGACTGAGTTAATTAATAGAATAATTTTTTTGCTGATAGAAAAGAAAACTGATTTTTCAATAAATTTAGTATTCAAAGCGATTATTTAGTGAAAATCAGGCTAAAACTTATACTCCACATAATAACGCCTATAACTAAGTCTAATATCTTCCATGAAAGATTTTGATTAAATAAAGGAGATAAAAATTTTGCACCATAGCCTAATGAAAAAAAGAACAGCCATGAGGCAAGCATAACTCCAAGTGTAAATAGATGAAGATTATCTTTGAATGATACCGATATCGAACCAACTAAAATCACTGTATCCAGATACACATGTGGATTTAACCATGTAAAAGCCAGACATACTCCAATAACTTTCATTAAGGAACTTTTATCAATCAGGCTTGGTTTCAGCGCTGAATTTTGATTCAATGCAGAATAAAAACTTCGTATGCCATAAATAAATAAAAAAGTAGCACCAAAATATTTGGCATAAATAATAATTTCCGGATAGCGGTTAAGTACTTTAGCAAATCCGGTTACCCCTAAATAAATCAGAATAGTATCTGATACTGAGCAGATCAGGCATACCCAGAAAACATATTGCTGCTTTAGACCTTGCTTTAAAACAAATGCATTTTGGGCACCAATAGCTATAATTAATGAAAAGCCAAGGCCTAGTCCTGATAGTAAAGCAAACATTGAGTTTAACCTATTAAACTATTGAAATGTAAAATAATCAACGCAATTTCTATTACTTGTTATATTAAAATATATTTATATAACAAGTTTATTTTATTAATAATTTTGCTGGAAGCTTTATTAATTCAATAGATACGACAATTTTTAAAATTATTCAGAAAATGTCTGGGTAAAAATAGCTTAGATGAAATCCGGCTTAGGAATAATGATTTAGATTCATTTGAAAATAGGTTATTAAGTTTTACTCAGAGGGCTGACAACTGCGTACAAAGGCAGATGGTCAGAAAGTTTTTGCCAAGGCTGACCAGTTAATGGTTTCGCTTCATGTATTTCCAGATGGCGGGTAAAGATTCTGTCGAGACTTAAAATAGGCAGGCGGGCTGGAAAAGTTTTCGGCGCATGGCGATAAGCATAAAATGCATCATGCAAATTTAATTTTAAGCCTAAAGTATCGTGGGAACGCTGGCGCCAGTCGTTGAAATCACCGGCTAAAATTAATGGATTGGCCGGATCTATTTCACTTTGGATATAGTCATAAATAGTCTGATATTGTTTTATTCGGTCTGGTTCACGTAAGTTTAAATGGGCACACAGGCATACCAAAGGTCGTGTCCAGTGCGGGGGCTGTATTTCACAATGTAACAGTCCTCGTTGTTCAACACTGTTTACACTTATATCCAGATTATGACAGGTTACAATCGGCAGCTGACTTAAAATAGCATTACCATGATCGCGGTATTTATAACGGGCATTACGTCCGTAACTGACGTTGTAGGCTAGCTGTTCGCCGAGTACTTGGTAATGGGGTTTTTTGGGAAAATCCGGCATATTTTCTGCCCGTTTACTATTGATTCCTTGTACTTCCTGCAAAAACAGTATGTCTGGTGCCAGCTGATGCAGTGCTGCCGCCATTTGGGGAAGTTGTACTTTTTTATTAAGTGCTGACATGCCTTTATGTATGTTATAGGAGGCAATAGTGATTTTATTCATGAAAATAGCCGGTGATTTTAAATTACCAGTGTTGGGGTAGTTGCAATATTGCTGAACGGTTCGATGGCGAAAATACTTTTTCCGCAGCCTGTTCAGGCGAACACCAAATATAGTTTAAATGTTCGCGTGGGGACAGAAGAATAGGTGTTTCTGCTGCAATACACAGGGAAAAGATATGCTCGGTATTATGAGTAACTCCGGGAGCATAGCGATGACGCCAGTGCGGATAAATTTCGTAGATACTGGATTGCTGCCAGTTAAGAATATCATTGCTGTAAATGCCGGTTTCTTCTTCCAGTTCTCGTTTTGCAGTCTGCTCAATTGTTTCTCCCGGTTCCTGACTGCCAGTTACAGATTGCCAGAAACCCGGCTTATCTGCGCGTTCCAGTAGCAGTATCTGCCGGTTGTTATCATAAATAACAACCAGTACAGATACAGGTTGTTTATATGGTTTATTGCTGATCATGATGCTATTGATGGGCTGAGCGATAGGATGAAACGCTTAATGCTGTGGGTAAGGGCTCCGGATAAGCTGATGCAGTTTCAGTTTTTACTGAACTGGTTATGTTATCGCAGGTAATCGGATCTGCTTTATCATTGAGAATACGTATTTCTTGCTGCGGAAATGGAAATTCTATACCCACTTCTTTAAAACGATTCCAGATTTCCAACAAAATTGCAGAATTGATACTTAGAAAACCATTTTCCGGATCACGAATCCAGTAATTAACATACAGATTAATTCCGGAATCAGCAAAGCCGGTAACATAACTGTTTGGTTTAGGATCATCGCATACTCGAGCCTGTTTGGCTGCTGCCTCTTTTAGTATTTCCAGAGCCTGAGGCAGATCAGTATTGTAGGCTACCTGTAAGGTCAGGTTGTTGGACATGATTTTACTGGAATAAGAATCATTGATAACTGTATTGGAAACAAAAGTATCATTCGGAATCAGGGCTTCTGAGCCGTCACTGCTGCGTAGTACTACAAAACGGGCAGTTATCTTGGTTACATAGCCGGTGAAATTATTAATATTCAGTCTGTCACCAGGACGCACGGAATGGTCTGCCAGAATGATAAAACCGGATACATAGTTGCTGGCAATTTTCTGTAAGCCCAAGCCAAGACCAACACCCAGAGCACCACCAAAAACAGAGAGAATAGTTAAGTTAATTCCTACCATTGGTAGGGCTATCAGTACGGCAACCACTACCAGTAATGTTTTGACAATTTTTACCAGTACATAACGCAGATTGACGTCGAGTTTTTCTGCTTTAAGAATACGTCTTTCGGTAAATCTGGACAGCCACATAGCAATAATAATGGCAATCCCGACAATAATACTGCCGGTAATGACGGTATACAGGCTCAGACTAGTGGAACCTATGGGCAGAGCCAGTGACTTGAGCAAGCGGACAATAAAGGTATCCAGACTGGTGAGCCATAGAATAAAACATACCCATAGGAATGTGGATAGTGAGCGCTCATAATGCTCATTAAAACGGTTATTCGGGATAGCGTTGTGCAACACGGCCATAATGATGCGAATCATCAGTAACCAGCGCGCAGTAAATGTGGTTATTTGCAGCCATAATACTGATTCGCCTGTACTGGCCCTCCAGATAATCATTGCGATAATGGTGCAGATAAATAGCAATACAGGCCATAGCAGGCGTGTAAACAGGTGGTACAGAAACGGAAATTTAATGTTGTTCTGGTTTTCAGTACGTTTGGATACGGCCGACAGCATTTGCAGGCTGAGCCAATAAGTACCAATCATAATCACCACTGCACAGGCCAGTTCCAGCCAGCCGGTGGTGGTTTTTAAACTATGTACTATCAGGCGTGCCAGAAATTCTTTGCGGGCAAACATGGAGTCAAAGTAGTTATTCATGGTAGGGCAAAGAAAAAATTTTAAAATTGACCTAATGGTAGGCGTTTTAATAGGTTTCTGTAAACTGTCGTTATTAAAATTATCAAATATAGATAACTAAGCTGTGCGTATGATATTGGTGAATAATACTTGTAAGAATGATGGTTTATTTAAAATTATTGATAAAAACATATTTTTGTTGTGATTTTAACAAATCAGATTAAGCAGGCAACTTATTATTTGATTCTGAATGCAAAGATGCTTATAATGATCGGTTTTCCAACCTTGCCCTTTGCACTTTCGCATGGTAAAGGGATCGATTAGCCACAAGGAGTACTCATGCGTCATTATGAAATCGTGTTCATTGTCCATCCGGATCAAAGCGAACAGGTCGGTGCTATGGTTGAACGTTACAAAACCATGATTACCGAAGCTAACGGTAAAATTCACCGTCTGGAAGACTGGGGCCGCCGTCAGCTGGCTTACCCGATCAATAAAATTCATAAAGCACACTACGTGTTAATGAATATTGAAACCACACCTGAAGTGATTGACGAAATTGAAACAGCATTCCGCTTTAATGATGCTGTATTACGTCATCTGACTGTAAAAATGGACGCAGCAGTGACTGAAGCTTCTCCAATGATGAAAGACGAGAAGTCTAAAAATCTGTTAGCAGGTAACAGCACTGAAACTGCTTCAGAAGAAGCAGCTGAAGCCTGATTAATTTACTGAGGCCGGTTTGCTGAATCAAATATACCTGTGTGCACAGATTAAAAGTCTGGACAATTTACGCTATACGCCTGCCGGTTTGCCGGTTCTGACCATGTGGCTTACCCATGAGTCATGGCAAACGGAACTGCAACAGCAGTATCTGGCAAAAGTGGAAATTCAGGCGAAAGCACTGGGCGATTTAGCTGAAAACTGGTCGTATCAGCCGGGAAATATGGTCGAAGTCAGCGGATTTCTCAGCCAGAAAGGTATATACCACTCCCGTCCGGTACTGCATATCCAACAAATTCGTGAATATAAAGGTTAAACGACATGGCTCGTCAATCATTCAAACGTAGAAAATTTTGCCGCTTTACTGCGGAAGGTATCAAACAAGTAGACTATAAAGCAGTTGATTTGTTAAAAGATTTTATTACTGAAAATGGTAAAATCATTCCGGCACGCATTACCGGAACCAAAGCACATTACCAGCGTCAGCTGTCTACAGCGGTAAAACGTGCCCGTTTTCTGGCTTTGCTGCCTTACACCGATCAACATAAATAATAAGGAAGAGTTATTATGCAGATTATTTTGTTAGAAAAAGTCGGTGGCCTGGGCAATCTGGGTGATCTGGTTAATGTAAAAAACGGCTATGCCCGTAACTTTTTGATTCCTCAGGGTAAGGCTCAGCGTGCTAATGCTGCCAATCTGGCTGCATTTGAAGAAAAACGTGCTGAATATGAAGCACATCAGGCTGCTGTTCTTGCTGATGCTGAGGCACGTAAACTGAAACTGGATGGTCAGAACATCAGTGTAGCGCAAAAAGCTGGTGTTGATGGTCGTCTGTTTGGTTCTGTAACTACTCATGATATTGCAGAAGCTATTAAAGCTGCTATTGGTGTTGAAGTAGTTAAAGCTAATGTGCGTTTGCCAAATGGTCCTTTGAAAGCCATTGGTGAATATGAAATCGAAGTAGCTCTGCACAGTGATGCTGTTGCTGCTATCACAGTAACTGTTGTAGCTGCTGCGGAATAAATATAACTGACACACATCAGGAAAGCGTAAGCTGTTCGGGTTAATCCGGACAGCTTTTTTGTTATTTATGGTAAAATTAGTTTAAACTGTGCATGAAGCATATGCTAGGAACCATAATAATGAAATTAGTTAGGATGATAAGTGCAGCTTTGTTTCTGTCTGCTTGTCAAAGTACCCATCCAATTCAGGAAAAACCACTTCAGCCTACTGCTACAACCAGTGTATCGTCACCAGCTGATAATAAAGTGTTTGCTTTGACGGACAGTGGAATAGATTTACTGAAACGTAATGATGTAAATCGTTTTATTGATTTTGAAGTTAAGCGGGGACAATATAGCAGGGCTCAATTGGAAAATTTTTTCCGGCAGGTAAGCTACCGGCCAAGTATTGTTCGTGGTATGGATAAACCGGGAACATCCTTACCGTGGTATACATTTGTACAGAATAATGCCAATAATGTTCGTATTAATACCGGAAATATCTTCTGGAAAAATAATACCGGAATAATTCAGTCAGTATCAAAACGTTATGGAGTAGCGCCGCAATTGCTGGTGGCGATTGTTGGAATTGAAACCAATTACGGCAATACTATGGGCTCATATCGGGTAGCTGATGCACTGACAACATTGGGCTATCACTATCCGCGGCGGGCTGAATATTTTCAGCGTGAGCTATCTGAATTTTTGCAACTGGCTTATGAAGAAAAGCAGGATCCATTAAGCTTTAAGGGCAGCTTTGCCGGGGCAATGGGTATGCCACAGTTCATGCCATCCAGTTTTCGCCAGTTTGCCGTTGACTGGGATGGTGACGGACATCGGGATATCTGGCTTAATTCCGGTGATACACTGGCCTCAGTGGCCAATTATATGAAACAGCATGGCTGGCAGTCCGGAGCGCCGATTGCTGTTCCGGTAAATATGCAGCCAACACCGCGATTACAGCAAATCATTGATGAACCTATTTCGCTTAAATACACCGCAGGTCAGTTGCGTCAGTTAGGCGTAATCATTCCTGCGCAGATTAAAGATCAGGAAAAGGGTATTTTATATCGTCTGGAAAGATCTCCCGGCGAATATGATTACTGGTTTGGTCTGAATAATTTCTACACTATCTGGCAATATAACCATAGCCGGCATTATGTGGCTGCCGTTCGTCAGATTGCGAATAATCTGGCAGATGCCAATGCTAATTTATAAATGAGTATTCATTTGCAATCATCAGCCATCTTGTTATACAGATGGCTTTTATTTTGCTATGGAAAATAGTAATTGATTAAAATAATTATTAAAAAATTTAAATAAAGATGAAACTAATCAAGTGTAATTCTTACCTGTATTAATATTGCAGGATATTCAATTAAACCATAGTCTGATTTATCATTGAAATGAGGATAAATGTCTGATTAATGATTATTAAATTAGTTATAGTAGAAGCTATTAATATTAGTTTATGTGTTCAATTAAGTTTTTATCTTTCATTGCCGATAACGCTGATTTAAAATTTTATCTAAATATGGCTATTTGTGTTTATTAGATGATGAGTAAATTATTGATTTACCTGCATTTCCTCGATAACACTTTCTATAATCTGATAAGCCAGTTTAGCTGCATCTAATTTTTGATTGATAGAATTTTGATCATCATTATCAGGATTATTCTTATAATTAATTGTAAAAGAGTATAAGTAGGAAACTTCCCAATTATTAGTAAAATCATGAGTTATATAGCATTTTAAATCATAATCAGTCGGGCAATTAATAACAAGAGGTTCCGTTACAGATGGTAACCAACCGGGATTGGGAACGGTTATGACATTATAGTAGTGATCAAAAAACTTAAACATTTGTACTTGATTATCAAATTTTAAATTTTCAATCAATTCAGTGTGATGATTCACTATTTCATAATTTAATTTTTCTTCTTTAGTATAAATATATTTATTATTCAGATCGTCTTGAAATTGTTGCCATGGACTTTTAGTATTCTTATCTTTTTTTATCAGTTCGAATTCAAGCCATTCAAATTTTATTTGTCTGGTTTCCGGATTTTCACAATAGCCGGCCATTTTTTTTGAAATCGGATGTTGGCATAAAGTATTTAAATCTATATTTATTTTACCAATGGAGTCAATTAAAGTTGGTTGAGAAGCTGAAAACTGCCTGCAAAAATTCTTTTGAGCAGTATTAAAAATATAATCTTCTAACTTAGGAGCAAGGCTTCTAATCCAAAATGATGGATATTTGGAGATCGGGTAAATACGTAAGTTAATATCTTCTGATAAAGCCACTAATCGGCCATTTTGTTTGCATTCACTGTCTGGACGGTTTTGCCAGTATTCTATTAACGGCGGAGCGACAAGATAGGCTGGCCAGAAAAAGGTACATAAGAATGGCAAAACAATATAAACAATAACAGAATAAAATTTTTGCTTAATGCCTTGAAAATGAGCCGTGAAGGATTGACAGTAGCGAAGAATAACTGGAAAAAGTGCTCCTGTTATTGAAAATAAAAAAATATAGATGTCAGCAAATATCAGGCTGAAAACTAACCATCCGGCAATAATAATGGCAAAGCCTATTTTGATAAATTTATAAATTTTTCCAAAAACAATTATCAGGGTAGGAAGAAAAACGATGTAGAAAAAAGGCAGTATAAATATCCATACAAAAACATAACTATCTGTATGATAATAAGGATGATCCATGTACAGGCTCACTAAAAATATCTTTTTAAAATTATATTGACCCTGTTATTAATATAAATTAATTATTTTATTTAAAACAAATAATATTGATATATTGTGTATTTATATCAAACTATTGGTAGGTTAATTTGTAATTACAAACTCTTTTGACAAGGATAAATAAATCTCTGGTAATTTTTTACTCATCCAAATGCTTAGATTAAGAGTAAAAATATTTAATATTGGAATAATGTGATTGTTAAACGAGGTTGCTCAAGTGATGTTATATATTTCATGAATTAATATTGGTTTATAATTAAGCATACAGACTAAGTGCGTGGTTACATGTATTCAGATAGTTTTTTCATGTAGCAAATGATTTTTTATTTCTTTTTGTTTTTATTTTCGCGTAGTTATATTTACTAAGAGCGATTTGTGTAAAATATTTGTACTTTAATTTATTATTGATGATTCAAGCATATTAAATATATATTCTGCAATCTTAACTATTTAAAGTAATAACAACAGATGTTAAAGCAAGTTGAGGTTGTTTCATCTGATTGTTTCACTTAGTTTGTGGCTTCGGTATAACCTTTTATGCTGGTTTTTGGTTACAATAAAGTGCTTGTTTAGATTGCACTGAACAAGATTTATTTTGCCTTTAAGTTTTGCTGTGGCTGGCAGTTGCGGATGGTTATGACTTATCAAGTATTGGCACGAAAATGGCGACCAAAAAAGTTTGCCGATTTAGTAGGACAGGAGCATGTAGTCAGGGCATTGTTAAATGCGCTTGATAAAGGACGTTTGCATCATGCTTATATGCTTACGGGGACTCGCGGTGTAGGTAAAACCACCATCGCCCGTATCCTGGCCAAAAGCCTGAATTGCCAGCATACTGAACATGGTGAGCCATGTAACCAATGTGATTCTTGTCGCCAGATTGATACCGGCCGTTTTGTTGATGTGCTGGAAATTGATGCTGCTTCCAATACAGGAATTGATAATATCCGCGAAGTACTCGAAAACGCACAATATGCACCAACAATGGGGCAGTATAAAGTCTATATCATCGACGAAGTGCACATGTTGTCGAAAAGTGCTTTTAATGCCATGCTCAAAACTTTAGAAGAGCCGCCTGAACATGTGAAATTTATTCTGGCGACAACAGATCCGCAGAAAGTACCGATTACGGTTTTAAGCCGGTGTCTGCAATTTGTCTTGCGCAATCTGAATAGTACTCAGGTACATGATCATCTGGTTTATGTATTACAGCAGGAGCACATTGCTTATGAAGATCCGGCATTATGGCTGTTAGGCCGGGCTGCTGCCGGCTCAATGCGTGATGCACTCAGCTTGCTTGATCAGGCTATTGCCATTGGTTCAGGAAAGGTAACTGAATCTGATGTGCGGAATATGATCGGTGCGGTTGATAAAAGTTATTTGTATGCGCTTTTGGAAGCCTTGGCTGTACGGGATGGTCAGGCATTACTGGCTAAAGCGGAGGAAATGGCCAGTTGCGCGGTAGGATTTGATAGTGCGTTAACTGAGCTGGCTCTGTTATTACAGCGATTAACAATACTGCAATCTGTTCCGGCAGTCGGCGCTGATGATCCTGAGTATGCGGCTTTAACTCGTTTTGCGGGTTTGTTTTCAGGAGAGCAGATTCAATTATATTATCAGTGTGTATTACGAGGTAAGGCAGATTTGCCGCTTGCTCCGGATGAGAAAGCCGGGTTTGTCATGACCTTATTGCGGATGCTTGCATTTGCACCTCTGGCTGCACTGAATACACAACGTTTGCATGGACAAATCGACGGTACACAGTTGCATGATATGCCAGTAAACAATAAGCAGACGGATAATATACCAATTGTTTCTGAAGAAAATAGTCCAGCTTCAGTATCTGAAGCACTGTCAGAGACAGCATCTGATGCAACTACTGAAGTACCGGTAACATTAGAAACTGAAATAATCGAAAAAAAATCGTCGTCGATAACAGCTGCTGATAGCAAGATATTAAATGATTCTTCACCTGCTTTGCAGGAACCTCAGTCTGTAACGATTAGCGATGAGCCTCCGCCACCCTGGGAAACAGGTGTTGATGACTTATCCTACGAGGCTGTGAGTGTGTTTGAGTCTGTAGAATCAGTCAATGCAAACGCAGCAGAAAAGTATGATGAAGATACGGATATATCCGCAGAAAAACCCAGAGATGATCAGAATTTATCTCTGGTAAAAAATGATTTTCCACCATTGACGGCAGATAACTGGCCGGAAATTTTAACTTTGCTGGCACATCGTCTCGGTGCAGTACAGTTGTTCAGTCAGCATACGGCGATTGTTGCTTATGATGAAAATAGTGGTGATTTAACTATTGCTCTGGCTGAGCAGGGTGAGCCGACAGCCAATCGTGAGTTATTAAACCGGCTAGCTGAATCGTTGTCAGAAGTTTATCAACGGCCGATACATCTGCATACCTGTAGCTGGCAGGAGCAGAGTATGCCGGAAACACCGCAAATGCGTCAGCAGCGATTACATGCAGAACAACAACAGCAGGCAAAGACAGTGTTAGAAGCGCAGCCCGCTGTAAAGATGCTGATGGAAACTTTTAATGCAGAATGGATACCGGAAAGTTTACATCTGGATAAAGAATAATTGCCATTATTTGTTTAATTTTTTCTCTCTATTTAATTGACGTGTAAGGAAGATATTATGTTTGGAAAAGCAGGTTTGGGTGGTTTGATGAAGCAGGCGCAACAGATGCAGGAACGTATGAAAAAGGCGCAGGCTGATCTGGCTAATGTAGAGGTGGAAGGTGAATCTGGGGCTGGTATGGTTAAGGTAACCATGAATTGTCACTATGGAGTAAAACGTATCCATATTGATGACAGTTTGCTTGCAGATGCTGCTGATGACAAAGAGATGCTGGAAGATTTGATTGCAGCTGCGGTTAATGATGCCGTACGTAAAGCTGAATCAACTTCTTCAGAACGTATGAGTCAGTTTACTCAGGGTATGAATTTACCAGCAGGTATGGGAGATTTATTTAAATAATTATGCCAATAAAAAAGGGTAACGGTTACGTTACCCTTTTTTATTGTTTTTAGTTTAAGTTGTTATCATTAAAACCTTTGTTATCTGCTTAGTTATGAAACTAAGCAGATAAAATGTTATATTAAAGTTCAGAAGTCAGTATGATAAGTGATCCGGATTAGTCTGATGGTAATCTTACATGGTATACAAATGTCAGGTTGGGTAAGGTGAAGATATTTGGTCTGAGTTGGTGAAGCCAGTTCCGTTTCTTCCGGTTTGATGAGAGTTTAATTACATGAGAGCTATATAAATAGTCTATAGTTTTTATGGAATAAATCCGGGTAGTCAATCAGTGAAAACGGGCTGGTTTTATGTATGACTTAAGAGTTTGTTGCAGGTAAAGAATGAGTACAAAACAAGTGGACGCATTTAGCCGCTTAACCAATGCATTAAAAGTATTGCCTAATGTTGGCCCTAAAACAGCGCAGCGCATGGCATATGAATTATTACAGCATCAGCGTCAGGGCGCAGAAGAGCTGGTGGAAGCAATTCAAGCTGCTTTATTACAGGTACAGCATTGTCGTTTATGTAATACTTTCTGTGAAGGTGAATTGTGTGCAATTTGTTCTGATGAGCAGCGTGACACCAGGCGATTAATGATAGTACAAATGCCGGTGGATGTAGCCAGTATGGAATCAGCACATTGCCATGATGGTATGTATTTTGTATTGATGGGACAGGTTAGTCCGGCTCAGGGAGCAGATTTGCAGGCCATTGCTTTGGATAAACTGGTAACGCGATTACAGCATCATGAAGTAGATGAGATTATTATTGCTACCAATTTTACTGCTGAAGGAGATGCTACTGCGTACGTGCTGGCACAATTACTGGCTGAATTTCCGGCAAAAGTTACGCGTCTGGCGCGAGGTATGCCACTCGGAGCAGAACTGGAATATATAGATGCGGGTACTCTGGCTCAGGCTGTTTATGAACGCCGTAATGTAAAGTAAACAGTATAATTTACAGATAAAATCGGCTTAATGGCAGAATGGAGAATAAAAATATCACTAGGAAAGATTAAGCCTGTTACAGATTCATTTAAAAAATCAGACAGAGTAATTTCAGCAATTACTCTGTCTGTTGTTTTGTGGTTGTATTTCTGATTTATTTATCAGGCGGTGGCGGATTCGCTTAGAAATAGCTGATAAGCGGCATTGTGAGTTTGTTCCTGATAGATATAACCCACATTATCCAGAAATGCATAGAATTTTTCTGCATCAGCCGGTGGAATATTCAAACCAACCAGTACGCGACCGAAATCGGCTCCATGATTGCGATAATGGAACAAAGTAATGTTCCAGTCGGATTGCATATGTATCAGAAAACGTCTTAGGGCACCTGGTCGCTCAGGAAATTCAAAACTAATCAGACGTTCATTAGCAACTTTGCTGGTACGACCACCGACCATATACCGGATATGCAGTTTGGCCATTTCGTTATGAGTGAGATCCAGAGCCGGCAAACCATTGTTGTTCAGTTCCTGTACGATAGTCTGTAAATCAGCAGTATCATTGCTTTGAATACCAACAAATATATGGGCCTTCTGATCATCACCATAGCGATAATTGAATTCGGTAATATTTCTGTTACCGATTAAATCAATGAAAAAACGAAAGCTACCGGGTTTTTCCGGGATGGTTACTGCAAAAATCCCTTCATGTCCCTCTGTCAGTTCACAGCGTTCAGAGACGTGGCGCAGTTGATGGAAATTCATATTTGCACCGCTGGTTACTGCGATTAGATTTTGATGCTGACATTGATTCCGGGCAATATAGGCTTTTAATCCGGCAAGAGCCAGTGCACCGGAGGTTTCAGTAATACTGCGGGTATCATCGAAAATGTCTTTAATTGCTGCACAAATACTATCGGTATCTACAATAATAATGTCATCCAGTAAGTCTTTGCATAGTGTGAATGTTTCTTCACCTACCAGTTTAACGGCAGTCCCATCCGCAAACAGACCTACTTCTTTAAGTTCTATGCGTTTGCCGGCAGCAATAGATTGCTTCATAGCACAGGCATCTTCAGTTTCTACGCCGATTACTTTGACCTCCGGACGTACATTTTTAATGTACGCCGCCACTCCTGCAGCCAACCCGCCTCCACCAATAGCAACAAATACAGCATCAATAGGTTTCGGATGCTGGCGTAATATTTCCATACCGATGGTACCCTGTCCGGCAATGACATCCGGATCATCAAACGGTGGAATATATGTGAGGCCACTTTGGGCAACCAGTTGCATGGCATGGTTGTAGGCATCATTATAGGACTCACCAGCCAGTACTACTTTGCCACCGCGTTTTTTTACAGCATCGATTTTAATTTGTGGTGTGGTTTGTGGCATAACGATAGTTGCTTCACACCCAAGTTTTTGTGCTGAAAGCGCTACGCCCTGAGCATGGTTGCCGGCCGAGGCTGTGATGACACCTTTTTTCAGGGCATTTTTATCCAGTTTGGCCATTTTGTTATAAGCCCCGCGGATTTTGAAAGAGAATACTGGTTGTAAATCCTCCCGTTTCAGCCAGATGTGATTGTTGAGTCGATCTGACAGATTAGCAGCATAATCCAAGGGTGTTTCAATGGCCACATCATATACTGCGGCAGTAAGAATGCGGGTAAGGTAGTTTGTGTGATTGTTCATAATGTAGAATGAAAAAACTGATTTTATTTTGCAGATTATCTGCTTAACTGAATTAATCAAAAATTAACGATAACGCGGCTGTTTTTTTTATGCAAGTAAATTTGCCAATATTGCTTCTCTTGTGCAGACTACTGTTTATAATAAGCGGTTATGGAAGTAGTTAATCGCGGTTAATTCAGATTTAAATTTGATAATAGAAATGATGAGAAATTTTTTTCGCTGGCTCATTGCAACTGTGCTGATGAGTGTTTTGCTATCGGCACATGCTGTAACTATGCCTGAAATTAATGCTGCTGCATATGCAGTGGCAGATCAGCAAAGTGGTACAGTTCTGGCCAGCCGTGATAAAGATGCCCGGATTGAACCTGCTGCACTGACAAAGCTAATGACAGCTTATCTGGTATTAGATGCTTTGCATACGGGTAAACTGAAAGCGCAGCAACCGCTGAAAGTTTCCGCTACCGGCTGGCAGGCAGATGGCAGCCGGATGTTTTTACAGCAGGGTGTTCCGGTAAATGTGGAAACGGTTGTGCAGGGTATGCTGGTTATCTCAGCTAACGATGCAGCAATTACGCTGGCTGAAGCTGTGAGCGGAAACGAAAAAGCATTTGTGCGCAAGATGAATGCTGAGGCGCAAAAAATGGGACTGACAAATACCAATTTTGTCAATTGCACCGGATTACCGGCAGAGGGACAATATAGCAGTGTGGGGGATCTGCTGCTGCTGGCTCAGGCTTTGGTGCGCGATTTTCCGCAATATCAGAGCTGGTTTGCTAAAAAATCTTTTGCTTATAATGGTGTTACTCAGTTAAACCGTAATTTGCTCCTATTCAGAGATGATCAGGTAGATGGTCTGGCAGTAGGCTATACTATACATGGTGGTTACAATCTGGTTGTAAGCAGTAAACGCAATGAACGCAAAATTGTAGCTGTACTTGTAGGAGCTGACAGTAGTGAGGCCAGAGCAGCAGAGGGAAGTAAATTATTAAGCTGGGCTCTGACAAATTTTAATACGGTCAGATTATATCCGGCCGGACATAAAGTAAGTGATATTACTGTTTATAAAGGTGCACACAGGAAAGTAGCAGCAGGTTTTTTAGGTGATGCTTATGTCACTTTGCCTTCTGGTAGTGCTAAACAATTATCTGTAGAGCTGGAGGCTGTTCAACCAGTGGTAGCTCCGGTGTATAAAGGCCAGAATATCGGAACTTTAAAATTGCTCTCAGGTAAACAGGAAATTGCCCGACAGAATGTTGTGGCACTGGAAAATGTGGGTGAAGCAAGCGGGTTTGGTCGTTGGCTGGATGGTATCGCCATGTGGTGGCATAACCTTTTTAACTGATAAAGCCGGCTGCTTTTTGAGAGATAAGCATTTATCTAAACGACTAATTAATCAGTTTAAAGGTAATATGTGCTGAATTGATTGATTTGTTTTAAAAATAAACCCATCAGCTGATGGGTTTATTTTTAATTTCAGTTATTCATAAGGATGACGGAGCAGAATGGTTTCTTCCCGATCAGGACCGGTAGAAATCATGGCAATCGGAGCACCGCAAATTTCTTCAATACGTTTCAGATAGGCTTTAGCATTGTCTGGTAGTGCGTCGTATGATTTCAGACCAAAAGTGCTGTCCTGCCAGCCCGGCATTGTTTCATAAATAGGCGTACAGGCAGAAACGGCGTCGGAACCACAAGGCAAAATATCTATTTTTTGCCCGTTATAATCATAACCGACACAAATATTAATGCTATCCATGCCGTCCATAACGTCCAGTTTAGTTAAACATAAGCCGGAAATACCATTTACCTGGATAGACCGTTTCATCAGAGCAGCATCAAACCAGCCGCAGCGGCGCGGACGTCCGGTTACTGCACCAAATTCATTGCCGCGTTCTGCCAGACCTTCACCCACGCTATCGAAAAGTTCGGTCGGGAATGGTCCGGAACCAACTCGTGTTGTGTATGCTTTGACAATACCCAGTACGTAATCAAGTTTAGTCGGTCCTACACCAGAACCGACAGCTGCCGCTCCGGCAATGCAGTTAGAGGAGGTAACGAAAGGATAGGTACCGTAATCAATATCAAGGAAAGTACCCTGAGCACCTTCAAACAGCAAGGATTCACCACGGGCATTCATGTCGTTCAGTTCACGGGAAACATCTCCGACCATTGGTTTTATCTGATCGGCCAGTTCCAGAGTCTGCTGGTAAATTTTTTCAGCATCAAGTGCTTCCTGACCATACAGGCCGGTAAGCTGGCAGTTATAAATGGCTACTGCATCTTTAATTTTCTGCTGTAAAACATCAGGCTGAAATAAATCCATAATACGAACTGCACGCCGGGCAATCTTGTCTTCATATGCCGGTCCGATACCACGACCGGTCGTGCCGATTTTCTTATCGCCTTTAGCTGCTTCACGAGCATGATCCAGAGCGATATGATAGGGAAGAATTAAGGGACAGGTCGGTGCAATGGTTAATTGTTTGGTTACATCAATACCCGCCTGCTGTAATTCAGCCATTTCGCTAAGCAGAGCTTCTGGTGATACGACAACACCAGAACCGATAAAACAACGTTTACCTGTATGTAAAATACCACTGGGAATCAGGCGCAAAACAGTTTTTTTGCCATTGACCACCAGAGTATGCCCTGCATTATGTCCGCCTTGATAACGTACCACGCCGGAGGCACGTTCAGTCAGCCAGTCTACAATTTTACCTTTGCCTTCATCACCCCACTGGGTGCCGACAACAACGACGTTTTTTGCCATATGGTTTTACCTGCTCATACTAAGGGTTAATTATTGCTACAAAGGAATCAGCTGCCATTGCTGGTTTTGCCATACCAGCTGGCGGTCGCATCCTCTGATATCGTTACATTCGGGAGTGTAATCAATAATGACACACTCACCGGCTGAACGCAGTTGCTCTATTTCGGTTTTTGCAGCAGAGGCATCTTGTACGCTGACTTTTATGCCGCGCAGTTTTTCTACCGGAGGCAGATGCCCGATTAAATCACGTAAATCAAAACTAAAACCGGAAGCAGGGCGGTTACGGCCAAAATATTTACCCAGACCATTATAACGTCCGCCTCGTGCCAGTGCGTCCGGCCAGTCTTCGCTATAGGCAGCAAACAGCAACCCGGTATGGTAGTTGTCTACTCGCAATTCACTTAAATCAATAAATATATTATGGTTTGCAAATGCTGTGCAGATTTGCCGGAGCTGCTGTAATGCTTCACTTATTTCCGGCAGGTCTGGCAGACAGTCTGCGGCAGTCTGCAATACTGTCTGGGTTCCATATAATGCAGGTAAAGCGACGAAAGCTTTAATCCACTGCTCAGGAAGCTGCCATTGTTGTACACACTGCTGAACTGCGGCAGCATCTTTAGCCTGCATCAGCTGTAATAAAGTTGCCGCCTGTTGTGTAGTCAGGCTGGCAGCATTAGCCAGTGTATGAAAAATACCGATATGCCCAAGTGACAGTGTTGGTTTGGGTACATTGACAATGGTCAGGCTTTTGAGCATTAAATCAATAAGTTCGATGTCGGCTTCGATACCCGCATACCCATATAATTCAGCACCGATCTGTAAAGGCTCCCGGGTACTTAAAAAGCCGTCAGGCCGTGCATGTAAAACCGGACCGGCATAACACAGTCGGTTAATCCCGCTATTGGCTGACAGCAGATGAGCATCTATACGGGCAACCTGGGGTGTGATATCTGCGCGCAGACCAAGCTGCCGGCCACTAAGCTGATCGACAACACGGATGGTTTTTAGTGACAGCCCTTCATCAATACGGGTAAGTAAGGACTGGCTGTATTCAAGTAAAGGGGGGCTGACAAGTTCGTAGCCATGGACGCGATAAAGTGCTAACAGCTGTTCTTTGGCGCTTTCAAGCTGGCGCGCCGCTGAAGGTAGAATGTCGGCAATATATTCGGGCAATTGCCAAGACTGCATTGGGATTCCTCACAAAATACAAGCCACACTGACCCTGACGGAACAGTGTGACGTGGACGTGGAAAGGCAGCTGAATGTTGTGCCTGAGGTTTTTTAAAATATCACTTTATCACAATTTAACGTTTTTATACCAGAGACAATTAGATTCTGATTACCATTTTACCCAGCCTGTAGCCCAGGTAACTAAAATGATACCGCCAAATATAATTCGGTACCACGCAAAAGGGATATAGTTTTTATGGGCAACAAAACGCAGTAAAGCCTTCACTGCAACCAGAGCAGAAAGAAATGCGGCAACAAAACCAATAGCAATCAACAATAAATCATCCCGGGTAAACTCATGCAGATGCTTAAGCATGTCGTAACCGGTGGCAGCAATCATTACTGGTACGGCCAGAAAAAAAGAAAACTCTGTTGCTGCTTTGCGCTCAATCCCCCAAAGCATGCCGCCCATAATCGTACTTCCAGAACGAGATGTACCGGGAATTAATGCCAGAATTTGCGCCAGTCCGACAATAAGTGCATCGCGAGGTCGCATGTCCTCAACAGTTTTAACTTTCGGTTCGGTACGGCTCTGACGTTTTTCAATCCAGAGAATCAGTAAACCGCCTATTACAAGTGCCGTAGCAACAGTAATTGGATTAAACAGATAATGCTTGATTTGTTCACTGAACAGTAAGCCCATGATGGCTGCGGGAATAAAGGCTATAGCCAGATTAAGAACAAAGCGGTTGGTAGCCGGTTCTTTACCAATATGGGTAATAATATGAGCAAATCGGTGTTTATATTCAAAAACAATGGCAAGAATTGCACCAAGCTGTATCGTAATGTCGAATACTTCACCTGTAGTCTCAAATTTCAGCAGATTACCGACTACTATCAGATGTCCGGTACTGGAAACAGGCAGAAATTCGGTCAAACCTTCTACAATGCCCAGAATCAGGGCTTTTAAAAACAAGACAATATCCATTTTATTTACTGTATTTGTGTATTTAAGCCATGAAATTTATACAAAACAATAGTGTGTTTAAGGTTAAACACACTATTGTTTTGATCGAAGACCAGAGTCTATCGATTGGCAGAGGCTGCCAGTGAGGCACCTATGCTTTTGGGTAGTTTACGTGTGCTTGCAGCATGTGCGCTATTCTCATTGCGTACTTTTTCAATTAGTTCATTCATTGTTTTCATTCCTGCTGCAAATCCTTTCGGAAATTTAAGTACGTATTTGCCGCCTACAATAACAGTAGGTGTTGACGTAATGTTGTATTTTTCGCCCATTTTACGCATGCTGGTGGCTGTAGCTGAATTTTCCAGACTGTTATAGGCTTTTACCAGTTTTTGCCCGTCAAAAGCAGTTTGTTTTATAGCCCACTTGTTAAATACATCAGGTTGCCATAATTCGATGTGTTTATTAAAAATAGCATCAAAGATTAGCGGGTCTGCCTGTAATTTCATTCCGGTACTGTTTACTGCGGCAGCAACACGGGCAAGATTGAAATAAACGTCATCATCCCAGACAACATGAACGGGACGCAGATAGGTATCAGGCGCAAAAGATTTCATTTCTTTAAGCATAAAGGGCTCAAGATGTGAGCAGTGTATACAGCTGTAGGAGAAAAATTCCAGAACTTCTACTTTGTCTTTATGCAGTTGCGGAATGGGTTTATCCAGTACATCATAATCTATTTTTACTATTGCTGCCTGTGCTATGCCAGTGACAAAAGCCATTGCTGTCACCATGGTAGTAATGATTTTTTTTAGCATGTTAATTTCCTGTTATGAAACTGGCTGACTCAGGATGCTGTTCTGGTCAGGCTGTCGATATTATGCTGCTGTAAAGTTTGTTTAATCTGTTTTGCCTGATTCTGATTCAGATTATCAGTCTGAACACGATATTTGATTGTACCGTTCACTTTAGCACTATGCACGCTGCTGTTAATTCCCAGCATCACTAGTTTGGCACGCTGGGCATCAGCATCAGTACGGTTGTTATATGAACCGATTTGTAAAAAAACTTTGTCTTCACTATGCTGCTTTGCTGCTGCACGCTGAGCTTTTTCAATACTACCGTTATTCAGAATTTGTTCCGGAGTTATATGTGTATGACTGACTGGGGGTGCTTTTCTGGGTGTTTTTTCTGGTGTTTTATGTGGTATGGGTGGTTGTGTTGTCGGTGTGTGTTCAATAGTAATGTCATTTTCAATCCCTCCCATATTGACTGGTTGTGAAGCTGGTATAGTCTCCGGGGTTTCAACGGTGGTTCCTGAAGACGCAGGAGTATCAGGAGTAAAGATTTGAGAAGATGCTGTTGTACTATTGGCCGGAGTAAGTATTTCGGGTTGTGGCGGAACAGAAGCAGCGGGATTATCAGGATTTTTAAAATCTGATTTGCTTTTATTCAGGAAGAACAGGATACAGGCAATGATTAAGGTTGCAAGAAGCAAACCTATTATAAAGCTGACAAGCCCCTTACCTGCCTGACGAAGTGGTGTGTACATATGCATGTTAAAAGCCTTTATGTTTGGCATTATATACGGCAAATTCTGTTCAGAACCGCAAGCTATCTGTATAGATAACATTATCAATTTCAGTTCTGCTGATATTATAAAGCACGGCGGAAGCTTATGGCGCGTAAAATGTGACTGGTTTCAACATCATGTATATCATTCATATCTGCTAAGGTACGTGCAATACGTAAAATACGATGAAAACTGCGTGCTGACAGCGACAATTTTTCCATCACACTGGCCAGAGTTTGTTTGGCTTCAAGGGTGATTCGGGCTATATCATCCAGTTCACGGTTGCTCAGTTGAGCATTGATTTTACCCTGACGCTGATACTGGCGCGAGCGTGCTGTTCTGACACGCTCACGAATACTGCTGCTGTTTTCACCGTTTGCCTGCTGTAGCAAATCACTGGCAGGTAAACTGGGCACTTCAATGATCAGGTCTATACGGTCAAGCAGCGGACCGGAAATTTTATCACGGTAACGGTTTATGGCTTCGGGCGTACAGCGACATGGTTTAACTGGATGTCCGAGATAGCCACAAGGGCAGGGGTTCATTGCTGCTATCAGCTGGAATTCAGCCGGATAAGTAGCCTGACGTGCTGCGCGTGAGATATGAATTTCTCCGCTTTCCAGTGGTTCTCGCAGAACTTCAAGAACTTTCCGGTCGAATTCCGGCAGTTCGTCCAAAAATAAAATACCATGATGTGCCAGTGAAATTTCACCAGGTCGGGGATCGGAACCACCACCTACCAGTGCAACAGCCGAAGTACTATGATGGGGCGAGCGAAATGGCCGGTTCAGGCGGTATTTTTGCTGTCCGTGAGGCAACAATGACTGTAATGACCAGACACTGACGAGTTCTTTGGCTGTAAGCGGCGGTAAGATACCGGGTAGACGCTGTGCCAGCATAGATTTACCGGTTCCAGGCGGTCCGGACATGAGGATGCTGTGACCGCCGGCTGCAGCGATTTCCAGTGCCAGTCTGGCTGTTTGTTGCCCGCGTACATCGGCCATATCAGGATAGTTTGTTTCATCAGGCTGTTGTATATGTTGTACATCAACAGGGGAAAGTGGTTGGTTCTGATTAAGATGAGCTGCTACTGCCAATAATGTATCGGCGCCATAAACATGCGCATCGGGTAACAGGGCAGTTTGAAAAGCATTATCTGAGGGCAGAATAAATGAACGCTGGTGCTGTCTGGCTGCTTCTGCCATGGCGATAGCCCCGCGGATAGGCCTGATCTGACCGGACAGGCCAAGTTCTCCGACCAGTTCATACTGATGCAGATTGGTACCATCAATCTGACCGGATGCTGCCAGTATGCCGATAGCTATCGGTAAATCAAACCGGCCTGATTCTTTGGGTAAATCAGCAGGTGCCAGATTAACGGTAATTTTTTTAGCCGGAAAGTCAAAACCGGACTGAATAATAGCCGCTCTTACCCGATCTCTGCTTTCTTTAACTTCTGTATCCGGCAGACCAACAATGCTGAATGCAGGTAAGCCGTTGGCCAGATGAGCTTCTACCTCTACAAGTGGTGCTGCCATGCCAGCCAGAGCACGACTATAAACAACTGCCCATGACATGGCGTAATTCCTTAGTCAGACAAATCAGTATGATTATCTGTCGGAGCAACCGGATCGGTGGTTTCATGGTTGTTATTATTTTGTGCTAACAACGCTTCCAGCGCGATCACTCTGCTTTCCAGTTCAGCCAGTTTTTCCCGGGTTTTTAGTAAAACCTGTTGCTGAATATCGAATTCTTCACGTGTAATCAAATCCATCCGGTTAAAAGCACTGCCAAGCATAGATTTAACATTTTTTTCCATATCTTTGATGGGACTGTTACTGATGGTATCGCCGAGTTTATCGCTGATGTCTTCAAAAAATTTTTTGCTGATCATGACCTGAATCCTTTTAATGGCAAGGTAATCAATGTCTGTGATTGTACGGGTGAAACAGTCTGAGATGCAATGCTTATATGTTGTGCTGTTTACGGTGCAGTGAACACAACATTGTAATGCTTGCCGTCAACAGTTAAATCACCAAGAAAGTCATTACGTTCGTCAACACATACGGGCAATACGGCACGGTAAGCTGTCCATACCCCCTGTCCCTGCGGTTTGAAGTCAGTACGATTAAAACCCAGACTCATATTGCGCATGGTGAAATGTATGCTGATTCGTTTTACAGAAGCAGGTACTTTACGCATGCTGATATCAAAAGGTTTAGTGATATCTGCCGGAGGCGTAAATTGAATGACAGCTCCTCCGGGTAATATGCAGCCGGTGCGGACATTACAGTTACTGAGGGTGCTCAAAGCATCGGTACGGGTGTTATGCCAGAAAACTATGCCAATAATAAGCGGAACAGCTATGATAAAAATAAGTAGTCCGATGATAACAGCAGTTGATTTTTTTGCGGGCTGATTCATGAGATTGGCAGACCAATATAAATTAAGAAAAATTATCCGGTAATTGCAGTACAGGTGGTCGTGAATACACAGAGGTTGTAATACTTATTATTGTTGTTCCAGTATGATGCCATGAACACCCAGTGTCATCCAGTCTGGCTGTGCAATGAGCTGAGCGTTTGTTTGCTGTAAAACCATAACGGGTACAGAGGAAGGCTGATTATGCAGCAGATGAAGCAGCTGTTGAATATCTTCATATTGGCCTACCGGCCAGATTATCGCCGCAGCTGTTTGTGCATGTAGCCACTCTTCACTGTTATGACATATAGCCCAGATAGCGCTGACAGGATGCAGATTCGCCAGTTGCTGTAGCTGATTTGCTGGTGTATAAATAATTGATCCTGCTGCTATTCCTGAGTGGTAAGGGTATATTTTTAAGGCAGGTTCCTGCTTTGACGCTGTATAAAAACCTGTATTTAAATTTCCGCTCATATGAGCAGGAATCGCTAATGCGGCCAGAATAGGTGCATTAGCAGGTAATATGGGGGTAACAGTAAGACAACCTGGCTGCTGCCAGCTCCAGCTTTGCTGTTCTCGTGCAGTTAGTTGTCCCTGCCACTGATCGGCTGCAATGCGATAAAATTGCAAATGTACGTGGGCATGTTCGTAACGATGAGTTTTACTTATCCATGGTGTAGCTGAATTAACGGTTATGCCCAGTTCTTCGGCAAATTCCCGCTGCAATGCCGCCAGCCGACTTTCCCCTGATTCTACTTTACCGCCGGCAAATTCCCAGTACCCCGCATATGCTTTGCCTGCCGGACGTGAACTAAGCAGGAATTCGCCGCGCTGGTTATAAAGGACACCGGCAACTACTTCAATGAGATTATCCTGCGTCATTTAGCATACTCTGCTACAGCAAAAGCCACTATGTAGTCGTCTTCATCTGTGAGACTCAGATGAATACGGCCAATGTTTTTTTGTTTGAGCCATTGTGCTAATGGCTTTTCAACAATAAATTCAGGCCGGCCGAGTTCATTATGACCAATTCCGATATTGCGTAAGGTCACTGGACTGCGCAGACCGGTATGGACGGCTTTGGCAAAAGCTTCTTTAGCGGCAAAGCGTTTGGCCAGAAACTGTACAGGATGATTGGCTGAAGGCCACTCTAGTGCTTCAATCCGTGACAGCATTTTTGCTGCTACGGCATTGGCACCATAGGTTTTACACATTTTGGCAATACGTTCAATTTTAACTAAATCTGTACCTATGCCGTAAATCATGTTGTTCCTTTTGCTGGTAAAAGGTTAGGTTAATAAGGAAGGCTGCGTGCACGGAAAATAGTGGTCTTCATTTGTTCAATGGCTTGTGGTAAGCCGATGAAAATAGCCTGAGCAATCAGGGCATGACCAATATTCAGTTCGTTTATAGCCAGAATTTTAGCAATAGGGGTGACATTGTGAATATTCAGACCATGGCCGGCATTAACAATTATGCCCATTTCACTGGCCTGATGAGCTGCTTCTTCGATTCGTGCCAGCTGCTGCCGGCGCTGATGCATTTCAGGTGCATCAGCATAAGCACCGGTATGCAGCTCAATAACTGGTGCACCGACTTCCTGACAGGCCTGTATCTGCCGGCTATCAGCATCAATAAACAGTGATACGCGTATCCCCGCAGCTGTCAGTTTCTGGACATATTCTGCTACTTTATCCTGTTGTGACAGAACATCCAGTCCGCCTTCTGTGGTAATTTCCTGTCTTTTTTCCGGTACGATACATACGTCGGCAGGCTGAACAGCCAGAGCGTTGTCAAGCATTTCCGGAGTAAGTGCCATTTCCAGATTAAGACGGGTGCTGATGGCATTTTTTACGGCAAATACATCAGCATCATGAATATGGCGGCGATCTTCACGTAAATGCATGGTAATCAGATCGGCACCATGTGTTTCGGCAAGCAGTGCTGCTTCCAGCGGGCTGGGATAGATACTGCCGCGAGCGTTACGTACTGTTGCTACATGATCTATGTTTACGCCAAGTAACATAAGTTTTTACCTAGTGCTGAGTTAAATGGATGTCACGATACTTTACCTTTTTCCGGCGGTAAAGATAACCGGTTTAACTTTATTTATCTGCAAATAAATCGTTGTCAAAAAGGTCTGGATTGTGTTCCGGTGTATCGGTTCGAAGATGGCAGACCAGATGCAAATCGGTTTTTACCTGACAGCAGCAGGGAAGTATCTCTCCCGGGGCGATAAAGGCCAGCGGCTGTTCTGCATAACTGACCTGCCCGGATAGCAGTTTGAGCCGGCATGAACCACAATAACCGCTGCGACACTGATATTCAACTTCATGTCCGGTACGTTCCAGACCTTCCAGCAGGGTTTCATCCTGCTGAAGAGTGAATGTTTTGTCGCAGGTGGTGATTAAGCTCATTTTAGCTGAAGCTGCTCCGGTAGGTTTTGTTGAAAACTGGGTTCAGACAGAAATTTTAAAGTTCAAAATCGCTTAAGTCGTCTTCATTAAGTTCGGCATCAATCTGACCAACCAGATATGAGCTGACTTCTACTTCCTGTGGTGCTACCTGAACATTGTCGGAAGACAACCATGCATTAATCCACGGAATAGGATTTTGTTTGGCGTGTTCAAAAGCCGGCGGTAAGCCTACAGCCTGCATACGCAGGTTGGTGATATATTCGACATACTGACCAAGAATATCTTTGTTCAGACCAATCATGGATCCGTCTTTAAATAAATATTCTGCCCAGTCTTTTTCCTGTATGGCAGCACGACGGAAAAGCCGGAAACATTCTTCTTCCGTTTCAGCCGCTATCACTGCCATTTCCGGATCATCTGCACCGGTACGCATCAGGTTAAGCATTTGCTGGGTACCTGTGAGGTGTAAAGCTTCATCACGGGCAATCAGTTTGATGATTTTGGCATTGCCTTCCATCAGTTCGCGCTCAGCAAAAGCAAAGGAACAGGCAAATGAAACATAAAAGCGGATTGCTTCCAGTACATTGACACACATCAGGCACAGATACAGCTTTTTCTTCAGCTCATGTAAATTGATTACAACGGTTTTACCGTTAATCTCATGTTCACCTACGCCCAGTAAGTTGTAGTACTGGGTATATTCGATTAAATCATCGTAGTAACAGGCAATTTCTTCAGCACGGGCAATAATGTGCTTGTTTTGTACAATATCATCAAACACAACCGAAGGATCATTCACGATATTGCGGATAATGTGAGTGTAACTGCGTGAATGAATGGTTTCAGAAAAAGACCATGTTTCAATCCATGTTTCCAGCTCAGGAATAGATACCAGAGGCAGTAAGGCAACATTAGGACTGCGCCCCTGAATGGAATCAAGCAGGGTCTGATATTTCAGATTACTGATAAAAATATGCTTTTCATGCTCTGGTAAATTGGCATAATCGATGCGATCACGCGATACATCTACTTCTTCAGGTCGCCAGAAGAATGAAAGCTGTTTTTCAATCAGTTTTTCGAATATATCAAATTTCTGCTGGTCATAACGGGCTACATTAACCGGCTGTCCGAAGAACATCGGTTCTGTCAGGGCATTATTCGGTTTTTGACAGAATGTACTGTAATTCATAGACAGATGTTCACAGGCCATGGCGATACTCTTTATTTAATTAATGTAGAAAAAGGAGATAAGGGTGCTGATGCACCCTTGTTTAATCAGATTTTGCAAGCACCGCTGGCGCAACCGTCATCCTGAATACTGGTTTGCATATCATCGGCACCATCACGGGTATTCTGGTAATACAAAGTTTTCAGACCAAATTTATAGGCGGTCAGCAAATCTTTGATTAATTGCTTCATCGGGACTTTTTGTCCTTCAAAACGCTGCGGATCGTAATTGGTATTGGCAGATATCGACTGGTCGATAAATTTCTGCATAATACCGACTAAATGCAGATAACCTTCATTATTTGGCATATCCCAGAGCAATTCATACTGGTTGTGCAGACGTTCGAATTCCGGTACTACCTGTTTAAGAATACCATCTTTGGACGCCTTCACCGATACCAGCCCGCGCGGTGGTTCAATACCGTTTGTAGCATTGGCAATCTGGCTGGATGTTTCTGATGGCATGAGTGCCGTCAGGGTGGAATTACGCAGGCCGTGTTTAACTATATCGGCACGCAATGATTCCCAGTCCAGATGCAGAGGTTCCTGACAGATTTTGTCCAGATCTTTTTTGTAAGTATCAATCGGTAATAAACCCTGAGCATAAGTAGTATCGCTGAATTTAGGGCATGCTCCCAGTTCCTGTGCTAGTTTGACAGAAGCTTTCAGCAGATAATACTGAATGGCTTCAAAAGTCCGGTGGGTAAGGTTTATAGCAGAACCATCACTGTATTTAACGCCATTTTTGGCCAGATAGTATGCAAAGTTAATGACACCGATACCTAATGTCCGCCGGTTCATGGTAGCCAGTTCAGCTGCTTTGATAGGGTAGTTCTGATAATCCAGCAAAGCGTCCAGAGCACGGGTAGCCAGCTCGGCCAGTTCTTCGAGTTCTTCCAGATTGTCCAGTGCACCCAGATTAAATGCTGAAAGGGTACAGAGAGCTATTTCTCCCTCAGGGTCTTTAATGTCATTTAACGGACGGGTAGGTAAAGCAATTTCCAGACACAGATTTGACTGACGAACCGGAGCCAGTTTGGGGTCAAACGGGCTGTGGGTATTACAATGGTCGACATTCTGAATGTAAATGCGTCCGGTACCGGCACGTTCCTGCATTAATAATGAAAATAAATCTACTGCCGGAATACTGCGGCGGTTGATGCTGTTGTCTTTTTCGTATAAAACATAAAGACGTTCGAATTCGTCCTGATCTGCAAAAAATGCATCATATAACCCCGGGACATCTGAAGGCGAAAACAGACTGATATTTTCACCCTTAATCAGGCGGGTATACAGCAGGCGATTAATTTGTACACCGTAGTCAAGATGCCGTACGCGGTTTTCTTCAACTCCGCGGTTGTTTTTCAGTACCAGCAGATTTTCTACTTCCAGATGCCACAAGGGATAGAACAGGGTAGCAGCACCACCGCGGACACCGCCTTGTGAGCATGATTTCACAGCTGCCTGAAACATCTTATAAAATGGAATACAGCCTGTATGTTGTGCCTCTCCGCCACGGATTTCGCTGCCTAGTGCACGGATCCGGCCGGCATTAATGCCAATGCCTGCGCGCTGAGATACATACTTCACAATTGCACTGGTAGTAGCATTGATGCTATCTAGACTATCATCACATTCAATCAGTACGCATGAAGAAAACTGACGGGTCGGGGTGCGAACACCTGACATAATTGGTGTTGGCAGGGAAATTTTAAAAGTACTGATGGCATGATAGAATTTTTTTACATAAGTCAGTCTTGTAGCCTGAGGGTAACGTGCGAACAGGCACATTGCTACCAGCATGTATAAAAACTGCGGACTTTCAAAAATTTGTTTGGTAACACGGTTCTGAACCAGATATTTGCCTTCCAGCTGTTTAACTGCAGCATATGAGAAAGTTAAATCACGGTTATGTTCAATGCAGTCATTCAGTTCATCAAATTCTGCACGAGAATAATCTTCTAAAATATGTTTATCGTACTTACCTGATTCTGTCAGCTTACTCACATGATCATACAAGTGAGGCGGCTCAAACTGACCGAAAGCAATTTTACGCAGATGAAAGATAGCCAAGCGGGCTGCCAGATACTGATAATCCGGTGTTTCTGTGGAAATCAGGTCGGCTGCTGCTTTAATAATGGTTTCGTGAATATCGTCAGTACGAATACCATTATAAAATTGAATGTGTGAGCGCATTTCGACCTGAGATACGGATACATTATCCAGACCTTCTGCAGCCCAGGTAACGACCTGATGAATTTTATCCAGATTGATGTCTTCCAAACTACCATTACGTTTGGTTACTTTAAGGTTGGCAACCGCATTCATGAGTTATTCTTTCTAGCATAATTAACGCAGAAAAAAACAGTGCCAACACAAAATGTAGTGGTCAACTGTTATTCCGGACACAATATACTGGTTTTTTGCTTTAAAAAAAAGACTTGTCAAAACTGACTATATCCGCTTCTTGATAATGGTTGGGTTAAGTGAAGTAATGATTTTTGTTGATTGACAAGCAGTTTGCTTTGATTTGTCTCAATTTGAATAAAATTGTAAAAAAAATTATTAATTTTTTTGTTTTATTAGTTTTTTTATATCAGGGGATAAGTTTATGCTGTATATATCTACATTTACAGGAAAAAAGAAAAACTGCCTAAAATATAAGCTCAGCACAGCTTCGTTTAATTTCAGGCAGCAATGACAAAGATTAGCATCTAGTGTTGCAATAGTGACTCATCTAGTTTTAAATCATTGTTGTAATTGATACTAATTTGATTTTCAAGAACTGTTCGGGCAATGGACTTGGCTTCTTCAAGTGAATGCATGGTATAGCTGCCACACTGGTAGCGGTTAAGTTCAGGTATGCGGCTCTGATCCGTTACCGCAAGTACATCCTGCATAGATTCCGCCCAGGCTTTGGCCACAGTTGCTTCATCAGGTGTTCCGATCAGACTCATATAAAAACCAGTGCGGCAGCCCATTGGTGAGATATCAATAATTTCCACTTGATCACTGTTAAGATGGTCGCGCATGAATCCGGCAAACAAATGTTCAAGAGTATGCATGCCTTTTTCAGGCAGTATAGTCTGATTCGGTTTGCAGAAGCGTAAATCAAATACAGTAATGTCATCTCCTTTGGGTGTGGTCATATTCTTAGCCACACGTACTGCCGGAGCATGCATACGGGTATGGTCTACAGTAAAACTGTCGAGTAATGGCATGATGATTCCCTCGTAATTATCAGTTTAAAATTTTTCGTGCATTGGCAAACAGCCGGTACCAGCCGGACATTTCCGGCCAGTCACGCGGAGCCCAGCTCATTTGCGCTGTCTGGAATACCCGTTCAGGATGCGGCATCATAATGGTGACGCGACCGTCCGTACTGCTGACACCGGCAATACCGGCCGGAGAGCCATTCGGGTTGAGCGGATATATATCCGTTACCTGATTCTGACCATCAACATACTGGAGTGCAACAGAAAGATCTGCCGGTATGGTTTCATTGGTCAGGTGAGCAAAATCTGCACGTCCTTCTCCATGACTCACCACTACCGGTAAACTACTGCCGACCATATCAGCCAGAATTAATGATGAGGAAGCCGGAATAGTGACCATACTCAGACGAGCTTCAAACTGTTCGGAAATATTGCGCCGAAAGCGTGGCCAGTTATCTGCACCCGGGATGATTTCAGCCAGATTGCTGAGCATCTGACAGCCGTTACACACGCCTAGTGTCAGTGTATCCTGTCTGTCAAAGAATTCTGCAAACTGTTGTCGCAGTTGTTCATTAAACAGAATACTTTTTGCCCATCCTTCTCCGGCGCCCAGTACATCACCATAGCTGAATCCGCCACAGGCGGCCAGCAGTTGAAAATCACTTAATTTAACCCGTCCGCTTAGTAAATCACTCATGTGAACATCGTAAGTTTCGAAATTAGCGCGGGTAAATGCAGCCGCCATTTCTAATTGTCCGTTGACGCCCTGTTCACGAAGAATGGCAACTTTAGGCTGCTGATGCCGATGAATATAAGGTAAAGCAATATCTTCTTCCGGATTAAAGCTCAGGCTGGCAAATAATTCTGACAGCTGTTCCTGCTCCAGTAAGGCAAATTCACTGTCTGCACAGCAAGGATTATCGCGTAAGCGTTGCATTTGATAGCTGGTTTCACTCCAGCTCTTTTGCAATTCAACACGGTTTTCATTGAGTAAAACAGTATTACCATGCTGAACCATTAACCGGTCAGTTGTATTGATGTGACCAAGTACATGTAAAGTTTCAGCCATGCCGGCAGAGGCAAAAGCATTCTGAATGCCGGCAAGGTCATCATTGTGTACCTGAATAACCGCACCAAGCTCTTCTGTAAACAGACTGCGTACAGCGGCATCTTGCAGCTTCTGATTCTGGCTGTGTTTATTGGTTTGCTTGATAAGAGATGCAATATCAATAGTCACCCCGATATGGGCAGCAAACATCATTTCAGCCAGTGTTATTACTAATCCGCCATCACTGCGGTCATGATAGGCCAGAATTTTATTTTCCTGAATCAATGACTGAATAAGTGTGAAAAATTTAGAAATGATTTCGGGATTGCTGATATCCGGAGCTGAACCGCAGAGATTTTTCCATACCTGCTGCAAAGCACTTCCACCCATTCGGCTGTACCCCTGACCGAGGTCAATGGCCAACAGAGTAGTATCTGCAATATTCTGTAGCTCGGGTGTCACAGTGTTGAGCACATTCTGAACCGGTGCAAAGGCTGTGATGACAGCAGATAAAGGCGAAACTACCCTTTTTTCTTCACCGGCATCATGCCAGCGTGTTTGCATTGATAATGAATCTTTGCCTACAGGTATACTGATTTGCAGTTTCTGGCACAGTTCGGATACGGCTTTGACAGTCTCATACAGACGGGCATCTTCTCCGGCAAAACCACAGGCAGCCATCCAGTTGGCAGAAAGTTTAATTTTGCCCATTTCTCCGATGTCTGTGGCAGCAATATTGGTTAATGCTTCACCAACTGCCATACGCCCTGAGGCTGCACCGGAAAATAAGGCTACAGGTGATTTCTCACCCATACTCATGGCTTCGCCACGTAAGGTATTAAAGCCCATTTTGGTTACGGCAACGTCTGCAACCGGTGTCTGATATCTTCCAATCATCTGATCGCGATGCGTGAGGCCGCCAACACTGCGGTCGCCAATGGTAATCAGAAATTGTTTGCTGGCTACAGCAGGCAGACCTAATACTCTGTACAGGCTTTCACGAATATCCAGTTTACTTCCGTCAAAAGGAGGAATCTCTTCAATAACGGCAGAATCAGTGCGAGTCACTTTAGGAGGTTTGCCCAGTAACACGTCCAGAGGAATATCTACCGGGTTGTTATTGAATAATTCATCACATAATTGCAGCTGGCCATCATTAGTAGCTGTGCCGACAACAGCAAACGGACAACGTTCACGCTGGCATATGGACTGAAATATTTCCAGATTTTCAGGCTGTACTGCCAAAACATAGCGTTCCTGAGCTTCATTACACCAAATCTGCAACGGATTAAGGCCGTGTTCTTCAAGTGGTATGCGGCGTAACTGAAAGATTGCCCCGCGGCCGGCATCGTTGACCAGCTCCGGAAAAGCGTTAGATAAACCACCTGCACCAACATCATGAATGGATATAATCGGATTTTCTGAGCCAAGTTGCCAGCAGCGGTCAATAACTTCCTGTGCACGCCGCTCAATTTCAGGATTACCACGCTGTACTGAGTCGAAATCCAGATCAGCATGATTTGCTCCGGTACTCATGCTGGAGGCTGCTCCGCCACCCAAACCGATCAGTAAGCCCGGTCCGCCCAGCTGAATAAGTAATGCACCTGCGGGAATATTGTCTTTGAAAACCTGCTGTGCCTGTATATTACCCAGCCCGCCTGCAATCATAATAGGTTTATGAAAGCCGCGCATAGTACCACTGAATAATTCTTCAAAGGTGCGGAAATAGCCGAGCAAATTAGGACGACCAAATTCATTATTAAAGGCCGCGCTACCGATTGGGCCATCCAGCATGATATCCAGCGCACTGCTGATATGGGCTGGCTTACCGTACTGATTACGTGTAGTTGTATATTGTTCCCATGGCTGAGTAAATTCGGGGATACAAAGATTAGAAACACTGAAACCGCTTAAACCTGCTTTAGGACGTGCACCTTTTCCTGTAGCGCCTTCATCACGAATTTCCCCGCCGGAGCCGGTTGCAGCGCCGGCAAATGGTGCGATAGCGGTAGGGTGGTTATGGGTTTCCACCTTCATCAGAATATGTGTTTCTTCTGTGCTGAACTGATATTTCTGCTGTTGATTTGCCTGTGGGTAAAAGCGTTCAATACTGGCACCGGCAATGATTGATGAATTGTCTTTGTAAGCGACCAGTGTACCTTCAGGATACGCCTGATGCGTAGCCCGAATCATGCCAAACAGGGATTCAGGTTTGGCTTCATCATCAACAATAAATTTGGCATTAAATATTTTGTGTCGACAATGTTCTGAGTTTGCCTGAGCAAACATCATCAGTTCTACATCGGTAGGATTACGTTGCAGTTGCTGATAATTTTCAACCAGATAATCTATTTCATCTGCGGATAATGCCAGCCCCATTTGCTGGTTAGCTGCTTGCAGAGCTGTTTTGCCATTTGCCAGTATATCAATACTGGTAAAACTTTTTGCCGCAGTTGTGTGAAACAATTGTGCAGCGTCTGCTACAGCAGTTAGTACACTTTCTGTCATGCGGTCATGCAGTATGGTTTGCCAGCTATCCTGTTCCTGTTGACTAAGCTCTTGAGAAAATGAATACAGGATGCCGCGCTCAATGCGCTCAATTACGTTTAGTCCGCAATTGTGTGCAATATCGGTTGCTTTGGATGCCCACGGTGAAATAGTGCCCAGACGAGGTGTAACCAATAATTGCGTGCCTGTCAGAGTATTGCTGTTCTGATGGGTAGCACGTAAAAGTTGAAGCAGTTTTTGCTGTTGACCAGAATCAAGTTCGGTAGCTGAAGCCACAAAATAGCGATATTCGCTGTTGATCTGAATATTACAATCCAGTTGTAATCTGGCTGCCTGCTGTAACAATTTTTCGATACGAAACGGGGATAGTGCGGCCTCGCCGCACAGTGACAGAACAACTGACATGATGAGAGTAGCTCACTTTAGTAGTGGGTTTTGGCTGAAACGCAATTTTACGCGAAAAATAAGTGCTTTGCTTAAATTTATGTTATTAAATCATGGTAGTTTGAGTTTCAGATAAGGATATGGTAGTTTTTAGCACTGTGGATACAGTAAAAAGGAACATGGCGGCATGAAAAAAATTGAAGCAATTGTTAAACCGTTTAAGCTGGATGATGTACGTGAAGCTTTGTCTGATGTGGGTTTCAGCGGAATGACTGTATCTGAGGTCAAAGGTTTTGGTCGGCAGAAAGGACATACAGAAATTTATCGCGGCGCTGAATACGCAGTAGATTTTTTACCCAAGGTAAAAATTGAACTGGTATTACCGGATGACAGAGTAGAACAGGCGATTGAGGTAATTATTGCCGCTGCTCATTCCGGCAAAATCGGAGATGGTAAAATTTTTGTATTACCGGTAGAAAGCGCTATTCGTATTCGAACCGGAGAGCGGGACGATACAGCAATTTAAAAAATAGTCAGAATAAATAGAAAACCGTCTGAGAATAGCAGTGATAATATGACTCAAGTATGTTAATACATTGCTTTCGTACGGTTTTCTTATCTTTAAGATATTAGCTTGGCTTTTTACCAAATTGCCACAGAGTGAACATAATAGTCGCAGCAATAAAAAATTTAAGTAAATCAAAACCGGCAAATGGCAGATATCCTAATTGCAATGCATGATAAATACTGGTATGCAAATAAAAAGCCAGATAAAAAACACCAAAGACAAATATAATCTGATGAGCAAGTGCAAAGGCGCATAATCCGCTGAAAAAATGTCGGTCATAGCCTCTTTCAGCAGCCCAGCCGGCGATATACGCACTGAATATGAAACCGTACAGATAACCGGCAGAGGCTGATACCAATACATTTATTCCGCCATGCCCACCCGCAAAAAAGGGCAGACCGCAGGCGCCGAGCAGCAAATATTCAAGTATGGCTAATACAGCGAGCTTTCGCCCTAAAAATGCACCGAGCAGTAAAACTGCCAGCGATTGCAGCGATAAAGGGACGGGGTGCAGAGGAATGCTTATATTGGCTGATATAGCCATTAATAATGCTGCTAATGTAGTAGCAAGTAATTGGTGTGACCACTGGGTTAACCTATAGTGCTGTAAAAGATAAGGCTGATAGGTTCGCGATAAAATTGAGGGCATGGATTGGTTATATTTAGTTGAATATCAGGGAGAAAAAAAGAGGTTCGCAATTAATAAAAAAGCGGCCGAAGCCGCTTGAATATAGAATTACAATACGTAACGAGCCAGATCCTCACGTTCAGCTATATCCTGTAAACGAGCATCAACGTAAGCTGCATCAATGGTTATATCGCCGGCTGGCGCATCAAAGGAAACTTCTTCAAGTAATTTTTCCATAACCGTATGCAATCGGCGTGCACCAATATTTTCGGTTTTTTCATTAACTTGAAAAGCGATTTCAGCAATACGGGCAATGCCGTCATCAGTAAATTGCAGATTGACATCATCAGTTGCCAGTAAAGCAGAGTACTGTTCAGTCAAATTAGCGTGGGTCGTTGTCAGAATGGCTTTAAAGTCATCTACACTCAGATTATCCAGTTCAACACGAATCGGAAAGCGCCCTTGTAATTCGGGGATTAGATCACTGGGTCGATTAAGATGAAATGCGCCAGATGCAATAAATAAAACATGATCAGTTTTAATCATGCCATACTTAGTCTGTACCGTTGTCCCTTCAACCAGGGGCAGTAAATCACGCTGCACACCCTGACGTGAAACATCTCCGCCATGGCGACTGCTGTCAGTAGCAATTTTATCAATTTCATCCAAAAATACGATGCCATTTTGTTCAACTGACTTAATTGCCTGTTCACGTAATTCTTCTTCGCTTACCAGTTTAGCTGCTTCTTCATCCAGCAGTAATTTCATGGCAGCGCTTACTTTCATTTTCTGAGCTTTGGTTTTACCATGTCCCATGCTGCTGAACATATCTTGCAACTGATTCGTGAAGTCTTCCATTCCCGGAGGACCCATAACAGACATGGTCGGAGAAGGATTAGCGGCAACCTCAATCTCGATTTCCTTATCGTCAAGCTCGCCTTTACGCAGCATCTGACGGAATTTCTGCCGGGTATGATTTTCCGGTTGAGCTTCCTGTGGCTCACCGGCAAAACCGACACTGCGTGGCGGAGGCAGCAGGGCATCCAGAATGCGGTTTTCTGCGGCATCCTGAGCACGGTCGCGGTTTTTAGCGATTGTCTGGTTACGAATGTTTTTCAGGGCAATTTCAATCAAATCGCGAATAATACTGTCAACATCACGGCCTACATAGCCTACTTCAGTAAATTTGGTAGCTTCTACCTTAATAAAAGGTGCGTTGGCCAGACGGGCAAGTCTGCGGGCTATTTCAGTTTTACCTACACCAGTAGGCCCAATCATCAGAATATTTTTCGGAACGATTTCGCTTTGTAAGGGTTCGGCAACGCGACTGCGGCGATACCGGTTTCTCAGCGCTACTGCTACTGCACGTTTGGCCTGAGTTTGCCCGATAATATGATTATCTAATTCATGAACGATTTCGCTCGGGGTCATTACAGATGTACTCATCTTGTTCCAATCTTGAGATATGACCGTTTTTAAATACAAATTAAACGGCCAATAAAATTACAAGGTTTCAATAGTGTGGCTCTGATTTGTGTAAATGCAGATATCACCGGCAATCTCGAGGGACTTTTTAACTACCTCAGCCGGTTCAAGCTCGGTATTTTCCATTAATGCACGTGCTGCCGACTGGGCAAAAGCACCACCGGAACCAATAGCTGCAATGCTTTGTTCCGGTTCGAGCACATCACCATTTCCGGTAATTACCAGTGTATTTTTTTTATCTGCCACAATTAACATTGCTTCCAGACGGCGTAATGCGCGATCGGTACGCCATTCTTTAGCCAGTTCAATTGCAGCCAGCATCAGTTTACCCTGATGTTTTTGCAATTTACTTTCAAATAGTTCTATCAGAGTAAATGCATCAGCGGTACCCCCGGCAAAACCGGCCAGCACCTGATTGTTATACAGTTTGCGTACTTTGCGTGCAGTCCCTTTAATAATGGTATTACCCAGTGTCACTTGACCATCTCCACCGATGGCGACGTTTTCACCGCGGCGAACGGAAATAATGGTTGTACCGTCGAATTGTTGCATGTCTCGTGATCCTTTACTGACCAGCAGCCAGATAGCTGCCGGAGAAAATAACTGCATTTAAATAAGGGCAGTTATTACCGCTTTCAAGTTAAACCATGATTTATTCTGATTTATTAGAATTTGTCTATCACTCCGGCTGGCTAGTACAGATACTAAGCAGGAGAGTTTTTTATTCATATATAAAATAAAAACGGCAACCTGAAAGGTTGCCGTTGTTCAAAACACAATCAATTATTTTTTGTGTTTGTATACTTTTTTGGTAGTAACAGTTTTGGTGGTTTTAACAGTTTTGGTTTTAGCCGGAGCTACTGCCACTGTACCATTATCTATTACGCAGTTCTGGGTAACAATTTGCGGAACAATTTTTTCCTGACCGTTAATTACCTGTTTGCTTGGCTGTAACAGACCCAGAGCACCAACTTTATCTACAGTATCGCTGTTGGCAATAGCGGTTTTCCAAGTAATGCCTTCGGGAGAAACGAAAGTATTGTAGTTAACATCACGTGCATCACGCATCATTACAGGAGAAAGTCTGCCCTGATAATTTACCTGAGCTGCCACGACGTTCTGACCTTGCAATCCATACATTACAGTCAAACGGTTTTTAGCTGCACCAGTACCGCACAAATAAGCTACTTCTTTACGCGCATCAATCTGTACATTCGCTGTAGTTGCTGCAGGTACGGCTACCTGTGCAGAAGGTGCTTTATGATGATGTTTTGATGCACAACCGGTAACAGCCAGCATCAACAATACAGCCGGGACAAGAACTTTTTTCATGACAACTCCTTATAAGCATTTATGAATAAATCTTCTGATAACATAAACCATCATACTTGGCTTAGGTAAAGAAGCAATAGCTGTATCTTAGTCTTTTTTAGCTAATGTACGGTAGTATTAAATAATACAGTTTAAACGTTATCGTTACTATATTAATAATACATGAATAAAAAATTCTTCACAACAACATGTTTCAAGTGAAATATTTGCTTTCAAGGCCAACTGTCAGTATGTTAAGGTCATTATTTTAACTGTATTTAATTTTCAATATTTAACTTTATTTCACTTGGTATCTGTACCACGCTTCTGTCATTCAGATTAAAAGCTGTTAGATAGCCCCCCCATAAAGCACCGGTATCCACACACACAACATGATCGGCCTGATATAAACCTAATGCCGACCAATGACCGAATAGAATAGTTTTATTGATATTTTGGCGGTGCGGCGCCTTAAACCATGGTATATGATGCGCTGGTATATTAATGAGCGTCCCTTTATAATCAAAATCCATTGCTCCGTCATCAGTCAGTGCACGCATCCGGGTAAAGCTGTTAGTGATAAAACGCAATCTCTCATCGCCACTGAGATTATTGTTCCAGTGAACAGGTTTATTTCCATACATTCGGGAAAAAAATTGTTTCGGAGTATTTTGCAATACGGTTTCCACTTCCTGAGCCAGTAGCTGTGCCTGATCGCATGTCCATGTTGGCCAGATACCTGCATGGACCATGACATAATTGTCCTGCTGGCGATATAAAGGCTGTCGGAGTAACCAGTCAATTAATTGTTTTCTGTCGGGCGCATTCAGAATGTCACTGATTGTATCTGCACGTTTGAGTTTGCCATAACCATAATGCAGTGCAAGTAAATGTAAGTCATGATTTCCCAGAATAGTCTGCATACAGCCATCATGCTGTTTTACCAGACGCAATGTGGCCAGTGATTGCGGGCCCCGGTTTACCAGATCGCCGGTAAGCCATAAGGTATCAGTACCGGGATTAAAATTCAGTTTATCCAGTAGTTTTTTAAACTCTGTCAGACATCCCTGTAAATCACCAATCACATACTGTGCCATATTCATCTCCTGAGAAATCGGGATAAACCTAATCAAACTGGTTTGTCCCGATTTGTCTGTTTACTTGTCCAGTACCAGAATGGCTTCAGCTTCAACCAGAGCACTTTTAGGTAAAGCAGAAACTTCAACAGCAGCACGAGCTGGATAAGGAGTTGTAAAGTATTGCGCCATAATCTCATTAAACGTAGCAAAATTACTCAAATCAGTCAGATAGGCATTTACTTTTACTAAGTCATTCAGACTGCCTCCGGCAGCTTCTGCAACCGCCCGAAGATTTTTAAACACCTGATGTGCCTGTTCAGCAAAACCACCATCAACGATTTGCATTGTTTCAGCTACTAACGGAATCTGACCGGAAAGATATACTGTATTGCCAGCACGTACTGCTTGTGAATAAGCACCGATAGCGGCCGGTGCTTTCTCAGTATGAATAATATTTTTTTCCATGTTTTTACTCCTTGGTATGAAAAGGGGTTATCAGTCTTTCAAAAATAAAGCCAGTAAATCATTCAGAAAAGTACGTCCGTGTGCAGTTGGACGTAAGTTTAACGGATCTGCGTCCATTAAACCTTTCTCTACGGCCTGAGTAATCGCACATTGAATGGAGGTAACAGGCAAGCCGGTACGCTCACTAAACCATGTAGTAGGAACTCCATCAGTTAATCTCAGAGCATTCAGCATAAATTCAAAAGGTAAATCCTGTGCAGAAATTTGCCGGCGGACAATAGCACACTGAGGTTGCTGCTGCATCGCTTGCAGATAATCTTTCGGATGCCTAGATCGGGTAGTGCGCTCAATTGCCTGAGCACTGGATATCTTACCATGAGCGCCAGCTCCGATACCGATATAATCGCCAAATTGCCAGTAGTTCAGATTATGCCGGCATTGTTGCTGAGGCTGGGCGAAGGCAGACGTTTCATAATGATGAAAACCTGCCTGTGACAGTGATGTATGTACAGCTTCTTCTATATCAGCAATATGGTCATCATCTGGTAGCTTCGGAGGAGGTGAATGGGCAAAAGGTGTATTGGGTTCCAGTGTAAGTTGATAAGCACTAATGTGCCTTACTCCGGTTGCAATTGCTGTATTAATATCTTCCTTTGCCTGTGCGACAGTTTGTCCTGGTAAGGCATACATCAAATCAATATTGAGTTTAGGAAACAGAATTAAGCCTGATTCAATGGCATTTAGTGCTTCATTGCGGTTATGAATTCTTCCCAGTGCAGCCAGTTTGTCATTGGCAAAACTTTGTACTCCGATGGAAAGCCGGTTTATACCAGCTGCTGCATAATCTGCAAAACGATCGCGTTCAAATGTGCCCGGATTGGCTTCAAGAGTAATTTCTGCCGTAGGTAACAGATTAACCCGTGCACGAATGCCGCTTAAGAGCTTTTCAAATGCAGATGCGGAAAATAGACTAGGTGTCCCTCCGCCGATAAAAATTGTGTGAACAGACCTACCCCAGAAATAAGGCAGTTCAGTTTCCAGATCAGTTAATAAGGCATCAATATACTTCTGCTCATCCAGTTCTTGTTTAAGCTGATGCGAATTGAAGTCGCAATACGGACATTTGCGAACACACCATGGAATATGAATATACAGAGATAGTGGCGGTAAACTGGTCAAAACTGGCGTAATAGAATGCGGTATTTGCAGAGAAACGGGAAACTCAGACATGAGTATTCAGGCCATACTGCCGACGCAGTTTATCCATTAAAATATTTAATGCCTGAGCACGATGACTTATCCGGTTTTTTTCTTCCTGACTCATTTGTGCTGCAGTCAGTTTCTGGTCTGGAACATAAAAATGCGGATCGTATCCAAAACCATTGCTTCCTGCAGCAGAGGATTGCCACAGCCCAGACCAATTGGCTTCAGCAATTAATGGCTGTGGATCATCAGGATGACGCACTAAAACCAGTACGCATACATAAAACACACTTTTGTCATCACAATTGCATAATTCATCATCCAGCTTGGCATTATTGGCTGTATCTGATTTCGGTTCTGTACCGGCATAACGTGCTGAATGGACACCAGGTTTACCATGCAGTGCATTGGCACAAATACCAGAATCATCGGCCAATGCCGATAAGCCACTATAACGGCTGGCATGACGTGCTTTAGCGAGTGCATTTTCAACAAATGTGACATAAGGTTCCGGGCACTCAGGAATATTAAATTCAGACTGCGGAACAATTTCGATATTTAAAGAATTAAACAGGCGGCTAAATTCAGTCAGCTTGCCCTGATTATTACTGGCAAGAACAATTTTATTCATGGTTTACATCATTTGAGGATAACACTTGATTAATTTGCCGGTATGCACGTTCACGCAAAGTAAACGCAAGCGCAGCAAATTGCCCCAGTACACTAATAAAAGCGAGTAAACAGCAGATTATCGCAATAGTGTGCTGTTGATGTACCCAATAATAACAGCCTAGCACAACCCAGCCAATAAACATAAATGTACATGAAGCCAGAATGAGTAATAAAAGTTTGAGTTTCGTCATTCGTAAATGCTTTAAAAAGATATAAATTGGCTGGGCAGATTGGTTAATTAAGAAAGATACAGCTATTTACAATTATTACTTACAGCCGGAATAAAATAAATCAGTTTATAAATCAATTTTAAGTAAAAAATATGAGTTATTTATAAAATACAGATTAATATTAATTATAGTGATTTCATAAACTGAAAAATTTTATTTTTTTCCCAATGAAGTAAAATCTGTAGTTGTTTCAGATTTCTGCTGATTCTCTTGTTTCATTTTGGTTAATTTAAAGGTCAAAGGCATTTCTCCGATGGCCATAATTGCACCTAGAATAAAAAATGTTTTACTATAAATTGTCAGTTGCTGATCTTTATTATAGAGAAAAAATCCGATACCGAGAAAGATTACAAACATAAGGCTTGTGCAGATATGCATTATAATTAATTTTTTCATTAGTCTGATATCATAAAAGGTTAAAGAAGAAATTACGACCAATTATATACAGAAAATCTGTTAAATGAAAACTATTGTAAATATTTAAACAATAAATATTTATAGCTTACGGTTAAAAATATGCATATAATATAAATTGATATTATTTACAATGGATATTGAATTAATTTAAGTTTCGATTAATTTTAATTATTTTAATGGTAAATGGCGTTAGTATTATTAAGCCGAGTGCAGCAATAATAAAACAGGTGATACTATACCATAATGGATAACGTATATCCGCAAAGAATATTGTACCGATAACCAAAGCCGCAATTACGGTCATTGAAAGAAAACAATAGCTAACAATTAATTTTTTCATATTTGACACTTCAGAATTTTTTATTTTCTATCTTTAGAATCTGTTTATCTGTCTAATAAACAAGAAAACCGGTTTTATAATAAACAGATTGAACAGTAAAAAAGATTGTATAAAAATAATTTTATTTTTAAAAGATATAAATATTAAGTCGTTAGTATGTAATTTAAAAAAGTATTTGATAAGCAATTTAATTGAACCCTGAAAACAGCATAAAACAAAAATCCGGTGCCAGTTAAATTAATCTTAAAGTAATTGATTAGCTTTGAATACAAATCAAACAATCCATTTAATCCAAATTAATTCTAATTATTTAATTAGGTGATCTGAATAAAAGTCTGGGTAGTTGTTTTGTTTAAAAAAGCCTGCATAAGCAGGCTTTTAAAGTTAGCGTAATTGCTGATCCAGTTGCTGAAGCCATTTTGTGGCATCTTTTCCGGTATATATTGTGCCATCTTCATTGGCCAGAGTGACACGTGTTCCGCCATCCTTGAGAGGTATTGCCAGTACCATCAGACGAGGTTGCTGTTTTGGCTGTTGCTGTTGTTCAGCTTTTTTGCTGCGCCCGAACATACGTCCGAATAATCCTGGTTTTTTATTAGAAACAGAAGAGGCTTCTGCAGCAGCTACTTCAACCAGATAAGCATATTGACTCTGGTTTTCTCCAATTACATTCAGACCAACACGATCCAAAGCCAGTGCAACACGACGCCAGTTACGTTCCTGAGGCCCGAGCAGGTAAATACTATTGCCATCAATTTTGGCTAAATTGTATTCATTCGGGTTTTGTTTTTGGGCAGCTATCTGTTGCTGAACCTGTTTGGCGTCTGCACCAAGATATTGCATAAAGCGTGCAAGAAATGCTGCTTCCAGCTCAGGCTCATTAGGTCTTGGCTGCCATGCAGTGCTGTCGCCATCTTTGCTGGTATAGACTTCTTTCATACCTTTCTGGCTGAAGAATACATCTGTACCGCCTTTGCTGTTACGTTCCAGACGGATAGTAAACATATCCCGCTCGCCGCTGGAGTAAACACCACCCAGACCTACTTTTTCGAATATACCGCGAATCACATCAGATGGTAGTTTGGCACGGTTTTCCGCCCAGTTGGTTTGCATCAGACCAATGGATGGTTCTTCACGCTCGATAGTAAAGCCCTGTTCCTGCCAGAATGCTCTGAGCAGCGGCCATAATTCAGCAGCTTGTTTGTTATCGATAGTCAGCCAGCGAATACTTCCATCACGCTGCAAATGAATATTCGGTACCTGAGTCAGTACCTGTGCATTCGCATTATTCTGAGTTTTTCCCGCTTTTTTGTTCATGTCACTGGCACGTACAGCCCCATTAATCAGTGAACTGCCAGGTGCACTAAAGCGGTTCCCCTGATTCGGATCAGTCAAATCAGGAGGTACATCCAGCTGAACAATTTTTTTATTGTCAGACTGGTAATCCAGTTTAGGCAGGTTTTCTTTTTTGCTGGCACAGGCGGCAAGACTTGCTGCCAGCAGGGTTAGAGCAACGGTTTTACTTATATTCATATCGGCCACTTTCAGTGTGCTTTACAATGGCAATTTAGGCTTGTGTTTAAATTAATTCGGCTTCCTGCATGGCGGCCAGCACGACAGCCTGTCCGGCAGAAGTTAATTCAGTAATAGGCAGACGGCAAACCGGATTGATTTTACCCAGTTTAGACAGTGCCCATTTCGTTGGTGCAGGGCTTGGTTCACAGAAAAGATCACCATGCAGGCGCTGTAATTTATCATTTAAAGCGCGTGCACCTGTAATATCTCCGCGCAAAGCTGCATGACACATATCTGCAAACAATTTCGGAGCAACGTTAGCAGTAACGCTGATAACACCATGACCGCCGCACAGTAAAAATGCCAGAGCAGTAGGATCATCACCGGAATAAACTGCAAAATTTTCTGGTACGTGCTTAAACAAATAACATGCGCGACCAATGTTGCCAGTGGCTTCTTTAATACCAACAATATTGTCAATTTCTGCCAGACGTAAAGCAGTGTCCGGTTGCATATCGGCAACAGTGCGACCCGGGACATTATACAGAATCATGGGGATACTGGTTGCTTCGGCAATAGTTTTAAAGTGGCGGTAGATACCTTCCTGATTCGGTTTGTTGTAGTAGGGTACTACAGACAAAGTCATATCAGCGCCAGCCTGCTGAGCCTCCTGAGCCAGATAAATTGCTTCGTGAGTATTGTTGGCGCCAGTACCGGCAATCACTTTCACGCGTCCGGCTACATGTTCTACAGCAGTTTTGATGACATTCAAATGCTCATCCACGCTGAGTGTGGCTGATTCACCGGTTGTTCCCACGGCGACAATGGCATCGGTTCCTGACTCAATATGCCAGTCAATAAGCTGTTTGTATTGTTCATAATCAATACTGCCATCTTCATGCATAGGCGTTACGATGGCAACCAGGCTGCCTGTCAACATAATTCTACCCTTTACAGGTGAGCTAAAAATGTGATGATTGTAGCGTATTTTTTGCTTACATGGAAAACTGCCGGTATTCGAACCACTTTTGATAAAAGTAGTTTGCTTGTGTTAAAGATTCTATTCCTCAATAGTTTGCTCTGGATTAAACAGTGCCGTATCGCTTAAAATACGCTGCTTTATATACATTTCACACATGCATAAAGCAAATAAGGAAGGATGACATGGCCGATAATTCCTCTGTTCGTAAGCAGAATGAACACTCTGATCTGGTCTATGGTCTGGAGGAAAAACCTCCTGTTTTAAATGGTTTGCTCAGTGCATTAACCCATTTACTCGCTCTTTTTGTTCCTATGGTGGCGCCGGCTCTTGTGGTGGGCGGTGCGCTGAAACTGCCGGCTGATATGACTGCTTATCTGGTCTCAATGTCTATGGTGGCTTCAGGTGTAGGTACTTATATTCAGGTACACCGCTTTGGTGTTATTGGTTCGGGGCTGTTATCAATTCAATCAGTTAATTTTTCATTTGTCACTGTCATGATTGCGCTGGGGCTGGGCATGAAAGAAAGCGGGATGAATGAAAATACTATGATTTCAACTTTACTGGGCGTCTCATTCGTGGGCGCCTTTTTAGTAATCGGGGCATCATGGCTGTTACCTTTTCTGAAAAAAATCATCACACCTACTGTAAGCGGAGTTGTGGTATTGATGATAGGCCTGAGTCTTATTCATGTCGGTATTACTGACTTTGGCGGTGGTCTTACTGCAAAAGCAAATCATACTTTTGGTTCATGGTCTAATCTGGCTCTGTCCACATTTGTACTGTTTACTGTATTGTTATTTAACTGCTTTAAAAATGCATGGTGGCGTATGGCCGGCATTGCGGTAGGTTTGATATCAGGTTATGTAATTGCGATTTTTATGGGAATTGTAGATTTTTCCAATCTGCACGATTTACCCTTAATTACAATACCGATTCCATTTAAATACGGCTTTGCTTTTGACTGGCATGCTTTTATGGTGGCCGGTACTATTTATCTTTTAAGTGTATTTGAAGCAGTAGGTGATTTAACTGCTACCGCCATGATTTCTAATCAGCCGGTAGATGGTCCGTCTTACACAAACCGTTTACGCGGCGGGGTAATGGCTGATGGTCTGGTATCCGTAATTGCTACAGCACTGGGTTCATTGCCGTTAACCACTTTTGCCCAGAATAATGGCGTTATTCAGATGACGGGAGTTGCTTCCCGGTATGTCGGTAAATATATTGCTGCTATTCTGATTATACTTGGCTTATTTCCATGGGTTGGTGCTATTTTTACCACTATTCCCAGTCCGGTCTTAGGTGGGGCAATGGTGGTTATGTTCGGTTTGATTGTTACCGCCGGTATCAGAATTATTATTACTGCCGGCATCCGACGCCGTGAAGCAGTTATCTGTGCTACATCACTGGGGCTTGGTCTGGGTGTGGCTTTTGAACCGGAAGTGTTTGCTCAGTTACCAATATTGTTTCAAAATCCGATTTGTATGGGCGGAATTGTAGCGATTATTCTAAATATAGTGCTGCCACATGATAAAAGTGAACCGGCTGTTTATTTAAGTGACGACATTCCACATTAATTATTATCTGAAAAAAGGCTGCCGAAAATATTGGCAGCTTTTTTTATAAATTTAAAATAATAATTTTAAATAGTAAGTTCTACTTTAATTAATGAGTACTATAAATTACATGGAAAAGTTTAATTATTTGTAATTCTGAATGGTATTAGTTTTGTATTAAAAATTACTTTTAGTTTGATATTATCCTTTGACTTAATAACTATATCAGGCAGATAAGTAATTTTTTTGTCAGAATTCAGAAAATTGTTAATCTATGCTTTTTCCTTTGAAAGCAGATTAGCACCATCAGTTGAATGCAGACGGGCAAATATCCAGCTTGAAAGCAGAGTGAACACGCCGAGAATAATAAAAGTAATGCGAAAGGCGGTAGTAATATTGTGATTGATAAAGCTGGCACGACTAAAAGATTGCAAAAGTAATGCGCCAATTGCTATGCCGAAACTTAATGCCAGTTGCTGGTTAACAGCCATCAGACTAGTGCCGCTACTAACTTGATTAGGGCGTAAATCAGCCAGTGTAATGGTATTCATACCAGTAAATTGCAAAGAGTTGCAGGCGCCCAAAATACACAGATGTAATAATATCAACCATTGCGGTGTACTGGCACTGATTAAAGCGAGTGACATAATCAGTATACCGATAATACGTGTATTCCATGAGAGGGTATTACGATAACCAAAATGATTCATTAAAGGTTTTAGAAAAGGTTTGGCAAATATAGCCGCCAAAGCAAGAGGCATCAGCAGCCAGCCTGAATTTACCGCATCATAGTTAAAAGCAACCTGAAATAATAAAGGCAATAATAAAGGCAGGGCGCTCATGCCAAGGCGGCTTACTAAGTTACCTGCCAGCCCCAGACGAAATGTACGCACCAGAATTAAATGCGGAGGATACAAAGCACGGTTGTTCTGACGTGCATGAGCAAGATAGGCAAATAAAGCGCCAATACCTGCAATAGCCATCATACAGCCAAATAAAATATTGTTAGCATGTGACATGGTTTCAAAAGTAAGCGTCATGCAAAAAGCAGATGCCGAAAACAGAAAGAAACCTAATCCATCAAAGTAATTTGCCGGACGGTTAAAATTGGGCATGATATACCAGGTAACCAGTAATCCTAATAACCCTATCGGTACATTAAGCAAAAATATCCAGTGCCAGCTGGTATATACCACAAGATAGCCACCAATAATCGGCCCCAGTACTGGGCCGATCAATGCCGGCATAATGGCATAATTCATAACAGTTATGAGTTTAGAGCGGTCGTAGGCCTGCATCATGGTTAAACGGGCTACAGGTGTTAACATTGCGCCACCCAAACCCTGAATGATTCTGGCCAGTACCAGCAAAGCAAGATTATTACTTGCAGCACATAGTACAGATCCGATAATAAATATGACCATAGAACCCATAAAAAGTTTACGTGTTCCTAATTTATCCGACAGAAAACCAGACAGAGGCATCATTATTGCTAGAGTTAGCGCATAGGCAATAATTGCAGATTGCATATTAAGCGGCGACTGCCCCAGATCGGCAGCCATTGAGGGCAGAGCAGTATTCAGGATAGTAGCATCCAGCTGTTGCATAAAAATGGCTATTGCCAACAAAATGGGCAAAAAGCGTGAGGGTTTACTGTCGTTAATAGTAGCCATAATTGCTGTTTATCAATAATGGATTCATTTATTATAACAGACTCATGTGATGCATCATTTTGTTAATATAAAAGCATAAATTTATGAAAATATATTTGTTATATTCATAATTTTAAGATAATAAATGTATATAAAAAGTGTTTATGTTCTAGGTTTGATATATGTTTTATTATGGCAGATTAATAATACGGAGCAGGCATGCATTATCAAATTCTGATAAGTAATTTTATAAAACATAGGTTTGTTGAGTTTGTTTATAATATTTGGATAATAGGATAGATATTATTTTATTTTTTCTGAATTATATTTAAGCTTGTATATAAGTCTGGAGAAAAATGCCAGTATATAAATAACTTTCGGTATAACTTTTATTTACATCTGTTAAACTTAATTATCATAAGACACATTGCTTCACTACAATGGAAAAAACTAACAAACATACAAAGTAATTATTATAAATTTAGCGTAAAAAACAAAATATTCAGATATATTAAATAATAGTCATTGTATATATATCATTATGAATGTTAGATAAATTTATTATTGCAAATGCTGGTTAGTACAAGCTTGCTTTTAGTATCCGGTTTGTAAAAAAATTTTAGATAAAGGCGGATAATTTAAAAATGAAAAAGTATTGAATAAATCTCAAAAAAATTGATATATGTTGTACATGGATAATATCTACTCTGTTTATATAAAAGAAAAAGGTTAGACATAAAATAAACCGTGTTAGTTTAATAAAGCTAACACGGCCTAGAATGCAGTTATAGACTTACATACGTAATGTGTCTACAACATCAATCATGAATTCCATATCTTCTTCAGATAATCCGATAAAGCCTTCTGGAAAACTCAATGCTTTAACAATAGTAGCGCCATCAGAATCGTCTGCCATTTTGCATAATATCTCTCTCAATGGCTCTACTTTATCAGCTATATCTTTATGATATAACATGACATGAGATACTTCATTAATCCGGCTTTTCAGTAATACTTTTAACTGATCTTTGGTTACAGAGTTAAAGCTGTCATATACTTCAGCTTGAATAATGCCAATTTTTGCCTGCTGGCGGATAACGCTGGAAGCTACCATGAGGAAGTTATCTTTACGATTGATAACCAGCTCATCATCGTTCAGATTAGCAGGTTCAAGCAAACGCAAACCAATAAAGTTGGCATCTTCATTATTGGAAAGAGCCAGTTCAACAGTACCTTTGAGCTCTTCAATAGCATTAATTTCTGAATCAGCAGCAGTAACAATTACAATCTCATCTGGTTGATTTTTAGGTTTAACCAGTGGTAAATAACCTTGTTCACGTACATAATTACCGGCAGCAAACGGATTAACAAAAAGCATAGAGACTTTTTCTTTATCTTGCTGTGCTTTTACTTCATCAAATGAAGGAGGCATAATCAGAGAAATATTCTGATCGCTTTTCTTTTGCAGGTAATTATTGAGCAAATACCAGGTGCTGAACTGATCAGGCAAATAATCGGGTACAACCATTAAACTCAGCATATTATTTTCCTTCCTGTTCAGTTTTCAGCATTTCTACATACTTGGCACTCATTTCGTTAACACGTTCACGGCTTGGTTTGCGACGAATTGAGCTATAGCCAATCACTTTGCCTTGACGTAAGTTCGGAATTACAGTGGCGTATACCCAGTAATGGCCGCCATCTTTTCGTAAGTTTTTAACATAACCGTACCAGCGTTCCCCTCTTTGCAAGGTTTCCCACATATCGGCAAATGGAGCTTTGGGCATGTCAGGATGACGTAACAAACAGTGTGGAGCACCAATAATTTCATCACGTGTCCAGCCACTGATATCAACAAAGACGTCATTGGCATGCGTGATAATACCGTTAAGATCTGTACGTGATACAATTAAAGCACCATCAGGATAAGGAAATTCCTGATGAGTTACATATACTGTTGATTCTCCGTCTTGCTGATAATGCTTAATTTTATACTCTGAAAATTCACCTTCAGGCTTTGGCTGAATCCAACGACTCATATCCATATTTATCTGTCCTTCAATTTTGGTTTAATCTGATAAAGAATGAGTGTGTGCTTAATAGAAATGCATTTCAGATTTTTTATGTTTTTACAGTAATTTATTCTTTCTGCTTTAATAAATTTACTGCTAATATAAATTTCTGGAAATGCATACAATCGGGATTTTTAAATATTACCCAATACATATATGCGATGCGTTTCAATATAGTTATAAAACATTTAAACGCCCTTTCATGCAATAAATTCAGTTTAAGCTTTAGTTTTCTTTAGGTTTGACTAACAGCAATTTAGTCAGAATTCAGAAAATATCCGGATATAAGGGTGGTGCCTGATTTTAAAGCTTATTTTTACAGTATTATAAACTGTAATAAAACGTGTTAATTTCAAATTTGCATGAGCGGGTATTTAAATAGCATTGCATATTTCAGATCAAGCAAATTGATTATTAACCAAAATGGTCAGCTAATTCTTTCAATGCCCGTTTAGCTTCAAACAGAATCAGACCTAATTTGGCTTCATGAGTGGTAGTAATGGTTAACAGAATAGCTTCAGAGGCCTGAAACAGCAGCATGTAGCCTTTATCAGTGTGAATAATGGTGTTGTCCAGAGTACCTTTTAATACTTCTTTTGCAGAACGATTACCCAGAGACAGTAATGCTGCAGCCATTGCACCGATACGGTCTTCATCCATGCCACTCTGCAAAGCTGAAGCAATTGGCAAACCATCGGTTGAGATAACTGCTGAAGATGTAATGTCGGGTGTACTGTTCAGGGTTTTCAATACGCCTTCGATGAAATCATATTTCATGAAAATTCCTCTTAAATTGACTGTAACTTTGTCAATTATAAAGATGGGTGAATTTTTTTGCAAAAAAATGTTATTAAATTTTATTAATTATCTTTATTTAAGTTTTCTATTTTATTTACATTTCTTTAGTTTTCTTGCTTATCTATAATTATTCAGAGCAATGAAAACTATTGTTACAGTTTATTGAATTCTATTGAAATGTAAATGAAATTATAGCATTTTGAATAGGAGATTGCGTAATATAATCCGGTCAACTTAGCTAAAGTTTGATATTTATCAAATGTTATCTCATTTTTTATATTTTATATGCTATTGAGACTGCGAATATATGTTTAATTCTATGCATAACTTAATGGTAAATGAATTGTTTTAAATAATAAAATCTTACTTTTTTAGTGTATATTAATATATAAATTAATAGTGTGTTGTAAGTTTGCTTATATATTTTACAAATTTAAATTAATGTTATTTATTAAAAAGACAATTAAGTGAAATTAATGCTTTTATAGTTTGATAATGTTAATTATGTTTACTTTGTTGTTTAATATATAAATTAATTTAAACAGGTTGTTCTTAATATGATAAACAACCTGTTTGTTAGATTAATTTTAAATATCGGCTTCTACTTTATCTCCTTCAGCTTCCATCCATACTCTTCTGGAAGCTGCTTCACCTTTTCCCATTAATTTGATAAAAATATTTCGGGTTTCACTGTTTTCTTCATCGGGAATATGTACTTGCAACAGACGGCGTGTATCCGGATTCATGGTAGTATCCTTGAGCTGATCAGGATTCATTTCGCCTAAACCTTTAAAGCGATTTATGTGATAAGTACTTTTTTCTAGTTGCAATCTGTCTTTAATGCTTTCCAGTTCTGCCTCATCCTGAGCATAAATTTTGCGTGCAGGTTTGCTTTTACCCTGTGCATTTACATCTATACGAAAAAGTGGTGGTTGGGCAACATAAATGTGTCCGGCCTCTATCAGTCGCGGAAAATGGGTATAAAACAAGGTAAGCAATAGAACCTGTATATGAGCACCATCAACATCGGCATCTGATAAAATGGCTATTTTTCCATAGCGTAAGCCAGATAAATCAGGATTATCGTTTCTACCGTGGGGGTCTACTCCGATGGCAACAGAAATATCATGTATTTCTGCATTACCAAATAATTGGTCGCGATGAATTTCAAAACTGTTTAAAACTTTACCGCGCAATGGAAGAATTGCCTGAGTATTTTTATCCCGTGCCAGTTTAGCTGAGCCGCCGGCTGAATCACCTTCTACCAGAAACAATTCATTTTCGCGGATGTCTTCACTTTCACAGTCTGTAAGTTTGCCTGGTAAAACAGCTACGCCAGAGCCTTTTTTCTTTTCAATTTTTTTAGTTGAGCGCATTCGTGCCTGTGCTTGGCTAATAGCCAGCTCAGCTATTTTTTTACCTGTGTCGATATTCTGGTTTAACCAGAGTTCTAATGGATCACTACATACTGCGGCTACCAGTTTGAGTGCATCACGACTGGTTAATTTGTCTTTTGTCTGCCCTTGAAACTGAGGGTCGAGCAACCGTGCTGAGAGAACGAAGGCGACGCGTGAAAAAACATCGTCTGACTGTAGTTTTACGCCACGCGGAAGTAAATTATGATGATTGATAAAGTTGTTTACAGCATGAAAAACTGCCTGTTTCAGCCCGGCTTCATGAGTGCCGCCTAACGCGGTAGGAATTAGATTAACGTAGCTTTCACTTGGTGTATGACCGTCTTCCAGCCATGTCAGAGCGAAAGCTGCGCCTTCACCCTGATTAAAATCAGTTCCATGATTTGAGTTTAAATAATTTTCACTGGAGAAAATAGGGGTGGCAGTCTGGCTGTCTGAGAGTAAGTCAAGTAAATAACTTTTCAGGCCATTCGGATAATGCCAGTTTTGTGTCTGAGCTTCATCCGTAGCATTCTGGTAGCGGGTAAGGGTAACATTCACGCCGGGTAATAAAACAGCTTTAGCACGTAAATTGCGTTCCAATTCCGGCAGATTGTATTGCGGATTATCGAAGTAATGTCCGTCAGGCCAGATACGAACTTCGGTACCACTGTCTTTAACGGCGCATTTGCCGGTTACAGCCAAAGGTTGAATGACGTCACCACCAGCAAAGGCAATATGGTAAATATTTCCGGCTCTTTTAACAGTAACTTCGAGCCGGGAAGACAGTGCATTAGTCACGGAAACGCCTACACCATGTAAGCCACCTGAAAAAGCATAAGCACCGTCGCCGCTTTTTTTATTGAATTTACCACCAGCATGAAGTTGGGTGAAAACCAGTTCAACTACGGGGACTTTTTCGGTTGGGTGTAATCCGGTGGGAATGCCGCGACCATTGTCTCTGACAGTAACGGATCCATCGGGATTCAGAGTAACATCGATATTTTGTGCATAGCCGCCCAGAGCTTCGTCTGCGGCATTATCAATTACTTCCTGAATGATATGAGTAGGGCTATCCGTTCTGGTATACATCCCAGGGCGTTCTTTAACCGGTGCCAGACCCTTCAGAACGGTGACACTGGATTCATCATAAGTTGTGGATTTGCTCATAATTTATTTTTAGATAAGTATTAATCGCAATATAAAACAAATTACCGTAAAAAATTTATTTTTTCGGTAATTTGTTTCAGATTCAGAATTTTGGCGGAATCTTCAATACAGAAATATTCACAGGCAATCATTCTGCCAGTGAGTATTTATCATCATGATTTTGTCGAGTTTGAACAAATTCAGTCCAGCTGGGCAGTTCGTGTAAAAAGCGTGAAAGCTCGTGTAATGCATTCAGATAGACATTTCTTTTGAATTCAATAACTTCATCAACAGGGGCCCAGTATTGGTGCCAGCGCCATGCATCAAATTCAGGATGATGGGTTGCTCGCAGATGAACATCACTTTCCCGTCCGGTTAGGCGCAGCAAATACCAGATCTGTTTTTGGCCTTTATAAGAACCCCGCCATTCGCGTTTGATCCAATGTGTAGGTACATCATAACGTAACCAGTCCCGGGTGCGTCCGATTATTTTGACATGATGCGGCAGCAGGCCGACTTCTTCCATGAGCTCACGATACATGGCGGCTTCCGGGCTTTCACCCGGCTTAATACCGCCTTGCGGAAACTGCCAAGAGTGTTCATGTACACGCTTGCCCCAAAAAACTTCGTTACGGTCGTTAGTAATGATTATCCCGACATTGGGGCGATAACCTTCTCTGTCTAACATGGTAGTTCGCCCAATAAATAAATTGAATTTTCGCACAAATCAGGCAGTGAGACTAGTAAGGATTAAATGTGCAATATCAAATTTAATTAAGTAAATTTTTATATTATATTGGCATGTATGAGGTTTTCAGTTAAAAATCAGGATTTATTTATGAATAATATTGGTGAAGTCTAACAATAAAGATTAATTATATATCTGGGTTAGTTTTAATCATTCAAGTTGGGTATTTAATCAGTCTGGTTATTAATTGTTATGCTTCAATTCGAACTGATGTATAAAAAATTCAGCGAGGTTATTTATTTGTATCGATAGAATATATTTGTTTGCATTATATTTTATTTATAGTTATCAGAAATCAGATAATTGAGTAAATATCAAATCAGTTAAGAGCGTAAAAAAACGTATCTATCTTTATCTATGAATAGAAGATCATTGGGATTATATAATCGTTTGGGATAAACGATATACAAAAATTATTTCTCCAAATATTTTTCTGATTTCCAATACTCTCAGACAAAAAATAGTCTTTATGCTGATAAACAGGTAAATCATTATTTCTAATGTTCTGCTTATTTTCATTCTAATATTTTAAATAAGGCTATTCTGTTAAATCTATGAATGATTGAACAGTTGGTAGGGTATATTAAATTGAAAAAATCATTAATATTAATCAATTATCATAAAATTAATTGTCTAAAAAAGCAATATTGTAGTAAGGGTAGTTGAATCTATTCTATAGTGACTGGTACAGCTGTTGATAATTCATATCGCCCTTGGGGCTTAATCCTGAAAAGGTTGAAATTGTGGGACGGTATATAAAAGATAAAAATGTCTATCTGGTCGAACTAAAGTCATTTACAAAATGAATGCAGGTGCAGAGAAATTTAATATTTTTATTTTAGCGCAGAAATATTCAATTTTAGGACTAAGATATAATAATATTTACTGTATTGGCAATCGTTTGATTTATAAAAATTTATTTAATTTAATGTGGTTAAATATACTAATTAATAACTGATTAAAAATTATTTTCATACCGATTTATAATAATTGAATCTGTACTTAATAATTGAATTAAAACAAATTCAGCCGAAAAGAATCCACATTGCTGCAATCTTTTTATATTTTAAATTTTATTATAAATAAAATGTAATGAGTTTATAGGTATTTGATACTGGTAATAACTTTTCCGAAAATATTATTTAAAGTTTGAATTAAAAAGAGCATATATAAAAAGAGCCCTGTCTCTACAGATAGGGCTCTTTATTAGCAGAAATTTTATTGATGAACAGGTTCGAAATTGTGAATGGCTTTTTCGTTTTCAGGAGTTTGCTCTTTGCCATTTACAGCCTGAGTATGTTGATAAAAAGCAGCGCGTTTAGCTGCCTGAAAAATTTGTAATCTACGACGATGTTGCATAGTTAAATCCTTTCTCGCTTGCTGGTGTGGGGCACCAACTGTTGTCATTTATAACTTGGAAGTATAAGTTTACTGATAAATTAATAATGCAGATCAGTTATCAGTTCGGATATTGTTTTTAACGTAATAATTTATTAGTTCATTAAACAATATATAAGATATAACAGAATATTGCAAGACAGCGATGTATGTCTGTCTTTAAATTGAGAGGAAATAATAAATAGAAAAAAACGCAGAAAATTGTTAAAAGGTCAGGTCTGAATATCAGTAGCCTGACCTTTTATTACGATAAAGTGAGCTTATTGCTTGGGTTGGCTATTACTACGTCTGTTTGGCTGGCTGTTTCTCTGACGGGCAGCCGGATTGTTCTGGCGGGAACGGTTTGGTTGCTGTTCGCCAGACTGACGGCGGTTTGCATTCCAGTTACCATTTTTATTGTGATTACCATAGGAGCGGCGACCTTTATTCGCTATCTTACCGGCACGCTTACGTGTCGGTTCCATGCCGGCAATAGTTTGCTCAGGTAATTTGCGGTTTAGGTAGCGTTCAATTTTATGTACTTTAATGTACTCGTTTACTTCAGCAAAAGTAATGGCCAGACCGGTTCGGCCAGCACGGCCTGTACGACCGATGCGATGTACATAGTCTTCAGCCTGCTTAGGTAAATCATAATTAATGACATGTGTAATGGTTGGTACATCAATACCACGGGCGGCAACATCAGTAGCCACCAGTATTTTAATCCGGCCTTTGCGTAAATCCATTAATGTACGGTTACGCCAGCCTTGTGGCATATCGCCATGCAGACAGTTAGCCGAAAAACCTTTTTCATACAGTTCATCAGCCAGCTGTTCAGACATAGCTTTGGTGGCAGTAAATATTACTGCCTGATCGATACTGGTATCACGCAACAGATGATCAAGCAGACGGTTTTTATGCCGGATGTCATCACAGTAATACAGTTTTTCATCAATTTTGCCTTGTTTTTCTTCCCGGGCAATATCGATTTTTTGCGGCTGATGTGTTAATTTTTCGGCAAGTTTACCTACCATGCCATCCCAGGTTGCTGAAAATAACAGGGTCTGACGTTTAGCAGGAGTTGCGGCAACTATGGTCTCAATATCATCAATAAAACCCATATCCAGCATTCTGTCTGCTTCATCCAGAATAAGTACTTCCAGCCGGCTAAAATCAATGCGTCCCTGACGCATGTGATCCATCAGACGTCCCGGAGTAGCTACAATAAGATCAATCGGACGGGATAATGCACGGATTTGCTGACCGAAAGCTGTACCGCCTACCAACGTTACTGTGCGCAGCCAAGGCATGTTTTTACCATAAATCTGAGCGTTTTTTTCTACCTGTTGAGCAAGTTCGCGTGTGGGTGTTAATACCAGAGCCCGCGGGCCTTTGCCTGATTTTTCACTGCGTTTGAGCAGTTTTTGCAGTGTTGGTAATAAAAATGCGGCTGTTTTTCCAGAACCGGTTTGGGCGGAAACCATTAAATCCTGGTTATCCAGAACTGCCGGAATAGATTCAAGTTGTACTGGTGTTGGATTTTCGTAGCCGGCAGCAGTGAGTGCATTGGTAAGCTGTTTGTCTAGTTTTAAATCTGAAAAAGACAATGTCATGATTTTCCTTTGGTTAAACGAGCAACCAAACGTGATAATCTAGTTTATTGATGTGAAATTAGATTACAGGGAACTGTTGCTAGCTTAAGCCAAAAAGAAAATAATAAAGGAAAGATAGCAATTGGTTGTCGTAAGTGTGTGTGTTCAGGTATTTTATACATCGACAACAACCAGACAACGTACGCATTGCTGCGGGTGTTGGGTGAGCGGCATTACAAAACTATTAAAGTAATAATGAATTCGCTGTATTTAATAAGGTTGCAAACGATGGTTTCAAATATTATCTTTTTAATTATAAGAGATATGGTCTTTTTAAGCAAGAGCACTATTATATCTGTATATGTAAATGTGCGAAGGGTTCTGTGGTTTTTTCCGTTACAATGTGACTGTTAGTGTATTTATTGCAGAAATGTAAAATTTTATTTATGAGTGAAGATATTGGTGCTTTTGTCAATCGTCTGGGTAAAAATATTAAGCATTTACGTAAATGGGCGCAACGTCAGGATTTAGAGGCATGGCGTATGTATGACCGGGATATTCCGCAGTATCCATTTGCTGCTGACATTTATGCCGATCATGTACATTTACAAGAATATGATACGGGCTGGCTGATGCATAAGACAGACTATGAAAAATGGTTGTCTGAGGTAGTGGAGGCTGTTTTATTTGTGACTGGTCTGCCTAAAGAACATATTCATGTGAAAAAAAGACAAAGGCAAAAAGGTAAAGATCAGTATGAAAAAACTGGTATTACGGGTACGGATTTTGTAATTCATGAGCATGGGCGTGCATTTTGGGTGAATCTGGATAAATATCTGGATACAGGTTTATTTCTTGATCATCGTAATACCCGCCAGAAAATAGGCAATATAGCGGCGGGAAAACGTTTTTTGAATTTGTTTGCTTATACAGGCAGTTTTTCAGTATATGCTGCAACTGGCGGTGCATTATTCAGCGAAACTGTAGACCTTTCGAATACTTATCTGCAATGGGCACAACGAAATTTTGAATTGAACGGGCTGGATATGCAGGCTCATCAGATTGTTCGTGCTGATGTATTTCAATATTTGCAGAAAGCTGTTGAAGATCACAAACAGTTTGATTTGATTGTAATGGATCCGCCAAGTTTCTCAAATAGTAAGAAAATGCTGGATATTCTGGATATTCAGCGGGATCAGGAAAAACTGATAGATGGTGCAATGCGTTTATTATCGAAACAGGGTAGTTTGTATTTTTCAAATAATCTGCGTAGTTTTACTTTAAATCCGGTTCTGGAACAACGTTATGATGTAAATAATATTTCCAGAAAAACAATACCTGAAGATTTTCGCAATACTCGTATTCATCAATGCTGGGAAATTCGGCATCGTTAATCAAAAGGTCAATTTGCGGGAGATAAAAATGATTCGGGCTATACAATTATTTTTGGTTTTTGGTGTATTGAGTTTGTCAGATTGGTTATTTTCTGTAGCTGAGGCCGCTGTTATCTACCATTCAGGACGTGGCGAACGTCATGTTTATGTCGATTTACCCGTTTCATCAACTACAACCATTAATAAAACGGTACATATTGATGCTCCTGCCGGTGCAACAGTGATTTATACGGATACGCCGGTTTATCCTGCTGCACTTCCGTATCCGCCGGTTTATCCTATGGCATCCAGTATTAGTTTACGGCCGGTAAGCCATGGCTGTCTGCGTAATGACGGCATGGCTTCGGTCTGGCAGTCGGTAGCACTCGATTCCTGTGCAGGCGGTGAAATCAGCGAGGCTTTTTATTTTCATCAGGGGCAGGTATGGCTGAATAATCGTTGTCTGGCGGTGAAAAATCATTCAGTGGGGACAGTTTTCTGTGAACCGGACAGGAACAATAACTGGTTGCTTACAGGCAGGCAGATTCGTGACAGAAACAGTAATTTATGTGTGGATAGTTCCCAAGGACATTTACAATTGCGGCCTTGCAGTAATGATAAAAGTCAGCAGTTTCATTAAATCTGTTTACAGATTTGTTAATATAATAAATATATCCAATAAAAAATATTGTTATATTTTATAATGCGAATCTATGTTTGTAATATTTTGTTTAATTGATAAATTTGGTAAAAGTAGATAACTTTTGACTTTAATGTAATTCTACATGTTTATGTAATGTTATATTTTATTATGTTAAGATAATGCTTAATGAAATTGCTTTAAATTTATTGAAAAATTTGTTTTTATATTCATAATCATAAATACGGACATTAGTTTTATTTATGTTGTGCCTGTGTAAACTTTGCCTGTTTCAGTGGTTTCACTGGTGGAATAATAGCTGTTAAAGAAGTAGTAATTAAGCTATTAATCTGATTTATCAGGTAAAAATATAACGAATATGTATGAGAAAAAGCGATTTCATACAGATGACTTTTACTGCAGGAATTTTGATTTCAGCTAATTTTATTTATATTCTTGGTAAGGTAATTTAATACCACTATGTCTCGTTTTTCTTCCTGTATTCTGCCGCCGGCGATGCTGGGTATTCTGGGTGGCGGCCAGCTGGGTGCAATGTTTACGGTAGCTGCTAAGACAATGGGTTATCAGGTAACGGTTCTGGATCCTGATCCGAATGCGCCAGCAGCACAGTTTGCTGACAGACATTTGTGTTCTGCATTCGATGATGCTGATGCTTTGCAGCATATGGCCAAATGTGCTGCTGTTACAACTGAATTTGAAAATGTAAGTGCTGATTCAATGCGCTGGCTGGCACAATATACGGTTGTATCGCCCTCGGGAGATTGTGTTGCGATTGCTCAGGACAGGCAGCAGGAAAAAGAATGGATTGACCGCGCCGGTCTGGTTACCGTGCCTTATGATGTTATCAGCACGGAATCTGATATTAATGATTCTCTGAAAAAATTGTTACCGGGTATTCTGAAAACAGCCACTCTGGGTTATGACGGAAAAGGACAGAAAACAGTTGATTCTATCGCTGAATTGCGTGAAGCTTTTACTCAATTGCAGCATGTGCGCTGTGTGCTGGAAAAAAAAGTAGATTTACGTGCTGAAATATCAGTAGTGGTTGCCCGTCTGAATAATCAGTATGCAGTATGTTTTCCGCCCGCAGAAAATCAGCATAAAAATGGTATTCTGGCGTACTCATTAGTACCGGCAAGGCTACCTCAGGCTATATTAAAGCAGGCTGAAAATATGGCTTTTAAGCTGGCTCAGGCCATGAATTATCAAGGGGTACTGGCAGTTGAGATGTTTGTTGTAGGCAATGATATGCAGTTGATTGTTAATGAAATTGCTCCCCGTCCGCATAATTCAGGTCATTACACTTTAGATGCCTGTATTTCTGATCAGTTTCAGCAGCAGGTACGATTAATGTGTGGTTTGCCTCCGGCAGCTTCAGATTTATTAAAGCCCTGCTGTATGGCGAATATTCTTGGTGATGTCTGGCCTGAAAACGGCGAACCGGACTGGAATGCTGTTCTGAATCATAAAACTGCCAGTTTACATCTGTATGGTAAAAAACAGGTGAGACCCGGCCGTAAAATGGGACATTTTACTGTTCTGGCTGAAAACACTGATCAGGCATGGCAGACAGCACGCGATCTTCATCATCACTTGCAAAACTCAGCTCAAAATTCTTGCTCGACTGCTTTAGATAAATCCTGTTGACATAGACAAAAGGATAATACCTTGAAACTGATGAGCACAAAACAGTCTCCATTGGCGTGGTTTTCTTCTGGCTGGAAATTATTGGGATATGTCCTGCCAATGGCTCTTGCCTGTGCTGGTATTGCCGGTTTACCTGTATCTATGGCAATTGCAGGTGTGATGTGTGCTTTGTTATGCAGTCTGCTTTTGGGCGGTAGTAAAAAAATATTATTAACACCATCACCTTTTTCCGCACTAATGCTGATGGCGGCAATAGCCTATTATGCAGGTGTAGTCAGTGAACGTATCGCTGTGGCCAGTTTACTTACGCTGTTTACCGGTGGCTGGTTAATATTGATGTCACTGATATTACCCAAACATTGTCTGAACTGGATTGCACGGCCAGTCTGGCATGGTATTGGTTTGGGTATGACGCTGACCTTGATTGTCATGCTTTTTCCGGTCATTTTAGGTGTGCAGGCCAATAATAGTTCATGGCAGGGAATGTGGGAACTGCTGATTAATTGGCAAAGCTGGAACTGGCCAAGTGTGGTTTTGGCCGGTTTATCATTTGCCTTGCTGGTGTTATGGAGAAGCAAAACTCAGCCCAAGGCTTTATGGGTATTATTACTGGTATGGATTCTCAGTTATATATGGCCGTTTGCGCTAGTCGGAATTGCTACTCCGGTTCAGCAAAATGTGCAGCTCTGGCCATTTATGAATCCCATACATGCTGACTGGCCATTATTATTTTTTTTAAGTGCCACAATAGCACTGTTAATATATATGGAAAGTTGTCAGTATTTATCTAATCAGTTCAGGCGTAATGTTGGCCTGGTTGGTTTTAGTAATATTCTAACAGCATTTACCGGAGGTATGGTAATCAGTTTAGGCTACATAGCCGATGAGGTTCTCAGGATTAAGCGTAATACGCTGATAGCAATGTTATTGCTTATGGCACTGATTTTTTGCTGGTCATGGCTGGCATATGTACCATTACCTGTGCTGGCAGTAATTGCGTTATATGTTATTTGTGTTCAGATTAACTGGTGTGAATTACGTTTATATTGCGGGCAATGGAGCGATTTATTGTGGCTGTGTATATCTGCAATACTTATTATTCTGTTTGGTGTCTGTACGGGTTTGTGGCTGGTGATTTCTTTTGCTCTGATAGTAATGTGCTGGTATTCACTCCGGATGCATGCCTGGCCGGTTTTATTGCCTGAAGTTCAGATTATTGCGCAAGAAGCAGTTATCATTTTACCGCAGATATTATTGTTTGCTAATGTCAGCACGCTGCTGAATAAAAGCTATCTTCTTATTAATACGCTGGATGTTAAAAAAATATATCTGGATATGAGTGCAGGCTGTCATGCTGATGTAACTGTATTTTTTCATTTACAAGCTCTTGCCCGCAGATTGCATCAGCAGGAAAAAATGTTATTTGTATGTGGTCTGAATGAAAAAACATATCGTATACTTATTGCTAAAAAGCTGGATTATTTATCAGCCGAGCAATTCAGTACCCTCAGTGCTGAATCTTTGTTAATATGTCATAAGTATAATAATGGTCCTGTAATAGCATGATTTGCTCAATATGATAATTGTTGATATGAATGTCAGATCTGAGATTTTAATACTGAATATTTTATTCAGGCTGGAGAGAGAATGAGTAAATTCTGGAGTGAGAAAACCAAACAGCTGCAACCTTATGTACCCGGAGAGCAGCCCAAAATAGCTAATCTGGTTAAACTGAATACCAATGAAAATCCATTTCCGACTTCTCCGTTGGTATTAAAAGCAATGCAGGCTGCTACAGGAGATTTGCGTTTATATCCTGATCCGAATGCAGATAGATTAAAACAGACCATTGCTGATTATTATGGTTTGTCCAGAGAGCAGATTTTTGTGGGTAATGGTTCGGACGAAGTACTGGCTCAGGCATTTGCTGCTTTTTTTCAGGGAAAACAACAATTATTATTACCTGATATCAGTTATAGTTTTTATCCGGTCTATTGTCAGTTATATGATGTTGAGGCCCGTTATATCCCGCTTGATGAGCACTTCACTATTAATCCGGCCGATTATTATGGTGCTCAGGCCGGAGTTGTTTTTCCTAATCCGAATGCACCTACCGGATGTATTTTGCCGCTGGCTCAGGTTGAGCAGATATTACAAGCCAATCCGGACTGTGTGGTACTGGTAGATGAGGCTTATATTGACTTTGGCGGTGAGTCTGCGGTGGCATTGATTGCTGATTACCCTAATTTGCTTGTGGTGCAGACACTTTCAAAATCTCGTTCGCTTGCCGGTATGCGGATTGGTCTTGCACTAGGGCAAGCAGAGCTGATTGAAGGACTTGAGCGGGTTAAAAACAGTTTTAATTCTTATCCGCTTGATCGTTTAGCACAAGCTGGCGCTATTGCGGCATTCGAAGATGAAAATTATTTTCGTTCAACTTGTGCTAAAGTTATTGAAAACCGTATCTGGCTGACTAAACATCTGTCTCAGCTCGGATTTGAGGTTTTACCTTCGCAGGCCAATTTTGTCTTTGCAAGTCATAAACATAAAACAGCTGTGGAAATTTCTGCTGAGTTACGTCGGCATGGAGTAGTGGTTCGGCATTTTCCTCAGGAAAGAATCAATAATTTTTTACGAATCAGTATCGGAACACAGCAACAGCAGCAAAGGCTGATTGAAGTATTGGAAGAAATGCTGAATCCATAGACAAATATACATTCTGATTTTGCTGGTCTGGAAGATGCAAATTATCATAAAAAGGTATTTGTTTGGTTAATGCAGTTAAGAATAGCTGATGAGCTGATAATCATCTGCTGTTAATTCAAATGTGAAATGCTGATTGGATTGAATGATTATTTTTTTATTCCGTGTTACGAATATGACTCCGATATTTTGCTTTTTTTTCAGTTCATTCAAACCTTGTCTGATACCTAAGCCATAAAAAATAGTTGAATAAATATCTCCTGTTAATGAGTTATCAGAAATGATGGTTACACTGTGCAACTCATTGTTCAGAGGATAGCCGGTGTGCGGATCTAGGATGTGATGATATAGCTGGTCGTTAGAAATGAAATAGCGTTCATAAATGCCGGAAGTGACTACTGATTTGTCTTCGACATGTATGATTCCGAGCAAATTGTTTGCCTCAGCAAAAGGGCGTTTCAAACCAATATGCCATTGCTTGTCAGCAGTAATTGGTGAGTAGCCGATTGTTAGTACATTACCTCCGCAATTGATAATTGCCTGAAAAATGTTATATTGAGCTAAGAGCAATTTGATAATGTCCGCAATATAGCCTTTGGCAATGGCTCCTAAATCAATTTCCATACCAGCTTTAGCCAGATATACAGTTTGATTTGTCCGGTTCAGCTCAATGTGATGCGGGTTAGTCAATGTTAGTCTACGGGCTATTTCATCTTTTTCTGGAATACTGTGTCCGTTAAAACCTATTTTCCATAATTTCACCAACGGTCCAATTGCCAGATTAAACTTGCTTTCAGGTAACAGGCTGGCTGCTTTGGCCTGACTAATTAAATCAAAAACCAGTTTGCTTACTGCTACCGGCTGTTTGCCGGCAGCATGGTTAATGCTCATCACCTCTGAATGGTAGCGGTTTACCGTTAACCGGGCTTCCAGTTGCTCTATAGCATTAAAAACGGCAGAGACTGCGGTTAGGTTTTCAACAAACAGTTTCAGGGAAACCGTTGTCCCCATTAGCTGTTGGCTATAGGTGTAACTTGTACCAGACATAAGTGATGAGGCATTTATCAGTAATTAATGATTTTTAGCATATGCAGCAGCCTGATCACCGGCCTGAATACCAAAAATAATGATATCGGCAATGGCGTTCCCTCCAATGCGGTTGCCTCCATGTACACCACCGGCAACTTCACCCGCGGCATAAGCACCTTTAATGATCTCTGCATGAGTATCAAGAACTTCTGTTTTCGTATTGATGGTTACACCACCCATAGTGTGGTGAATGCCCGGTGCAATGCGGATAGCGTAAAAGAATGGCTGGTTCAACTGGTGACGCATGCCGGTAGTACGCCCGAAATCTTCATCATGCTGCTGTTTTACAAAATGATTGTAGCGCTCTACTGTGGTAATGAGAGAATCCGGATTAATATTCAGCTTTTCTGCAAGTTCAGCTAGTGAGCCAGCTTTTACCGCCAATCCTTTGCTGATATAGGTTTCTGCTGCTTTATTTTCAGCACAAATCTGTTCATCAAATAATATATAGGCATAATGTTCAGAAAGGGCAATGATGCTGTTGGATACTTTGTCACGTGTGTCCAGCTCATTGACAAAGCGTTTGCCTTTTTGCGATATCAGAATAGCACCTCCGCCACGGATGGATTCTGATATCAGATAAGCAGTATTTTGCTCTACTGTGGGATGAATCTGTATTTCGTTCATATCAACAGTGCCGGCACCAATTTTTTGTAATAAAGCAATGCCTGAACCGGTTGCTCCTTTATGATTGGTGGTGACAAAATCAGCTAAATCAGGGCGGTAATGGGTGACCATTTGTGCATTGGCTCCAAAGCCACCGGTTGCGATAATGATTGCTTTGGTGCTGATGCGTTGTTCATTTCCTTCTTCGTCGCGCACGATTACTGCGTTAATGTGCCCGTCCTTCATTTCAATATCCGTTACAGAGGTTTCCAGCATTACCTCTATCCCGCGGTCATTAATATTTTTCAGCAGACCGCTAATCAGAAAACCGCCGACTGCTGCACCATTATCGGGACGATGAGTGCGGTCTACACTCATACCGCCTGTGGTAGTCAGGTTATTTAACCGGATTCCTTTTTCATCCAGCCAGTCTATTGCAGTGGGAGCATGCTCGACAAAGTAGTGTAATAATTGCGGGTTATTTTTATTTTTACCGCCTTTTAGGGTTTCGTTATAAAACCATTCTTTATGGTCGGTAATTCCTGCCTGTTGCTGAAAGCGGGTTTCAGCCGCATTCATACCTGCGGATGCTTTGTTGGTATTGCCACCGATAACCGGCATTTTTTCAATAATAATGACTGATACCCCTTTATCATATGCTTCAATAGCTGCGGCCAGTCCGGCACCGCCGCTTCCGACGACGACTACGTCACAGGATTTATCATTAGCATCACCGCCTTCTACAATTGTCGCTACTTTATATGAGGTTGAAATGGCTTTAGTTACAGCTTTTTTAAATGCATCACATTGTGAAGTAGCGCCACTGATTGCATCTACATAAGGGCTATTGGCTGCCAGAATCCGTTCTTTAATTTCATTGAAATTACGTACAGAAACATGATCCAGTTTTTCGGCATTCACTAAAGACAAATCTTTGATAAAGTCTTGCCCCAGTTCTACATTTATGACAAATTGGTTATCAAAATCGTCGCTGACAGTTTGCTGATAGGTGCCGGCATGGAATTTTCTGGTATTGATTTCTCTTACCATGCTATGAATAAGCGGAAAGCGCCATAATGGCTCAGGAATGTTCAGGTTAGTACGCTGATCGCTGTTCATGGATAGCTGTAAATCATTATGTTTCTGAATGCGTTCAGCCCAGTCAGGATAGGCCACACAGGCGCGCCCTGTAGCGATGAGATCATAGCCATGTGCCATTGCTGTTTCTGCATCAGTTTTATTCACGACATTACCGACGCCGATAACCGGTATCTTAGCCAGTACGGCAGAGCGTAATTGTATGTATTTATCAATTAATGGTGTTTCATCATTGCTGTCAATGATGGATGGTCGCAGTGTTGCAGCCATAGAAAAATGTATATAGTCCAGACCAATTTGAGCGAGTTTGTCTAGCAGGAATAATGAATCGTCAAAAGTAATGCCCGGCACTTCGAGTTCTTCCGGTGAAAACCGGTAACCGATAATAAATTCATTAGAAGCATATTTTTTAGCCATTTGCCGGCTGATTTCAAGTATGGCGAGCGGGAAGCGGGCGCGGTTTTCGCGGCTGCCGCCCCATTTATCCTGGCGCTGATTGGCGTGTGGTGAAAAAAACTGTTGGATAAGATAAGTATTGGCGCCATGTATTTCGATTCCGTCAAAACCCGCGGCAATTGCGCGCCTGACAGCTTCGCCGAATTTCTCAATCATATCTTCAACTTCACCGGCTGTCATTGCTACAGGAACCGTTGCATTCGGACGCGGAATAGCAATTGCACTGGGGCCGACAGGTGTCTGACCGCCGATTAATTGCGGCTCAACCATTCGCCCGCCATGATAGATTTGTATAACAGCTTTGGAACCACGCTCTTTTATGGCTGTGGCTAACAGGCTCAGACCTTCGATACAATCATCATTATGAATGCCTATTGCTCCCGGAAAAGCCGGTCCTAAAGTATCAACATAAGCACATTCAACAATTACTGTGCCAATACTGCCTGCACGTTCATGATAATAATCAATCAGATTATCTGTTACAGTTCCATCATAAAAACCACAGCAGGTTGTCATAGGAGCCATAACTAAACGGTTTTTTAATACAGTACCATTCGGTAACGTCAGCGGATTGAAAAGGGGCGAAGATAGCTTGTTCATATTTTGATACGAGTTCATCAGAACGGGATAAAAAGACTTAAATATATGGTAGCGTAAACGCTAATAATCATCTATTAAGCAAAAGGGTTATATATTACAATGACATATATATAATATATTGCATTGATGTTTATCAAATTAAGCGGGTTAAATCGGGTAAATAATTTGTTTTGGGTCAGTTTTAAATACTTCTTTGACTATGAGTGAGATTGTTCACTACCACTCTTATATTAAACAGTTTGTACTGCTTACTGATTTATACGAGCCACATCCGGCTTTGCGGTTTTCATTATTGAACTAGATATTATCAACAGAGCATAATTAGGATTGGTTCTGCATGTTATTTAACGTGCTGAAAAGATAAAAATTAATTTTTTACAAATATTAATAATCAGGTATTTGCTGTATAAGCATGACTTTGTTTGCTGCGCTCAGGTACAATCTGTTTTTTCTATTGAAATACAGTACTCATGGCATCTCTGGAAACATGGATTGGTTTACGTTATTTACGTGCCAGAAAACGTAATGGGTTTATGTCATTCATTACAGCAGTATCAATAGTTGGTATTGCATTAGGAGTGACAACATTAATTGTTGTTTTATCTGTTATGAATGGTTTCCAAAAAGAAATCCGCAATCAGCTTTTGAGTGTTGCTCCTCATGCTGAAATGGGATTTTATGAAAATAGTCTGGACCAGCACTGGCAGGATTTGCAGAAGCTTGTTAAAGGTAATCCGCAAGTACTGGGCTCAGCTCCTTATGTGGCTGATCAGGCTTTGCTTGCTAATGCCGGCGAAGTTCGTGGTGTGCAAATACGCGGAATAGATCCGGCACTGGAGGGTAAAGTTGCAGATTATGGTCAGGGTATGCCCAAAAATGGGTTTGCAGATCTTAAGGCGGGTGAGTTTGGTATTCTTCTGGGAAAAGATTTAGCCGATGCACTGGGTGCCAATATCGGAGATAAGATAACCGTTATCACCCCAGATGGCAATGTTACGCCGGCAGGTATGGTGCCACGGCTGAAGCAGTTTACATTAGTAGGTGTAATTAAAACCAAAATCTATGAAGTGGATAATACACTTGCTTTAGCTCATATTACTGATGCACAGAAATTGTACCGGCTGGGAAATAATGTAAGCGGATTGCGTTTAAAGCTGGCTGATCCGCAGAATGCACCGTCTGTCATTCAAAATATTGTGCCGGCAAAGCTTCACAATGAAATCTGGATTCGCGACTGGACTTTTCAAAATCGCAGTTATTTTGATGCAGTGCAGATGGAAAAACGGATGATGTTTATTATCCTGTTATTAATCATTGCTGTAGCTGCCTTTAATCTGGTTTCTTCTTTAGTCATGGCGGTTACTGAAAAACAGGCTGATATTGCTATATTGCGCACCCTCGGACTTTCGCCGGGCGGCGTCATGCGTATTTTTATGATTCAGGGTGCCATAGCCGGATTCTTCGGTACATTTTTTGGTGTATTTTTTGGTGTAACACTCGGACTGAATATTGGCCGGATCGTTGCCTTTTTTGAACATTTGACTGGTAAGCACCTGATTCCTTCACAAGTGTATTTTGTAAGCTATCTGCCTTCAGATGTGGAATTTTCTGATGTGTGTATGATTGCTGTTATTTCATTATTACTGGCTTTCGTTGCTACTTTATATCCAAGCTGGCGTGCCGCCAAAACTCAGCCGGCGGAGGCTCTGCGCTATGAATAAACCAGAATATGTTCTTGAATGTGAGCATGTCAGCAAAACTTATGATGACGGACATTTACAGGTATCTGTACTGGATGATTTAGATTTCAAAGTCAGATGCGGTCAAAGTGTGAGTATAGTTGGTGCGTCCGGGAGTGGAAAATCTACTTTGCTGCATTTACTTGGCGGACTAGATACACCCAGTAGCGGTACTATACGTCTGATGGGACAAGATATTACCCGTCTTGGGCAGAAAGCCATAGGTCAGTTGCGTAACCAGTATCTGGGTTTTGTTTATCAATTTCATCATTTGTTGCCAGAGTTTACTGCGCTGGAAAATGTAATGATGCCTTTACTGATTGGGCGCATATCAAAGGCTCAGGCAGAAGAACGTGCTAAGGAAATGCTGGATAAAGTAGGGCTTAAGCAGCGTATGAGCCACCGCCCCGGTGAATTGTCCGGCGGTGAGCGGCAACGGGCTGCTATTGCCCGTGCACTGGTAACTCATCCCGCCTGTATATTGGCTGATGAACCTACAGGCAATCTAGATCGGAAAAATGCCGGCAATGTACTGGATATGATGCTGGATTTACAACATGAACTGAATACAAGTCTGGTAGTTGTTACCCATGATGATGAGCTTGCTCAGCGTTTTGATGAAGTATTGACAGTAACAGATGGTAAATTAGTACCATTCAATGTTCGTTGATGTATGAATGTATAGGTTGTATTGATTGATTAAATATGGCTGAAGCTATCAATCCGTCAGAAACTCAGGAACAGTCTGCACATCCTGCGCTCGCTGCAATTGAGCATGTGCTTCGGGTGGTTGCCCGGCATGAGTGGGAAATTATTCAGCCATGGGCAGATAAACTGTTATGGGCGCTGAATCGTGGAGACAGTTATATTATTGTTCCCCGACAGCATTCGGAGGCGCTTCGTAAATGCAGAATTCTTGTTGGAGCTGCTGGTACTTATACGCCATTTATTTTGCAAAGCAATCATTTATTTTTAGGAAGAATGTGGCAGCTTGAGCAGGATATAGCCGAGTCTATGCTGGCATTGGCCAGTATTCCGCCTGTTCATTTGAATATGGATGTAGCTGCTGATCTGGCGGACTGGTTTCCTGATGCCGACAGTACCCAGCAACGTTTTGCTGCGGCACTGGCTCTTATTCAGCATTTTGTAGTGATTAATGGCGGGCCCGGAACAGGTAAAACGACTACTGTAGCCAAAATACTGGGTTTATTGCTGAAACATACCTGGCATTTATCACGTCCGCCGCAAATTGCACTGGTAGCTCCAACTGGCAAAGCTGCGGCACATATGGCCAGTGCTTTACAACGTGCATTGGATAAACTGCCATTATCTGATGACAGCAGGCAATTGCTGGCGGATTTATCAGGTCAGACGGTTCACCGCCTGTTACAGTTACAGCCTCCATTATTAACAGGACCATTTGATGCAGAACATCCTTTACCGGTTGATATACTGGTAGTGGATGAATCCTCGATGCTGGATTTGTCACTATTTCGTGCACTGTTGCGTGCTTTAAAGCCTGATGTTCGTATCATTTTGCTGGGAGATGCTAATCAGCTGCCTGCTGTAGGTGCAGGAAATGTGCTGGCTGAATTATCACAGCCGACAGTACTGTCTTCTGAACTGAAAAAACAGCTAACGGCTTTATTGCCCGAACAGTCTTTGCCTCCTGTCAGCGATAATGCCGGTATGGCTCAATATGTTGCAACTTTAACTCACAGTTACCGGTTTGATGCGACACAGGGTATTGGCGCTCTGGCCTCCGCTTGTATCAACGGTGACGCGACGGCTGCACTTAATGCAGTAAACAGTTTTCCGGAGCAGTTACAACTGCACCAATTTGATATACAAGTACTGTGTCGCAAATTATATTCACAGCAACAGCTATGGTGGCAGGCAGTGGCTGAAAATAATATTACTCAAGTATTCAGCCATCTTACCGATATTATGGTGCTGACTGCATGGCGTACTGATGCAGAAGCATTTAATCAGCAATACCGAAGCTATTTACGGACTCAGTTACATCAGAATACAGATAGCTGGTTTGCTGGTATGCCGATTCTGATTACTCAGAATGATTATAGTGTGGGTTTGTTTAATGGTGATATCGGCGTGATTCTTCCTGAACAGAATAATAGTGGGCATTTACTCGCTTATTTTGCTGAAGGGACAAATTATCGTTCAATTTCCCTCAGCCGCTTACCACAGCATGAGGCAGCTTTTGCCATTACGGTACATAAAAGTCAGGGATCAGAATATGATGATGTCTGGTTGCTGGCCCCGCAGTTGCGCGCAGCAGCTGATGATTCGTTGTTTAACCGTTCTCTTTTGTATACCGCATTAACCAGAGCCAGAAAACAGTTTACTTTTTGCGGTGCGTCTAAACAGCTAGTACAAGGTATAAAAAATAACCAGCAGCGGCATAGTGGATTAGGTACAGCTCTGACTCAATTATTGAGGAAACAGACGCAATTGTCTTTATTCTGAGTTGGCGGAATCTGAATCCGCATTGGTTGTTTTGTTCAAATAATTCATCTGTTAATCATTAAATTGTTGTGCATTACATCCATGTGGTGAATAAAATAAGATTATGCTATTCTGTTTGATTCTATTACAGAATAAAGTTTCAATTATGCAAAAACCTTTAATTGCCATTATTGCGGCTATGCAGCCTGAGCTGGATTACCTGCTTGAACAACTGGATAACCGGCAGGATAGTCAGGCTGGTGCTGTTCATTTTCATCAGGGTGAAATTAAAGGCGTACCAGTGATACTTGCACTGAGTGGTATTGGTAAAGTCAATGCGGCGCTGACAACAGCAGTAATAATTGAAAGATTTACACCTGATTATGTTATCAATACTGGTAGTGCCGGTGGTTTGAAAGCCGGTATTCAGATTGGCGACGTTGTTGTAGGTTGCGAAATAGCTCATCATGATGTTGATGTAACTGTTTTTGGTTATGTGCCGGGGCAGGTACCACAATTACCGGCACGATTTAACGCTAACCAGTATCTTGCTGATGCAGCCAGAAAAGCCGCACACGTATTTACAGGTGCAGAAATCTATACTGGTTTAATTGTCAGTGGTGATCAGTTTGTTGGTACTGCTGAACAAAATCAATTGATTAAAGAAAAATTTTCTGATGTTGTGGCTGTAGAAATGGAAGCCGCTGCCATTGCGCAAACTTGCTATCAGCTTAATATCCCTTTTGTGATTATTCGTGCTATTTCAGATAATGGTGATGCAAATGCTTCTGTCAGCTTTGATCAGTTTCTGCAACAGGCTGCCGGTAATTCTGCACAAATGGTAATCAACTTAATTACTTCAGGATTGAATAAATCTGCCTTTGAAAACAAGTAAATTAGAGTAGTGATACTGAAAACAGAGTAGATATTCAGATAAATAAATATTCTGATACTGCTCTGTTTTTTTATTTCTTGCTCTGAATTGTCTTAATATAGTGTTGGGTACTGTCAATCTTTTGACATTTATTAGTCTGGGCAGAAAATAATAAATAATTTGGATTATCTGTGATTGAGCATGTTTATGCAGAAAATTTTCTTAAAAGCATTACATTGCTAAAATTTAATTTTGCCGGTTTCTCAGATATCGAATTTGATACAGGTGCTGTGTGATTACATTAAATTTTTGTTTGAAAAAATTTGATTATAAACAATTTAAATATTATTAATTGACTTTGTAGACAAGCCACTATTTAATAGCTTCTTTACAATATAGCTGGTTATGTAATAACTGTATTTACTGTGCTGCCCGCAGCTATAGAAAATTAAGACTAATAATAGCTTATTTTTAACCGGCATTTATTTCATCAGGATGAGATTGTGTTCCATTCATTTTTTCCAAAGCCACGTTGGTTTTTTCCGTCTGCCATATTGTGGATAGGCCTGAATATTGCCCTCTGGTATTGTGGTGGGGAGAGTGCCGGAGAGTGGTTTGGCTGGCCGCAAGGCTATGCGGACAAACCTCTGACTATTGGTCTTTCGCGTTTCTGGTCGCCGGCATTTTTGTGGTTTTATCTCTGGTTTTTGCTGGCTACAATCATTTTTGCTGTTTTCTGGTCAGTAGTAGCAAAACATCCGTGGCAGCGCTGGTCAATATGGGGTTCTGCTTTAATTCTTTTTAATATCTGGTTTAGTGTACAGATAAACGTAACGATTAATGCCTGGTATGGTCCTTTCTGGGATATGATTCAGAAGATGCTCAGTAGTGGGGGTGGGCCGATCAGTGATTTGTATCAGAATATACTAACATTTTTGCAGATTGCGATGGTTGCAGTAACAGTATTTGTATTAAATACTTTTTTTGTCAGTCATTATGTATTTCGCTGGCGTACAGCCATGAATTATTACTATATTGAAAACTGGTCGAAACTGCGTACTGTTGAAGGGGCTTCTCAGCGTGTTCAGGAAGATACAATGCGCTTTGCCACTATTGTAGAAGAGTTGAGTGTCAGTCTGGTTCGGGCGGTTATGGTATTGATTGCATTTTTACCTCTACTGTTTCAGTTATCCAGCCATGTGCCGGCATTACCAATAATTGGTGAAGTAAAATATTCACTGGTTTGGGCAGCACTGGGCTGGTCCTTGTTTGGTACAGTTTTATTAGTTGCGGTCGGTATTAAATTACCCGGACTTCAGTTTAATATTCAAAAAGTAGAAGCTGCATATCGTAAAGAGCTGGTATATGGGGAAGATGATAGTGAACGTGCTCAGCCGGCGACATTGAAAGAGCTTTTCGAACGGGTAAAGGTTAATTACTACAGACTGTATTTTCACTATGCCTATTTCAATATGGTGAGTATATGGTATTTACAGCTGGATGGTATATATGGGCTTGTTATGTTATTTCCATCCATTGCAGCGGGTACCATGACTCTGGGCTTAATCAATCAAATTCTTAACGTATTTAATAATGTTCGTGAATCATTTCAGTATCTTATTAATTCATGGAAAACCATTATTGAATTGCTGTCAATTCATAAACGTCTGAAGGCTTTTGAATCTATACTGAATGACAAAAATTGATATCTGATTGTTTAGAAAATTCTATAGGTATCCGGCTCTGACCGGATACCTATAGAATTTTATCATTTTGCTCCGATTCCGATAGAGAAAGATTAGTGATAATGTAACCAAGAGTTACATGAGATTTTTATTGGATATTTCTCAAATTTAAATTTACAAGTTGTAATTAAGCAAAATAAATCTTGATTATATTTGCAGAGTTTTTTTATTGATAATCCAGTGCAATCAATTTTTTATCAATAGCTGTTGCTGGCTGAAATTCAGAGCTGATGATATACAAAATGTTATTTTTATCCTGTAAAAAAAGCGGAATAGCCTGCGGATGATCATGACAATACTGGTGATAATCATAGGTAGCGGTAATATTGGTAATTTTAATTTTTGTCTGCTTACCAAGCATATTTTCCAACCTTCTGAAAGTCACATCTTTGCCAAAAAGCTGGCGGGAAACATATTGATACTGTTTTTGTGCACGCGAAGTTAAATCCTGTTCTTCATTAAAACGGATGCGATATATATTCTGTTCGCCAAAATCATGCCGAAATTGCAGTTCACATAATGTATTCAGTTCTTTATCTCGGCTAACAGCAAACAGATAGCCAATACCTATCAGGTCAAGCTCAGTTTGTGCATTTTCTGAAACAGGGTTGCCAAAATATGTACGCAAACCCTTCATGCGCGCACGGGCAATTTGTACATAGTGATAATCGGCAACTAAAACATCAATATTAAGCTGCTTAAGTGTTGTAGCCAGCATCAGGGCTACTTCATTACTGCCTACAATCAGTACACCGTTATTACCGGGTTCACGGACTTTTAGTATACCGGCAACGGTTTTGGCACCAAGTCCCTGTATCAAGACAGTGCCGATAATAATCAGAAAAACCATTGGTGCCAGTAGCTCAGTTCCGGATAAATGTTGATTTTGCAGGCGTAATGCAAACAATGAAGCAATGGACGCAGCAACAATACCGCGCGGACCTATCCAGCTAATCATTATTTTTTCCTGGATACTCAGGCCGGAATTAAAAGAAGAGAACCATACAGCCAGAGGACGTGCAATAAACATTGCGATAAATAGCAAAGCCAGCCCACGCCAGCCTAAACCCAGTAATGCAGTAACGTCCATACGGGCAGCAAGAATGATGAATAGTGTAGGTATAAATAATAAAGTTAAAGATTCATTAAATGCGAGAATACTTTGGCGGGGAAATTGCGGCCAGTTTGCCAGGGCGAGTCCTAAAATAGTAACGGTTAACAAACCAGACTGGCTTTCGAGATAATTGGATACGGAAAACAAAATTAAAACAAAGGCAAATGTTACGACATTGCGCATATATTCAGGCAGCCAGTAGCGTTTGATGGCATTGGCAAGAAATACTGCACCGAGACCACCGCAAATAAATGCTACCAGTACAATTTTGCTAAAAAGCAATAGAGAATTTTCATGTCCGTCAGAAACGATATATTCGTATACCAGTACAACTGCAATGGCACCTACTGGATCAATAATAATCCCTTCCCAGCGCAGAATATTGGCAATTTTCGAACGAGGACGCACACTGCGCAGCATGGGTGCAATGACAGTAGGACCAGTTACACAGACAAGTGCACCAAATAACAGAGCTACCCGAAAATCCAGATTAAACAGCCAGTATGCCGCCAGCGATAATACGATAATAGTTATCACTGCTCCAAGCGTTACCAGATTCTGCACAACACGTCCGTGCTGGCTTATTTCATGAAATTGCAGGGTTAGTGCGCCTTCAAACAAAATAATGGCAACGCCAAGTGAAATAGAAGGAAAAAGTAAACTTCCCAGCACAGTATCAGGATGAAACCAGCCCAGAACCGGACCAATCATGATTCCGGTAAACAACAAAAAGAGTACGGACGGTTGTTTTAAATACCATGCCAGCCATTGAGCGCCCATGCCCAGAGCCAGTAATATCGATAACTGAAAAGCGATATCCATTGCTTATATTTGTGTAGTTCTCAGAATTGCTATTCTGCCACAAACTTGTTTCGCTATTATTATTTTCGATGAAGTGACGATTATGTATTAACTAAATGATATTTGTATTGACAGATTATCAAACTTAGACTGATTGTTTGGCAGGCAAATACATGTTAATGGAAATTAACATGTATATCTTTAGGTTATATTAATTTATGTTTATAAATACAATTAATTTGTAGCTAAATTGACTGAATCGCTGCACAATTATGCATGTTTATAATGGGAATTAAGTATATTCCGGATTTCTGTGAATGTAATTAATGCCTGTCTTGTGCACAAATTATTGTTTTTCATCAATAATACAAGCACACAATCATGGAGACGATATGAATACACGTATTGAACATGACAGCATGGGTGAAATCGCTGTATCTGAAAATGTTTACTGGGGTGCGCAGACGCAGCGCAGTCTGCAGAATTTTGATATTGGCGGCGAAACTTTGCCTCCGGCAATGATACAGGCAATGGCTTTGGTGAAAAAAGCAGCAGCTTTAACCAACCAGCAGCTTGAGCGTATCAGCGGAGAATGTGCCGGTTTAATAGTACAGGCTGCTGAACGTGTTCTGGCTGGTGAACTGGCAGACCAGTTTCCATTGGTAGTATGGCAAACCGGCTCTGGTACGCAGAGTAATATGAACATGAATGAGGTTCTGGCTAATGTGGCCAATGAAATAGCCGGTCAGCCACGTGGCAGTTATAAACCGGTACATCCGAATGATCATGTTAACCATGCTCAGTCTACCAATGACTCATTTCCGACTGCTATTCATGTCGCTACAGCAATTCAGATTAATAAGCATTTGATTCCCGCTGTACAGGCTTTACGTGATACGCTGGCTTCTAAAGCAGAAGCCTTTAAAGATATTGTTAAAATTGGTCGTACACACCTGCAGGATGCGACACCGCTGACACTGGGTCAGGAATTCAGTGGCTATGTCAGCCAGCTGGATCATGGATTAGAGCGTTTGCAGCAGGCATTACACTGGTTATATGAATTGCCATTGGGTGGTACGGCTGTAGGCACTGGTTTGAATAGTCATCCGCAGTATGCAGAAAAATCAGCAGCTAAACTGGCTGAGTTAACCGGTTTACCGTTTGTTAGTGCACCTAATAAATTTGAAGCACTTGCAGGACGTGATGCAGTGGTATTCGCTTCTGGAAGCCTGAAAACTCTGGCAGTTAGCCTGAACAAGATTGCCAATGATATTCGCTGGCTGGCCAGCGGACCTCGCTGCGGTATCGGGGAAATTACTATTCCGGCAAATGAACCGGGTTCAAGTATTATGCCGGGTAAAGTGAATCCGACACAGTGCGAAGCTATGACTATGGTAGCTGCTCAGGTAATAGGTAATGATACAACTATTACAGTAGCGGGTGCTTCGGGTAATTTTGAACTGAACGTATTTATGCCGGTACTGGTGTTTAATATTCTGCAATCAGTACGTTTACTGGCTGATGCATGCAATAGTTTCAATCTGCGTTGTGCACAGGGAATTGAGCCTGTAAAAGAGAAAATTGATGCCAATTTACATCATTCACTGATGCTGGTTACTGCGCTGAATCGTCATATTGGTTATGAAAAAGCAGCTAAAATTGCTAAAACTGCTTATGCACAGAATACAAGCTTGAAACAGGCAGCAATAGAGCTTGGATTTCTGACAGCAGAAGAGTTTGATAAATGGGTTATTCCTGAAGATATGATTGCACCACACTAATGGTTTAATCTGATTAAAAGCCGCATCGAAATTAATTCAATGCGGCTTTTTTGATATTAAATTCAGTATTATCAGGTGTCTGATTAAACTATTGAAATTGATTACAATCTGATAATAAATTTTTTGTTTAATTTAGTTAGTTTGCTGTATTTTTAATTAAACGCGCTTCTAACCTTACATAGCGGTGTTTGTCCAGTAATTGCAGACGAACACCAGTAGTGTCATTGATTATACGCCATGATTTAACAAAACCTAGTGTACCGGTACCAGTCCGTTCATCTTCTATATTGGCACATAGTTTAGTGATGCCGAAAGGCTGACTTAATCGCAATGTATGACGATAGTCGCGATAGGTTCCATTTATATGATTACAGCCGAAATAAGCAAAATACTGGTGTGTATTCGGATCAAAACGAATGCGAGAAGAAGTATCTGGTGTGGGTTCACCATTCAGAGAACGGATTTCCCAGTTACCGGATAAAAATCTGGTATTAGGCTTATCTGCAAAAGCACAGGCATTAGTTATAAGCAAAACAGCCATACAGCCCAGAAAGAATGTTAGTTTCTTCATCTTTTAAATTTCATTTACTTATATAGCCAATTAATTTTGACATATTTTAGGATTTTAGCATTTTTATTCAATTTTGTCAGATTTTGCGCATTATTGTTCGGATTCGCGTTGTTGTTTATACAAACGTAACCATTCAAGAGCTTCTGCTTTTTGCTGATCATTCCCATATTGTAAATCTCGCATGGCGCGGCGGTAACCAGCCTGCTCCTGTGCCTTGGCAATTTGTTGCTGCTGAAAAGAGTCCTGATTATCAGGCACTCTTCTGTGTATCTGTTGCGTTTGTGCTTTAGCCATTGCTTTTGCAATCAGGGCTGCCGGATTAATTTTGCCGGCAGACTTTGCTGCAGAAGTTGTGGTTGTTGCAGGTTCTTTAGTTTTGCGTGCATGCAGTTGTTTCTCTTTTAAACGCTGCAAGCGTTGCAGACGTTCGGTACGATGCTGAAATCGCAGACTGGCCTGAGTAGCAGCGGCAAAACGGTCACTTTCCTGCTCATCGGTCAGTGTTCTTGCCTGTGGTAACCAGTGTTCAAGTACCGGCTGCATATCGATACAATCAACCGGGCAGGGGGCAATACATAATTCACAACCGCTGCATTCAGCGCTGATTACTGTATGCATTTGTTTGGTTGCGCCCATAATCGCATCTACCGGACAGGCTTTAATACATGCCGTACAACCGATACACTCGGTTTCATCAATTACAGCTATTGCTTTAGGGAGGGCAGCTTTAAGCACATCAGCCGGAGGTAGAATCTGCACATTTAACAGTTTAGCCAGATCATTGATGACAGCAGTACCGCCCGGTGTACAGAGGTTAATTTCAGCTTCGCCGCGACTCAATGCCTGAGCATACGGCAAACAACCCTGATATCCACATTGCCTGCACTGCGTCTGAGGTAAAAGCCGGTCAATGTGTTCAGAAGCAATAGACATGATAAAACTACGTAGTTTTTAATACTTAAAGAACTATTCTAACATAAAGCTAAAACAGCAAATTTATACATATAAGCAGACTTTATTAAATATTATAGTCTGTTTATTCTGCTTTGTATTCAATCCTGTGCGGTTGTTGCTGAAATTATTTACCTGCAGGTGCTGTCCAGCCTCCGCCAAGAGCCTGATAAAGTGAAACCTGTGAATTCAGATAATCTGCTTTACTCTGAATCAGCTGACTTTGTACGCTCAGTAAATTGCGCTGGCTGTCCAGAACATCAAGATAAGGAGAATAACCTGCACGATAACGATTTGTTGCATGATGCAGGGCATTCGCCAGTGCATCTCTTTCCATTTCCAAAGCTTGTTCCTGTTCCTGCAGGCGATAGCTGCCGGATAATTGGTCTTCAACTTCCTTCAGAGCAGTCAGAACAGTTTTACGATAGTTCCAGACAGCTTCATTACGTTTGGCTACATTCAGATCAAAATTTGCTTTTAATTGTCCGCCTTCGAATACAGGTGCCAGAATACTGCCGCCTATACTCCATAAATTAACCGGTTCTTTAATTGGTGATGTGGTAAACAGACGGCCGAATGTAGCGCTGATTTTCACGGAAGGTAAAAATTGTGCCTGAGCCGAAGCCAGACTGGCATCACTGGCAGCTATTAATAGTGCAGACTGAACTATATCCGGACGATTTTTCATCAGATCAGAAGGCAGTATGTCAGGTATAGCCGGTGCATGCAGTTCCGATAAGGATAAACCGCGTTCAATGGTACGGCTGCTACTGCCTGTGAGCATACTCAGAGCATGTTCCTGCTGGCTGATACTGGATTGAACTATCGGAATCTGTTGCAGTGTAGCTGCATATTCAGCCTGTGCCTGATTCAGTTCCAGCTTGGATGTATAGCCGACATTAGCTTTAGATTGAGCAATTTTTAGCTCTCGCTGACGCGCTTCCAGAGTTTTTTGCAGTAAATTCAGCTTTTCATCAAGTGCACGTAAAGTGACATAAGATTTAACCGTAGTTGTAATGACACTCAGACGGGTTGCTTCTTCGGCAATTTCACTGGCTTGCCGGTTCAGACGACGTGCTTTCCATGCATTACGGTTCTGACCAAAAACATCCAGTTCGTATGCAGCCTGAAATGTTGGCTGTTCTACACGGTTAATGGTAGCAATACCAAAAGCATTCAGGCTTTTTTGCCGTGACGTTCCGCCGCTGGTTTCCAGACTGGGTAGTAAGGATGCGCGCGAAGCATGTTCCTGAGCGAGAGCTTCCTGTATTCGTGTTTGTGCCAGAGCGATATCAATGTTATTAGCAAGTGCTTCACTGATAAGCCGGTTTAAAACCGGATCATTAAGCTGAGTCCACCATTGTGCATCTGCATTTTGAGCGGAGTGATGATACTGTTCATGCCACTGTACCGGAACTTCGACCCGCGCAGTTGCCGGAATGTTCGGAATTCTGGGAATACAACCACTGGCATTGACTGATAGAGCAATCAGGGTAAACAGTCTGATTAAAGGTGTTTTCATGCTTTCACTCTGGTTGTATCTATACTTACTACCACAGACATGCCCGGGCGCAGACGTTCAAAAAGATCATTACTGGTATCAATGCGTATGCGGACAGCGATACGCTGTGGTACTTTAACGAAGTTACCTGTAGTGGTATCTGGTTTGATTGCAGAAAACTCACTGCCGGCAGCCGGAGAAATTTTTTCTACGGTACCTTTTACTCTGGCTCCGTTCAGGGCATCCACTGTAAACCATGCTGGCTGACCAACACGGATATTGGCTGTCTGTGCCTCTTTAAAGTTAGCGACCACCCATTTGCGTGCAGGTACCAGAAACATTAATTGTGTTCCGGCATTTACCAGCTGACCATTTTTGACACTGATTTCACTTAACCGGCCACTTTCAGGCGCCCGGACAACGGTATTGGATAAATCAATCTGAGCCAGTCCGAGCTGTGCATGTGCATTATCAACGTTGGCTTTCAGGCCGCTTTTGTTAACATGAGTGCTTTTCAGATCTTCCTGAGCAACCCGATATTGTGCTTTAGCTTCCGCAACTCCGGTTTGAGCCTGTTTTAATGCAGCTCTTGTCTGGTCGCGTTCACGTAAGGAAAGCGAACCATCAGCAACCAGAATATTTACCCGGGCCATATCAGCCTGAGCTTTTTCCAGTTGCGCCTGAACATTGGCAATATCTGCCTCACGAGCTGCCAGAGTTGCTTCTTTACTGCGGCGATTCTGTTCGTAATTGGCTAAAGAGCTATCCTGTAAACCAATTCCGGCTTCAGCGGCTGCAACTTTTTGTTTGTAGATGCGGTCATCAATCTGTATGAGTGGCTGTCCAGCCTTAACGTCGTCAAAATCCTGAACATATACCTTAGTAACGTAACCAGTTACTTGAGGACTGATTATGGTAGTCTGACCACGTACATATGCATTATCAGTTGATACCATTGAGTTGCGGAATGGCGGTAATTTCCATGCACGTAAAATCATCAGGACACCAAGCATTAATACCAGTACCAGAATGGCAGTTACAAACCATTTACGTTTAGGAGGCTGCCACTGACTGGCTGCCGGCTGAGCAGGCGAGGGATTGGCCTTACCGGCAGAAGCGGATGAGCTGCTTTGCTGATTTGTGCCCGCCTGATTCGAATTTGGCTGTACTGATGTCTGTTCAGTAGCGGTTTTGCTTGCTACCGGAGCAGACTGTGTGGTTTGATTGCCGGTTGTTTTCTGATTTTGATCCGGATTGTTTTGTTGTGTGTCAGTCATTATTGTCCTTCTTTATTTTATTGTTTTGGCGGTTCTTGCATTGCACGCTGGCGGGCAGCCGCATAGTTTCTCAGTTCACGTCCGATTGGGTTGGTACCGTGTATCTGATGCCACCAGCGATGTGCGCCGACAACCAGAAAGCAGATTAACGAACCGATTCCCACCAAAACAAATAAATCATTGTAAGCAGCCACTTGTGCCAGCATGGTGTCCTGTTGAATCAGTTTACTGACACCATAGGCATGATTCCAGCTGCTATCAAAACTAAAACGCTGGCTGGCCAGAGCATTCTTCTGAATTGCCTGATTGACTAACGGGTCTGTCAGGTATGCACTGTCTGCGCTGTTAATCAGATGAATGCGTGTTCTGATCGTAATGAAAGCATTAAGTAACGCTGAACCGATTAGCCCGCCGACAGTTTGTGAAAAACCGAATACAGCCGAGAAACTCATGATATAGACAGGATCTTTGGAAAGAGCTCGTATCAGTCCTTCCATCATAACCGGCCCGAAGAAAAACAGCGAAGCAAAGGCAATCATGAACTCGGGAATATAGAAGTTCACCGGACGTGACCACTGATTCTGACCAACTTCCATAAAACTGGCCATAGCAATAATGGCAAATGAAATGACCAAAGGTAATTTAATATCAAGAGGATTGAATGTTAATACACTAGTAAGCAATCCGAGTGCAGCACCACAGGAAACAACCGCATAAAAATGTATCATCTGGTCATTACTCAGGCCTAAAGCTGTCATCAGACCGGCAGCACCCATGTTTTGCTCAGATAAAGCTAATCGTATCAATGAACCGAAAATCAGTATCTGGAGCATGCCATTGGTATGCATCATCCATTTGATATCCAGCATCGGGCGTTTGCGGTTGTATTCAATAATCACGGAAAGCATACAGCATACGACGCCGGCTACAAACAGCCAGCCAATCCAGTCTTTGTCCCACCAGACAATTCTGCCTTGTACCGCTCCTGCAGAAATAAAGGCAATTCCGGCAGCCAGCAAAGGGAAGCTTATCAGATCAATTTTTTCGAAAGATTTTTCCAGATAGCCAGAGGGAATAGGTAACAGCCATACTGCACCGCATACCAGCAATGCCATACCTAGCTGAAAGCTGAATACAAGTTGAAACTGTTCGTGCTGTAAAAGCAGGGGAGAAATAAATCTGGCCAGTGGCTGGCTGAGCTGAGTAAGCCCCAGTCCGAATATCATGCCTTTACCACGATGAATAGCCGGCATCGCCTGCATCATGTAATACATGGCTACACTGTTTAAGCTGCCGCCTACCAGCCCGCTCATACCACGTGCGAATAATTCCATATAATAATCATGGAAAAAAAACTGAAGGCAATTAGTCAGTATCAGCCCAAGAATGATATAGCCTACATAACGCGGCAACCCGAAATTCTGGCGGATTTTAAAAAGTAATACACTGATAATGGCGCTGAACATGTAATAGGATACCTGTATCCAGCCGCCCTGTTCAGGTGTCAGTCCCAAGTAGCCCTGAATCTGGGGAATGTTGGCCAGCATCATGCCATTGGTAAATCCGGCAGTTAAGCCAACGATTGTGCCAATGATGCCGTAGCATAAACGCCTTTTCCACGGATGATCGGGAAATGACGGTGAGCCGGCCATCATGGGGCGTTCATGCGGTTTTAACTGATAGGTATTTTGAGACATGGATTTTTTACTGCAATATACATATGCTGAAGCCGCTACAATTAAAAATGCCATCCAGTAATCCTGATTAACTCAGATGGATGGGCGACAAACGTTCAGCGTGTAAGTATTCTAAAACAAATTTTTGGTTTCTGCTAACAATATTTTAATATCTGTGATAATAACTCTGCTTTAGAATAACGGATATAAATTGTTAATTTTTAAAATTATTTATCATTGTATAAATTTAAAACCATTGTGTCTGTCAATAAATCTCAAGTGATTGAGATAAATTACAATTACATAAATATACAATAATTAAAACAGACAAGACTGCATATTAGTTTAATGCAGGATAGGACGAAAGTTCAGTAATTACTGATTGATTTTTAGAGACAGGCATGAGTGATAATCACTCATAAGTATTAACTTATTTTGTTAATAAAAATCCAGAAGAATAGATGGTCGTTAAAAACAAAAAAGCATAATCCTGAGATTATGCTTTTTTGTTTTTAACTGGTGCCGGCACCAAGAGTCGAACTCGGGACCTTCTGATTACAAGTCAGCTGCTCTACCAACTGAGCTATGCCGGCGAAAGAGGAGCGCATTATGCGCAATAAAATTAAATCGTGCAAGCCCTTTTGGTGATTATTTTTTAAATTTACAATTAAACTGCTGTTTTAACGATTAATTAAAATATTCAAGTTTTAGCCTGACGGCGACAAACTATAACTATTTTTTATAACGTCCTATATTATAATACAGGGTTTTGTTTATTTATCGGGAGTGTCAGGGTGGGACACCATTTGAAACTCGCGCTTGCCGGCGCGCAAATTCTGTTTGTAGCATTTGGTGCTATGGTTCTGGTACCGTTGCTGACAGGGCTGAATCCGGCACTGGCATTAATGGGTGCAGGTATAGGTACTTTATTATTTCAACTTTGTACTAAACGTAAAGTACCGATTTATCTGGGTTCCTCTTTTGCGTTTATTGCACCGATTATTTATGCCATGCAGGAATGGGGACTGGGTTCAACTATGTTTGGTCTGTTTGCTGCCGGCTTTATGTATTTTGTTTTTGCCGCATTAATTAAATGGCGCGGTCTGGCTTCAGTACATCGTTTACTGCCACCAGTGGTCATTGGTCCGGTAATTATGGTGATAGGTTTATCGGTGGCTGTGGTAGCAAGCAGTATGGCTATGGGCAGATCCGGTGATAAGCAGGTGGTTGATTACGCTCATTCTTTGTTTTTGTCTGGTTTCACATTTGCTGTAACGGTTATTGTTACAGTATTCGGCAGCAAAATGATGCGGCTGATTCCGATTCTGATCGGTGTGGCTGCCGGTTATATTATGGCCTTATTTACCGGTATGGTAGATACCAGTGCCATGGCAGCGGCACCATGGTTTGCTGTACCCCATTTCGCTACGCCTGAGGTTAACTGGCAGGCTGCACTGTTTATGCTGCCCGTAGCTATCGCACCGGCTATAGAGCATATTGGCGGAATCATGGCGATTGGTAAGGTAACAGGCCACGATTATGTCAAAGACCCCGGTTTGCATCGGACTTTGCTGGGTGATGGTTTAGGCGTATGTGTAGCCGGTCTGATTGGCGGTCCTCCGGTTACTACTTATGGTGAGGTTACTGGCGCGGTAATGATTACTAAAAACAGTAATCCGGTAATTATGACCTGGGCAGCCGTTTTTGCAATTTTTATGGCTTTCTTTGGTAAGTTTAATGCTTTTCTCAGCTCTATTCCGTTGCCGGTAATGGGCGGGATTATGTTGTTGCTGTTTGGTACTATTGCTTCACTGGGTTTGAAAACGCTGATTGATGCCAAAGTGGATTTGATGGAACCGCGTAATCTGGTGATTGTCAGTTCCGTACTGACTGTCGGTATCGGTGGTATGGTTGTGAAGATTGGTACGATGGCTTTTGCTGGTGTGGGTTTGTGCGCTTTACTGGCGATTGTGCTTAATTTGCTGTTACCGGCTAAATCATCTGTTCAGTCCTGATAGATTATTTAAACGATTTATCTTGTAAAAAACCGCAGCTTGTTTATTGCTGCGGTTTTTATATTTGGATATTAATTCTGTCTTTTAAAATGGTTTCAGTAAGAAATATATCATTCAGATACAGGAATTTCAGGACAAATTATGTGCAGGAATATTAATTGTCTGAATATTAACGGCCAGTTAAATAGTGATTAATGATATATATTAATATTCAGGTCATTATCCTGCAAAAGACAATTTATTCAATTTCAAACAGAAAATAGCGGCTTTTGCCGCTATTTTAGACTAACCGGACAACCGGCTAAGATTAAGCTGCCTGAATATTAGCCGCTTGTTTACCTTTTGGACCGGTGGTCACATCAAAAGATACACGTTGACCTTCTTTCAAGGTTTTGAAACCATTCATGTTGATTGCAGAGAAATGTGCAAACAAATCTTCGCCACCTTCATCTGGGGTAATAAAACCAAAACCTTTAGCGTCGTTAAACCACTTAACAATACCAGTTGCCATGAAACTTCCTATACATAAAAAACAAAATAAAGAACAAGTTTACGACACAAAAAGGCCAACAAAGTAGTGAACGACTGTACAACAGTTTGTCTGGCAGTCTATGTCTGACTTGTTAAGTAGTCTTTTTACATAGGTTAAGAACTAACGTCAAGCAAGCTTACCGAAAAATGATAAAATTATTAAAACCGTTACTAAAAACCCACAGATACATGTAGATTAATAGACAATGTCAAATTCGAAGATACAAATTGTTAGCCAGAGCCAGAAATCCATGATAATGCCGCCCAAGCGCTATAAAGTGGTTTTGCTGAATGATGATTACACGACAATGGACTTTGTAATTGCGATTTTAATGGATGTGTTTCATTTACCACATACGCAGGCCATCGCCATTATGCTGATGGTGCATGAATCAGGCAGCGGGATATGTGGTGTGTTTCAAAAAGATATTGCAGAAACAAAATGTAATCAGGTTTTGTCACGCTCGGAAGCTGCCGGGTTTCCTTTACAGTGTCTGGTAGAAGAAGCCTGAATTGCCTGTTTGGGTAATTACGGGTGAAAAATTGGTTCTGCGGGTGCCACTTGAATTTTATCGTGTATGCTTCATGTTTATACAAGTGAATAAAATTGGTTGCAGTCGCTATTGATAACGTTACTTTGTCAGGAGGTCGGATATGATTTCGGCACAGCTTGAAAAAATTCTGCAATATGTTTATGCCGAGGCTCGTAGCCGTGCCTTTGAATTTATTGGAGTGGAACATTTATTGCTCGGCCTGTTGCAGCAAAGTGAAGATGTCAGTGAAGTATTGCAGGCTGTGGGTGTAGATAATCATTTGCTGGCTAAACAATTACAACAGAGTATTCATGAAAACACTCCGGTCTTGCCGGATAATGAGCTGGAACAGTCTGAATTACAGCCTACACTGGGTTTTCAACGGGTTTTACAGCAGGCTATCGTGCATGTACGTGCGGCTCAGACAAAAGGAGAGGTAACACCGGTTGATGTACTGGTTGCGATTATGTCGGAAAAAGACAGTCACGCTGTCTATTTTATTGAATCTCAATCAGTAACCCGTCTGGATGTGCTGAGGTATCTGACACTGGGTAATCATCGTTTTTCTCAGGATAAAAATACTGAACAGAATAATGAAACGGAAGCAGCTAAAGCAGAGGCAAAAGCACTCGAGCTGTATACAGTGAATCTTAATATGGAAGTAATGGCCGGACGCATTGATCCATTAATCGGACGCACTGAAGAAATGCAGCGGCTGATTCAGACATTATGTCGCCGGCGTAAAAATAATCCATTACTGGTAGGTGAGGCTGGTGTAGGTAAAACCGCTTTGGCGGAAGGTCTGGCCTATCTGCTGGTGAATGAAAAAGTACCTGAATCTATTAAGGGGTCAGTAGTTTTTTCTCTGGATATGGGTGCACTGCTGGCCGGTACCAAATATCGTGGCGATTTCGAAGCACGCCTGAAAGCAGTAATCAAAGAATTAAGTGAGCTGGATAAAGCTGTATTGTTTGTTGATGAAATTCATACCATCATCGGAGCAGGCAGTGTATCCGGCGGGACAATGGATGCATCCAATCTGCTTAAGCCGGCGTTAGCTAAAGGAAGTATGCGCTGTATTGGTGCCACTACGTATCAGGAATATCGCACTATTTTTGATAAGGATCATGCATTAAGCCGGCGTTTTCAAAAAATAGATGTAGTAGAACCTTCTGTGCCAGAAACGGTACAGATATTGCAGGGCTTACGTCCGGCATTTGAGCACTTTCATCAGGTACGTTATACCCGTGCAGCATTACAGGCTGCTGCTGAGTTATCTGCACGCTATATAAACGAGCGGTTTCTGCCTGATAAAGCGATTGATATTATTGATGAGGCAGCTGCTGCACAGAAAATTCAGCCAAAATCCAGACAGCGCAAAGTTATCGGACGAGCTGAAATTGAGGCTATTGTTGCTAAAGTTGCACGTATTCCGGAAACTGCCGTTTCTCATGACGATAAGCAGGTATTGCGTTTTCTGGCCGATAACCTGAAAGCGAAAGTTTTTGGACAGGATCAGGCTATTGATGTGCTGGCTGCATCAATAAAGATGGCTCGTTCCGGTTTGAAACCGGCTGATAAGCCGATTGGCAGCTTTCTGTTTGCCGGGCCTACTGGCGTTGGTAAAACTGAGGTTGCCAGACAGCTGGCGCAGTTACTCGATTTACCATTACTGCGCTTTGATATGTCTGAATATATGGAACGGCATGCTGTTTCGCGTTTGATTGGTTCACCGCCGGGCTATGTTGGATACGAGCAGGGTGGATTGCTAACTGATGCGGTGAATAAACAGCCTTATTGTGTATTGCTGCTGGATGAAATTGAAAAAGCCCATCCTGATGTATTTAATGTGCTGTTACAGGTGATGGATTATGCCAAACTCACAGATAATAATGGTCGTAGTGCGGATTTTCGTAATGTAATTGTTATTATGACTACCAATGCAGGTGCTGCCGAGCTTGCCAGACCGAATCTTGGATTTACCGGTCAGCGTGAACAGTCTGACAGTTTGATTGCCATTAAGAATACTTTTACTCCTGAATTTCGCAATCGTCTTGATGCTATTGTTCCATTTAAGGCGTTGGATGAACAAATTATTGCGAAAGTGGTTGATAAATTCTTGCTGGCTCTGGAACAGCAGTTATTGTCTAAACAGGTTGTGGCAGAATTTACACCAGCTCTGCGTGCTTTTCTGGCTAAAAATGGTTTTGATGCAGCAATGGGTGCGCGTCCGATGCATCGTCTGATACAGGAACGTATCCGTAAATTGCTGGCAGATGAATTACTGTTTGGCAGATTAAGTGAGGGCGGTGCCGTGCTTATAGATTATCTTCCCCAGTCAGATGAAGTAGTACTGGATTTTGCGGCTTCACAGGAAGCTGATCAGAACAAGTTTGAATCAGTAACAATTGAATAATTATGTTAAGAATGTCAAAATTAAGATAAAAAAAAGTGTGGCGAAAAGCCACACTTAAACACACACATCAAGAGGAAACCAATCAAAGTAAATTCATTATAATGTTTTTGTTCAGAAGTGTTTTGATTCATATCAAATGTAAAGCTTTAATCTAAAATTATTTGAAAAATTTAATCTCTCTGCTTTGTAAAAAAACAGAGAGATTGTTTTTTTATGCAATTGTCACTGCAATTGTGCAGGGAGAGGATCGTTTTGCAGCTTATCTACAGGTTGTAACCGCTGATTGAGATCCAGAACCTGTAGCTGAGTACTGTCCGTTTCACTGAAAAATTGTTTACTATACGGCAGTTGCGGGGTGTTGATTCCCAGCCATTGTGCAACTCCGTCCAGCAATTCTAAACCGCTGCGCCGTGCTTTGTTACGTAATTGTCCGGTTTGATTGCTGCTGATAATCACTAATGGTACGTGGTAGTTCTGATAGAAGTGATCATTATGACGAAGAATACTTTCAGAACGCACGATGCTGTTTTTTTCATAACTGTTTTTATCGTGACTTAAACCGTGATCGCTGAAATACAACATACTGAATGGCTGACCGCTGTGCTGTAATGCACTATATATCTGACTTAGTAAATTGTCTGTCTGCCGGATAGTGTCAATATAGCAGTTACTGTTGTTATTATCGACATAGTGATGCGATGGTTGAGGAAGACGGTCGCACGGATTAGGATGAGAACCCATGATATGCAGCACAATCAGTCGCGACCGATTCGAAGGCAGTGGCTCATTTAAAACTTTTTGCAGTGGTGCAATAAGCTGATCATCAAAGCTGCGTATACCAAAATCGTATCCGGTAGTTTTCAGAAAAGTCACATGATTTGCCTGATGAGCAATAGTGGAAATTGATGTATCGTATTGTCCGAGAGCCCCCTGATTAGATAACCAGACAGTATCCATACCGGCTTTTTTAGCCAGAGTAATAATATTATTCTGAATGCTGAAAGGTTTGCCATGGCTTAGCGTTAAGCCGTGTAATAATGAAATAGGTGTATTGGGGCCGGCAGAAAGCATATTATCCATAACGATATTGGCATGTTTATCCAGAAATGGTGTATCTGCATATTTAAAGCCATACAGATGCATATAGTCTGCACGTACACTTTCGCCGATAATCAGTACATAGTTACGATAAATCTGATGGCTGCTGCTGATTTGCCAGTTGTCAGGTTTGGCTAAATCCTGTTTCATTTTTGCCAGTTCAGCAAAATAGGCTCGTGGTTGCAGATAGGCATCTGCTAAAAATTCCACCGGCTGTGCGCGCAACGCAAAACCACCGGTTGTATAGCCCTTACGTGCTGTCTGTACTGTCATTACCATCAGAATCAGTACCAGCGGAATACTCCAGTAAAAACGCCAGCGAGGTGCTGCGGCTTTACGATTGAAACGCACAATAAACAGCGGAATGGCAGCCAGTAAAATAGTAGCAAAGTAAGTGTGCCATGGAATAGCACCAATATATTCACTTGCTTCACTGGCGGTTGTGCTTAATAACGAAGCAACAATGCCAAAACTTGGCCGGCCGTACAGAGTAGCAGTAGGGTGGTATAAAAGAATAATAATCGCACTTAACCACATCAGCCAGCGCCATATACTCGGGAAGAAACGCTGTAAAAGCAGCATAAGCAGCCAGGTTTCAATAATCCGGTTAGGATTAGGCGGATAAGCCAGCGCATAAATCATTACCAGGCTGTAAATAAGTAATAACACAATCACCAGCAGATAATGTTTACGAGGTGTCAGTTTCATAAATAACTCAGGATGCAGGAGTAAAATTATCGGCAAAGAAAGCTGTTTCTGCTAAAGCAGCCTGTTTGAAGAATAAGGATTGTGCACTGGCAATCATTTGCGGATGTCCGCAAGCATATACTTCATGGTTGCTCATGTCAGGATAATCATTTAAAGCGATATCCTGTACATACCCTCGAGCTCCTTTCCAGGCTGATTCCGGACGGGAGAGTACCGCTGTCCACTTTGCCTGAACCAATTCGGCGCAGAGATTGTCCAATAAGGCAGCATCGTACAAATTTTCTTCTGCGGCTACTCCCCAGTATACATGGATAGCCTGCCGGTATTGCTGTTCAGCCAGAGTATTCAGCATAGCTTCAATTGGCGCAATACCAGTACCAGAAGCCAGCATAATTAATGGTTTTTGCTGTTTACTCAGTTGAAAGCTGCCTAAAGGTCCGTGAATGTGAATAATATCTTTTTGCTGAAGCCGTCCGTCAAATAATTGTTCAGAAAAAACACCACCCGTATGTCGGCGGACATGAATAACCAGCTGACGAATATCGGTATTAAAACCGGCGATGGAGTAACTGCGACGCAAATTATCAGCGAGAACAATATCGACATATTGTCCGGCTGTAAAGTTAAACTGTTTTTTTAGCGGCAGTTTCAGGGTAACAATGGCTACATTGGCACAATAGCGAATATCATCAATCCGCGCATTCAGCGTTTGAACCGGCTGATTATTTTTACCCTGATAATTGGGTAGATAAAGTGTTATATCACTTTCAGCACTCTGACAGCATAATAAAATATCCTGCTGATTGCTGTCTTTACTGTTCAAGGCCGCCTGTGAATTGATTTCAGTAGTTTTGCCCTCGGTCAGTTGCGCCTTGCAGGCACCACAACAGCCACTTTTACAGGCATGCGGCAGCATAATACCGTTTTCAATAGCCGCATTAAGCAGTGATTCCCCTTGTTTTGCGTAAAAAGTTTCACTTGCCGGTAAAACAGTTATCCGATAACTCATATCTGTTTTATATTATTTTAAAGAAAACGGCTATTTTAGAACCTTGCCAGATAAAAGCCAAATCAGGAGGTAAAAAGTGATAATAAATACCGCAGCATAGATTACATTATTGTTTAATGAAAAAAGCCTGTTATGCTAAATAACAGGCTTATCATGAATACTGCCTGAAAAGGCAGGGAAAGATTTAGTTGGAAAAGTATTTGGCGTAAATTTTGTCGTACTCGCCACTGGCACGAATTTTTTTCAATGCATCATTCAGTTTTTCTACTGTAGCTGCATCACCTTTGCGTACCACGAATCCATAATGGTCTACACCAAATTCCGGTACCTTATTAATAGTAAATTTATCAGCACCGTTAGCTTTAACATAATTACTGATAACAGCACCATCTGATACCATAGCCTCAACTCCGCCATTTTCCAGCTCTTTAATGGCTAAAGGTACACTGTCAAAACGGGCAATTTTGGTACTTTGGGCACCAAGTATCTTCTGAACTGCCAGATCACCGGTCTGACCACTTGCAACAGCTACGCGTTGCATATTATTTAATTCAGCCAGAGAATGAAAGGTTTTTGCTTTCGGTGTCAGTACCATCATAGAAATATCAAAGTACGGATCGCTGAAAGTCATACTTTGTTTACGTTCATCAGTGATGGTTACCCCGGAAGCTACTATATCTAAATCGCCATTATTCAAGCTAGCAAACAGACCGTCCCAGGGCTGGTCTTTAAACTGTATTTTGAAATTACCGGCTTTAGCCATTGCTGTAAGCAAGTCAATATCAAAACCGGTAAGTGAACCATCAGCGGTGCGTGACTCAAAAGGGGCAAATTCGGCATTTGTACCGACAATATAAGTTTTATCGGCACCAGACTGTGCAGTTGCAGGTGCAGATGCAGATTCTGAATTATTTTTACTTCCGCCACAGGCCGTTAGCACCAGTGCAGAGCACATGGCCGCAGCGGCGAACCAGTGTTTGATTTTCATAAATTTTCCTTGAGTTCAGATGGGTTAATTGGCTAAGGAAGATGTTCTATACAAAAATTTACATTTGATAATACGCATCCTTACTGCCATGTCTGGTTTGATAGTAACATATTTAAATGATGACACAAGCTTTATAGATACTCTGTAATGTAGGTTTGCAGTGTTATAATTTCACCCTCACATATACATGACATTTATTAACAGTATATAAATTATGTGTGTTTTAGTTTTACAGGATAATTTATGCATATAATACATACCATTGCTGAAATGCGTTCATGGCGCAGGCAGGCTAAATGCGTAGCCCTGGTACCGACTATGGGTAATCTGCATGAAGGTCATTTGTCACTGGTACGTACAGCTAAAGCTTATGCCGATTCAGTGGTAGTAAGTATATTTGTTAACAGGATACAGTTTGGTGCCGGGGAAGATTTTGATAAATATCCGCGTACTTTAGAGCAGGATGCAGAAAAGCTTAAAGCAGCTGGTGCCGATGTGGTATTTGCACCTGATGAAGGCGAGCTTTATCCAAATGGTGTGCAGAGTTATTTTGTTGAACCGCCGGCAATCCAGAATGAGTTATGCGGGCGCAGCCGACCGGGTCATTTTCGCGGTGTGGCGACAATAGTAACTAAACTGTTTAATATTGTTCAACCTGATGTAGCCTGTTTTGGTAAAAAAGACTATCAGCAACTGGCTGTGATAAAAGGCATGGTTCAGGATCTGAATATGAATGTAGAAATCATTCCGGTAGAAATAGAACGGGCACAAACCGGTTTGGCTTTATCCAGCCGTAATGGTTATCTTTCGGCACAGGAGCATGTACAGGCAGCACAATTGTTTGCACAGTTACAAAATATTGCCGATGCAATTAAGCTGGGAAATACTAACTTTTCGGCTTTGGAAAATAGTGCCGCAGCGTATTTGCAACAAAATGGATGGCAGGTTGATTATATTGAAATCAGGCAGGCACAAACGCTGTCAAAAGCTCAGATATCCGATAAAAATCTGGTTATTCTGGCTGCTGCAATTTTGGGAACTACCCGTTTAATTGATAATATAGAAGTCAATTTGTCGCATTAATAAGAAAAATAGTCTGTTAACCAGATATTAACCATAAGGCAGCGTGAACACGTATGTGGTGGATTGTATTAATACTGTTAATTATTGCTATAGGCGCTTTATTCTGGTGGCGTAATATTCAGGAACGCAAATGGCAACTGGAATTGACCTACCTGACCCGCTATGAAAACCGGTTTCAGGCAGGTCAGTTACCGGTATTGAAGGTAGCCAGACCCTCTTTGAAAAGCCGTATTTCTTATCTGACGCAAAAGCTTGTACAGCGCAATCAGACAGTTCAAAGTTCAGCGCAACAAAAACAACCGTCAGAACCAGAGTTGCCAAAGACTGAATCTGAAGCAATAGATACAGTAAATAATCATCAAGAAATTCACCTGGCTGTACCAGCTAATAGTACAGGTAAGAGCTGTCTGCTAGAACAACAGACTGAAAAATCGGAATCTGAACCGGTTACTCCTCAGATTACAGTTATCGAGTCCGCCCCTATACCGGTAAAAAGTGAAACGGATAAAACAGTCAGTCAAAATGGAGATAGTTTACAAGATATAGCCGAAACTGATAATGAATTGCCGGTAATAAAGGATAACCCTTTGTTTCCGGTTAAATTGTTTAAATCTTTAAAAGAAGATGCAGCCGATGGTAATGATATTCATGCCGAAGCTGTGGCCGAAGAAAATATCCTGCCGGATACAGACGAAGAGACTGATATCGATAATGATGATCAGACAGATAAAAACATACTGATTACCAGTGATGAGCATGCTGAAACCGCTGTGGTGTTCCCTCCGGATAAAAATCTGGAAGTAATTACTCTGGCAGAAGCTACCCGTAAAGTGGCAACTCATCCGCTTACTGATACGGTTAGTGAACAGGCGCCTGCTCTTGAAGTTATTCAGCTTAAATGGCAGTACAAACCTTTAAACAGTCAGAATCAGCAGCGCAATCGCAATGCGAAAGAAATTACTGTCGATGATCCGATATTAAATAAAGTTCGTTCGCGTACTAAAGCCGAACAGGCTGCTTTGTTAAAAGCCCGGGCATTAAAAAATTTTGATTTGGATGATTTACAACAGGCTACCCATCACAAACTGGGTAATTCTGTTGGAGCTCCTTCGCACTTGCCGCATTCTGTAACTACTATTCCTGAGCAGTCAGTTCATGAGCATAGACTCGGGAGAGAACATAATGGAGTGCAAATTATTAACGAAGAAGATATTCGTTTGAATCTGCTGCGTCAGCGACTGGCAAGACAGCGCCATAACGAAAATGCCCAGCAGTTTAATTCTGGTTATAGCATACCGGTAATAGCTGAAGATGAAATATATGCGAATTTGGCCAAAACCGATTCACCGGTAAACAGACAGAAATTTCAGCGACCGGTAGTTAGAGAAAGTGTTATTCCGGCAGCTGCACGTATCGGTAAAAGCCATACAGTAAAAATGACAGCACCAATAGCTGATATGTCTGCAGACAAAGGTTTTACAGATGTTGACGGCAGTGCACAGGCACCACTGTCAACAAGATTTACACCTTTTCATTCCATGCCGCCAACATCTATTACTACAGTTGCGGCTGGAAATGCTCCTGTAGCAGAAGATTACACCAGCAATAATGTTGACTATAGCGATTCTTTTAATCAGCAGCCAGTACAGCAGCAGAATGAAAATTTTACTGAGAATCTGCGCCCGAGAAGAAGTCAGTTTCATTATTCTCAGGGTATGCCAACAGTAAAGCAGGCAGTAACTGTCAATAATAATTCAGAAAATTCTTATTATGAGAATTCTGATTTTAGTATTGGAAACACTTCCTATCTGTCTGATGATAGTGATGGAGAGGTTGCTGTGGCGGAAACTCCGGTATTGGCTACAGAAGATCCATTTTTTGCTGAAATTGAAGAGCAGACAGAAACGCCAGATTATTTCCCTTTGCATGAACATTACAACGAAGAAGAAGCTAATACAGATATATCTGCATTTTTGCCAAAGGTTGAAACTCAACCACAAGGCAATTCGGAAGTTGTTAATCATGTTGAAGTAATTGAAACAGATAAACAACAGACTGAATCAGTACCGGTTGTCGAAAGCGCTGGAGTAGTTATCCGAAATAACCGGCAGTCACTACCCACAGAACAAAAAGACTATAGTGCTCAGCCATCGCAAACTGCTATCGGTATGTCACTGCAAAAAGCTTTGCATAAAACAGCGGCTGTCACGCCGGTGCACAAACCACAGTTAAAACCTATGCTGCCGGGGATGGATTTATTATTACCACCATATTATGATCCCGCGGCACAACAGAGTGAAGAAACCTTGCTGGAAAATGGTATCACCATCGAAGAAAAACTGGCTGAATTTAAAGTTAAAGTTCGCGTAATCGATGCATTTGCCGGCCCAGTTATTACTCGTTATGAAATTGAACCGGCACAGGGTGTTCGCGGTAGTCAGGTTGTTAATCTGGAAAAAGATTTAGCACGCAGTCTGGGCTTTGCTTCTATCCGGGTAGTTGAAACGATTCCGGGCAAAACCTGTATGGGGCTGGAATTACCTAACCCCAAACGACAGATTATTCGTCTTAGTGAGATTTTTTCAGCTTCGGTATTTCAGCAATCCCGTTCTAAACTGACGCTGGCTCTTGGTCAGGGTATTACTGGTCAGCCTGTGGTAACGGATTTGGCTAAAGCACCACATCTTTTGGTAGCCGGAACAACAGGTTCTGGTAAGTCGGTAGGTGTTAATGCCATGATACTGTCTTTGCTGTTTAAAGCCACACCTGAAGATGTACGTCTGATTATGATTGATCCGAAAATGCTTGAATTGAGCATTTATGAAGGTATCCCTCATCTGCTGGCGCCCGTGGTTACGGATATGAAGCTGGCTGCTAATGCGCTGACTTGGTGCGTAAACGAGATGGAAAAACGCTACCGGCTGATGAGTCATGCCGGTGTGCGTAATCTGGCCGGATTCAATCAGAAAATTGCCGAGCTGGGTGCACGCAATCAAAAACTGTTTAATCCGTTCTCACTTACGCCGGATAATCCTGAGCCACTGGAAAAATTGCCTTTTATTGTTGTGATTGTTGATGAATTTGCCGATTTGATGATGACAGCCGGCAAAAAAATTGAAGAACTTATTGCACGTCTGGCGCAAAAAGCCCGTGCTGCCGGTATCCATTTGATACTGGCTACCCAGCGTCCCAGTGTAGATGTTATTACCGGACTGATAAAAGCCAATATTCCAACCCGTATTGCTTTTCAGGTATCCAGTAAAGTAGACAGTCGCACCATTCTTGATCAGATGGGTGCTGAAAACTTGCTCGGACAGGGTGATATGCTGTTCTTACCGCCGGGTACTGCCTATCCGGAGCGTGTACATGGGGCCTTTGTTGCCGACGAAGAAGTGCATCGTGTAGTACATTATCTGAAACAGTTTGGTGAACCCCAATATATTGATGATATTTTAACAGCCGGAGTCAGTGATGATGATATGTTCAGTAATGCATCGTCACGCAGTAACGATGATGAGCTTGATCCTCTGTATGATGAAGCAGTAGCGCTGGTAATCAAAACCCGTAAAGCAAGTATTTCTTCTGTACAAAGACAATTGCGCATCGGTTATAACCGTGCTGCGCGCTTGGTTGAGCAGATGGAAGCAGAGGGTATAGTGTCTGCTGCTGAAGGTAATGGCAATCGCACTGTACTGGCTCCGCAAAATAGCCATCTGGATGGATAGTCTTTTCAAATAAGTTTGTATTTAATAGATTTCTTAAACGCATATTTGTATATGCGTTTTTTTATATCAATATGAAATGTACCCTTTAGTATGTACTAGTATTTTATTAAAGTGATGATTTTAAAAAAACAGTATTGCTGCATAATAGTTGATATCAGTATTCAGCATCTGATGAAAAATTCAATAAAATAATATTTAGTAGTACGGTATATTTAGTGTCAATTTATAGTATTGAATTTTTTCAGTTACTGATATGTAGATATTTATAAAATAAACGATAAATAGAAAATTTAAACTAAATTTTTTAGTCTGGATATTAAACCAATTAAGTATTTGAGTTAATTCTATGTATTTATTTGTATGATTAAAATGAATTGATTGTAATAATGTTGTTTAATTTATACATTTTACAGCCTTTTTTCAATGAAATGTCATATTTATTGAGAATTGTCTGCTACGCTGAAACGCAGTCTATGCTTAAATAATGTCAAACAATTAATTAATTCTAATTGTTATGTATAAAAACGCAAATAAATATACAAATATATTAATTAAAGTACATAAATTCTCATAATTGATAAATTATAAAAAAAAACTATATCAATTTTTATCAATAAATAAATATTGTAAGTAATTATTTTTAAAGTTAAATTGTTTGAATCGTTTATAGATAAGTCTTAAGATAACTTGGCAATGTTTGAAATATAAATCCTAATTTTAAAATTTATATAAATGTAAATATATTAATTATCTGGAGATGAATTTATGATTGAATCTTACAAACGGTTCTGGCATAACATTCTGAATTTTTCAGGGACTTCTAATCGTGCTGATTATTGGTGGCCGATTGTGATTAACTATGTTCTTGGAATAATTTTGACGTATGCAGTTGAAAAAATGCTCGGACATCCGATTAATGATATCTATACATGGGGCGACTGGACGATTGATTTTGTCTTTCTGGTAGTCTGCTTTGTTGTATGGATAGCGACTTTGTCACTTCAGTTCAGACGGCTGCATGATACAAACCGTTCTGCATGGTGGATTCTGATTACTCTTATACCGATCATCGGGCAAATTTGGTTTATCATACTGATGCTGTTGCCGGGTAAGCCAAACCGTTTTGAGCAAAGATTATTCTAGTATTTTGCAGACATTCCCTCTGGAAAATAATAAAGACAAAACTAAAAGTTTAGTTTTGTCTTTATTTAGTCAGAGGGTTATATATTATGATGATAAAAATAAACCACTAATTGAAAAATTTATTGCCATTGTAAAAAATGTCAACTATAAATTTTCATTTTGAATTATAAGAAGATAACAACAAGATTAGCAGGATGTAATAAATATTACATTTTTCTTATATTTTCATTTAAGTTTTAGTTTAAAAAATATTTAATTTATTTTTAACTATATGATTTTAATTAAAAAATAATGTAACTAATGATAACATCTCATTTATTTATTTGTTTGAAACACTTCTTGATATTAAATAGACATCAGCAGCAGTCTCTGAACATTCTCCATAAGAAGCATCATTTTTAGTAATGGTTTCATAAGTATTTCCTGTTGTATCATAAAAAATAAAGTGATAAATCTGGGTATATAAGCCTTTTGCTTTTTTCTCAGATGCTAATAATGTTATCTTAGTTTTAGATTCATCTAAATTTATGTTATCAACTATACCAATTTTTTTTAACCAGCCTTCACTTATATTCATTGGCCAGGAATAGCAATCAGGCCCTTTAGCAAAGCTTAATATAGGTAAGACTGCTAATAGTGTTACTAGTAAAAATTTTTTCACTTTTTTATCCTTAGATTTTATCTATTATGCTATTACTTCAAGAATTTTTTCACCGCTGTTCCACATATCTTTTCGACACTTTTTATCTAGAATTATACAACCTTGAGAAGCAGAACCGGGATGCGTTTTACTATCACCATGAATTAAAAAATTGGATCTACCACATATATTATTACCTGGATCAGGTTCTAACCTGATTGAATATGCACAACAATATGGATGTTTCAAGATAATCTCTAAGATTGCAAAATGTAATAAATATTACATCTTACTTATATATTTATTTGATACAAAGACTATATAAATTACTGTAATCAAAATTTCACTATTCCAGAGCTGAATAAATGATATGATTTAAGTTTTATTTTAAAAAAACATCTAATTTATTTTAAAAATTTATGATGAAAATCATATATCTATTTTAAATATATGATTTTCCTTAAAAGATATGTAACTAATGATAATATTTCATTCATTTATTTATTTGAAACACTTCTTGATATTAAATAGACATCAACACCAGTCTCTGAACATTCTCCATAAGAAGCATCATTATTAGTAATGATTTCATAACTATTTCCAATTGCATCATAAAAAATAAAGTGATAAATCTGGGTATATAAGCCTTTTGCTTTTTTCTCCGATGCTAATAATGTTATCTTAGTTTTAGGTTCATTTATATTTTCGATAGCAACTATACCAGCATTTTGTAACCAGACTTCACTCATATTCATTGCCCAGGAATGGCAATCAGGTCCTTTAGCAAAGCTTAATATAGGCAAGACTGCTAATAGTGTTACTAGTAAAAATTTTTTCACTTTCCTTCATCCTTAGATTTTATCTATTATGCTATTACTTCTAGAACTTTATCTCCGCTGTTCCACATATCTTTTTGATACTTTATATTTACAATTATACAACCATGAAAAGCAAAACCGAGATGCGATTTACTATCACCATGGATGTAAAAACCGGATCTACTACACATATTATTACCAGAATTAGGTTCTAACCTGATTACATATGTACCACAATGTAGATGTTTCAAGATAATCTTTAAGATGGCAGAATGTAATAAATATTACATCTTATTTATATATTTATATATTTATTTGATACAACGACTATATAAATTACTGTAATCAAAATTTCATTATTCCAGAGCTGAATAAATGATATGATTTAAGTTTTATTTTAAAAGCATCTAATTTATTTTAAAATTTATGATGAAAATCATATATCTATTTATAGATACATAATTTTCCTTAAAAAATATGTAACTGATTATAATATCTCATTTATTTACTTGTTTGAAACACTTTTTGATATTAGATAGATATCAACACCAGTCATTGAACATTCTTGATAAGAAGCATCATTATTAGTAATGATTTCATAACTATTTCCTATTTTATCATAAAAAGTAAAGTGATAAATCTGGGTATATAAACCTTTTGCTTTTTTCTCGGATGCTAATAATGTTATCTTAGTTTTAGATTCATCTAAATTTATGATATCAACTATACCAGCATTTTGTAACCAGCCTTCACTCATATTCATTGGCCAGGAATCGCAATCAGGCCCTTTAGCAAAACTTAATATAGGCAAGACTGCTAATAGTATTACTAGTAAAAGTTTTTTCACTTTTCTTCATCCTTAGATTTTATCTATTATGCTATTACTTCTAGAATTTTATCACCGCTGTTCCACATATCTTTTCGATACTTTATAGGTAAAATTATACAACCTTGAGAAGCAGAACCGGGATGCGTTTTACTATCACCATGAATTAAAAAACCGGATCTACCACACATATTATTACCTGGATCAGGTTCTAACCTGATTACATATTCACCACAGGTTTGATGTTTCAAGATAAGCGCTTTCATAATATATTTACCTCTGGGCAGAGGACCAACATTGCGCACACATTGCATTGAAGGGTTAAATTTCCCTTCGCCAAAACCTGCATACCCAGTTTTAATAAACTTACCATTATGTGTCAAGACACCAGATTTTTGTGCAAAAGTCCAAGTCATAGCAATCCACCCCTTTTTATAGTTAATAAAAATCTAAAATAGATTAAAATAAGTTATTTTATTATTTAAATTATTAAATTTATTAAAAAATAGTAAATATATTATATTTTTTATTGGTAAAGATATCAAATTTTAAATGAATATCAAATCTTTATTTCGACTTTTGCGTTATAGTGCTGCCAGTTTTCTGATTGGGGTGTTATGAAAAATCTGTGGCAAAAGTTTGATCGGTCGTTTTTACGCGGACAGAAGTTATCAAAAGTCCTGGTTGTGCTGATTGCTGTGTGGCTGTTTCTGGCTACCAGTCTGGTAGGGTTGTCGTTGAATACCTCATGGCGGCTGGAAGAGCTGGGAATGGCAATCAATGAAGCCGGCAGTCTGCGCAAGCGGGTGTTTTATATGGTATTGGTCACGAAAACACCGGGTGCAGAGCAGCAGTTTGCGGATGAAAAGCGTCAATTTAAGGAAATACTTGGTCATTTATACGAATTGCATGATACCGGTGTTATGAACGGTCAGCGCCATAAACAGTTATTAACTCAAGTTCAGGAAATTGAGGAGCAGTTGCAGGATTTTCTTGCTGACCGTGAAGCTTATTTACAGGGCAGACTAAGCGGAGAAGCTTTCCTTGCTCAGGCCAGAGAATTCACTGCGGTAATTGACCGGCTGGTTTTGCTTATTGAGCAAGATAATACCCACAATATCAAACTGTTGCGCTGGTTACAGGTGCTAGTATTAATGATGGCTGTTCTATCTGCGATTGTATCATTGCTGTTACTGCATCATCTGGTTATTTCGCCGCTGTTACGTCTGAATCAGGGGATCAGTCAGATTGGTAAGGGTTATTTTGATACACGCCTGAAAGTGGGTACGGCCAATGAGTTCGGGCAGGTAGCACAGGGTTTTAATTTGATGGCCGCCAAGTTGTATGAGGTATATGACACGCTGGAAAACCGGGTGGCTGAGCAAACGCAGGCAGTGGTTAAGCGTAATCGTGAGCTGGCGGTATTATATGCTATGACCTCATTGTTTCAGGAGCAGCATGATCTGACGGTGCTGGTACAAATATTTATGCATAAAATGAAGGCATTCAGTGGTGCGGATGCCTGTGTGGTGCAGTTAAAAAATCGCCATTCACAGATGCTAGAAGTAGCCGGTTCGGACGGGCTGACAGAGGAGCAGGTAGATATGTTCCGTGATTATCGCTGTGATGGCGGGCGCTGTGTGCGGTTGCATCAGTCTGTGGTTAATTACAATAATCAATCGCTGGTTATTCATGAGGAAAATAATCACTGCTGTCAGATGCAGCAGGTTCTGCCGTTTTGTCTGACATTTGCAGTGAAATCAGTAGATGATGAAATTGGTATGCTGCACTTGTTTGCACTGAAGCCATTTGCACTGAGTGAAGAAAATCAACGTCTGATTTCAACTGTTTGCAGTCAGTTCGGGATAGCGATTGAAAGTATGCGCCTGAATGAACTGGATAAGCAGATGGCGATACTGGAAGAGCGTAACCTGATGGCGCAAGGATTGCATGACAGTATCGCGCAGTCGCTTTCATTTATGAATATGCAGATACAGGTACTGGAAAAATCTCTTGCAGAGCATAAACAAGAGCAGGCTAAACAGACTCTGGATTTTATTCATGAGGGTATTCAGCAATGCTATGATGATGTACGCGAATTATTGTCAAATTTCCGGGTACGTCTGGTTTCAGAAGGGCTAATCAGTTCCTTGCAGGAAGTGATGAAAAGATTTGAACAACAAACAGATATTGTTGCGGACTGGTCAGTAGAAGGCGATGTGTATGAGGTAGAGTCGGATGTACAATTGCAGGTGGTGTTCATTGTGCAGGAAGCATTATCAAATGTACGTAAACATGCGCACGCCGATGCTGTGCGGGTGAGGCTGGTATATCTGGCTGATCGCCTGAATCTCTGTATTGAAGATAACGGAATAGGTTTTGCCGAGGATACGCTGATTCAGAAGGGGCTGCACGGGCATGTGGGTGTGCATATCATGAAAGAACGAGCCGGCAAGATTAATGGAGAATTAAAAATATTTGCACGTGAAAATAACGGGGTATGTGTAGAGTTGATGGTGCCGCGTCAGTATATTCATGCGCAGGAATAATTTTGGGAATTTAATAATGCTTAATGAAAACAAGTACCGGATTCTGATTGTTGATGATCACACTTTGTTTAGGCGTGGTTTGCGTGCACTGATTGATAGTTGTGAGCGTTTTGAGGTGGTGGGTGAGGCCACAGACGGGCTTGAAGGGGTAAAAATGCAGCAACAGCTCCAGCCGGATGCTGTACTTCTGGATCTGGATATGCCGGTAATGAGAGGACTTGAAGCACTACCGCAGATGATAAATCATAATCCGCAGCAGGTAGTGCTGATGCTGACAGTCTCTGAAGACGGTAGTGATTTACTCGAATGTATGCGGCTGGGTGCCCGCGGATATCTGTTAAAAAATATTGATACAGAATTTTTGCTGGATAGTATTGAAAAAGCGATTAGCGGTGATAGTGTGTTATCGCCTGAAATGACAAGTAAGCTGGTAACAAGGTTGCGCAGGCAGGAACAGGCTGACGAGAAAATTACTGAACCACTGACACCGCGCGAACGGGAAATTTTGCGCTGGCTGGCAGGTGGGAATAGTAATAAGGTGATTGCGCGTAATCTGGATGTAACTGAAAGCACTATAAAAGTGCATGTTCAGAATATTTTACGCAAATTAAATGTAGCCAGCAGGGTACAGGCTGCTGTTTATGCCATTGAGCATGGTCTGGATAAATAAACAAGTGAGTTGAGTATCGGGTAATAACTACTGAATATCAGAATTTGATAAAGGCCTATTGAGTTTGTCAATAGGCCTTTTTGCTTATTTGGCGTTGTGCTTTCTGGTTAATGATTTTGCTTCTGATGACTAATTGGATATGAAAAGGTGATTACGTACACTAAAGAGAATTATTAATGGGGGTACAGAATGGATTCTGGTGTTAGAAAATCGGTAACAGTGCTTACTTCCAGCACGATTGCATTTATTGTCTGTTTTATGATCTGGATGATATTTGCTGTTTTGGGAATACCTATTAAAAAACAATTACAACTTAGTGAAGCTGAATTTGGTTTGCTGGTAGCGATGCCTGTACTGTCCGGATCACTTATCCGGGTGCCTTTAGGTATCTGGACTGACCGTTTTGGCGGTCGTATTGTATTTTTTCTGCTGATGCTGTTATGTGTTCCGGCAGTCTGGCTGCTTGAATATGCACACACATACAGTCAGTTTCTCTGGATTGCGCTGTGGCTGGGATTGGTAGGCGGCTCATTTTCTGTTGGCACTCCTTATGTGGCCAAATGGTTTCGTAAGGAACGTCAAGGTTTGGCAATGGGTATTTTTGGAGCCGGTAATGCCGGTTCTGCCGTAAATAAGTTTCTGGCACCTGCATTGATTGCAGCATATGGCTGGCAGGCTGTACCCCGCGTATATGCCGTAATTTTGCTGGTTATTACAGTGCTGTTCTGGTTTTTCAGTTATCCGGAGCCTAAAGCAGTCTCTGCGAAACAGCCAAGTCTGAAAGCTCAGTTGTTATTAATGAAAAATCCGCAAGTGCTGAAATACAGTCAGCTGTATTCGGTAGTGTTTGGTGGCTATGTGGGTATTTCGCTGTGGATGGTGAATTACTATGTTAACGAATATAACTTCGGCTTAGCGCAGGCAGGGTTGCTGGCTGCATGCTTCTCTCTGCCGGGAGGTGTACTGCGTGCATTCGGTGGCTGGCTGTCTGATAAATACGGTGCTTATAAAGTTACTTGGGCTGTAATGTGGATTTGCGCAATTGCATTCTTTCTGTTGTCTTATCCGCAAACACAAATGTCTATTCGTACAGTGAACGGTCATCTGGATATGCATATTGGTTTAAATGCAACGATATTTACTGTGCTGCTGTTTGTGGTCGGTGTGGCTATGGCAATCGGTAAAGCTTCGGTATTCAAGTTTATTTCTGATGAATTTCCGGATGATATGGGTACTGTATCTGGTGTAGTGGGTCTGGCCGGGGGACTAGGCGGTTTTCTGTTGCCGATTATGTTTGGTCGGTTAGTAGACTGGACAGGTGTACGTTCTACCTCTTTCATGCTGATGTTTGGCACGGTATGTATCAGTTTAATCTGGATGCATTTTTCTCTGAAAAACCCTAAGCACCAATAAAGTGAGTTTGATATGGGTAAAGTTTTAAAAGATTGGCGGCCGGAAGACCAACAATTCTGGCAGTCTGGTGGTCGTGCAATAGCACGCAGAAATTTATGGATTTCCGTTCCTGCATTGTTACTGGCGTTTGCTATCTGGCAGGTATGGAGTGTGACGGTAGTAAAACTGCCACTGGTGGGATTTAAGTTCAGCAGCAATGAACTGTTCTGGCTGGCGGCCTTGCCGGCATTATCAGGTGCAACTTTACGAATTTTTTATTCATTTGTGATTCCGATTTTCGGTGGCCGCAAATGGACGACAATTTCTACAGCCAGTTTGCTGATTCCTGCACTGGGCTTGGGCTTTGCTGTACAGAATCCGAATACTTCTTATACAACGATGTTCATTCTGGCACTTTTATGTGGTTTTGGCGGAGCAAATTTCAGTTCATCTATGTCCAATATCAGTCTGTTTTTCCCGAAATCGGAAAAAGGTCAGGCGATGGGGATTAATGCCGGTTTGGGCAATCTGGGCGTATCCGCAGTACAGATTGCTGTGCCACTGGCGATTACTAGCTGCCTGTTTGGTGCAATGGGCGGTGAGTCTCAGACAATTTCTACGCCACAGGGTTCTGCACAGGTTTGGTTGCAGAATGCTGGTTTTATCTGGGTACCGTTTATTGTGCTCAGTACGCTGGCTGCATGGTTTGGGATGAATGATATTGGCAGCATGCATTCCTCACTAAAGGAACAGTTTGTCATTTTCAAGCGGTTGCACAACTGGATTTTATGCTGGCTTTATGTGGGCACATTTGGTTCGTTTATCGGTTTTTCGGCTGCTTTCCCGTTATTAATCAGCCATTCTTTCCCGCATCTGGATGCAGTTAAATTTGCCTTTTTAGGTCCGTTTGTAGGTGCAGTACTGCGTGTGGTAGGTGGCTGGTTGTCTGACAAGATGTCTGCGGCAAAACTTACTGAAATCAGCTATGCCATGATGATTGTCGGGGTTATTGGCGTTATGGTATCTCAGCCTATTGGCGGCAATGAAGGCAGTTTTGTTGGTTTTTTCTGTAGTTTTATGTTGCTGTTTGCCTTTAGTGGTATTGGTAACGGTTCAACTTATGCGCAGGTGCCGCGGATTTTCTCTCAGTTTCATCGTCATCTGCATCAGGGCGATGTTAAGACCTCAGAAGCTCATGCCACTAAGGAATCAGCTACGGTATTAGGCTTTATGGGCGCAATCGGTGCTTATGGTGGTTTTCTGATTCCGAAAAGTTTTGGTTCTTCGATTGAGGCGACAGGCAGCGCATCAGTGGCTTTATGGGGCTTTATTGTTTTCTATGTAAGCTGTCTGATAGTTAATTACTGGTTTTATGTTCGCAAACAATCAGTTACGAGTTGTTAGTTTGAAGTGATCGCACCATTGTCATAGATAATGGTGCAGAAAAAATATAAATCAATAAGAAACTGTTTGAGGCTTTTGCCTCTATGGAGCACAAATTCATGAGCCATTTTTTAGACAGACTGAATTTTTTACGTAAAACCAAAGAAACATTTTCTGCCGGACATGGGGCAGTTGTGGCTGAGAGCAGAGAATGGGAAGATGCTTACCGCCAGCGCTGGCAGCATGACAAAATTGTACGTTCAACTCACGGGGTAAATTGTACCGGTTCTTGTAGTTGGCGCGTTTTTGTTAAAAACGGTTTGATTACATGGGAAATGCAACAGACAGATTACCCGCGTACTCGTGCCGATTTACCCAATCATGAACCGCGGGGCTGTCCGCGCGGTGCATCATATAGTTGGTATGTTTACTCTGCTCAGCGGGTGAAATACCCAATGATTCGCTCTTCTCTGCTGCGTATGTGGCGTGAAAAACGCCAGACTCTGAATGCAATTGAGGCTTGGCAGAGTATTACTCAGAATCCGGAATTGGCGAAAAAATATAAATCTGAGCGTGGTCAGGGCGGTTTTGTTCGTCTGGACTGGAAAGAAGCTTATGAAATTATTGCTGCTGCCAATGCATTCACAATTAAAGAATTTGGCCCGGATCGTGTAATTGGCTTTTCTCCGATTCCGGCAATGTCGATGGTGAGCTATGCTGCCGGTTCGCGTTATCTGAGTCTGATTGGCGGTGTACCGCTGTCATTTTACGACTGGTATTGCGATTTACCACCTTCCAGCCCGCAAACATGGGGTGAACAAACCGATGTTGCAGAATCTGCCGACTGGTATAACGCCAACTATCTGATGGTATGGGGCTCTAATGTACCCATGACACGTACTCCGGATGCGCATTTCTATACTGAAGTGCGTTATAAAGGTACAAAAACAGTAGCAGTTTCATCTGATTATGGTGAAATGGTGAAATTCAGTGATATCTGGATGGCACCAAAACAGGGGACAGATGCTGCACTGGCAATGGCAATGGGACATGTGATTCTGAAAGAATTTCATCTGCAGAATCCGTCAGAATATTTTATTGATTATTGTCGTCGTCTGACAGATATGCCTAATCTGGTGGTGATTAATCAGGAAAACGGCAAACTGCTGCCGGGCTACTTCCTGCGTGCAAGCCAGATAGCAGGCGGGCTGGATGAAAGCAATCATCCTGAATGGAAAACACTGGTTATCGACGAAAATACCGGTGATATTGTTGCTCCGAAAGGATCGATAGGTTTTCGCTGGGGTGAGCAGGGTAAATGGAATCTGCTGGCACAAAAATCTGACAGTACAGAAATCAAAGCGCTGATATCACTCAAAGATAATCATGATGCCATCATGGGTGTGTCTTTTGATTATTTCGGCGGGGATGATGCAGCAGAAGTAATTGTTAAAAATATTCCGATTAAGCAGATAATTAATGCAGATGGTGAAAAAATACTGGTAACCACAGTATTTGATTTGATGTGTGCCAATTATGGTATTGACCGTGGTTTTGGTGGTGATGGCGTTACCGATGATTATCTGGCTGATGTGCCTTATACACCATTGTGGCAGCAGAAACATACTGGCGTGAAGCCGGAGCTGGTGATTCAGGTAGCACGCGAATTTGCCCAAAACGCACATGAAACACATGGTCGCAGTATGGTAATTGTGGGTGCCGGTCTGAATCACTGGTATCACATGGACATGGCGTATCGTGGCATTATCAATATGCTGATGATGTGTGGCTGTATCGGTCAGAGCGGCGGTGGCTGGTGCCATTATGTCGGTCAGGAAAAATTACGCCCGCAAACCGGCTGGGCACCTCTGGCTTTTGCTGCTGACTGGAACCGGCCTTCACGCCAGATGAATGGTACTTCTTTCTTCTATGCACACACCAGCCAGTGGCGGCATGAAAAACTGAAGATGTCGGAAGTTATTGCGCCAACTCATGCCGGTCAGATGGCTGAAATGAGTCAGCTGGATTTCAACGTTAAAGCTGAACGAATGGGCTGGCTGCCTTCTGCTCCGCAGCTGGGACGTAATCCGCTTGATGTGACCCGTGATGCAGAAGCACAAGGTAAAGATCCGATTGCATTTGCTGTTGAGCAGATGAAATCGGGCGCACTGGATATGGCTTGTACTGATCCGGATAATCCGCAGAATTTCCCGCGTAATCTGTTTGTCTGGCGTTCCAATATTCTTGGTTCATCCGGTAAGGGGCATGAGTATTTCCTCAAGTATCTGCTTGGCACACAAAATGCACTAATGAGTGATGAGACTGATGCTATTAAGCCGATTGATGTACAAGTCCGTCCGGCAGCAGAGGGTAAGCTGGATTTACTTACCGTACTGGATTTTCGTATGTCCACTACCTGTCTGTATGCAGATATTGTGCTGCCTACAGCCACCTGGTATGAAAAAGATGATCTGAACACTTCGGATATGCATCCGTTTATCCATCCGCTTAGCGAGGCAGTAAAACCGCTTTGGGAAAGTAAAACTGACTGGGATATTTATCGTGGTCTGGCGAAAGCGTTTTCCGAAACTGCCAAAGATTATCTGGGAGTGCGTAAGGATCTGGTATTAACACCATTGATGCACGACAGTCCAGAAGAGCTGGCACAGCCGTTTGACCCGAAAGACTGGAAACTGGGTGAATGTGAACCGGTACCGGGCAAAACCATGCCGAAAATGACCGTGGTTGAACGTGATTATGGTGCTATTTATGACAAGTTCACATCTGTAGGACCGTTGCTGGAAAAAATCGGTAATGGTGGTAAAGGTATTAGCTGGCAGACTGGTGCAGAAGTAGATTTACTGCGCAAACTTAACAACACCCAATCCGAAGGTGTGGCTACAGGCCAGCCGAAACTGCACACAGCTATTGATGCTGCGGAAATGATTCTGACACTGGCTCCGGAGACCAATGGTCATGTGGCAGTTAAGGCATGGGAAGCTTTATCAAAAAATACAGGTATCGACCATACTCATCTGGCCATTGCCCGTGAAGATGATGCTATTCGTTTCCGCGATGTGCAGGCACAACCGCGCAAGATTATTTCATCACCCACTTGGTCTGGTCTGGAAAGTGAAAAAGTCAGCTATAACGCTGGTTATACCAATGTGCACGAACTGATTCCATGGCGCACCTTAACCGGCCGGCAGCAGTTTTATCAGGATCATCAATGGATGCGGCTGTTTGGTGAGGGACTGGTTTCCTATCGTCCGGCTGTAGACCTGAAAACCACACTGAATGTGAAAGGCCATCAAAGCAATGGCAACCCTGAAATCGTACTGAATTTCATCACACCACATCAGAAATGGGGTATTCACAGTACTTATTCAGATAATTTGCGAATGCTGACCTTATCACGCGGTGGTCCGCATGTGTGGGTTTCTGAAATTGATGCTAAACGTGCCGGTCTCGAAGATAACGACTGGGTGGAAGTATTCAATGTGAATGGTACGCTGACCGCACGCGTAGTGGTTAGTCAGCGAGTACCAGAAACCATGATTCTGATGTATCACGCACAGGAAAAAATTGTCAATGTGCCCGGTTCAGAGCTGTCCGGCAAACGCGGAGGTATTCATAACTCAGTCACTAAAGTGGTTATGAAGCCAACGCATATGATTGGTGGTTATGCTCAATTATCATGGGGCTTTAATTATTACGGTACGGTAGGTACCAACCGTGATGAGCTTGTCGTAGTACGCAAAATGAACAGAGTGGAATGGCTGGATCAACCGGCCAAAACACCGGTGACAGAATAAAAAGGACACAATCATGAAAATTCGTGCACAAATCGGAATGGTGTTAAATCTGGACAAGTGTATTGGCTGTCATACCTGTTCTGTTACCTGTAAAAATGTATGGACAAGTCGTGACGGGGTTGAATATGCCTGGTTTAATAATGTAGAAACGAAACCCGGTATCGGTTATCCGAAAAACTGGGAGGATCAGGAACAGTATAAAGGTGGCTGGGTACGTGAAAATTCAGGCAAGCTGAAACTAAAGCAAGGTAATCGTCTCAAAGTACTGGCCAATATCTTTGCCAACCCTAATATGCCAGCTATTGACCAGTATTATGAACCGTTTACCTATGATTATGAGCATCTGCAAAATGCCCCGCTGATGCAAACACCGCCTACAGCACGCCCTGTTTCGGTATTAACCGGGCAGAAAATGGATAAGATTCATTGGGGACCGAACTGGGAAGATGATTTAGGCGGTGAATTTGCCAAGCGTTCTAAAGATAAACTTTTTGATGGCATTCAGAAAGATATCTACGCTGCTTTTGAAAACACATTTATGATGTATTTGCCGCGTCTGTGTGAGCATTGCCTGAATCCAGCCTGTGTGGCCAGTTGCCCGTCTGGTTCAATATACAAGCGTGAAGAAGATGGGATTGTCCTGATTGATCAGGATAAATGCCGTGGCTGGCGTATGTGTGTCTCTGGCTGCCCTTATAAAAAGATTTACTACAACTGGGTAGCAGGCAAAGCGGAAAAATGTATTTTCTGTTATCCGCGCATTGAAGGCGGTCAACCGACAATTTGTTCGGAAACCTGTGTTGGCAGAATACGTTATCTCGGTGTACTCCTCTATGATGCAGACCGGATCAGTGAGAGTGCTGCGACAGAAAATCCTCAGGATTTATACGAACAGCAACTGGATATTTTTCTCGACCCGAATGATCCTGAAATTGCCAAAGAAGCACTGGCTCAGGGAATTCCGGCAGACTGGATACAGGCTGCTCAGAATTCACCGGTTTATAAAATGGCGGTTGAATGGAAAGTGGCATTTCCGTTGCATCCAGAATATCGTACTTTACCGATGGTTTGGTATATTCCGCCGTTATCACCAATTCAGTCTGCGGTTGAATCCGGTGTTATTGGTCAGAATGGCCTGATTCCGGAAATAAAAGATATGCGAATTCCGATTGAGTATCTGGCCAATCTGCTGACTGCCGGTAAAACCGAACCAATTATTAATGCTCTGCAAACCATGATTGATATGCGTAAATACATGCGCAGCAAAAATATTTATTCTGAAGAGCAGGCATTACAGGAATTGTCCGGCCATCGTTTGAGTGCTGCGCAAATTGAAGAAATGTATCAAGTAATGGCAATTGCCAATTATGAAGACAGATTTGTTATTCCAAGTGCACATAAAGAACTGGTCAGCAATACTTTTGAGGAAAAAGCCAGTTGCGGATTTTCATTTGGAGATGGCTGTCATAACGGCCACAGCAAAGAAAGCCTGTTTGGTACACGTAAAGCTTCACCGATTATTTTTCATGGACTGCGTAAGAGAAATAATCGTCAGTCGGCCTCATAGGACAGACAAATGTATAAAATTTTATCCATTTTACTAAGCTATCCAAGGCAGGAATGGTTAGACCATACGGATGAATTGCATTCAATTCTGGCCGATCAGTTATCTGCTAATCAGATTTCGGTATTACAGCCATTTTTTGAACATTTACGCACGCATGATGAAATCGATCTTCAAGAAGTATATGTAGCTACTTTTGATCGCAGTCGCAAACATGCTTTACACATGTTTGAACATCTGCATGGAGAAGATCGCATCCGTGGTCAGGCGATGGTTGACTTACTGGCAGAGTATCAGAAACACGGCTTTGAACCGGCTGATAATGAATTGCCGGATTATCTGCCTTTATTTTTAGAATTTTTGTCTCATGTTGCCGAAGATGAAGCCAAAAATTTACTTGCTGATGCAGTACATGTGATTGGCTATATAGCTGACAACCTGCATCAGAGTAAATCAGTGTATGCACCGGTTATGGATGCAGTTGTCGCTTTATCTCCGGTTAAACCGCAGCCATTACAGGCTGCACCAGTACGCAATATGGACGAAGCTCTGGAAAAATTCGGACCAACAGCAGAAGGGCTCGAACCGTTATTAAATCAGCCGTCTGTGCAGGAAGTGCAATTTTTCCGCAATAAAAAATTCAATTAGCCGGGAGACAGCATGTATTACCTTAATCAATTTATTTTCGGCATTTTTCCTTATATTGCCGCCAGTATTTTTTTTCTGGGCAGTTTGATTCGTTTTGATACAAATCAGTATTCATGGAAGTCTGAATCAAGCCAGCTGCTTTATCCGCGTCTGCTGCGAGTTGGCAATATTCTGTTCCATATTGGTGTACTCGGACTGTTTTTCGGACATCTGGTCGGTTTGCTTACGCCTGTAGTAGTTTGGGATACCCTTGGTGTCACTCATGAAGCCAAGCAACTGACAGCAATGATTGCCGGCGGAATAATGGGTACCCTTGCTTTAATCGGATTACTGATGCTTATTTACCGGCGTTTCAGCTGTGCACGTTTGCTGGCTAACAGTAGCTGGCGCGACAAACTGGTATTAATCTGGTTGCTGATTACGCTTTGTCTGGGGCTGGGTACTATCCATGTTTCTGCTCATCATCTGGACGGAGCAGAAATGATTAGCCTGATGCAGTGGGCTCAGCATATTGTGACATTCAGAGGCGGTGCAGCGGATATTATTGCGCATGTCAGCCCGATTTTTAAATTACACCTCTTTATGGGTATGAGTGTATTTGTAATCTTTCCATTTACCCGTTTGGTGCATATCTGGAGCGGATTTGGTACTTTAGTCTATCTGAAGCGTAAAGCACAGCTGGTCAGAAGCAGACGTTATTAAATAGTTTCTAAAAAACAAAAGGCAGTACTGGTATTCAGTACTGCCTTATTTATAATTCATTGCATGATAGTTACATTAAATATATTGGAAATAATCAATGATTAACTCTTAATACTCAGCTGGTTAAAGTATCGCTCTGAATATTAATAGTCATATATACCATAGTTGTTATTGATTTCAATAAAGAATGTGATTTAAAAAATAATTAAACTAATATCTGATAACAAATCTGATGCCAGTACAGAATTTAATATCAAAATAATACTATAAATCATGCGCTCAATTGTGATGAACTGTAAACAAATATTTATATAAATTTATATTAAATTGATAATAAAATTAAGTTATTGAAGCAATATCACATATGTGATAAATTTTGACTTTTATTCAGAAAGTGATTCATGACCACATTCGGCGAACGTCTGACTAAACTTCGTGAAAGTAAAAATCTTTCACAAGCCAAATTAGCACAAATGGCGGGCGTTCCACAAAGTACAATCGCACAAATAGAAACAGGCAGAAATAAAAGTACAAAAAGAATCATAGAGCTTGCAGAAGCTCTTGACACTACACCGAATTACTTATTAAACGGTGTAAAGGATTTAAGCGTTGTTCCGTTATCTTCTGAAATTGGTAGTTATTCTGACAAAAATATTAGTAGCAACATAGGGGCATATGTGAAGATTCCATATTTTGATATGAGTTTATCTGCAGGTATGGGTAATGCAACTTGGATAGTTCGTGATACTGATGATAAATTGCTTTTCAGAGAAAGCTGGTTACAAAGCAAGGGACTTGATGAGTCATCTCTTAAAGCAATGTATGTGCGTGGAGAATCGATGGAACCACTTCTCTATGACATGGATACAATATTGTTAGACATAAATGATCTGGAAATAGTGGATGGCAGCGTATATGCAATAATCTATAAAAACAGATTGTATATAAAAGAGTTACGCAACTCAGAAAATGGTATTGATATTATTAGCTATCATCGTGACTATGAAACTATGCAGGTTACACAGGAAACATACGCTCAATTCAGAGTGCTTGGTAAGATGGTCTGGCGAGGAGGATAAAGTTCTAAATTAAAACCGCTATCACGAATAGCGGTTTTTTTACGTCATTTAATCACAAAAGTGATATTTAATACTTTTAATAATCAAATATTTATAATTTATTTGCTTAAATAATCACAAATATAATTGCAAATATTTAATTACAATTGTAATATATACACATGGAAAAGGTTAAGAAACCAACGACTTTGACAGTAAACAAAACCGCAAAAAGGATGTGATTGATGACGGAACTAATTATAGCTGTTCATTAACTAAGACTGAATTACTTTTGTATACTTTTCTCAATGTATTGATTTTTTTAAATAAGATTTAGTTAAACCAGAATCAAAATAAGTTTAAAAACTACAGGATATTTGTCACATAAAAGTATGTTTTAGTTTTTAAAACTTGGTAGTAGCAAATTTTTTTACTATTACCATTTAATCATATTTACAGGAGTTAATTATGTTGGAAATTATCAAATCTTCAAGCAAAAGAATTTCATATCCGGTAGCTCGCAGAGATCCGGAATATGGATTCATTGTTTTGTTTTTTTCCGACAGCCATGGAGTAGTTATTTCAACAACTGAAGAGGATGAATACAACATCGGCGACACTTCTCTTAGATGGGTATCTTGTAAAAATAGTGATGATTGGGAACCAATTGAGATAACCATTTCAGGTTAAAACCATCAGCTATAAGCATAGAGAGCATAATAAAAATAGATTTGATTAAAATAGAGTATAGCAGCCATATTTTAATTAAAGCCACAAAAAATATTTTATAATAAATGCATAAAATATTATTAATTTATAATAAAAAATACGTTGTACAAATTTGCTGTAAATAATTTAATTTTTTAAATGATAATGGATTCATTTATTTTATTAAAAAGATAATATTTTGTTTTAAAAAAATTTATAAAATAAAGATTTATTAATATATACTTAAAAGGAATTATTTTATGCATTATACTGTATCATCATAAATTTTTATAGAAAATATTAATTTATATGAATAGAATTCATTTTAACAAATCTTGATTTTTGGAAAATGGTAGGGGATAATCCCCCCAATTCTAAAATAGCTATGCTAGTAATAAATAAATTTTATGTTTATTCAACTAATACTATAAGTATCCAAAAACTAGCAATAAACCAGTTAAATTAGTCAAATTCCTAGACATATATTTTAAATTTTTCTATGACGACACCACATATATAAAAGTTATCAGACATTTTAATAATCGGGTAGCGGTTATTGAGTGGTTTTAAATAATGATAGCTACCCTCACTGACATACTGTTTAAACATGGCTTCATTGTCGTTTTCACGGACAATTACAAAACAGCCATCTTTTACAGATTGCTCGGGATCAACAATAATTCTGTCCCCTGCGGTAAATTCAGGTTCCATGCTGTCACCTTTAACTTCAAGTGCAAACGCATTGTTGCCTGGTTTGCGTAGTGTTGGTACCCAGATAATGTTGCTTTCTGTTAAAGCATTTTTGTCCAGCTGTTTGGTAGCATCTATCCAAGATAGTAAGGGCACTTTATAACCATTAAACAAAATTTCGTTAGTTTCAAATGAACCAATACCAAAATGCTCAGGTTGAACAACATCGGCAAAATATGAAACCAGCTTGTCAATATGTGTTTTATCTACACGACCAGTCTGGATCCAACTAGTTACTGAAGGTGGCTTGATTCCAAATGCACGAGCTACATCCGCTTTGCGGACACCTTTGAGTTCAATCGCCGATTTAATAGCCTCACCTAATTTTTTACCAGTATACATAATTAACCCTTAGTTTTTACCTAATCTTATTTAGTGGTTGCATAATTAGGCAATGATTTGCATTTTATTAGTTATTGACTTATTATTATGACAATTTTGATAGATAGATACGGTTTTTATTAATGATAATCAATTTTATGTAAGGCATAAGCAAAGATTTATTTATTAAATTATATGATAATACAAATGCATAATCTAATTTATAAGGAATATTTATAATATAAAAAAGGAATCAAATGATTTTGCAAAAAATTTTAACCAATATTTAATCTGAGTATATATTCTAAATATTAATGCCTAATTAAAAATATATAATAAATTAAAATATTTATTATAAAATTAAATTAATTAGCATATTTATTAAATTAAGGTATATCTATGAAAGACTATAAATTTGAAGTAGATCTGGCGGAAAATGTATTGCGTGCTTATGAATATTGCATGAGAGATACAATCAAAAAAGGGCATTGCCGAAGTATAGAGTGGAAATATCAGGCACATACAGCTGAAAAAAATGTTCAGCAGACACTTTATCCTACTTATCAGCCAGAAGTGTATGATATGGTAAAAGCATCTATGGGAAATCTGTTTTACAAGAATCGTGAAGCTTTTGCTTTATTATCCAGTAAATACTGTAAATTAAGTCCCTTATATAAACGTCAGAATCAAAATACAATCAAACGTAATCAGCGTAGACGTTATTCCAGTAAGGACTGGAATGAGTCAATTGAACAAAGTTTGTGGCTTTTTTGGCAAGAAATGAAAACACAATCAGATTTTGAAAAATATTTTCGGTTTTCTTCTTGACAATTATATTACAAATATTATAATACATTTATATTTTATAGGTATGCTTAACCTTCAACAGCTGATAATTAAAGTTCCCGAAAGGGAGCTTTTTTGCGTCTTGAGATAGCGTTTTTCACTTCCTTTTGTATAAAGATAAATTTTATATTTCGTTATTGAATGAGTAAAATTAAAGCAGGTTTATAGCCCAGCTTATATTTTATTTTTAAAGTATTATTTAATTAATCATCATGTATTCAATTTTGGTTTATATTCATGTGTTAATAAATTAAAATTGAATATTTATAAAATAGATTAAATGTATATATTTTAAAGTATTATGTATATAAATGCTGAGATTTTCAATTTGATATTAATTTAGAAAAGTTTACTTGTTAATATTTTAGAATCTTATAATTATATATTAAGCCGAATGCACATTTCTGGCATCCGACTTAATATCTGATGAAAACATTTATTATTGATATTGTGGTTGTAGTTAAAGAGTCTATAAGAAGCCTCCTCTGTAAATGATTTGGCCGATTAATTCGATATCGTTTAATGTTACAATTTCATCTGGATATTCATAGGAATTATAGCTTTTAATACGTATTTGCTGTTCAGGTAAGTTTTGCAGAATTTTGATTCTGAATAAATTACCTTGATTAAAAGCATAGATTTTTCCATCTATTAATTTTTTTTGCGAAGTATCAACAATGAGTTTATCTCCATCATTTAAAAGATTTTGCATTGAATTACCACTCATGATGACATAGAACAGATTATCCATATGAAATTTATGAGCAGTTATATCAGTTTTTAAAATAGTAATATGAGTGTTCTCTGAATTTGCAGTTTGTTGAAATAAAGGTGGTATATTCAGATAACTATTTTGATTATCTTTAGAAGGCGCTAAAGATTCAATATTATGAAAATTAAGTATTTTCATAATTTTATTCATTGTATCTAGCCTGGGTATAACTTTGCCCAGCTCATATCTGGATATCAAAGATGGAGTAATACTGGCTTTTTGAGCCAGTTCTTTTTGGGAAAGTCCTGCGGCCAGTCTGGCATTTTTTAATTGATTAGCAAATTTCATGATATAAGCATAATTGATTAATAGTGGAAAATTAATAATGAATGATAAAATATGGCTCTAAAAGACCATAAAGTGCTTGTAATTATCTTTTATAAATTTTAATATAGCCATATATGGTTATTTTGATAACCAATTCAGGTTATATTACCTTAAACTTACATAGAGTTAAAACAGCTATTCAACTTATTATATAGTTTTAGTAAATATATTTTATTAAGTATTGATTAATTTGTATAAGGTTAAAATTGAATAAATTAAATTTAAATACATAGAATTTATTTTTAAAAAGGAAAATACCTCAAAGGCTGCCACCTATGAGGTATTAGATAAACAAAACCCAAGCCTAATTTAAGGAGTTTTGAATGGATAATAATATCACATTTGTTTCTTTTCATGGGAGTAGTTTGGCCACTGTCAAGGTCAAAAATACTATTTACGTTTGCATGAAATCCGTGGTGCAGGGGATTGGACTGGATTGGTCTACCCAGCATCGTAAATTAAAAGGTTGCTACCAAAAATATGGTTGTGGATTTTTATCTATACCAATCAAAAGCGGTACTAAAAAAATTCTGGTTATTCCGTTAAAAAAACTGACAAACTGGTTGCAAAGCATTAATCCGAAAAAAGTAAAAGACAGTTTGAAGGAATTGGTTGGGGTGTATCAGAATGAGTGTTCTCAAGCCATTCATTCACATTGGCGTAAATCAAGAGTAGCTAAAAAGCGTGGCCGACCTGGATTAGTTAAAGAGAATGGCGCTTCTGGATTGTTGCCGGCACAGATTACCATGATCAAGACTTTGCACAAACAGCTGGTAATGTCTGTTGAACCTGAAAAACAGACTGAACTGGCTATGACATTATGGCAGGCTGTACGCACACGTTATGGTGTCAGCTATGAAAAAGTCCCGTCATCTAAATTTATTGATGTAATTTGCCTTTTAAGTCGGGTCGCTGTTAAAAAAGTTAATTTTAACAGTAAGGAAGTTACTAAAAGCTGTTCAGACGAAATTCATGTTTCGGTGCAAAGTCTGATAAATTTATATGAATCATTTGTTTGTTCTCAGAAAATGCGTTTGATGTATGAACATTTATTACCTGCTTTCCGTATCCTTGGTAGTAAATATGAATCTCAGATTCATGAATTTGGCTATGGTATGGATAGCATTTTTAATAAATGTCATAAAGCTTTCTTACCTTTATTTGAAAAAATACCGGATTCTCCTGCCAAGGAATCAGCACGTGAATACCTCGCTAAATTGATGTAAACATTCAGGCTGAAGAAGTATTTTAATTTTCACTGAGTTTTAGCCATGCTTTATAAAATTAAAGGTATGGCTAATTTGCTGTTAAAGATATTTCGCAATATTACAAATGATTTAAATCAGAATTATGAATATAAAATATAGTTTTATATTATTTAATTGTATTTTAAATTTCATAAAAGATTAAAAATATATTGGAAGATATTTGTTTATATTTATGATTATAAATAGATATTTATAAACTATTGGTATTAAAGCCGGCTTTCAGCCGGTTTTTTTGTTTTTGAGGATTTGATGGAAGATTTATGAAAAATGTGGAATTGGTATTTCAATTACTTTATTCACTGTTGGATTTAAGATTTTTACCAGATAAATTACAAAGATGGTTGTTTGATACAGGTACAAGAGTGATCACTGTTACCAGTGCGCTGGTTATGATAGGCTTTGCTGGCATATTTATTTTGGGTGGCAGCGAAGTTTTTCATTTGAAACTGTATAAAGGTTTTTTGCTATTGCATCCTTTAACTCTGTCTGTGTTGCTGATAGGTGTGGCTTTAACACAGCTGGTTATTGCAATATTTAAGTCTAATCGGTGCAGTGTATTGTCTGGATATTTGCTGATTTTTTCAGCACTAATATGGGCTGTAATTTCAGCTACTTTCTGGGCATCTTATCCACCATTAACAACTGGAATGACAACTTATCCTGTGCTGGCTGTGGTATGTGCTCTGGCCGGGAGAAATTTGATCAACTACGCTAAACGGATTGAAGATTCTAAATATAAAGGACGATAAAGTATGGAGTTTTTAAAAGATGCTTTTTCCGTCTGTATTTTATTTGCGCTGGTAGGTGGGCTGGCTGGTTCTTTACTGGTTACAGATTACAAACGCTATGGTTGGTTTATGACAATTTTATTTGTCTTGTTGGGAATGATTTTTGCAGCGGCAATAACTGATTATTTTTTTCCACAGAATCATCCATGGCTTTTTGCCGGAGTTGGTGTATTTGCAGGAATGTCAACTACATCGTTTCTTGATGCATTTAAAGCTGCTGCACCGAAACTGGCACAACGCATAATGAATATTGTTAGTAAAAAAGCAGAAGAGTTTGTTGGTAGTGATAAATCAACAAAAGAATAAACATAAATATAAATTAAGCAGCCTTTGGGCTGCTTTTTTTTGGGTGATAAATATGTATAAATTAAGTAATCGATCCTTACAGCGTTTGTATGGAGTCAATTGCAGCCTGACCAACGTGGTAAAGCGGGCTATACAGATAACAAATCAGGATTTTATGGTAACTGAAGGGGTGCGTTCGCGTGAGCAATGCTGTATTAATTATGGTAAGGGGCGAACCGCACAACAATGCAGCCAGAAAGGAATACCGGTAAAATATGCTCAGCCAGATTTAAGTAAGGTGACCTGGTTAAATAATCCTTATGCCAGTAAGCATGTTACAGGCAAAGCTGTGGATCTGGTTCCATATCCGGTTGACTGGACAGATTTGAACAAATTCCGGACTATTGCGCTGGCAATGAAGCAAGCGGCTGCTGAACTTGGAGTGAAGATAATCTGGGGCGGAGACTGGAAAACCAGTAAGGATTATCCTCATTTTGAAATTTTATAAATATTTTTATAATTATAGCGATAATTTATCTGATTTAAATTATTTTTTTGCTTTTTTCAAGCTGAAAAGATCAGATTAAATCAGTTGATTAAAGTACTTTATATATAAAAAATAATTATAAAACGATATATTATTCTGGTAATAGTAAGTTTATTTATTGTTTAATAATAAAATCTTGCTTACTTGTTTATCAGATAAAAATCTAGTAAGAGTAATTATATAGTTTATTTTTTAATATTATTAATGATGATATTTACTTAATTAAAATAAATTTATTGACTAAATCTTAAAATATGTTATAATTCTTAAAAATTAACAGGTATGCTTAACCTTAAACAGCTGATTACACAAGTTCCCGGAAGGGAGCTTTTTTGCATTTTAAAGAAATAAAATCTTATGTTTATAATTTTTGACAGGTTGTTATACAGATGTTTAGAAATTAGAAAGAATTTGAAATAAAAATAGAAAGACTGGTGGAGGCGGGGGGAATCGAACCCCCGTCCGAAAGTCCTCTACAGAGCGATCTACATACTTAGTCTTGCCAACTTCGAATCTTATTCACAAACCGCCGACAGACAGGCTGTTTGTAAACCAGTTGCCATAAATCTTATTTAATGTCAGACAACACGACATTAAACCAGCCAATGTGAATGTCGTTGCAGTGAGTTGCCTCACACGGCCCATTGGCGAACCGCTGCAACGTTTAGCCTTAAGCGGCTAAAGCGTAAGTTTCGTCGTTTGCGACTATATAAATTCAGTGTTTAACGGGAATCTGAGACCCCGGTATGCACGCATCTGCTTTGCAACCCCCGTCGAAACCAAGGTCGCCCCCAGATGGTTTATTTTGTTAATTATACTAAATTTTGATGTATATGCATAGCTATTAGTCACCAGATTGATTTAAGTTAGATTAAAAAAGATTGAAAAACTGTAGAATAGTTTATATTAATTATTTTTAATATGCTGTACATATGGTAAATTGGATTAATAATTTAATTTATTTTAAAAATATTTAATATTTTATGTAAATCCTGTTATTATGATAAATATAATTTACAATATATTTACTTTTTTTGTTTTTATCTTAATTAAGGAAATTGTATGCCGTTTATTGTTTCTGATGCAAATTGGAAAAAACTTATTTCTACAGTTGAAAATAATAAAACGATACAAAATAAGGACGAAAGGACATGGTTTGGAGAATCTCGTGAATGTGTTGCCGCTGTTAAGAGTTTAGCAAATGCACCGCATACTTCTTTTTGGAAAAGAGGGGCTCTTGTTAAATATAATTTTAGTATAAAAAAAGGCACAGTAATAGCGACATTTAAAAGTGAGAGTCAGTATAAAGGTCACGCTGCAATATATGTAGAACAAAATTCCAATGGTATTATTGTTTATGATCAATGGAAAACTAAGGCAATTTCAATGCGATTAATTCGTTTCAATCGGCCCGAAAATGGTATTTCAAATGATGGAGATAAATTTTATGTTGTTGAAAAATAAAATAGCCACATTGTTATCAAGTGCCTTAACTGTAATGATATCAATTAATTGTCAGGCAAAAACTCCTATTGTGAGTTGTCCAGCGACATTTTCTGATGGACATAATGTTTACCAGTTTAAGAATGCTAGTGTATTCGATGGACCAATTGAATTAAATGCTGAATTAAAGCCAGAATTTAAAAAAGATAAACAATATTGGAAGGTGTTTGGAACGAAGTATGATCCTTTTTTAATCTGCACATACGCCAATGCTAATCATTATATTGTTTTTGATGCAAAGGGTGCGAGCTTTTGCGAAGTTACCAATAAACCTTTACAGGCAAGATGTATGCCTTAATCATTTAATATAATCCTGATTAGTTTATCGGATAGAAATAACTCAGCTGCATCTTTTTGGATTTGGAATATAACCAATCATGGCAGATTATTCAAACCCAAAAGGAGTATCGATTCTATGAATAATGAAATACTAAATTATGAAAGTGATGCGATTTTGAGTTTGAAAAATTAATGCTTATACTCAAAATGACAGATATTAATTTATATGTTATCAAATAGTACAGAAATAGTAGCATTATTTATTAGCCTGTTACTTGGCGTAGTATCAATTAATTGCTATGCTCAGACTCCTGTTGTGAGTTGTCCGTCATCTTTTTCTGACGCACATGGTGTTCATAAGCTTGATGATGTTTATGCATATGATGGTCCAGTATGTATGAAGGTATCATTAGTACCTGAGTATAAAAAAAACAAACAAGTATGGGATTTAGATGCTTTAAGGGATCCTTCGTTAGTTTGTACGTATGAAAATACTGAACATTACGTTGTTATTAATGCGAAGGGGGCAGCTTACTGTGAAAGAACAACGGCACCAGTACAGGTAAAATGTATGCCATAGTCATTTAGTGCAAACAGTTAACTCATATCGTAAGTTATTTGCAAGCTTTTTATAAAGTTACGGTACTGGTAATCTGATAATGCCAATTGATAGGATGAGTCTGGCTTATAAGAAAATAAAAAATCTATGATTAGTTTATTACCGCTAGCTGCGGTAAGGCTCGCAGTAATTACTGTATACATCAGCTAATTTTTCTTTATTTTGATTGATATACAATTTAATGAATAGTTATTGATGTCTGGTTATTAATCCATTTTGAAAATATGTGCTGTTACAGAAATAAGGATTATTAAGAAGAAACTGGTTGCGATAGGAGTAATAAATTATCAGTAATAAGGTCATTGTTTTATAATTTGCATTATTTTGTCTGCAATGAGTGCTGTTATGTATGATGTCAATACTAATGATGTACGTCATTTTTTTGCGGATGTATGGCGTAAACGTCAGCAGCCGCAGTTGCTGGATGCGCTGCAACAAAAAGCGTTGAGAATTATTGCTGCACACACAGAATATGCACCTTATCTGGAAAATATCGAGCAGTATTTAACCCGGGTATGGCGGCCTGAAGAAGGTGAAACTAATCCGTTTCTGCATTTATCTTTGCATTTGTCTGTACAGGAGCAGGTAGCGATAGATCAGCCTTTCGGGATTGCTGCAATTCATCAGCGTTTGTGTCAGCAATATGCAGGCGACTGGGTGAAAGCGGAACACGATATGATAGAAGTTCTGGCTGAAACTTTATGGCAGGCGCAACGTTATGGTCAGGGGCTGGATGTTAATGATTATATGACACATTTGCGCAGTCTGGTCGGATTGGGGCAGGAAGATAAGGCACGTTTAAACCCTCATGAAGTCGGAAAAATTTCTGATATACAAGCATGAATTGCTCTGGCTTTGATTATGGTTTATTGTTTTGTACATTTGTATCTGTCACTCATGTTGTTGCAATGGGATTGATACGGGTATTTATTTTCAATAATCTTAAATCAGGGGATGAATATGTCTTTCTGGGCAAGTAATGCAAATGCTTTGCTGCTATTATTGTTTGTGGCTTTGGGTATTATCGGACATAACCCTTCTGTAACCATTTCTGCACTGATTATTTTGCTGGTGCAGCAAACGCCTTTGCTTAAATATGCACCTGTACTGGAAAAATACGGTGTGCAACTGGGTATTATGTTACTTATGATAGGGGTACTGGCTCCTTTAATTACTGGTAAGGTTCAGCCTGCACAAATTGCAGCTCTGGTAACCAGTTGGAAAACCATGGCTGCAGTAGTGGTAGGTATAGTGGTGGCATGGCTGGGCGGACGCGGTGTTCATCTGATGCAGGTTAATCCGACCATTGTCACTGGTTTAATGATTGGCACCATTATTGGTGTGGCTTTTTTACGCGGAGTACCGGTCGGACCTCTGATTGCGGCAGGATTGTTATCACTGATTTTATAGTAGCCGGATTGCGAAGTTCTTGCCAGAAAGATACGCTCTCGTTATAATGCGCGCAATTCCATTCTCACGGAGAGGTGGATGAGTGGTTGAAGTCGCACGCCTGGAAAGCGTGTATACGTGAATAGCGTATCGAGGGTTCGAATCCCTTCCTCTCCGCCAAATTATGATTAAAAGCTGCGAATGCAGCTTTTTTTATAGCTGTTATTTAAAATGCTTTTGTCATTTTAATGTTTATACTTTTTTGTATATTCATATTCTGAGTGTCATCTTTGTTAAAGATGACAATTTGATTTTGTAAATATTTTATTGATTTTTTGCTGGCAGGTTTAAGCTGTAAACTGTTTAGTCGCAATATTTATTTCCCTCACAATTTTGATTGTGAGGTTTTTTTGTGCCTGCCGGAATGTATGGAGAGTACTGGATGAATTTAACCCGTTCTGTTTTAAATGATGTGCAGACACATCTTCAGCAAGCATTGCCGAAATATTCAGTACAACTGATGCCTAATAGTTTAAAGAATTATCAGTTTGTTCATTCGCTGGGTACGGTCTTAATCGGTTATCAGCGCAGTAAATTTAAAAAGCCGCGCAGTACGGATCTGATTGTACAGGAGAGGCATTTGCAATTGCGTTTTACTGTTTTTGCACGTGCTTTGGATGGTGAAAACGGTGTTCTGGATTTACTCGATTCTTTACGTCTGGCATTAGTGGGATTCCAGCCTGAACATTGCCAGCAAATCCGATTGTTGAGTGAGCGCTTTCTGGGTGAGGCCGACGGAGTCTGGCAATACCGGTTACGCGCTCGCACCGAGACACTTCAGGTGGAGCAGCGTCCGGTGATTAATCAGCAAAATTTGGTCAAGTCTATACCAACTCGTGGTGAGATTAAGGCCAGAGCTATTTCACATTCTGTAATTTCGAAGGAGTAAAAATCATCATGGCAGCAGCCTATTTGCATGGTGTTGAAACAATTCGTATTGATGGTGGCAGCAGCCCTGTCTATACCGTAGACGGGGCAATTACTGCAATTGTCGGTACCGGTATGTCTGGTCCGGTTAATGAGTTAACTGTATGTCAGACTGTTAAAGATTTCAGTCAGTTCGGTTTCCTGACTGGTGCAGGTTTCACTTTACCTGATGCGGCCAATATCTGGACTCGTTATCAGTCTGGTGTTGCTTATGTAGTGAATGTACTGGATCCGGATAAACATAAAACGGTCGTTGATTCTGAGTTACTGGTTATTGACGGTGATACGCTGACTGCGAAAACAGCCCATCCGGCTGTACAGGCAGGTTATACAGTTCTGGCTGGTAATCAGACATTATCAGAGGGTACTGACTATGCTTTGAATAATGAAACAGGTGAGCTGACTTTTGTTCAAATGCGTTCAGATGTCTCTATTAGTTATACTTATCTTGATCCAAGTAAAGTAACTTCAAAGGATATTATCGGCGGTTACGAGGCAGCTACCGGTAAGCGCAAAGGGATGGAACTGCTTACGGAAGGTTTTACCCAGCTGGGAGCAGATGCAAAAATTATTATTGTGCCTCAGTTTGATGCGGAAGCGACAGTGGCGGCAGCTATGGTTACTCTGGCTGATAAGCTTGAAGCTATTGCCTATATTGCTGCGCCGAAAGGAACAACGCTTACTCAGGCTGTTCAGGGGCGCGGTTCGCTCGGTAATATTAATTTTCAGACGTCTTCGGATCGGGCGCAATTATTTTATCCCTATGTTACCGGTACCAGTGGTGAGCTGGAAAGTCTGGCTACTCATGCAGCCGGTTTACGAATGCGAACTGATGTTGAACAGGGTTATTGGTTCAGTATTTCCAATCGTGAACTGTCCGGTGTAACGGGTATGGAGGTTTCGCTGACTGCACGTATTGATGATCCGCAGGCAGAAACCAATCGTCTGAATGAAAAGGGTATTACGACGGTATTTAACAGTTATGGTACTGGTTTCCGCTTATGGGGTAACCGTCTGGCCTGTTTCCCGACAGTAACACATATTAAAAACTTTGAAACTGCACAGCGTACCGGCGATTTGATTAATGAATCAATTCGCCGCGCTCAGTTACAGTATATTGATTTGCCGATTGATGATGCGCTGATTGACAGCCTTCTGGGTACGGTGCGCACCTATCTGGGTACGCTGAAGAGTATTGTTGGTTTTAGTGTTAGCCTGGATTATGACTATGATCTGGCTGATGCTTTTAGTAAAGGGCAGGTACCAATTAAGTATGACTATACGCCTAAACTGCCTGCAGAACGTATCACTAATACCAGTGTGATGACCCGTACTTATCTGGCTAATTTGATTAGTAACCAGTCTGCCGCTTAGGAAACAGTTATGACAGAATTTAATGCAATTTATAATGCCAATGTTTATGTTAATGGTAATAGTCAGTTAGGCCGTGCCAGTCAGTTTAAATTACCGGATATTTCTGTTGGTCAGACAGAAACTAAAGGTCTGGGTCTGGTGGGCTCAGTAAAACTGCCTAGCGGGATTGAGGCACTGGAAGGGGAAATCACCTGGAATAGTTTCTATCCGGATGTGTTTACAAAAGTATATAACCCTTTTAAAGCTTGTCAGTTAATGGTTCGTGCCAATGTGCAGGCATTTAATGCTTCCGGACTTGCAGCTGAGGCTCCGATGGTCGTGACTGTAATGGCAACTTTCAGCAAAAATCCGTTGGGAACTTATAAACCGAAAGAAAAAGCTGAATTCGCCAGCACTTTTCAGGCTACTGAAATTCATCAGACAGTAGCTGGTCGTGAAGTGTTGTATTACAACGCATTTACCAATCAGTACCGGGTGAATGGTGTGGATATGCTGGCGCAGATGCGTGCAAATATTGGTATGTAATTTTTATTTGTATTGATGTATTTGAATGCTCACTCTGATTACCGGAGTGAGCTTTTTTATGGTTGAAGTATTTTTATATGCTGAATTGATTCAGTAATTATTGATTAGTCGAGGAATAAATATGGCACAAACTGAAGCGCAAAATCTGCAAGAACAATTGGGTACAGGCAAAGTAATTAAACTGGCGGAACCACTGCAAACACCAAGTGGTGCGATAACGGAGCTGACATTGCGCCGGGTACGGGTTAAAGATTTTAAACGTGCTGCAGAACAGTATCCTGATAATGCAGTATTACAGGAAGCTCAGTGTCTGGCTATGGCATCTGGTCTGCAAAGTGAAGATTTTGATGAGTTGTCATGGGAGGACTACACGCAGGTGCGTCAGTTTTGTCTGGGTACTCACTGATTGGGATAGTTTTTATCAGGCAGCTGCGGATTTAGCGTGGTGGTTTGGTTTTTCTCCGGCAGATATTGATGAAATGTCTCTGGAGGAAATTTTGCAATGGCAGCAACAGGCTAACCGGCAGATTAAAGCCAAATACAGCAAACTATAACTGGTTGCTGTCTGAAGTAACTGTGCTGTTAACTTGTTGTAAGCTTATAAGCGTGGTTATGAAGCGATAATAAGTTGACAGTCACAGTAATCGAAACAACAAATAATATAAATAAGTAGATTCCAATACAGTTAGGTGATTGGAGAAAAATATATTGGTGCCGTTATGGATAATGGATTCGTTTCTGATTTTGGTGAGGTGCACCGTTCTGTAAAGGCTTTTGGCTTTGCTATCAGTACAGCGACCCGGCATGTTGAGGAGATGGGAAAAGCTTTACAAGGTTTACATGGACAAATTCGCTCTATTGATAGTTTTTCAGCAGCGACGGCTAAAGCGGGTAATGCTCAGGATAAATTAACTCAGGCAATTGAAAGACAAAATAAGCTTCTGGAGCAGCGCACTAAAATCGGTAGTGAATTAAGCAAAACTAAGAGCACGCTGCAAGCTTTGATGAAACCAGCTGAAAAGTCTGTAAAAATTTATATGGAGCGCGAAACATCTGAAACCGGGCTGAAGCAGGCTATGATGCAAAATGATGGCAGATCAGGCGGATTTGATCAGATTAATGCCCGAACAGCACAGCTAAGCCTTGAGCAGCGGGGAAATAAAAATGATTTTACCAGTCTTGCCACTAATATGAAGATGGCTAATATGTCTGATGATTCGCTACTTCAGGGAGGTATGAAGTCAATAGCCAGTTTTAATGCATTATTCGGTAAAAAAATTGAGGATATTTCTGTTGCCAAAGGGCTGATGCAAACTTATAAGCTGAAAGATACTGAATTATCAGCCGGTCTGGACGCTGTACAGAAAATGGCTTATTCGACCGGAATGAGTTTGGAAGATATAGAAAAATTTCAAAGTGCTATGGCTTCTCCTCTGCAAAGACTTCATCTGACCGGTTTACAGAATCAGCAAAAAATATATGCTTTAGAAGGTATGGCAATACAAGGCGGTATCAGTAAAGCTGCGGCCGCAGATGGGATGGAAGAATTTCTGAATAAGCTGGCGCAGGGACCTAAAGCTATGCATCTGGCTACGTCAGCTATGAATGCGGAAATGCGCCAGATGATGCAGAAATCCGGTGTAAAGTTTGATTTATTTAATAAAGACGGTTCACTTAAAGACATGCGTGTGGTTATTAGTGAGCTGGAAACGAATTTTAAAACTGTTAAAACTAAGTATGGTGAACGCGCTGCACTGAATATGATGGATGCTGTGTTTGGCGGGAAGGGCGGACAAGTTGCTTCAGCCGCTGCTAAAGGTGGTCATACCGGTTATCAGACCATGCAAACTAAAATAAATCAGCAGCCTTCTCTTGATCAGCGAGCAGAACTGCAGACAAATACGCTGGCTGTCAGTATGGAAAATCTGCAAGATTCGGTTGCTGAGGTCGGGAATGCTTTTGGTGCTATTCTGGCACCGGAGATTAATACTTTCGCTCAGGTGGCTAAAGATGTGCTGCTTAATACTGTATTGCCTTTTATTCAGAAACATCCGACGCTGATTAAATCTGTAGTGGCTTTTGGTATTGGAATGGCAGGCTTACGGATGGTATTACTGACTGTTCGTTATGCGATTACTATGGTTACCGGTCCGCTGGCTGTTCTGCGTACTATTTTTGCCCGTTTTCAGGTGGCACGTGAGCTTAAGCAAAGTGGTTCTGTATTTAAGCGTCTTCGAACTGCAATTTCCTCAGTCGGAAAATCTGCAGGTTCATTGCGTCAGAAACTGATGTCTTTTGGCAGTAAGCTGTCCGGCATTGGAAAAAAGTTTGCTGTTTTTAGTAAAGGTCGTGCTGCATTAGGTTTATTGAAGAAAGCATTTGGTGCAATTGGTCGTGCAGCAATGGCTCCCATCAAAAAAATTGTGCAGTCTTTTGGTCTGATTTCTAAGGCGTTGAGACCTCTGTTTTCGGTTTTTTCGAATTTGGGGAAGGGGTTTAGTGTTTTAGGTAAAGGCAGGTTTGTACTTAATTTGCTGCGTCAGGGAATTATGGCAGTAGGCCGGGCCTTCTTGATGTCACCGATAGGCTGGGTTGCGCTGGCCATTGGTATGGCCGCCTTATTGATTTATAAATATTGGCAGCCAATCAAGAAATTCTTTATTGGTTTATGGGATACGGTTAAGACCAAATTTGAAGCCGGTATGAATTTTTTCAGAGAATTACCTGCTAAATTCAGTGAATTCGGGCGCAATATTATTGATAGTCTGGTCCGAAGCTTTACTGAAGGTATCAGTAAAGCTGTTAATGCTGTAGGTGAGTTTGCCAGTAAAATTATTAATAAGGCTAAATCAGTATTGGGTATTAATTCCCCCAGCCGGATATTTAAAAGTATCGGCAGCTCGCTGATGGAAGGAATGCATCTGGGAGTTGATCTCGGGGCGGATAAACCTGTTTCGGCGATAGGTCAGGTAGCTGAGCGTTTACAGCAGAAATTTAAAGCCGGTTCCGGAAAGCTGACTGCACAGTTAAATGAAAAAATGCAGCTAAATGCAACAGAGTTTGCACAGAACCGTTATCCGGCCGGACATGATTCAAGTGCTGTAACCATTAATTTTAATCCAACAATTCAGGTTAATGGTAATGCTGACCGTTCAGTCATTCAGCAGGCGCTTGCACTGAGCCAGCGTGAATTTGAGCAGATGTACCGGCGCATGATGCAGGCAAAAGAGTTGAGGAGTTACTGATGTATGCAATGCTAGGGGATATTCGCTTTGAACTGCTGGATAGTTTCACCAGTTATGAAGAAACGCACAGTGCTGTTTTTGCCAAACATGATGTACTGGCCGGGCGACCGCGCCTGCAGGCTACCGGTAATGATTTGACTACGATACGTTTTGGTATGCTGCTGCATTGGAAGCTGGCTAATCCGGATAATGCCTATAATGCGCTGATTAGTGCTAAAGAAGCGCAGCAGGCGCTGGCGCTGGTGTTCGGTTCCGGGCGGTTTGCGGGCTGGTTTGTGATACAGCAATTAAGCAGTACAACTTTAATCCAGGATGCTAAAGGGCGTACGGCGGCGCGCGAAATTAGTGTTGAATTGCTTGAATTTGTTGGTGATCCGAATAATCCGTTACCAACACCGGGAATCATGACCGGACAGAATCCGCTGCTTGCTTTTTTACCGGAGTCGGTTAAAGGCGCGGTTAATAAAGTTTCCGCAGCGGTTCAGACTGGTGTGCGTATTTATCATTCTGTTGAACAGAATATTACTGATATTCAGAACCTGATTACGCGCGCGCGTACTGTTCAGCATAATACTGCCGGCTGGATGGGGTTGATTGCAGATGTATTGTCTATAGGTGGTCAGACTCTGGATAAACTGAATACTTTACCTGAGATTGGTGAATGGTTCGGAAATCTGGCCGGAGCAGCAGATTTTCTGTCTTACACGGGTCAGGCAGCCTGTCAGCTGCAAACATGTATTAATTTAATACAAACCGGTTACGATAGCGGAGAGTGGGGCGACTGGCTGAATACCAGTGAACAAGTGTTAGCAACGGTAGAAGACAGTATTGGAAATGCAACTGCAGGTACTCAGTCATTGACGGCGTGGCTGGCAGCAAGAAAAGATGAGGTCTGATTATGGTTGATTCAGTCTTGCAATATCAGACCAGTGAAGGGGATCGCTGGGATTTGATTGCACATAAATACTATGGTGATGCCACGATGATTGACAGGCTGATTGCGGCCAACCCGCATTTAGCGCTGGCTGAACAATTTACGGCAAATCTGACTGTACTGATTCCGGTTATCCGGTCTGATACTCATGCTGCTCAGGAGGATATGCCACCATGGATGCGTTAAATATGCTAAAAGGATTATCCGGCTTAAGCAAAACACATCCGGTTACTATGCCGGATTTTATTATCGGATATGAAAAAAAAGACATTACATTAGCAATTAAACCTTATCTTATCAGCATTAGTTATACGGATTATCTGGGTGAGCAATCAGATGAGCTGTCTGTGTCGTTTGAAGATACAGATGGCAGATGGTTGCGTAACTGGTATCCTGAACAGGGTGATTTGCTGTCGTTTTCTCTAGGTGATCAGTTTACCGGTCTGGTGAATCTTGGTAATTTTGAGATTGCGGATATCGATTATGCATTTAAACCAAATGTGATTACTCTGAAAGCGCTTTCTACGGGAATTACTTCGGCCAGCCGGACTTTACAGCCTAAGGCGTATGAAAAAACCACTCTGGAAAAAATTGTACAGACAGTAGCCGCACGATTACAACTGGTGGTTAAAAATCCGATTGCCAAGCTGGAAATTGAACGTATCACACAGTATCAGGAAAGTGATGTTGAATTTCTGGCGCGACTAGCAAAACAGTTTGGCTATACTTTTAAAATTGTTGATAAGACTCTGGCTTTTATTGCCAACACGGAATTAACTGCACAGGAACCGGTACTGGAGTTGCTGCCAGAAGATATTGAGTCAGCCAGTTTTCGCGATCAGATCAAAGGCGTTCCTAATGAAGTGGTTGCTTCCGGCTACGACCCTAAGACTAAACAAGTACGTACGGTTAAGCGTAAAGGACAGCCGTTACGCCCGCAAAGTAAACAGGGTGCAAGCGGTGACCAGCTGAAAATTGTGGCTAATAAAGGGGAATCACAGCAGCAATTAGCTGCACGTGCAGATGCTGCATTGGCCGATGCACGCAAGTGTCAGGTAACCGGCACTCTGGATCTTTTTGGTAATGTCAAGCTGGTAGCCGGTCAGATTATTCGTCTGAGCGGTTATGGCAAAATGTCGGGAAATTACCAGATTAAGCAGGCAAGCCATAATTTGAGCCGCAGTTCAGGTTATGTAACGTCTCTGGAAATAAATATGATTGAATATATTGCTGATGACGCAGATGGTGATACGCATGCAGAAACTGTATGAATTCGGTGCGACTTTACAGTTTGGTATTGTTGAATCCATAGATGCCGGACGGCATATGCTTAAAGTCAGTTTACCGGCATTAGAAAATATTCACACTGACTGGCTGCCAATGCTGACTGCTGCTGCAGGCGGAAACAGTTTTTATTCACTGCCTGACAGAGGAGAGCTGGTCGCCTGTATTCTGGATGCACGGGGAGAAAATGGTGTGGTTCTGGGAGCCTTATACAATCAGGCTGATAGTACACCGGTAAATAATAATAATGTCTGGATGAAAAAATTCAGCAATGGTACGGTGATCAGCCATAATCGCAATAGTGGTGAAGTTTGTGTTCAGACTGGCGGAGCAGTAATCGTAGAAGCAGATACGGTACTGGTTAAAGCAGGAGATATTACTCTTGATGCACCTACCACTACTGCTACCGGCAGCTTACTGGTACAGGGGCAACTGACCTATCAGGGCGGAATGGCCGGTTCCGGCGGTGGTGGTACGGCGGCCTCAATAACCGGCACAATTAAAGTTGAAGGCGGAGATGTATTAGCCGATGGTAAAAGTCTTAAGAGTCATACTCATCCTGATCTGACTTCAGGTGGAAATACGGGCAAACCAAACTGATAATCAGCGAAACGCTCTGCTAATTCTTATTTTTTATATCCCTGTTCATTCTGACAGGGATTTTTATTTTTGGAAAACCGCTATGACCATAACACCGCGTACCCGCCACTGGCAGCTAGCGCCACTGGATAGTGGCTGCGATATTGTTACCGGTATTGATGATATTAATCAATGTATTTTGAATATTTTAATAACCCGTAAAGGGACAGATGTAACCCGGCCGACTTTTGGTTCAGACCATCTGGACTATCTGGATACACCAGAAGATGTCTTTATTCCGGGTGTAACCCGTGAAGTGATTCTCGCTATTCAAACCTGGGAAAAGCGTGTGGTAGTGGAACAGGTCACTTTTACTGGTCACGCACCTGAACTGACGATAACTGTTCATTGGCGGATCGCAGAAGAGGTAGCCGGTGAAATTTATCAAACAAATATTGGGTTGGTACAAAAATGACAGATTTAACTAAGCTTTCACGAACAGATGTAAAAATAGTTGAAGACGATCTGGCAACGATTCTGGCCGATACCATAAATGATTATCAGAATCGTACCGGCAAAACATTACAGCCGGCGCATATTGAACGCTTACTGATTAATACTTATGCCTATCGCGAGGCATTAACCCGCCAGCAGATAAACGAGGCCTATAGGCAGCAACATGTACGTTTTGCTACCGGCCTGATGCTGGATTTATGTGGTGATGATGTTAATACTCCGCGATTACAGGCTCAGCCGGCACAAACAACCCTGTGTTTTCAGGCTGCTCTAAAAGGTAAAGAGCAGATTATGATTCCGAAAGGGACCAGAGTGACTGTAGATTCGCTGATATTTGCCACTACCGCAGCAGGCATGCTTACTGCAACCACTCCCAGCATTGAGCTCAATGCTGTCTGTCAGGCATCGGGAATCATAGGAAATGGCTGGTCAGCAGGCCAGATTAATACTTTAGCCGATCATTTGACTGATATTGCTGAGATTAAGGTCAGCAATGTTACAACCTCAGGAGGCGGCATAGATATTGAAAGTGATGATGCTTATCGGGTACGTATTCTGCTTGCTCCTGAATCATTTTCAGTTGCCGGACCTGTAGGAGCTTATGAATATTTTGCCAGACAGGTAAGTCAGGACATCATAGATGTCTATGTAAGCAATGATACTGATAAACAAGGTAAACCCTTGGGAGGTGTTGTTGCAGTGACTTTGCTTACAAAAACCGGTTTGCCCTCAGCAGAACTAGTTAATCAGGTTCAGACAGCTTTGTCTGATGAGCGGATACGCCCACTATGTGATCAGGTGATTGTACGGGCTCCGAAAACGTTTACTTATCAGGTAAATGCAATATTAACTTTATATATTGGTGCTGATGCAAGAACTGTGCTTGCAGCAGCCCGAGCTGCCTGGCAGCAATATCAGATTAGTCAGGAGCAACGACTCGGAGTAGATGTAGTTCCGTTAGTTATACAGTCATTATTAAAAGTTGATGGTGTTTATAACGTTGCCACACCGAATTTAGCGTTGACTAAGATTGCTGCTGATACATGGGCACACTGTACGGATCTGACCCTGAGCATAGCTGAGGAGGCAGTGGATGGCTAGGCTGACATATGCAGCAGTGATTGAGCGTGATCAGCGTATGCGGGCACTGGCTGCTCTGGGATTGCGTCTGGATTTGGTGAGTACGCCACAGCTTATGCCCCGGCTAGTAGAACTGGTATTGCCCGATCATCTTGAACTTCTGGCTGAAAGCCATTGTATTCTCGGAGTAAACGGATACTGGCTGGCAGAAAGCAATCAGGCCAAACGTCAATTGATTAAAGGTGCATACGAGCTTCACCGTAACAAGGGAACACCCTGGTCGTTACGGGAGATTGTCCGCCGCCTCGGCTTTGGTGAAATAACGATTATTGAAGGGCTTAATCACCAGCGGCACAACGGTAATATTCAGCGCGATGGTATGTATGTACGCGGACATAATAGTTACTGGGCGCATTACCGTATCTTACTGAATAACCCGATTACTAATCAACAGGCAGCTTTATTACGTCAAACTCTGGCTGCTTTTGCTCCGGCACGCTGTGTGCTTTCCAGTCTCGACTATACTGCTGTACCACTACAGCATAACGGACAGGCACAGCGGGATGGCTCATTTAACAAAGGAACTGCTTAATGGCAAATTTAAAAGAATCTTCGTTCTGGGAAGAAGGTATTTATCAATGGGAAACATCCGATCCGGTATTGGGCGGGGAAAATGGTATCGATAATGTACCGACAAGACAGCTGGCTAACCGAACCAAATGGCTGAAAGACAATAAGCTGGATAAATCAGCTACCGCTGCCAGCGCAGATTTGGCTAAAAAAGCACAGGTAGCTGACAAACTTAGCAAAGCCAGAAATGTGGGTGGTGTCGCATTTGATGGTACAGCGGATATTGATTTACCCGGTGTAAATAAGCCCGGAAATCAGGATACATCGGGAAATGCGGCTACAGCCTCGTATGCGGCTCAGATAGCTGCAAGAAAAATTGGTGGAGTTATATTTAATGCCAAAACAGATGTAGATTTACCCGGTGTCAATATCAAGGGTAATCAGGATACATCTGGTAATGCTGCTACTGCAACTAAATTGCAAGCGGCCTGTAAAATTGGTGATGTGCAATTTGATGGTACAGCGGATATTGATTTACCCGGAGTAAATAAACCCGGTAATCAGAATACATCCGGTAACGCAGCTACTGCCTCATACGCGGCTCAGATAGCTGCCAGAAAAATTGGTGGAGTTATATTTAATGCCAAAACAGATATAGATTTACCGGGTGTCAATATTAAAGGTAATCAGGATACATCTGGTAATGCTGCTACTGCTACCAGATTGCAAACAATATGTACAATAAATGGCGTGCCATTTGATGGCAATACCAATATTAATACTACGCCTGCCGGAGCTGTACAGTTTTTTGCCATGGATTCTGCACCAGTCGGCTGGTTAAAAGCTAATGGTGCAGCTTTATCACGTACTACATATGCAAATCTGTTTGCTGCAATTGGCACACGCTTCGGTGCCGGGGATGGCTCAACAACGTTTAATTTACCGGATTTACGTGGTCTATTTTTGCGAGGATGGGATGATGGGCGAGGTTTAGATAAAGATAAAAACCGTGAATTAGGAAGCTTGCAACATGATGAAACTTTCTCAGATAAAGATAAGACAAATAGATATTATCTAGTAGATTCAAAAGATCATAAAAATAAAATACTGATAGAACAAAACAATCTTCAACAGGAAGCAATATATAAAACAAATATGGTATCAACAGCCGTATTTGGTTCTGACCACATAATAGCCATTGGTGGTAGATCTTCTGAAGTACGCCCAATGAATGTTGCATTATTAGCCTGCATTAAAATTTAAGGAATGAAAATGGAAACACAAGCAAAAACTATTCCTGTATGCCAGTTAGACGAAAATAATTATTTTGTTGGAATGACTATCGCTGACTTAGATCCTCTGGCAAATAATGGTCATTATTTAATTCCCGCATTATGTATTCAGACTGAACAGCCGGAATTCAAACATGGATTTGTTGCTCAATGGACAGGTAAAACATGGAAGTATATTGAAGATCATCGCGGAGAAACCGTTTATAGTAAGAAAACCGGAGAAGTGGTGGTAATCAATGAATTGGGCATATTGCCAGCTACTGTAACTACAATACCTTGTCCTGATATTTACCATCAATGGTCTGATAAAACAAATAACTGGATAGAAAAAGCGGATGCTGAACAGTTACGCTTGCAGGATAAACGTAACAATGCCGGTTCATTATCCCGCACACAAATGCTTTCTCAATTGGAAATCACTCTGGGGAAAAATAAAGAAGCGTTAGTGAAAGATGCAGAAAATGTGTTAAAGGGAATTGATTTAATCAAGATTCGTAATTACATTCTGGAAACTCAGCTTTTTGCTTTAAACGATGATAATTGGTGGAAATATTTAACTGACGTTTTGCATCTGGGTGAAAAGCAAATATTTGATATATGGAATGAAGCCAGTAATATTTAATTGAATTATTTTTAATAATTTAATCTATAGCTTTGTGATAAGTTCATAGTTATTAATAGCTACGAAATATTATCAAATTTATTAAATAAATTGTTTTTTTGTTATTTTAATTATTAATTAATTCTATTTATTCCTAGTAATTTCAATTATTACAGGATATTGATTGTTGGCGGAATGAATAACCACAATCAATATCCTGTATTTCTTTTTATCTGATACCAATTTGTTCAAACTTTAAATTTATAAAATAAATTATTTTGATATTTAGGTATCCGATTTGTCTTTATTATGTCTATATAATATTGATTGCTTAAAATTAATATCATTTAGTCATTTTCTTTTTGTTTTTCCGAAGATTCTTATCAGCGGCGCGCCAGCACTGCTGTAGACAGATAATCCTTAATTCCGCTGCTAATTGAGTTTGCAACTTTTTTTCTGAAATCGCTGTTAGATAGTAAACGTTCTTCAGTCGGATTGGAAATAAAAGCTGTTTCAACCAGAATTGATGGGATATCCGGTGCTTTCAGGACGGCAAAATTTGCCTGGTCGACACTGCCTTTATGCAGGTTGTTGATTTTGGCCAGTTGATTCAGTACGTCTTTACCGAGTTTCAGACTATCATTGATGGTAGCTGTCTGAGTCAGATCAAACAGTGTGTTGTTGACATTTTTATCAGTTGAATAATTTACCCCGCCAATCGAATCAGCTGCATTCTGGGTTTGTGCCAGATATTTGGCTGCTGCACTGGTGGCGCCTTTGGGATTAAGTGCATACACACCAGTACCTTTTGCTGACGGATTGGTAAATGCATCTGCATGAATGGAAACAAAAACATCTGCTCTGAGTTTACGCGCTTTGGCTACACGTACACCCAATGGGATAAAAATATCTTCGTTTCGGGTCATATAAGTTTTATAACCATACGAATCCAATATTTTTTTTACTTCACGCCCTATGGCGAGTACTACATCTTTTTCACGCAGACCGGAAGGACCTGTGGCTCCGGGATCTTCACCACCATGTCCGGGATCAATCATGATTACAGGCTGACGATTCAGTTTATTTGGCGTACCTGATGGTTGAGGAGGCTGCTGAGTTACTGGGGGTTTATTTTCAGGCAGTTTTTTTACCGGAGGTGTGGAGGCTGTAGCCTGAGGACGGGTAGTGCCGTCACTGTTTACTTTACCGTGACTGTAATCCTGTAATAGAGCCATTAAGGGATCGTTTTTTTCCTGTTCCATGGCTACGGTGGCTGTAGGGTATAAATCCACTACCAGTCTGTTTTTAAAGCTGGCAACCGGAGCAAGCGAAAATACCTGAGGATTAACGGTGGTTTTCAAATCCATCACGATACGGATGGTTTCAGGATTAAATTGTCCGACGCGGACACTGGCAATATAGGGATCCATTGGGAGAACTTTATTGCTCAGTTCACGTAAAAACTGATTGGTGGCTGACCCCTGAATATCAATAACCAGACGGTCAGGATTCTTTAGCTGAAAATATTTAAACTGGATGGGTGTTGTGGATTCTAATGTCATCCTGGTATAGGCTGTGGCCGGCCAGATGCGTGAAGCCACAATATCAGCCCCTGTCTGGGCTGCGCGTACAAATGGAGTCTGGCTGATTAAAAGCGTGCCAGTAGATGCAATTAATAATTTCCGGCGGCTGATGTGGTTGGACATGGTTTATTCTGTAATTTTATTTAATGTTTTTGTTCCGTTTGTAGTAACGGCATTTATCTGTACTGTGCGGCCACTACCATTGATGGTGATGTTCAGGATAATGTCAGCCGGAGGTGCCAAATCACCGCCGAGCTGTGGCCATTCAATCAAAATAATGCTGTCTGCTGTAATCAGTTCATCCAGTCCTGCATCCAGCCATTCTTCCGGATTTTGAAAACGGTATAAATCAAAATGATGCAGGTTAAAGCTTTTAAACGGGTAGGTTTCAACTATATTGTAGGTAGGGCTTTTAACTGCACCGTTGTAACCAAGAGCGTTGAGTAAGCCTCTGGTAAAGGTTGTTTTGCCCGCACCCAGATCACCTTCCAGCCAGATAATCAGAGGAGGGCTGATAAGCTGTGCAAAACGTTCGCCCAGTTTCAGGGTATCGTTTTCATCAGCCAGAAAAATTTCACGGACTTCAGTGGCAGACATGGTGTTTTTAATTAATCAAAACGGGGTTATTATGCGATAAAGTTTGTAATAACGAAAGTAATAAAATTCAGTCTGTCTGTCTTGTTTCCGGATTCAGGCTTCTTTTATGTACATTTGTTGTGTACTGAGCTATGAGTATATTTCCGGGTCAATGCTATAATCACAATAATGACTGATATCCGATTAATTCAGTTTATGCTGAACTGAGTTGTCATGGTCAATAATGAAGAGACAAATGACTGCAATACAACAACCTATAGGTGTATTTGATTCCGGGGTGGGCGGCCTGACAGTGGTTCGCGCACTGATGGAACGGCTCCCTAATGAAAATATTATTTATTTTGGTGATACGGCGCGTGTTCCGTATGGTATGAAATCCAGACATACAATTGAAGTTTATACTGAACAGATTGTATCTTTTCTGCTTGAGCATGATGTTAAGGCGCTGGTTGTGGCCTGTAATACTATAGCTGCGGTGGCAAGAGAAAAAGTAAGGCAGCTTGCAGGCACAATGCCGGTTCTGGATGTAATTGCCGCAGGTGCACAGGCTGCTCTGGAAACCACTCAGAATAATCACATTGGTGTAATAGCCACCAGTACTACTGTTAACAGTAATGCTTATGCCCGGGCGATTCATAATCAGAATGCACAAACGCGTGTTTTTTCACAGGCCTGTCCGTTGCTGGTGCCGCTGGTGGAAGAAGGATGGCTGGATCATGAAGTTACCCGCTTGACAGCACGGGAGTATCTGAAGCCGATTCTGGCAGAAGAAGTGGATACGCTGGTTTTGGGATGTACTCATTATCCGTTACTGAAGCCTTTAATCCGTCAGGAGGCTCCTGATCTGAAATTAGTTGATTCAGCGATTACGACTGCTGAAGCCACTGCATTGGCACTGGAACAGCATAATCTGATTAATCCTGATCATTCAGGTGCGCAATACCGGTTTTATGTCAGTGATATTCCGCTACGTTTCCAGACAATTGGTGAGCGATTTCTGGGGCGAAGTCTGGAGCAGCTGGAAATGGTTTCTTTGGGCTAGGTATTTTGGTTGACAGGTGAGAGATGAGCGCTAAAAAAAGAATTGTGATTCTGATTTCCGGTCGCGGCAGCAATATGCAGGCTCTTGCAGAAGCCGATATTGCGCAGGCAGAAATTGTGGCAGTAATCAGTAATCGGGCTGATGCAGCCGGTTTACTGTGGGCTGAGCAACACGGGCTGACAACTGAGGCAATCAGCCATCATGATTATCCAGGCCGTGAATCATTTGATGCGGCATTGATTAAGCATATTGATGCTTATCAGCCTGATTTGGTGGTACTGGCTGGCTTTATGCGCATTTTAACACCTGAGTTTTGCAAACATTATACGGACAGATTAATTAATATTCATCCGTCATTATTGCCCGCTTTTACCGGACTGCATACTCATCAGCGTGCACTGGATAGTGGCTGCCGGGTTGCAGGCTGTACGATTCATTTTGTCACTGCCGAGCTGGATTGCGGTCCGATTATAGCCCAAGGTGTAGTACCTGTTCTGAACGGGGATACAGCCGATACTCTGGCACAGCGGGTATTAAAGATTGAGCATCAGCTTTTACCAAAAGCAGTGGCTGATTTTGTTGCTGGAAATCTGGTAGTTGAAGGTAACAGAGTTAAAAATCTTGCTGATGCTGTTACGGATAATGTGGCCTGCCTGAAAAACTGAGATGTTATGAGAAAAATATGAAGTTAAAAGTATATTCAGGTTTGTTGTTTGTCTGGATAAATTTGCTGTTTATACCTATGGCACAGGCAGCAGACCTGCCTAAGCAGGCACAATTGCAGTTTGTCGACAGTTATGGTTTGCCGGTAAATATGGATTTTGTGCAAAAGGATGGTCAGTATCAGATTAATACGCAAATTAATTTGATTTTTTACCAGATGCAGTTTGTTTCGTCCGGAACCGTAAAAGACTCAGTTTTAAATCCGCTTTCCTACACTGACAGCCGCTTTGGCAAACCATATGCTCAGGCACGTTTTTCTGAGCATGGGGTTGATTATGGTAAGGTTTCCGAAGCAGTTAAACATATGTCGGTGAACGGGCCGGTATATGATATGTTTGCTCTTGGCTGGCAGCTGGGCTTTAATCAAGGTAAATTGCCCGCAAATACTTATCTGACTAATGGTAAAAAAGTGTACCAACTGGATGCAGTTAATAGCCGTGGTAGTGATCAGCTGATGTTAAACGGACGGCAAATTGAGATCAGACAGTACAGTATCAGTCGTGGCGATGATGTAGTGGAATATGCATTCGCTCCCCAGCTTGAAAATATTCCGGTACGGATTAGCTATGTGGACAATGGTAAAGTATATACATTGCAACTGAAAGGCGGCCGGATTAACGGGAAGGTTTTTTAAGAAATTATGATAAATGCACAACAACTTGATTTAACTACTTCTGCGCTGGCACAGGTGTTAACATTCAGACAGCCTGCAGATGTTGTGCTCTCAGCTTTTTTCCGGCGTGAGCGCAAGCTGGGTATGCGTGACCGGCAGGAAATAGCTGAAACTGTGTTTGCTACTATCCGCCATTTGCAGAAAATTCAGAAGATGCTGCCAAAACCGCATCAAAAACCACGTCGGGCAGCTTTGGCTGCATTGGTTTTAGGGCGGGGAATAAGCGTACACGGTGTAGAATCACTTTGTGACTCAGAAGAAAAGCAGTGGCTGATTGATGTTAAAGAGCAAAAGTCTGCTTTTGCTTCCGATCTGACAACAGCTGCTGAGCTGCCTCAATGGTTAATTGAGTGTCTGCAACAGCAGGGCTGGGATGATAATCAGATTGCTACTTACGGTCGCAGTGTTATGCAGCCGGCGCCGCTGGATGTACGGGTAAATACTCAGAAAGGCAAACGTGATAAGATTCTGTCTGCGTTACAGGCAGAAGGAATGCGTGCTGAAGCTACGCCTTTTTCGCCATGGGGAATCCGGCTATTTGATAAACCGGCTTTAAACAAGCATCCGCTGTTTTTAGACGGTGTGCTGGAAGTTCAGGATGAAGGCAGTCAGCTGCTGGCGTTGCTAACAGGCGTTAAACGCGGTCAGATTGCTGTCGATTTCTGTGCCGGAGCCGGTGGTAAAACACTGGCGATGGGGGCAATGATGGCTGGCAGCGGACGGCTGTATGCTTTTGATGTGGCTGAAAAACGTTTGGCTAATATGAAGCCGAGAATGGTTCGGGCAGGTCTGACTAATATTCATCCGCAGCGGATTGATAATGAGCATGATGCCCGTATTGCCAGATTAAAGAATAAGGCAGATTGTGTGCTCGTTGATGCGCCCTGTTCCGGAATGGGCACCTTGCGTCGTAATCCTGATTTAAAATATCGTCAGAGTAATGACAATATCCGGACGTTGCTCGAGCAGCAACAATCAATTTTACAGGCAGCTTCTGAACTGGTACGTCCGGGCGGAAGGCTTGTATATGCAACTTGCAGTATTCTGGAAACGGAAAATCAGCAACAGTTAAATAATTTTCTGGCAGCCAATACAGGCTGGCATATAGAGCCGGTGCAGACTTTGCTTAAAAGTAATGTCTTACCTGATATGCAGGGTGACTATCTGCAGTTGAATACCGGTGAACATCATACAGACGGTTTTTTTGCCGCTGTACTTACACGCATTAAATAAAGTGATATAAGAAGGAATGTACATGAGTACTCAGGAAAGAATTAAAACGCTTGTTACTGAACATCCGGTTGTGTTGTTCATGAAAGGCACTAAGCAGTTTCCACAGTGTGGTTTTTCATCCCGTGCTGTACAAATTTTGCAAGCTGCCGGTTTAAAAGAGTTTTATACTGTTAATGTGCTCGAAGATGAAGATATCCGTCAGGGTATCAAGGAATATGCAGACTGGCCGACAATTCCGCAATTGTATGTAAAAGGTGAATTTGTCGGTGGTTCTGACATTATGCTGGAGATGTACGAAGCAGGTGAATTGCAGACTTTGCTGGCGTCTGTCTGACAGAGTTTTGTTCGGAAATATTTTCCGGTAGCTGTTTTATTCAGGTTTTATAGCAATTATTTTTTGGAACTGGCTATGAATATAAATGTGATTGACCATCCTCTGGTGAAGCACAAGCTGTCATTAATGCGAGAAGAAGATTGCAGTACTTATCGTTTTCGTACGCTGACTAAAGAACTGGCACGCTTAATGGCTTATGAAGCCAGCCGTGATTTTGATATAGAAATTGTCAAAATGCAGGGCTGGTGTGGTGAGATTGATGCTTACCAGATTAAAGGCAAAACGGTTACTATTGTACCGATTCTGCGGGCAGGGCTGGGTATGCTGGATGGCGTACTGGACTTAATTCCTACAGCTAAAATCAGTGTAGTAGGTTTACAGCGCGATGAAGAAACGCTGGAACCGGTACCTTATTTTGAAAAATTTGTCAGTCAGATGGATAAACGCCCGGCATTGATCATTGATCCAATGCTGGCAACAGGCGGATCCATGAATGCAACTATTGAGTTACTTAAGAAAAAAGGTTGCAAGGATATTAAGGCATTGGTTCTTGTGGCCGCTCCGGAGGGGGTAAAGGCGGTCAATGAAGCTCATCCTGATGTGACTATTTACGCGGCAGCTCTGGATGATCATCTGGATGATAATGGCTATATTATTCCTGGTCTGGGCGATGCTGGTGACAAGATTTTTGGTACCAAGCACTGGTAATTAAAATCCAGATTATTTCATGCAGTCTGATTACTGAAAGAATCTGCAAGTAAAAAACACAGAATTTTTGTATGGAAGATTCTGTGTTTTTTATTATGCTGAATTAAATTTAGGTTTGTTTAAAAAAAAGATATAGGTATCAGATAAATATTCTAAATAGAATTGGCTGGTCGGATAAGAAATAAATTTTTGTTTATAAAATGATAAATCGAATATTTTCCGGTTAATTATAATCTGATGCAATCATTTTGTTAGATTTAAGATGTTATTTGTTTTGTGCTTGCAGCTTATCTGGGCTGAATATCAGGCTTACAGCCAGTCCTGCTTTCTGTTCTGAATTTCGCAGGCCAGAGTCTGCCAGACTGATACTGATGTGCCACTGATCACACAGGGTCTTAACGATTGCCAGCCCGAGGCCGCTTCCGCTTTCATTGTTGCCCAAAATACGGTAAAACGGTTCAAATACTAGCTGGCGTTCAGTTTCAGAGATTCCCTGACCATTGTCTTCTATAAGTAAAATCGTTTTGTTATCTGTGGTTGGTCTAATGCCAATGCATATTTGCCCATCAACAGGAGTGTATTTGATGGCATTATTCAGTATATTTTTCAAAATAGTATATAAATCATTACTGCTGATTGGCAGAAAAACATCTTCGCTAATGTCGAAACTTAAATTCTGTTTTTTTTGTTCGGCCAGCGGCAATAATTCGGCAATTAAATCACGCAGTAAGGGCATTAGTGCAGTTTTCTGAGCATTGTTCGCTATCAGATGTTGCTGCTGCTGATGCTGTGCTCTGGCCATAGATAATAATTGGATAAGCAGCTGTTCGGTTCTTGCAATACCTGCTTTGATTTGTTCAATAAGTTTGTGTTGTTCCTGAATAGTTAATTCCGGTTCATCAAAACGTGCTATTTGCAAGGTAAGTGCGGTAATTGGTGTACGTAATTCATGTGCTGCATGACTGATAAATTTTTTATCATGCTCCATCGCAGCCTGTAACTGACTGAACAGGCGGTTAAGTGCGGTAATGAAAGGGCGGATTTCTGTCGGTACGTGCCTGGTATCCAGAGGTGATAAATCATTGGCGTTGCGTGCGGTTAATTCGCTACTCATTTCCTGCGTTGCCCGAAACAGGCGACGAATCCAGATAGCTGTAAACAGCCATAGAATAGGCATTAAAATAAGAAATGGCCAGACTACACTTAATGCACTGTCTTTGGCTATATGATTTCGGTATGCAGTACGCTGAGCAACAATAATTCGCTCACGTTCACGGGTGAGCAGGTAAACCCGCCAGTGACGAGCTACCGTAGTAAAGTTATGAAAACCATCAGGTAATTGCTGAAGGTTCTGCACAGCATTATCATCTCCCATCAGAATATTGAGATAGGGTGAATCTAGTGTCTGTGCCAGCACGCGCGGTTTGGGCAGCGTTCTGGCGCTTTCAGGAAAATTGAGATCTTCCTGTGTATCTCTGCGCAGTATGGAACTGCGCGGATCAAGTAAATGGGCTATCTGCTCCAGCTGAGCATCTTGTAAATCCTGTGTTTCCCGAAAAGCAGTCTGATAGGCAAGAATGTCACCAATAATAGCGATTGAAGTTACTACTATTGTTAAAACCAGTAATAAGCGCCACTGTAGTGATGAGACTATCCGCGTCGGTCTACCAGCCATCCCAGTCCTCGTACATTTTTAATCACATTACTGCCCAGTTTTTTTCTAATTCCGTGAATAACTACTTCTACGGCATTGCTTTCTACTTCTTCATTCCAGCCGTAGAGCTTTTCTTCCAGTTCCTGTCGTGACAGTATCGTGCCGGGTTGGAGCAATAAACTGTACATCAAAGCATATTCTCGTGCTGACAGCCGGGTAACCTGTCCGTTGGCACTGACTTCACGAGTAGCAGGATTCAGGGTAATGGTGCCATTGCTTAGTATAGGAGTTGCATGTCCGCTACGGCGGCGTAATAAAGCCCGGATACGCGCCAGTAATTCGGAAGGCGCAAAAGGTTTAATTACATAGTCATCGGCACCGCTGTCCAGACCATTAATGCGTTCTTCCACTGTGTCTCGGGCAGTAATCAGAATAACGGGTAAATCACAGTTTTTTGCACGCAAGTGACGTAACACACTTAGTCCATCCTGTCCGGGTACACCAATATCCAGTAGGGCAATATCATAAATTTCTGGTTGCAATGCATTTTCAGCTGCAATACCGTCAGCAACACAATCAACGGCAAAACCGGCAGCATGCAGCATATCGCTTAATGCCTCTGCAATCATTTTGTCGTCTTCAAGAAGTAGAATTCGCATGAGTTAACATTTTTCCGCATAGACTTGTAAACCAGTCTGTATTGTTTCAGACTGTGAGATATCTATGATAACAAAAACCGTTTCAGGATTCCTGAAACGGTTTTATTCAAACGTTAACCAGCGACTGATTAGTTAGTTTCAGTAGTGGTAGTAGTTTGTTTGGTTGTAGTAGTACTAGCAGCTGCTTTTCTTGCATGTGCTTTTTTAGTATGTACTTTTTTTACTGGTGTTTTTTTAACAGCTGGTTTTACAGTTTTAGCACTGGTGTTTTCAGCAGTAGTAGTTGTAGTAGTGGTGGTGGCTGTAGCTGGTTTAGGAGGTGTAGCAAAGGCAGCAGCAGCAGTTAAACCAAAGATAGCACTTACAACAGCAGCAGTGATTTTTTTCATGACAGATCTCCATTAAAAGTAATTAAAGACAATAACCATCTCGGTTCTTGTTGATGCACAGTATGGCTTTAAATACTTAGGCAAGACTTAGCTAAATGTTGTTTATTGTTAATTTAATGTAATTAAATGTTATTATTTAGAGTAAGTCTAGATTCACTTATTAGTTTAAAATTTAAAATAATATGCTTTTATAATGGTTTATGTTTGATGCATTGAATAAAGACTATTATTTATATGCTATTGAAATCTATTCGCTAATAATAAATAAATGAGATTTTTATAGAAAATGGAATTTAATCTTGTCTTAATATGTGGCTTCTATAAGTATAAATATAAAGATATTTAGATTACGTTATTATTAGTTCAGAGTTGATTATTATCTAGGATACCAGTGTATGTTTTACTTTTGACATACACTGGTAAAAATAAGTGTCTCAGACAGTGCGCGCAATTTCCGTAAATGCTTCGGCAGCTAAACCCAGTGTATCTGCAATGATTTCACTGCTATGAGCAGCTGAAACAAAACCCGCTTCATATGCTGATGGTGCAAATGCAACACCGCGTGACAGCATGGCATGGAAAAACTCTTTAAATAATATCTGATTGGTATTTTGCATATCTGCAAAACAGGATGGCAGATTATCAGTAAAGTAGAAACCAAACATTCCGCCTTCACTGCGGCTGCTGAAAGGAATATTGGCTTCACGTGCGATTGCCGTCAGACCATCACTCAACTGTCGGGTATGTTTGCTGAGTGTAGTGTAAAAATCCGGTCGTTGTATGATTTCCAGTGTTTTTAGTCCGGCTGCTACGCATACCGGATTACCGGAAAGGGTACCTGCCTGATAAACACCACCTAAAGGCGATACACAGGCCATAATGTCTGCACGGCCACCGAAAGCTGCTACTGGCATACCTCCGCCAATTACTTTGCCAATTGTAGTTAAATCAGGCTTAATACCATGGATAGATTGTGCTCCGCCCAGAGCAACGCGAAAACCGGTCATTACTTCATCGTAAATAAGAACACTTCCGTACCGTTCTGTAAGTTCCCGCAGTGCCTTAATAAACTCTGTTGTGGCGGGTATCATGTTCATATTACCGGCTATTGGCTCGACAATAACACAGGCAATACTGTCGCCCTTGCTGGCAAACGTTTGTTGTAAAGCCTCAACGTCGTTATAAGGTAATACCAGTGTATGGCGGCTGAAATCTTCAGGTACGCCGGCAGAGCTGGGATTACCAAAGGTTAGCAGACCAGATCCGGCTTTAACCAGCAGACTATCTGAATGACCATGATAACAGCCTTCAAATTTAATGATATTGTCCCTGCCGGTAAAACCTCTGGCCAGACGGATTGCACTCATGGTTGCTTCTGTACCTGAACTGACCAGTCGAATCTGCTCCATGCTGGGCATGATATGGCGTATTTCTTCAGCAATTCGGATTTCATTTTCTGTCGGTGCACCAAAAGATAAGCCATTTTCGGCCGCCTGACAGACTGCCTGAACAACTTCAGGGTGAGCATGACCGACAATGGCTGGTCCCCATGAACCGACATAATCAACATAACTGGTTTGATTTTCATCCCATACATAAGCTCCCTGAGCTTTGTTAATAAAGCGGGGTATGCCGCCGACACTGCCAAAAGCTCGTACAGGAGAATTTACTCCGCCGGGAATAATGGTTTTTGCCTCTTCAAAGAGCTGCTGGTTTCTATCCATGATTATGACCTCTGCTTTATTGGAATATCAAATAACTTGCATTCAGGGATTAATCATACTATCGATTACCCTTAAAGGTTAATTGTCTTTAGCTTTTCGAACAGGAATCCGGAAGATAAAATAAAATATCAGGGTAGCAGTAAGTAATTTTAATGGTGAAATAATTGATTTATTAAATATTAATATGTAATTTCTTACTATTGATACTTGATTAAGTAAAACTTTCTATTTTCTGAGAAATAAAATTATCTATAGCTGATTGTAAAATAGTAAGTCTCACATACATAAACACAGAGCTAAGATTTCAGATTTAAAATCTTATAGCTATATGAAATTTATGTTTTTTAGCTAAATTAATGGACAGAATTCTCAGATTCTAAGGTAACTAAAAGAAAATTACTAAACTAGCGTACGTAGCATACGAATAAAACGCGGAAATTTTGATAAATGCTGCACCCACTGATAAACCATTAAAGTGTAGCTTTCCTGCGCAATAAAGCGTAATTTCGACTGGGTTGCGGTGTAGCGGGTAGTTGGAGTAGGAGAAAGCTGTACATTTAAACCCAGATCACGTGCCATAAAGCAAGCACGTGCCAGATGATATGGATCGCTGACAATAATAAAGCTGTTTAAATCATTGTCATCAGCTAAGGCTTTTGCATTAACCAGATTCTGCCAGGTATCGCGCGAATGATTTTCATAAATAATATCATTGGCATCAACCCCATTACGGATAGCATAGCGGCGTCCGACGGCTGCTTCCGTCATGAAACCGGCTCTGGGGCTGCCACCGGTGAAGAGAATTTTTTTTACTATGCCGGCACGATACAGGTTAATGGCATGATTGATACGTTCACGGAAAACTGGTGAAGGGCGTTTATCCCATGCAGCTGCACCAAGTACGATAGCAGCATCGGTTTCTGTCAGTACTTGCTGCGGATGGCTGAGCTGGTAGACTGTAGCAACACTAAAAGCATAGTTGGCTCCAACAAATAGGCTGCATCCGGCAATTACAGTGCGCAGACAATACCAAAAACCTAAACGTGTGCCGGAGCTCATTTATTGTTCTAGTAAAGCTTCAATATTCGTTAACGGGCGACCTATAGCGGCATGTTCGCCGTATACAGCTATCGGTCGTTCAATCAGAATCGGATGTGCTGCCATTGCGGCAATCAGAGTATCTTCATCTGCTTCAAGCAGATTTAGTTGTGTGAACAGATCATCTTTGCTGCGCATCATTTCCCGTGCTGAATTGATGGCCAGTTTTTGTTTCAGTGAACGAATTTGTGCTTCGGATAAAGGCTCAGTCAGGTAGGGAATGACTTTGGTATTAATATTGCGTACTCGGAGTAAAGACAGGGCAGCGCGCGACTTAGAGCAATTTGGATTATGGTACAGTATGACGGTGTGTGTCATGATTATCCCTGAACTTCTAAAAATAAAAAATCTAAATTGGAAGTGTGGACGAAACTTCAAATTTTGACAAGTATTATTAATTATTCTAAAGCTAAAGCTGAATTAATGTGCCGGATGTAAATAAATTATCTGTTTTTGAATATGCATTTCAATTGATTTATACAAAATAAAAATAAATAAACCTCTTAACTGCTAATGTTTTTGCGGCAAAATTGTATATGAATTATTCTATAATAATTGCTATTAAAGGTAATATTAAGGTAATGATATGTTTCCGTCTGCCCAAGTCTTGAAAAAAATATTTTTAATTAGCGCACTGTTTCTGAGCTGTATTCGTGTGCATGCTGCAGAATTACAAAACTGGCCTCAGCGTACACCAGCTACTTTACCAACTAACTCCCAAATAATGGTAGTAAATGTATGGGCAACATGGTGTAAACCTTGTCGTAGTGAAATAGCTATGCTTTCGCGCTGGTATCAGCAACAACGAACTTCAGGGAAGAAAACCATTGCTGTCGTTGGAGTATCTTTAGATAATGATGCAAATTTACAACGCTTTACTCAGCAGGTGTCCGTACCGTATCCGTTATACCGTTATACAGGTTCGGATAGCCGCGCATGGATGCAACGTTTAGGCAATAATATTGGCGGAGTACCTTTTACTCAGATTCAGGCACCTAAATGCGGTTTTCAGCGGGCATTGATAGGTACACTGAGTGAAATAAAGCTGAATCAAGTGATTGCTGAAGCCAGACTGCAGTGTAAACAGCACAACGTTCGTTTATAGATTTTCCTGTAGGTCAAGATTAAAGTGTGTGCCACGGTTCATTTGCTGATTCAGTCCGTCCTGTACCATTAATAGCGCAGTTGCCAGTGGCAGCTTATGTTGCTGATTAATGGTTTGCTGATACCAGTATTGTAATATTTTATGCAGCGTGAGCATTTCATCAGTTCGCCGGCAAATTCCAAAATAACGGCTCATAGAGTGTTGCAGTGCTTGCATGCTGAAAGAAGGGATATCCTGATTCGGATGAGGTTGTTCCGGAAAAATAATTTCCTGCCAGGTTAATTTTGATGAATTCACCTGCTGATTGATTGGCCATGTTTGCGGATGTTCTTTAGAAGCAATTATCGATGCCGCGGCATTGCGTCCGGTTACGACACATTCAAGTAAAGAATTACTGGCCAGACGATTGGCACCATGTAGCCCGGTACAGGCAGTTTCACCTATAGCATACAACTGAGCTATATCGGTACGCCCATCGGTGTCTGTAACAATGCCGCCACAGGCATAGTGTGCTGCTGGTGCTACCGGAATTAATTCACGAGTGATATCCAGACCCTGTTGCAGACAATGCTGGTAAATTTGCGGGAAATGTGTGCAGATAAAGCTTTCAGGTAAATGAGTGATATCCAGATACACACAGTGATGGCCGGTTTTAGCTATTTCGCTTGCAATGGCTCGTGCAACAATATCACGCGGAGCCAGCTCGGCACGGTTATCGTATTCAGGCATAAAGCGCCGGCCTTGCTGATTACGTAAAATACCTCCTTCACCGCGTACAGCCTCAGAAATCAGAAAACACGGATTTTCAGGTAATGCAAGTGCTGTGGGATGGAACTGTACGAAAGCCAGATTCTGAGTTCTGCAACCAGCCAGAGCCGCTAAAGCAACTCCTTGTCCATTTGCTGTTACCGGATTAGTGGTCAGAGTGAATAATTGTCCCAATCCTCCGGTTGCCAGTACTGTATGCTTAGCCTGAATAGTTACAGTCTCATCAGTTTGTGCCATCTGTACGACTGCTCCGGTACAAACTGAATTTTCATGCACTAAATCGATAACACAGCTATGCGGCAAAATATGAATATTGGGTCGTGCTGATAGCTGTTGCTGGAGTGTATGAGTAATACTGCGACCAGTATGATCTGCCGCATGTACGATACGCCGCAGACCATGTCCGCCTTCACGTGTCAGATGCAGGCGTCCATTCTCACGGGTAAATTCCACGCCATGGGCGCATAACCATTCAATAGCACTACTGCCTTCAGCCAGAATCTCGGCAGTCTGTTTTTCATTACAGCAGCCGGCACCAGCTATAAGCGTATCCTTAATATGTTCGGCTACACTGTCTGCCTGATCAATAACGGCTGCTACTCCGCCTTGTGCCAGATTACTGGCACAGGTTGATAAATTTTCTTTTGCCAGCAAAGTAATGTGAAAATTTTCCGGTAAAGATAAGGCTACCGTCAGCCCGGCCAAACCGGCACCAATAATCAAAACATCGGTAGTATTAACAGAGCAGGGTGTGATATTGGTCATGTTGGCTAATCCAGTGAGCAAAAATATCGGGGGAATGGTTTTCTCTAAGGTGAAGATTGGTCTTATCAGTATGAAATTCCCGCCATGCAGTTGAAAAATCAAGCATACGCTGTATGGAAATACCAGCCTGTTTACCTAAAGCAGAAGGTAGATCAATTTTATGCTGTTCTGGTTTGCTTAAAGCATCTATACAGGCTTGTAATCCGTTCATAGCCATCCAGGGACAGAAAGCACAAGACTTGCAGGTGGCACCATTGCCTGCAGTAGGCGCAGCCAGAAAGGTTTTTTCCGGAGCATGTTTATGCATTTCATGTAATATGCCCTGATCTGTCGCTACAATAAATGTATCTGCCGAATCGTGAATTGCTGCCTGCAACAGACGGCTGGTAGAACCTACTACATCAGCTAAAGCGACTACAGCTGCCGGTGATTCAGGATGAACCAGTATTTTGGCATGCGGATAGCGTGCTTTCATTAAAGCCAGTTCCTGACCTTTAAATTCATTATGTACCAGACAGGAACCTTGCCAGAGCACCATATCTGCACCAGTCTGATTCTGAATATATTCTCCAAGATGTCTGTCCGGTCCCCAGATAATTTTTTTTCCCTGGGCATGTAAAAAAGAAACAATTTCCAGAGCAATTGACGAAGTAACGACCCAGTCAGCCCTGGCCTTAACTTCGGCACTGGTATTGGCGTAAACCACAACTGTCCGATCCGGATACTGATTGCAGAAAGCAGTAAATTCTTCTGCCGGACAACCCAGATCAAGAGAGCAGGTGGCTTCAGTATCGGGCATAAGAATGGTTTTTTCCGGACTGAGTATTCGTGCTGTTTCGCCCATAAATTTCACTCCGGCTACCAATAAAGTCTTTGCCGGATGCTGTGCTCCGAAACGTGCCATTTCCAGTGAATCACCAACCATACCGCCAGTAGCCAGAGCCAGATCCTGCAATTCCGGTTCAACATAGTAATGTGCCAGCATCACAGCCTGCTGTTGCTGCAATAGAGCTTTTACCTGTTCAATATATTTTTGCTTTTGTTGCCAGTCCAATTGCTGTGGAATTTTAGCCCAGGCACATTGCAGCACAGCAGATTCATCTTTAGTAGTTTTTGCAGCATTCTCATTAGCTGCAACTGATGACAATTGTGGTTTTTCGTAATCGAATGCACGCCATTGATTGGTACTTTGCATAATCGCTCCTGAAAGGAATAATTAATTATGCTCATAATGAGTATATAAGGCAATACGAAAAAAACCAAAAACTCGAATAAACTCGACTGAATGTGATAATCAGTTGAATTCAGTTAGATACAACGGTGCTTTTGCGGTAATGTACTCAATCAGTGAATTTTGTTTTTTTGCGACAAATTCTTTACAATTAGCCAGCTTTAATAAAGGAGTTTATCCGCATGCACTCTTCAGCTGAATATTCATCTTCAAGTTATAGCGACAGTGCAGCTGAACTCGTGGCGGTATTGTTTGCTGTTACCGATTTCAGTGCTCGGGTACTTACCATAAACGATGGAAAATTATTGCCATATGGTCCACTAAAACCTGTACATCATTCTTTACAGGCTGGTGCCAGAACTTGGGTGCATCAGCAGACAGGTCAGCCATTAGGCTATATGGAACAGTTATATACATTTGTTGATGTCAAACGCAGCCATCATTGCGGCCATGCTGTAATTAATATCAGCTATCTCGGACTGGTAAAAGAAGCTGCTGAGAGTGGTTTAAAGCTGGAAGCTAAATGGCATGACTGGTATGAATTTTTTCCTTGGGAAGACAGCAGACTGCCTCAGCATAAGCAGATCCTTGATCAATTAATCCTGCCGATGCAGAACTGGGTAGATGCTGCTCCGAATCAGGAAATCCGCAATCAGCGTCAGCAGCGCCTGAATTTATGCTGGGGAATAAACGGGCAGCAATGGCTGGCAGAAAATGCTCTGTTGCGTTATGAATTGATGTATGAAGTTGGCATGATTACTGAATCTCCCTATTTCGACGGTCGTCTGCCGGCTATGCTGACCGGTCGCTCCATGCAGTTTAATCATCGCCGTATTCTTGCTACTGCTGTATCTCGTTTACGAGCTAAATTACAATATCGTCCGGTGATTTTTGATTTAATGCCGCCTCAATTTACTCTATATCAGTTGCAGAGAAGCATAGAGGCACTGAATGGCGTAGATTTGCATAAACAGAATTTTCGCAGATTAATCAACAATCAGCAGCTGGTTGTGCCAACCGGAACCACAGTAGTGGCTGAGCGCGGACGTCCGGCACAGCTGTACCGTTTTAATGAAAATGTTTTACAGGAAAGTCTGCTCTCCGGTTACAGATTACCATTAATTAATAACCATATTCAGTAATTCGACTAGCATAATTGTCATCAATTCCGTTGATAAAATAGAAATTTTCTGATTAAAAATTTTTGATTTTTGGTTTTAAACAAATAAATCTGATTAATTTGCTGAATTTAAAAACTACCGCTTTTCAAATTTATCTACTTATTATTTGTTAACGTATTTTCAGACTTTGACTACTAATATATACTCTAAAAGAGTATATATCAGGGCTTAACAATATGATTAGCGATTTACCAGAAATAATTACCCGGCCACTGGTACAGGCTGCACTGTCAGAAGATTTAGGCAGACGCGGAGATGTTACCTCACAGGCAGTGATACCGGCAGACAGGATGGCCGCATTCAGTATTGTAACCAGAGTGCCCGGTGTGGTATGCGGTTTAGAGCTGGCCCGGCAGAGCTTCGCTCTGATGAATGAAAATCTGGAATTTACTGCATACAAAAATGATGGCGATATTACAGCCGCCGGTACAGTGCTGGCCCGGGTTGCCGGTAATGCACGTGCTATTCTCGCTGCCGAACGCACAGCGTTAAATTTTCTGACGCATCTTAGCGGAATAGCCACTACAACTCATGAAATTCAGAAATCAATAGCCCATACCGGAGCTCAGCTGACGTGTACACGTAAAACCATACCTAATTTGCGTATAGTCCAGAAATATGCAGTAAGAATGGGCGGGGGACGTAATCATCGCATGGGTCTGGATGATGCCATACTGATTAAGGACAATCACATAGCGCTTAGCGGGGGAGATATTATTACTGCTGTTAAGCAAGCTAAATCTTATGCCGGCCATTTGATTGCAGTGGAAGTAGAAGTTGACACATTGGAGCAATTGCGTCAGGTTCTGGATGAAGGCGTCAGTTTGGTATTGCTGGATAATATGTCAATAGAAGAAATGCGAACAGCTGTGAGCTGGTGTAAGGGACATTGTCAGACTGAGGCTTCAGGTAATTTGCGGCCTGATACAGTGGTAGCTGCTGCAGAAACAGGCGTAGATTTTCTGGCGATGGGCTATCTGACCCACAGCGCACGTTATCTGGATATTGGTCTGGATTATGCAGATAATCAGAATATTCTGAAAAAGTGAAAATAATCAAAATTTTGTTTTAGAACAAATATTATATCATCATTAATTAGTACAATAATATGTCTTTTATAAGAATAAATATTATTTAATAATGAAAAAACTAATTATTTGGTATAGCTGTTTTTGTTTGTTGCTGCCATTAACTGCGTATGCGGTGGTAGTCAATGATGTTACCGGTATGACGCCAGTACAGATGGCCTCTGTGATACAGCCGGAATCAACCGAAGAGGTTGCAGAGCTGGTTAAGCACACAACTGGTCCCATTAGTATAGCTGGTGGTAAATACAGTATGGGCGGGCAAACTGCAGTTCAGAATGGCGTGCAAATAGATACTCAAAAACTTAATCATGTAATTGCTTTTAATCCTGAACAAAAACTTTTAACTATAGAAGCAGGTGCAAACTGGCGTCAGGTACAGGAGCTGATTGATCCATATGGATTATCTGTGAAAATCATGCAAAGCCTGGCTGATTTTAGTATTGGTGGTTCTTTAAGTGTTAATGTACATGGTCGATATATGGGGGCAGGTCCTATTATCCTGTCTGTCGAACAAATTAAAATAGTACTGGCAGATGGTTCAATAGTTTTAGCCAGTCCGCAAGAAAATTCGGATATTTTTTATGGTGCTATTGGTGGCTATGGTGCACTGGGAGTTATCACAGAAGTAACATTACGCCTTACTGAAAATGTAAAAGTAAAACGAATTAATGATGTGATGCCGATTAGTCAGTATTCCTCTTATTTCTCTGAGCAGATTCGTTCTGACAGAACGGCCATATTTCATAATGCCATTATTTATCCTCCTGATTTCAAAAAGGTTAGAGCAGTGACTTTTAAGCAGACTGATGAACCATTAACTATTTCTGCCCGTTTAAGACCTCTTTCTGCACCAACACGCAAACGCCAAAGACAATTGAAAATTGTTGCGGCATCGGATTTTGGTAAAGAATTGCGCAAATTATATGATGTTGCCTATTTTGTAAAACAGCCAGTAATGATGCGTAATTATGAAGCCAGCTTAGCAGTAGCGCTTTTAGAGCCTATTTCCATGCAAGATAAAAGTTTTGCTTTGGAAGAATATTTCATACCGGTAGAAAAGTTTGATGATTTTTATCCGCAGATGATAGACATCCTGAAAAAGCATCAGGCAAATATTATCAATATCTCTATTCGCCATGCTAATCCTGATAGTGGTTCTTTGCTGGCATGGGCTCAAACTGAGGTATTTGCTTTTGTGATTTATTATCAGCAAGGAACTGATGAACAGAGTAAAAAGCAGGTAGGAATATGGACACGGGAATTAATAGATGCTGCATTGGCAAACGGAGGTACTTATTATTTACCTTATCAATTGCATGCAACTGAGGAACAATTTCAGCGCGCATACCCACGGGCAGCAGAATTTTTTAAGCTTAAAGAGCGCTTAGATCCGGAGAATAAATTCAGTAATTTATTTCTGGAGCGGTACAGTCCGGCAACTATTCAGTAGGTATAGTGTTTGAACTTAGCTTTGAATAAATTGAATATTTCTGGAATAAAAAGACGACCTTAATCTTTATTAAGGTCGTTTTTGTTCATTCGATACTAATAAAAATATTTAAATAATATCTTGGCGGAAGCGGTGAGATTCGAACTCACGGAGGGCTATCAACCCTCGACGGTTTTCAAGACCGTTGCATTAAACCGCTCTGCCACGCTTCCGTCTTTGAAGATGCGCATAATAGACGATTAATACGGATTTGCCAAGTGTTTTGTATAAGCAAACAGCGAATTTCTGGTTAAATCGTTCATTTTATTTTTGATTAAATTTAGTGATGGCTGTTTTCGTCACGCAGGAATACCCACTCTGATTCACTGGATGAAGCTTTATCATAATAATAGCCATCATAATCGAATTCTTTTAACTGTTCCGGATCTGTTAGCTGATTTTCTGCTGCAAAGCGCATAAACAAACCTCGCGCACGCTTGGCATAAAAGCTGATAATTTTATATTTACCGTTTTTTTGATCTTTAAAAACAGGTGCAATAACAGGTACAGAAATTTTTTTAGTATTTATTGCTTTGAAATATTCTTGTGACGCGAGATTAATAAGTACTTTATATTCTTCTGACTGTATATTCTGTTCAATGGTATTGGTAATGATGTCTCCCCAGAAACTATATAAATCTTTGCCGCGAGCATTTTTAAGTTTAATACTCATTTCTAAACGGTAGGGCTGAATTAAATCTAAAGGTTTAAGAACACCATATAAACCTGACAGGATGGACATATGTTGTTGCAAATAATCTAACGCAGGTTCAGTTAAATGCAGCGCATCCAAGCCTTCATAAACATCACCATTAAAAAGATATACAGCCTGTTTGGCGTTTTCAGGTGTAAAAGGTGGCTGCCAGTTATGATAACGTTCGGCATTTTGTAAAGCGAGTTTATCGGAGATACTCATAAGAGTAGCAATTTCGTGGGGAGCCAGTTGTTTTAGTAATGGCATTAGTTGTTGTGCCTGATCCAAAAGTTTAGGTTGCGTATACTTTTTGGTAGGAATCTCTACTGATTCATTTAATTTTTTTGCTGGTGAAATGACAAAATACATTTTTTATCCTTATTTTCAATTATTTTTTTCCAATATACTGAGGCACTGCTATTTGCTTGATGTATGGGGCTTGAAATAAAGAATACTATATTCTTTGTTTATAAAAGCCGGTTATTTGCACAATTATAAAAAAAGCGGCACAATTCTTTACTCAATATTTATAGATAAATTAAACAATCATGTCTACTTTACAATTGCATCCTGAAACTATCGCCATCCGGGGTGCTAAGGAACAAACTCCTTTCAATGAACACAATTCTGCACTGTTTCTGACCAGTAGTTTTATGTTTGAAAATGCAGAAACTGGTGCATCTTTATTTGCCGGTTCTACACAAGGTTATACTTATACACGTACTAATAATCCAACTGTTGCGGCTTTTCAGGCAAGGGTAGCTCAGCTCGAACAGGGAGAGGCTGGTCTGGCAACGTCTACAGGAATGGCTGCAATCAATGCTACTTTTCTTGCTCTGTTAAAAGCTGGCGATCATTTGGTAGCCAGTAAAAGTTTGTTTGGAACTACGATTGGATTACTGAATAATATTTTGCCACGTTTTGGGATTGAAGTGACACTGGTGAGTCAGACTGATATTACTGAATGGCAGGCCGCTATCCGTCCTAATACCAGAATGCTTTTTGTTGAAACGCCGTCTAATCCGCTGAATGAACTGGCTGATATCACTAAACTTGCAGAAATTGCACATGATAATCAGGCTATACTGGTTGTTGATAACAGTTTTTTATCGCCGGCTTTGCAACAGCCGCTGCGACTGGGGGCAGATTTATCAGTAGAGTCTGCTACTAAAGCGATTGATGGTCATGGGCGTGTAATGGGGGGAGTTATCTGCGGCAGTGCTGCATTGGTAAACGAAATTTTTTTACATGTCCGTACTACCGGCGAAGTGTTGTCACCTTTTAATGCATGGATACTCCTAAGTGGTTTGGAGACTTTGTATATCCGCATGGAAAAGCAGTGTGCTAATGCGCTGGAAGTAGCTCAGTTTCTTTCGACGCAACCACAGGTAATAACAGTACATTATACTGGTCTGTCTAATCACCAGCAGAAATCACTGGTGCAAAAGCAACAGCAAGGTGGCGGAATTGTTGTAGCTTTTGAGGTTAAAGGTGGTGAAAAAGCTGCCTGGCAGGTAATTGACATGTTAACTCTGTTTAGTAAAACCGGAAATCTGGGCGATGTTAAATCAACTGTCACTCATCCATGGACGACTACACATGGCCGTATGCCTCCGGAAGCCAAGCTGGAAGCTGGAATTCAGCCCGGACTGATTCGCTTATCTGTCGGTTTGGAGCATGCCTCTGATTTAAAAGCTGATTTGGCTAATGCATTAAGTAAGATAAGTATTTGATGTATTGAAAATAATTTTCAGATTAATTTAAACAGCTATTAGTGTTTTGTGTACATGGTATCTGATTATCATGTAATCAGTTAGTTTTATTTTACTATTGCATTGATAGCTGATTAGCTATATTTTATATAGAAACCCGATAATAAAAGGAAACCATAATGAGTAGCGATTTAATTGTTCATGTAGGTGATGGCAATTTCGATTTAGAAGTTTTGCAGGCGAATGTGCCGGTACTACTGGATTTCTGGGCTCCCTGGTGTGGGCCGTGCAAAATGATTGCGCCAATTCTGGACGAATTGGCTTCGGCTTATCAAGGTAAGTTGAAAATTGTGAAACTTAATGTAGATGAGAATCAGGATACTCCTGCTAAATTTAATGTTCGTGGTATACCCACATTGATGATATTTAAAGATGGTGCTAGTGTTGCTACAAAAGTTGGAGCTTTGAATAAAGGACAACTGGAAGCATTTATCAATGCATCTATTTAATAATTTCTAACTAAATTAAGAATTATTTCGTGCTTTTGAATAAACTGAATCATATATAAGCTTGATAATTAGTTTTATATGATTCAGTCTTTCAAAAGCATAATTTTTTATCATTTGTATTTATCTATTATTTTGTAGCTGGTAGGTTTTTCAAAATTTTCTCTATTCCATTAACTGCAAGTTTATTTGTATAAACTGAATAAATATTCTTATAATAAGGTTTTTTACTGGATTGATATAAAAAATAGATTTAATGTCTTATAATTTTATTATTTATTGAATTTAAATAATAATTAATCCATCGCCAAAACATATAATACTATCGCTATCAATATTTATAATTCATAAAATATTTGTTTATGTATTAATCTTGAGCTTAATTAAAATTGTGTTTATAAATCTTCATTTGATACTTTTGTTCATGCTATGATGTTTTTTGTATCCTGTGTAAATATGGTGTAAATCAAAAATCCGATAATTAGTGAAATATAGTTATATTTGTAAAATTGAACAGAATATTTTATTAATTTGGCATTTTGAAAGCATAATATTGTTTTAATAATGCTTAAGTTTGATTAATGTTTTATTTTTTGTTTAAATTAATGTAATTTAATTATATTGTTTCTTATTTTAAGTATTTGGGAACTTTATTGTGTACGTAACACGGGTTTTGTTAGAATGATTTTGTGATATTTCATTCGGAATTAAACGAAAGCGAGTACGCTATGAATCATAAATCCAATATGTCAGTTTCTCCACCAAATGCTGATCAATCCAGTGCATTAAATAAAACGTTTATAATTGCCTGGTTTATTTGCGCTATTTTCTATTTTGTACAATATGCATTACGCTCGGCCCCAAGTATTATGCAGGCTGAAATTATAGACACTTTGCATATTTCTAAAGTTGAAATGGCTGGCATTATCGGTCTGTATTTTTATTCATATGCTTTCTTTGCACTGGTATCAGGGGTGATGCTGGATCGTATCGGGCCGCGTTTTACTGCCTCGTTGGGTATTATTTTAGTTGCTATTGGTTGCGTACTGTTCTGTTCCGGAACAGTTATTACTGCTCAATTCGGTCGATTCCTGCAAGGTGCAGGTTCCGGACTTGCTTTTACCAGTGCAGTATTTCTGGCCACACGCGGTTTTCCGAAAAAATGGCTGGCAACTGCTGTCGGTATGACTCAGTGTTTCGGTATGCTTGGCGGATTTATGGGACAAGCTGTTGTATCGCCGATTATTAAAAATCAGGTGCTGACATGGCAGATGTTCTGGATGGTAGCTGCCGGTATACTGGTTGTGGTTTTCTTTGGTTCAGTGTTATCTACACCACGTACTCGTGAGGGTAAAATTGACTGGAGTGGTTTAAGCCATCCTTATATTGTGGTATTGAAAAATCCACAGTCTTACATTTGTGCTTTCATCGGTGCCATGATGTTCCTGCCTACCAATGTTGGTAATATCGCATGGGGAAATCAGTTTTTACAGGACGGACTGATTGCTAAAGATGACATAGCCTTACGTTTGGCAATGGTTCCGCTAGGCTGGGTAATTGGCTGTCCGATTTTAGGTTATTTATCTGATGTAATTGGTCGCCGTAAACCAGTTGTGATGGGTAGCCTTATTGCTATGGGCATTACTGGTGGTTTTATTGTTTACTTGCCTGATGTTATGCCGCCTTTTGTGATGGGTTTATTATTCGGTATTGCATCCGGTGCAGCAATGATCCCTTATACAATGATTAAAGAAGTGAATCCTGATGAAGTTAAAGGTACAGCTACTGGTGTGATTAACTTTTTCGTATTTGTGATTAGTGCAATTATGACCAATATGTTTAATATTCTGATTGACCATCTGACAAAAGCAGAAGGTCAGCTGAATTTGAAAGTTTTCCAAACTGCAGACTATGTTTTTGTAGGTGGTTTGATTCTGGCATTTATCATGACAATGTTTGTTCGTGAAACCGGCAGTCAGGCTAAAAAATAATGTTTGAGCGGATATAATAATCGGCTTTAAAATTAAAACGGCTACTTTAGTAGCCGTTTACTTTTATATTTTAAGTCAGAAAATTATTGGGTTGAAGTAAATTCAGTCCCAGTTTAAGTCTGGATTTTGAGCAATAACTGCTTTGAACTGAGCGATAATATTATCTAAAGCTTGCTGATTATCAGCTTCAAAGCGTAATACTAGTACAGGAGTGGTATTGGAAGCTCTCATCAGGCCGAATCCATCTTTAAATTCCACACGCAGTCCGTCTATAGTAATGCGCTCAATCTCATTTTCAAATTGTGCATTTTGTGCCAGACTGGAAATAATTTCATGTCCGGTTTGTCCGGCCGGAACAGCAATATTCAGTTCTGGTGTAGAAACTCCTTCAGGTAAATCATTTAAAACAGCAGAAGGATTTTCATGTCTGGATAAAATTTCCAGCATACGTGCGCCTGCATATAATCCATCGTCAAAGCCTAGCCAGCGTTCTTTGAAGAATACGTGACCACTCATTTCACCGGCTAATAATGCATTGTGTTCTTTGATTGCTGCTTTGATAAAACTGTGACCAGTTTTGCTCATGATAGCTTCACCACCATGTTGTTCAATCCAGGGTTTTAATAATCTGGTGGATTTTACATCATAGATAATTTTTGCTTGCGGATTGCGTGCGAGAACATCAGCAGCAAAGAGCATTAGCTGACGGTCAGGATAGATAATCCGTCCATCTTTTGTTACAACACCAAGACGGTCACCATCTCCATCAAAGGCTAGTCCGATTTCGGCATCGCTTTTTTGCAGTACCTGAATTAAATCCTGTAAATTAGCAGGTTTAGCTGGGTCAGGGTGATGATTTGGAAAATTGCCATCTACTTCGCAAAATAATTCCTGTACTTCACAGCCCAGAGCGCGATATAAATCGCCGGCATAGGCTCCAGCCACACCGTTTCCGGCATCAATAACGATTTTCATTGGTCGCTGGAGCTGAACATGATTAGTTATATAATTAATATATTCTGATGCAATAGGTAAGGGAACAACATTACCGGTATGTTCAGATTGAGCGGCAAGTTCATCGGATTCGATAATTTTACGTAAAGCCTGAATATCATTTCCAGCCAGAGTAGTACCCGCCAGCATCATTTTAAAACCATTATAGTCAGGTGGATTGTGACTGCCTGTAATCATGATACCGCTGCCTTGGCAATGTTCAACAGCTGCAAAATACAGCATTGGTGTGGCAACCATACCTATATCGATTACATTGATACCGCAGGCAGTGATGCCCTGAATCAGACTTGCTGCCAGAATCGGACCGGATAAACGACCGTCACGTCCTATTGCAATCTGATCAACTCCTTTGCTGAGGGCTATTGTGGCAATAGCACGGCCAATCAGTTCGGCTGTATCTTTATTCAGTGAAACATCTACGATTCCGCGGATATCATATGCTTTGAATATGCCGGCATCTATCTGTTTATTATTCATGTATTTTTCCTTGTTTGTTCCTGTATTTGAATCTAGGTATGTTTATATTTAATTGGTATTTGATGATATAACCGGAATATTAGTGCAACAATTAAGCTTTATTGCCGGGTGTAGGTAAACCAAAATGACTATAACTTAGTTCAGTGGCCATGCGTCCTCGCGGCGTGCGCTGTAAGAATCCTTGCTGAATTAAATAGGGCTCGATAACATCTTCGATGGTATCAGTTGATTCACCAATTGCCGCGGCAATATTATCCAAGCCGACAGGTCCGCCTGAAAATTTGTATAAAATTGCTTCGAGATATTTACAATCCATAACATCCAGTCCCGACTGGTCAATATCAAGCATTTTTAAGGCTGCATCTGCTGTAACGGCATTTATTTCACCCTGATGTTTTACTTCTGCATAATCTCGTACACGTCTGAGCAGACGATTAGCAATACGCGGTGTACCGCGGCTGCGTCTGGCTATTTCTGCCGCTCCGGTATTATCAATTTTGAGTTGCAGCAGCTGAGCCGATCGGCTCACAATCGTGGTTAAATCTGCATTATTATAAAATTCCAGACGTGAAACTATACCGAAACGATCTCGCAAAGGGTTAGTTAACATGCCAGCGCGTGTGGTTGCTCCGACCAGAGTAAATGGCGGGAGATCGATTTTGACTGAACGCGCAGCGGGTCCTTCACCAATCATGATATCCAGCTGATAGTCCTCAAGTGCCGGATACAATATCTCTTCTACTACAGGATTCAGCCGGTGAATTTCATCAATGAAAAGTACATCATGCGGTTCCAGATTGGTAAGCAGTGCGGCCAGATCGCCTGCGCGTTCAAGTACAGGTCCAGATGTCTGACGTAAATTGACGCCAAGTTCATGAGCAATAATATGTGCCAGAGTGGTTTTACCAAGTCCCGGAGGACCAAACAATAAAGTATGATCCAGAGCTTCGTGCCGTATTTTGGCTGCCTGAATAAATATCGAAAGCTGCTCTTTGGATTTGTGCTGACCTATATAATCTGATAATGCACGCGGACGCAGAGCTCGTTCGAGTAGCTCTTCCTGGGCTGAAGCTGTTTGCGGGCTGATGACGCGTTGTGGCTGTGCGCCTGATAACTGGTCTGTTTGTAACATGAGTAAATAAAAAAATAAATTATATCAATATTGAACTGAAACCTGAGTAAATGGAAAACAGACTAAGTAAAATTGTGATTTTAAACAGGTGTACACATGCTGGCAAAAACCTGAAAATATTCAGGGAAGGTTTTATTGACACACTGCGGATCATCAATATAAACAGGTGTTCCTAGTAAACTGATAAGTGAAAAACACATGGCCATTCTGTGGTCATCATAAGTGCTAATATGAATATCTGAATGTAATTTTGCCGGTGGTGTAATGCTGATGCTGTCTTCAGTCTCTAATACTGTGGCACCTAATTTACGTAATTCACAAGCCATGGCATTGATTCGATCAGTTTCTTTAACACGCCAGCTGGCAATATTGCGAATATGACAGGTACTTTTGCTGGCGAGAGCTACGATAGCCAGTGTCATAGCTGCGTCAGGGATATTATTAGCATCAATATCAAAAGGCAGGATGTTCTGATGTGGTGCACGGGATATTTCAATAAATTGTTTACCCCAGTGTACAGTTGCTCCGATTTTTTCAAGCTCTTGCACAAATGCTACATCACCTTGAATACTTTTTTTATCTATACCATTGACACGAATAGGTTTTCCTGAAATCAGACCGGCAGCAAGAAAGTAGGAAGCACTGGATGCATCTCCTTCCACATAAATTTGAGCCGGAGCATGGTAATGTTGTCCTGCATTCAGTCTGAATGTCTGAAAATGATCATGTTCAATGTCTACTCCAAACTGTTTGAGCAGATTCAGAGTAATTGCGATATAAGGTTTAGAAATTAACTCACCTGTAACTTCGATAGTATACTTTTTACCTGTTAATGGTAAGGCAATGAGTAATGCAGTTAAAAACTGGCTGGAAACATTACCTTTAACACTAATATGATCAGTATTCTGTTGCCGGATTTTATGAATTTGTAATGGCGGAAAGCCGTTTTGTCCTTTATACTCAATCTCGGCACCTGCCATTCGCAATGCATTAACCAAATCACCGATAGGACGTTCATGCATACGATTTACACCATGTAAATAATATTCACCGCCTGTTATCGCCAGTACTGCTGTTAATGGTCTGAATGCAGTACCTGCATTACCAAGAAACAAATCAGCTTTCTGTTTAGGAAATTTACCCTGACAACCATATATTCTGATATATAAACCAGAATTGGTACTTTCTATGGGAAGATATTCAATTCTAACGCCAAGTGTTTTCAATGCTTCCAGCATATAGCGGGTATCATCTGAATCAAGTAAATCATAAATTTCACTGACATTATCCGCCAATGCAGCAAGGAGTAAGGTGCGGTTGCTGATACTTTTGGAACCGGGCAGATTAATACTGGCAGGATGACAGGTACAGGCTTTTAAATGCAAGGTCTTCATGTATAAATTGGTAAATTTGAAGTATTTGATTGAAAGTTTATCAGTTAATTGTACTGTGGGATATGCATATCAATCGCAAATAGGATAAATATACATAAAATCGGGAACCATGAAGGAATATAATTCAGTGAGTAGCAGTAATATTGGTTATAATAGTAAGTATATTAATATATTAATTTAGTAAGTATAAATATGAATTTTGATTGGCGCTGGTCTAAATCCAGTACAGTTTGGTTATTAATGATACTGGCTGTTCCTTTTGTTCAGCAATTACATATCAATCCTGACTGGGTATCCTATGTAGAAAATACACAAACCATTTTTCTGCTATTTTGTTTTTTATTTACTTTACTTTCAACTTTATGCAGTGGTTTAAAAGGAAAAGAGAAAGCATTCTGGCTCTGGGCATCATTATGGTGGCTGGTATTGCTGGGTCGTGATCAGAACTGGGGCAGGCAAACTTTTTCCGGATATTCTCATGCTGTGTATCATGGAATTGCTGCTGTACTGATTTTAGGTCTGATTTTAATGTTGCTGTGGCCGCGGCTGCGCGCAGGAATCCAGTATTATTATCATCAACCGTTTCCTGTATGGAATTTCCTTTTGGCTGCAGCCGGCTTTCTGCTGGCTGATGCAATTGAGCGTGGTCGCTGGATTGCACAGTTTATTTTGTTAAATCCGGTTTATGATGATATGCTTGAAGAATTGTATGAATGTCCGTTCATGCTTGCATTATTTACTGTCTCTGCAGTATTGCAATGGCGAACAATTATGCAGATGAAAAGATCTTTAAAGCAGGTTAAGGTGTAATATTTCATTGATACAGATAAAAATTGAGCCATCAGAGTTTGCTAACCAGTCTGATGGCTCATTAGTTTTTGATATAAATGATATCAGTTTGTGTTTAGAACGAATTTTCTGATATATAAATATAATTCGGGACAATCTATAAGGCTGAAAAAAGCTTGTTAAAAGGTACTAATATGGTTGCAATACAATCAGAACCGCGATTAAAGGTAATTGCAATTGATGGTCCCAGTGCGTCTGGAAAAGGAACGGTGGCAGCAAGGGTAGCGGCTATTTTGTCCAGAGATTATCTGGATTCCGGGGCGCTTTATCGGTTAACTGCATTATATGCGCAGCAACGGAATATAAACTGGCATAACGAACATGATGTGGCTGCTCTTGCACAAGAACTTCCGGTAGTTTTCAAGAATGATTCGATTATTCTGAATGATGAGGATGTAACTTCAGCTATACGGACAGAAAGTATTGGCATGGGTGCATCTGCTATTGCGGCACTGCCTGAAGTACGGACTGCATTGTTACAACGTCAGCGAGATTTTTTAACGCCAAGAGGACTGGTTGCTGACGGAAGAGATATGGCTTCTGTTGTTTTTCCACAAGCCGAACTCAAAATATTTCTTACAGCCAGTGCACAAGTACGGGCGCAGCGGCGGGCTTTGCAGTTAGGTCTGGCTGTTGATGGTCCGGATTTTGTGCAAATTCTTACTGATATCGAAAAACGTGATCAGGCGGATCGTCAGCGTACTGTAGCACCGCTTAAGCCAGTTAGTGATGCAAAAATTTTAGACACTTCCTCTCTTAATATTGAAGAAAGTGTGAAAAAAGTACTTGATTGGTATCGAAAAATCTAAAATTAGGTTATAATTAAACTTTTTGTACTAACATTCTTAGCATTTCAATATTTGAAAATGTTTGAATTTTGTACTAAATAATTGTTTTACATGTTTTTATACTGACAGGCTTGTAATAGATGCCGGCAGTAATTATATGATTTGACTGGCACAGTCAGGGTGTGCCGGTTTTGATTAACTAACTTTTGTATCCCCTGACGATACCTGTTTGAGAACATAAATATATGACTATGGAAAATTTTGCCCAGTTGCTGGAAGAAAGTTTCACCTTGCAAGAGATGAATCCCGGCGAAGTCATCACCGCAGAAGTTGTTGCCATAGACAATAATTTCGTCACTGTGAATGCCGGTCTGAAGTCAGAATCTCTGATTGATGTGAGCGAGTTCAAAAATGCAGCGGGCGAGATTGAAGTTAAGGTTGGCGATTTTGTCACCGTAACTATTGAATCTGTGGAAAACGGTTTTGGTGAAACCAAGCTGTCACGTGAAAAAGCCAAACGTGCTGCTGACTGGATCAAGCTGGAAGAAGCCATGGAAAATGGTGAAATTCTGTCTGGTGTGATTAATGGTAAAGTCAAAGGCGGTCTGACTGTGATGATTAACAGCATCCGCGCATTCCTGCCCGGTTCACTGGTTGATGTACGTCCGGTTAAAGATACCTCTCACTTTGAAGGCAAGGAAATTGAATTCAAAGTTATTAAACTGGATAAACGCCGTAACAATGTTGTGGTTTCACGCCGTGCTGTTCTGGAAGAAACTCTTGGTGAAGAACGCAAAGCCTTACTGGAAAACCTGAAAGAAGGTTCAGTAGTGAAAGGTATTGTGAAAAACATTACCGATTACGGTGCTTTCGTTGATCTGGGTGGTATCGACGGTCTGCTGCATATTACTGATCTGGCATGGCGCCGTGTTAAACATCCAAGCGAAGTGCTGGAAGTTGGTCAGGAAGTTGAAGCTAAAGTATTGAAATTTGATCAGGAGCGCAGCCGCGTTTCTCTGGGCTTGAAACAGCTGGGTGAAGATCCGTGGAATGGTCTGGCCCGTCGTTATCCGCAGGGTACCCGTCTGTTTGGTAAAGTTACCAATCTGACTGATTATGGTGCATTTGTGGAAATCGAACAGGGTATCGAAGGTCTGGTACACGTTTCTGAAATGGACTGGACTAATAAGAATGTTCATCCAAGCAAAGTAGTTCAGATGGGTGATGAAGTAGAAGTGATGATTCTTGAAATTGATGAAGATCGTCGTCGCATCTCTCTGGGTATGAAACAATGTCAGGCTAACCCATGGCAGGAATTCGAATCCAACCATGAAAAAGGCGATAAAATCAAAGGCGTTGTGAAATCCATTACTGACTTTGGTGTATTTGTCGGCTTGCCCGGCGGTATCGATGGTCTGGTTCATCTTTCTGATCTGTCATGGACAGACGGTGGCGAAGAAGCTGTACGTCAGTTCAAGAAAGGTGAAGAAGTTGAAGCTGTGGTTCTGGCCATTGATGTTGAAAAAGAACGTATTTCTCTGGGTGTAAAACAGCTGGCTGGCGATCCGTTCAGCAACTATGTCAGCGTAAATGACAAAGGCAGCATCGTAACCGGTAAAGTGAAATCACTGGATGCTAAAGGTGCGGTTATTGCATTGGCTGATGATGTTGAAGGCTATCTGCGCGCATCAGAAGTTTCAAATGATCGTGTTGAGGATATTCGCAATGTCCTGAAAGAAGGCGATGATGTTGAAGCTGTGATTACTACGGTAGATCGTAAAAATCGCAATATCAATCTGTCTATTAAAGCTAAGGATGCACAGGAAAACAGTGCTGCTATGCGTTCGTTGTCTACTAACAACAATGCTTCAGCCGGTACTACCAGCCTGGGTGATTTGTTAAAAGCTAAATTATCTGGTGAAAGCGAATAAGCGGTTATGACGAAGTCGGAGTTAATGATTCGCCTGGCGGAATTATATACTGCTAATAATGATAGTACTGTATTAAATGCTAAGGACGTTGAGCAAAGTATTAAGATTCTTGTTGATACGATGACTCGGGCTTTAGCTAAAGGTCAGCGAATTGAAATTCGTGGATTTGGTAGCTTTGATTTAAATCACCGTCCAGCTCGTGTTGGACGTAATCCTAAAACAGGTGAAAAGGTGTCAGTACCGGAAAAATATGTACCGCACTTCAAACCTGGTAAGGAATTACGTGAACGTGTTGACAAAGCTCTCGTATCTAAAGATAAATAATTCTGTTTTATTTTAGATAGACGTTAACGCCGCAGTTTCTGCGGCGTATTTTTATTTTATGGTGGTCGGATGCTAAGTAGGTGTGCTAAGGTTACGTCTTTTAACTTTTGCTAAATACAATTCTGACATCCAGAAGAAATCAATCATATGACCACATCAGTCTTTGTTGCTCCCGAATTTAATAATCAAAGCCCTCTTACTTGGTATCAGGCTGCAGAACAGCAACCCGGATTCATACATGATGCAGCTCAGTTACGTGCAATTAAACAACTGGACAGACTCTGGACAGAGTTGATGATGTTCAAACGTAAACGAAACCGCTTTCTCGGGCGCAGCCTGCGTTCGCCGCGCGCACCGAAAGGCTTGTATATGTATGGCGGAGTCGGGCGTGGCAAAAGTTTTTTAATGGATGTTTTTTTTGGATGTTTACCATATCGGCGCAAACGCAGGGTACATTTCCATGCTTTTATGGCAGAAGTACAGGAACGATTAAAAGATCATCATAGTCAGACTAATCCATTGAGTGCAGTCGCACAGGATATTGCTCGTGAAGTAAGAGTGTTGTGTTTTGATGAATTTCATGTCAGTGATATCGCTGATGCCATGATTCTGGGAAGATTACTTGAGGGCTTATTTGAGCAGGGTGTGGTTATGGTGGCTACGTCCAATTACGCTCCGTCTGAGCTCTATCCGCAAGGTCAGAATCGTTCCAGTTTTTTGCCTACTATTGCACTAATTGAAAAAGAGCTGACTATTTTAAATGTAGATGGCGGTGAAGATTATCGAATGCGTACATTAAAGCCGGCAGATATATTCTATATACCAGCAGATGCAAGCAGTGAACAAAAATTAACAGAGTTATTTCACAAAATTAATGGTGAACAGGAAATTACTGGCGGAGAAATTGAAATACTTGGGCGTAAATTACCATACAAAGCAATTTCTGATACAACAATTTGGTTCGACTTCAATACATTATGCTGTGGTCCGCGCTCACAAAATGATTATCTGGAACTGGCAAAAAAATTTCGCGTATTAATTTTGTCAGACATACCCAAAATGGGATCTGGTCAGATGGCTGAAGCACGACGGCTTACCTGGTTAATTGATGTTTTGTATGATTATCGTATCAAGCTATGTGCCAGTTGCGAGGTCGCTATAGATGATATCTATACAGACGGCGATTTCGCCAACGAGTTTACTCGTACAGCCAGCCGTCTTACAGAAATGCGTTCAGAAGAATATTTAACTTTGCCTCATTTAACACTTGATAGTGAAAATGCAAGTATAGGAAAAGATATTAAATAAGACTGAATTTTGTTAAAATGACAAGATATGTTTTTTGAAGCAATTTTGCGGCAAAAAATTAGTATATTCAATATTTATGGAAACAAATATGACTATCGAGCGCACATTATCTATTGTTAAACCTGATGCAGTTGCTAAAAACGTTATCGGACAGATTTACAGCCGTTTTGAAAATAACGGGCTGAAAATTGTTGCTGCTAAAATGAAACATTTGTCTCAAGCTGAGGCTGAAGGTTTTTATGCTGTTCATAAGGAACGTCCGTTTTTTGCAGATCTGGTAAGTTTTATGATTAGCGGACCAGTGATGATTCAGGTGCTGGAAGGTGAAAATGCAGTCGCCAAAAATCGAGAATTAATGGGTGCAACTAACCCTAAGGAAGCCGCTGCAGGCACAATTCGTGCTGATTTCGCTGATTCAATTGATGCCAATGCTGTTCATGGCTCAGACAGCCTTGAAAATGCAGCTATTGAAATTGCATATTTTTTTGCAGCCGATGAGCTATGCGCTCGTTAATACTGTAAATAAATTTATTGAACTTAGTCCACCTGTACAGGTGGACTAATTTGTATAAATACAAGTAGGAGAAATAAAGTGTCTGATTTTTTTAATTTATCTGTTTTAAAATCGCTTCCGGTTCAGAAATTTAATGAAACCAAACCATTTCCAAATCATTTATTTAAGGAAATATTACTACCCGAAGCATTTAATGAATTGTATAACAATTTTCCCAGTCTGGATCTATTTGAAAAGCATGTGAACAGACCGCGCGGAAAAAGCGGGCAGCGGCCGCACAATCGATACTATCTGGCATTTGAAAAATCTATCTATCATAAAAATGATCAGTCCGGACTTGGCGTAACCAAAATTGAGCAGTTGCCGAATGTATGGCAGGAATTTGTACGTGAGGTACAAACATCGGAGCCTTATCTGGAGTTTTTAAATCGTTATTTAAATCTTGATGAATATACTATTCGTTACGCTTGGCATGTAGGTGAAACTGGTTCTGAAGTTTCACCGCACTGTGATAGTCTTGATAAAATCGGTACACACATTTTTTATTTTAATACTTCAGCCGACTGGGAAATTGAATGGGGCGGTTCCATTTTAGCTCTTGGCGGTAAAAAAACAGATAAAACGAATCCTGATATCAGTGATTTTGAAACGGTGGAAGGTTTTGATATCCGCGATAACAGCAGTTTCTTATTTAAAAATACTTCCGACGGATGGCATGCTACTGAAGTTTTGACTTGTCCTCCAAACCACTATCGTCGTTTATTTAATGTCATTGTTCAGAAAAAGAAAACGGAAAAACCACTGAAAAAAATATGGCATTATCTGTCTGGTAAAAATTAAAGAATTGTATAGATTGTTGAATAAAGTTGTATTATCAGCATAATAGAATGACTGAAAACCAGTTATTACTATTTATTGCTTACTTAATGTATTACCCTGATGAAAACCAATTTGCTAAATTTTGACTTACCCGGTTTAACTGCCCATTTTGCTCAAATGGGAGAGAAACCTTTTCGTGCCAGACAAGTGATGCGCTGGATGCACTTAGGCGGAATAGCCGATTTTACAGATATGACTGATCTGGCTAAATCTTTGCGTCATAAATTACTGGATAATGCGGAAGTAAAAGTACCGGATTTACTGATTGAGCAAAAATCAGCTGATGGTACATGCAAATGGTTGCTTGATGTTGGTACTGGTAATGGTGTGGAAACGGTTTTTATACCGGAAGATACCCGGGGTACGTTATGTATTTCTTCGCAAATAGGCTGTGCATTGGAATGCATGTTTTGCTCTACCGGCAGACAGGGTTTTAACCGCAATCTGACCACAGCAGAGATTATCGGGCAGTTATGGTGGGCTAACAAAGCCCTTGGTGTTACACCTAAGGATGAAAGAGTAATTTCCAATGTGGTTATGATGGGAATGGGCGAGCCATTAGCCAATTTTGATAATGTGGTGACAGCATTAAGTATCATGCTGGATGACCACGGCTATGGTTTATCACGTCGTCGTGTAACTGTATCAACCTCTGGCATGGTACCCCAGATGGATCGCCTGAAAGAAGTTATGCCTGTAGCATTAGCTATTTCACTGCATGCTTCTAACGATCAGGTGCGTGATAAACTCATTCCATTGAATAAGAAATATCCGCTTAACCAGTTAATGGCTGCATGTCAGCGTTATCTGGTAAAAGCACCGCGTGATTTTATTACCTTTGAGTATATTATGCTGAAAGGTATTAATGATGCTCCCGAACATGCGCGTGAATTAATCGATCTGGTTAAAGATGTGCCGTGTAAATTTAATCTGATACCGTTTAATCCGTTTACCAATTCGGGGTTTGAGCGTTCAACAAATGAACGTATCCGTGTATTTCGTGAAATTTTGCAGGAAGCAGGTTTTGTAGTAACAGTCAGAAAAACCCGTGGTGATGATATTGATGCAGCATGTGGTCAGCTTGCGGGAAAAGTAAAAGACAAAACGCAGCGACAACAAAAGTGGCAACTTGTACAGGGATGATTCGATGAAAAAAATGGGGTTAGCTCTATTATGTGCACTGGTATTATCAGCCTGTGCTACTGAGACTATGAACAAAAAACCGACAGCGGCACAGCGAGCCAGAGAGGTTGCACAGATTAAAACTCAGCTGGCGGTAGAGTATTTGAAAAATCAAAATTATCGTCAGGCTGTTGAAGCGATTGATGAAGCGATAAAAAATAATAGTAGTTCACTTGATGCATGGTTGATACGAGCTCAGATATGGCAGTATTTAAAAGAACCGGCAAAAGCAGAAGAGAGTTTTCAGCGTGCTTTGTCATTAGCATCAGATAGTGCAGAAGTAAATAATAACTATGGCTGGTTTGTGTGTGATGTTTTGAAGAAGCCGAATGCATCATTAGCTTATTTTGATAAAGCTTTGGCTGATCCGACTTATCCTACACCGGAAATTGCCCAGTTCAATAAAGGTATTTGCAGTAGTCGAATGGGGCAGTATCAGCTGGCCAACAGCTATTTTGAACGATCTTTGGCAGCAAATCCGAATTTTATTGCTGCAAAGAAAGAAATGGCACGTAATAATTTGCTGGCAGGTAATGCTTCGGATGCCAATTATCTGTTTAAGCAGTATCAGAGTCAGATAAATAACTTATCTGCTGATGATTTATTATTGGGGTGGAGAATTGCAAGATCTTTGGGTAATATGCAGGCCGCTTACGAATATGAAGCACAACTGCGTAATAATTTCCCTTATTCTGCTGAGTTAGAGCAGGTTTCTACAGGAAAATTCTGATGAATGAGCAAACCAAAAATCCCGAGTCCGGCCCAAATGCAGCAGTTACTCTGGGAACATTACTTTCTCAGGCACGAAAACAGAAAGGACTGTCTGTAGGTGAAGTTGCCGAACGTTTAAAACTGCCGGCACGGCAAATTGAGGCAATGGAAAGCGGTAGCTATAAAGGTTTGCCAGAAGCTGTATTCATCAAAGGCTTTTTAAGCTCATATGCCCGTTTGCTCGAAGTAGATGAAAAAGAACTGAAGCAATATTTTCAGCAGATTTTTCCTGCTGCCAGTCACTTGTCAACTTCAGACAGCAATAAAGTCGTTTCTGCGGATCTTGATTTCAAAGGTAAGCCGCAGCGTCGTCATTTTCCACGCTGGCTGATTGTTGTATTAGTAGTAATTTTAATTAGTGCAGTGGTATATGCATGGCAGACTAAATCTACTTCTGAAAATGCCAGACAAACTGCTACAGCCGGTCAGGAAGTATCTGTGCAAACAGCTTCTATTAGTGATATCGCTGCCAGCAATATTCGTGTTGTACCGATGACGGACAATGAACACACCGGTTCTCAGCCTGTTACCGAAGTTACTGCGGCCAGTCAGTCTGCTAGTACAAGCAATACTACAGATACACAGGTTTCTCAGCCTGCTGTATCAGCTTCAGATACACTGGTAATAAAACTTGAAAACAGAAGCTGGTTGCAGGTAAGTGATAAAAATGGCAAGGTGCTCATCAGTCAGGTGGTGGATGCCGGTAGTACACATCAGTTTGGCGGGGCTGCTCCGTACAAAGTAATACTTGGTTATACCCCTGGTGCCAGTATCCGGTTTGCCGGAAAAGATATCGCTATTGAACAAAACAAGAAAAGAACCGCAGCAATGACGGTAGGTGGAAATTGAAATGACCTTGGCTGGAGTACGAAGGAAAACCCATCAGGTAAAAATTGATCATGTAGTTATCGGATCTGAAGCACCTGTCAGAGTACAGTCTATGACTAACACTGATACTGCTGATGCTGAACAAACAGCCATTCAGGTAAAAGCACTGGCAGATGCCGGTTCCGAACTGGTTCGAATTACAGTTAACTCACCTCAGGCGGCGGCCAGAGTATCTGAAATTCGCCAGCGTCTGAATGACATGGGCTGTAATGTCCCCTTAGTTGGTGATTTTCATTTTAATGGCGATCGCCTGCTTAAAGATTATCCGGATTGTGCAACAGCACTTTCAAAATACCGGATTAACCCGGGTAATGTGGGTAAAGGTGTGAAGGGCGATGAAAAATTTGCTTTCATGATTCATACAGCAACAGAGCACAATAAAGCTGTTCGCATCGGAGTAAACTGGGGCTCGCTGGATCAGGCTCTTGCAAAGCGCATGATGGACAATAATCTGGCTTTAGCAACTCCTCAGCCTGCAGAATCAGTTATGAAAGAAGCATTGATTGTTTCTGCACTGGAATCTGCGCAAAAGGCAGAAAGTCTTGGTTTACCGGCTGACCGGATTATATTGTCTTGTAAAGTATCTAATGTACAGGATTTAATAGAGGTTTATCATAACCTTGCTTCCCGTTGTATGTATCCGCTGCATCTTGGTTTAACCGAAGCAGGAATGGGGAGTAAAGGTATCGTAGCGTCTACTGCGGCTTTGGCTATTTTATTGCAACAGGGTATAGGTGATACCATTAGAGTATCGCTTACTCCTGAGCCGGGAAGTGCACGGACTCAGGAAGTAGTGGTTGCTCAGGAAATCCTGCAAACCATGGGATTGCGTTCTTTTACGCCGCTGGTAACAGCATGTCCCGGATGCGGACGTACAACCAGTACCGTGTTTCAGGAACTGGCGCGGGATATTCAGCAGTATTTGCGTGAAAAAATGCCTGTATGGCGGCTGCAATACCCGGGTGTTGAAAATCTGAATGTAGCGGTTATGGGTTGTGTTGTTAACGGGCCTGGTGAAAGTAAACTCGCCGACATTGGCATATCTTTGCCTGGTACGGGTGAAACACCTGTTGCTCCTGTATATGTGGATGGCGAGCGCAAAACTACCTTAAAAGGCGAACATATGGCTGAAGAGTTTCTGGCCTTAGTAGAAGAATATATTCAGACCAATTATGGTGAGCAGGGTAAAAAGCGGGAAACAGCGAAAGTGATTCCGATTACGGCTTTATAAGATAAATATACTGTTATAGCTGTCAGCAGCTAATATAGTTTAATAGGGATATACAAATTAATTAATATGGGTCAGAAAATCCAGGCCGTTAAGGGCATGAATGATTTACTGCCAGTAGAGCAGAAAGATTTTAAACTGACATCTGCACTCTGGCAGGCGTTTGAAGACGTAGTGGTCGCATGGACACGCAGTTTTGGTTACAACCAGATTCGTACACCGATTGTTGAGCAAACTGGTTTGTTTGTACGTTCAATAGGTGAAGAAACCGATGTTGTGGGCAAAGAAATGTATACATTTGCCGATTCCAACGACAAACTGAGCCTGAGCCTGCGGCCGGAAGGTACAGCCTCCTGCCTGCGTGCAGTTGTTGAGCACAACTTACTTTACAATAGTCCGCAAAAATTATGGTATATGGGGCCGATGTTCCGACGGGAGCGCCCACAAAAAGGGCGGTATCGTCAGTTCCATCAGGTTGGTGTTGAAGCATTAGGATTTAACGGCCCTGATGTAGATGCCGAGCTGATTGCCATGACTGCAAATCTCTGGGAACGGCTGGGTATTCGGGAATACCTCACACTTGAATTAAATACTCTGGGTAATCAGCAGGAGCGTACTGCTCACCGTACTGCACTAATTGCTTATTTACAACAGCATGAAGCCATTCTGGATGAGGATAGCCGGCGTCGTATGCATACTAATCCGTTACGTGTGCTGGATACTAAAAATCCCGATTTACAGGCAATGGCGAATGCTGCGCCACGTCTTATAGATTATCTGGGTGCAGAATCACTTGCACACTATAATACTTTAAAAAATATGCTGGACGGGCTTGGTATCACATATGTAGAAAACCCCCGTCTGGTTCGCGGTCTGGACTACTATAATCTGACCGTTTTTGAATGGACGACAACTAAACTTGGCGCACAGGCAACTGTATGTGGTGGCGGTCGTTACAACGGGCTGATTGAAGAGCTTGGCGGTAAACCAGCGCCGGCTATTGGCTTTGCATTGGGTATTGAACGTCTATTACTGCTTGTACAGGAATTTGGCAAACTGCATATTAACAATGCGCCTGACATATATATCATCCATCAGGGAGAAGGAAGCAGTCTGATTGCCATGCAGCATGCCGCATTATTACGGGCAGCAGGTTTGAATGTTTATTTACACTGTGGTGATCAGAGTCTGAAAGCACAGTTGAAAAAAGCTGATGCCAGTGGTGCGGCAATAGCTGTAATCGTTGCTCAGGAAGAGCAATTAAACAATACCCTAACGCTTAAGAATTTGAGTACTCATGAACAACAGACTGTTGCTGCCGAAGCAGTTTTACAGTTAATCCAACAATGGAAGAATGCATAATGGTTGTACATATTCAGGATGAACAGGAAGTTGCAAATTTCAAATATTTCTGGCAACGCTGGGGACGCTGGATTTTTGCTATACTGGTTATATTGTCATTGGCATATCTGGGTTATGTGCTGTATCAAAGTCATTTACGCAGTAATAATGAAAAAGCAGCAGAAGTATTTGATACATTTATTTCACAGGCTAGTGCCAATAATTTGACTGAGAGTAAAAAAGCACTTGTACAATTACAGGAAAAATATCCTGATACCATGAATGCAACTCAGGCTACACTGATGATGGCCGGTTCAGCATTTGACGATGGTAAATATGATGAAGCCATCCGCCATTTGCAATGGGTTAAAGCCAGACAGCATGATGACTTATTGCAAACAATCGTTGCGCAACGGCTGGCTACCGTATATTTACAGCAGGGTAAATACAATGAAGCCTTACAGGCGCTGGACGTGAAAGTAACCAATGAATTAAAGCCGGTTCTGCTTGAAACCAAAGGTGATGTTTTACAGGCACAGAAGAAAAATACCGAAGCCGTTGCTGCTTACCAGCAAGCTTTGAATTTATTATCAAAAGATTCAGTACAGCGTGAAGTCATCCAAATGAAAATAAGCAGTTTGAGTTAATCAATGCTTAATAAAACCTGAAATTCCGGCCCGAAAAACCGGTAGGAATTTCAGGTTTATCAGTTGTACTGAAAAGCTTGCCGCTGGCAGGCTATTGCTGTTTTAGAGCAATAGAAATTATCTGAAAGAATGAGTATGAAACCAACGATTGTTCTGGTTGGTCGCCCGAATGTAGGCAAATCAACATTATTTAACCGTCTGACCCGTACACGTGATGCACTGGTTGCCGATTTACCCGGCCTAACCCGCGACCGGCATTACGGGCACGGCAGAGTGGGAAGTAAACCTTATCTGGTTGTTGATACCGGTGGTTTTGAGCCGGTAGTAGATAGCGGTATCTTATATGAAATGGCTCGCCATACTCTGCAAGCCGTAGATGAGGCGGATGCAGTTATCTTTCTGGTAGATGGACGTACTGGTCTGACACCACAGGATCAGATTATTGCCAACCATTTGCGCCAGAGTTCCCGGCCTGTATATCTGGCAGTGAATAAAGGTGAGGGCGCTAACAGACCAATTCTGGCAGCAGAATTTTATGAACTAAGTCTGGGAGAGCCTATCGTTATATCAGGGGCGCATGGTGACGGCGTGTACGGGCTGATAGAAACTGTACTGGAAGACTTTCCAGAAGAAGAGGAACCGGTAAACAGTCATCATCCGGTTTTTGCAGTTATTGGTCGGCCGAATGTCGGCAAATCAACTTTGGTTAACGCAATTCTGGGTGAGGAGCGGGTTATTGCTTTTGACATGGCCGGTACCACACGTGACTCAATTCACATTGATTTCGAGCGCAACGACAAACCTTTTACCATTATCGATACTGCCGGAGTACGTCGTCGTGGCAAAGTAGATGACGCCATCGAGAAGTTTTCCGTTATTAAAGCAATGCAGGCTATCGAAGCAGCTAACGTAGCTGTACTGGTACTTGATGCACAACAGGATATAGCCGATCAGGATGCAACTATTGCCGGCTTTGCATTGGAAGCAGGGCGTGCTTTAGTTGTTGCAGTAAATAAATGGGACGGAATAACCGAAGAGCGTAAGCAACAGGTTAAGCGTGATATAGCACGTAAACTGTATTTTCTTGATTTTGCTAAATTTCATTATATTTCGGCATTGAAAGAAAAAGGAATTGACGGGCTCTTCAGCTCAATTCAGGCAGCCTATGATGCTGCAATGATTAAACTGCCTACCCCGAAAATTACCCGCGTATTGCAAAGTGCACTGGAACGGCAGCAGCCTCCGCGCGCCGGCTTAATTCGCCCTAAAATGCGTTATGCCCATCAGGGCGGCATGAATCCGCCAGTTATAGTCATACATGGTAATGCCTTACAGCATATCAGCGATGCTTATACCCGATATCTGACACAAACATTTCGCAAAGCATTTCATTTACAGGGGACACCTTTACGTATCCAATATAATGTAAACGAAAATCCATATCAGGAAAATGACAGCAAACCGGCGCAGCCATTGCGTCGTGTCAAACTAAGTAACCGAATTGCCAAGCGTGAACAGATAAAACAATCGAAAAAGCAGGTAAAGCGTAAAAATAAAGTCAGTTCAAAGAAAACAAATGCCCATTAATGTGATAGCATTGACACTGCTTTCTAAATCGCTGTACGCAGGTGCAGCTAAGCGATAACATAATCAAAAAAACAGGAGTAGCCAAATGAGCGCCAAAGGACAAATGTTACAAGATCCTTTCTTGAATGCACTGCGAAAAGAGTATGTGCCAGTTTCAATTTATCTGGTAAACGGTATTAAACTACAGGGTCAGGTGGAATCATTTGACCAGTATGTTGTACTTTTACGTAATACTTCAGTAACACAAATGGTATACAAACATGCGATTTCCACAATTGTGCCTGCTCGTGCAGTAAGCTTGCAGCATGAACCGAAATCTGCATCAGCAGAATAATACAGTCATACTGCATTAGCAAAAAACCGTGGAAATCCACGGTTTTTTTGCTAATGAGTCATCGATTTGGAAAACAGATTAATCACAATAACACCCGCCAGTATCAGACCAATGCCAATAATTGCCGGCATATCCAGCTTTTGTCCGAATTTGATCCAGGCTATGACTGACACACAAACAATGCCCACACCGGACCACACTGCATAAGCAATGCCTACAGGCATAGTTTTCAGAGTTTGTGCAAGCGAATAAAACGAAATAATATAGCCCAGAACAGAGCAAATACTGGGCATCAGCCGGGTAAAACCATTACTCAGCTTAAGCATACTGGTTGCAAATATCTCAGCCAGTATAGCGATGGAAAGAAAAATCCATTGATTCATGTTTATCCTTCTCGTTACTGCATTAGTTTCCTTGTGCAGTTATATTACGTATGGTTGATATAAACTGAGTACAAATTTATCGAGTTTTACATAATGTTCAACAAAAAATTTCAATATTTGCTTGAATGAAAATAAAGCCATTCATGAAAAATTTAACCTGAACACTTTCCCATATAAAAGCGGATTCAAGTCTGAATCCGCTTTTAGAGAGTAATACTGATGAAGTGACTCAAAATACAACCAATGATTAGCAAAAATACTTAAGCCTTTTCTTCAGTACCATAAAATTTCGTACCAATTTTAATGCTTTCTCTGCCATGCTCACGCCGCCAGGCATTGCTGTCACGTAAAGAATAAGCACAGCCACAGTATTCCTGCTGATAAAACTGCTCACGCTTACTAATCTCAATCATACGCTGACTACCGCCGCCTTTACGCCAGTTATAATCCCAGTAAACAAGATTAGGATATTTTTCTGCTGCACGTTTGCCGCAATCGTTTATTTGCTGCATATTTTTCCAGCGGGAAATTCCTAATGAACTGGTAATAACCGAAAAACCATTTTCATACGCGTACAATGCTGTGCGTTCAAAGCGCATATCAAAACACATAGTGCAGCGAATGCCGCGTTCCGGTTCAAACTCCATCCCTTTAGCGCGTTCAAACCAGTTGTCCATATCATAATCAGCATCAATAAAAGGAATATTGAATTTTTCCGCAAATGCCTTGTTTTCATCCTTGCGGATTTCATATTCTTTTTTCGGGTGAATATTAGGATTATAGAAATAAATCGTATAATCAATACCAGAGGCCAGCATTGCTTCCATAACCTCACCAGAGCAGGGCGCACAGCAAGAATGAAGCAATACTTTATTTTCCCCGTTGGGAGGAGTTAATTTCGGGCGTTGTATATCGGTAGTCAGTTTTTGTGGGTTCATTGATGTGATTTCCTGTTATTCTAGTTAAATATCTTTATCAGTAGATTTTAACAAAGCTGCCAGCGCAACGACATAGCCCGAAAGAAAAAAAGCGTTCAGATATCTGAACGCTTGTATGAAAAAGCCATTTTAAAGAGCGGCTAATGCCTGCTCATAATCCGGCTCTGTCGTAATTTCAGCTACTAACTGACTGTATAAAACCTGATTATTTTCATCCAGCACAATAACCGCACGGGCACATAAGCCGGCTAAAGCACCGCTGCTCAGTTTAACCCCGTAGTTTTCCTTAAATTCAGGATGACGGAATGTTGACAGAGTTTTTACCTGATCCAGCCCCTCTGCACCACAAAAGCGAGCCTGCGCAAATGGCAAATCGGCAGAAATACACAACACAACAGTATTAGAAAGATTGGCCGCAGCTGCATTAAAATGGCGTACAGATGCAGCACAAACACCCGTATCTACACTAGGGAAAATATTCAGTACTTTACGTTTACCGGCAAAGTCGGTAAGCGATAATTCATTTAAACCGGCATCAGTCAGCGTAAAAGCTGGTGCTGTACTGCCTGCTTTTGGAAACTGACCACTGACTTCAACAGCGGTACCTTGAAGAGTTACTGTACTCATGACTGCATCCTTCTGATGTTTAATTTGATTAACAATGTGCAGGCTTATTGTGGGGGATTGGCAGGTAACTGTCAAAGATTATCTATGCTGATTATATGCAGTAAATAGCAGACAAATATAGCACCTGCATAAACGCAGAAAACCAACATTTTCCCGACAATTCAGCGAAAACGTAAATCTTAGAAAATACTACTGAGAAAATTTACAGCATCATCAATCAGCCAGTCTGTATTGCAGTCTCTGATTTCAGAGCAATCGGACTGAATACAAACTGGCTTGCGCAATAAAACTTACTCAACACCAGACCGGCGTACATAATGCTGTAAATCATAAGCAATATTATTTTTACTGCTTACATGACTGCTGCTTTCAGTTTGCTGCCAGATATCCGTATCAATTGCCGGAAAAAAAGTATCTCCGGCAACATCAACATGAATTCTGGTTAACCGCAAATCGGTAGCCAGAGGCATCGCCTGAGTATAAATTTGTGCCCCGCCCATAATAATAATTTCAGAGCAACCGGCTAATTGTCTGAGCGCATCTTCAACACTGTGACACAAAATTGCTCCGCTGAATGTCTGTGCATCCTGCCGGCTGATAACATAATTGGCGCGGCCAGGAAGCGGTTTTCTGGGCAGCGACTCCCACGTTTTACGTCCCATAACAACCGGCTTGCCCATAGTGTAACTTTTAAAAAATTCAAAATCTTCGGGCACATGCCAGGGAATACGGTTATTTTCGCCAATACAGTTATTATCCGAAAGAGCGGCAATCAGCGTAATTTTATTCAGAGTATTCATACAGCTACAGGTGCTTTAATGTGGGCATCCGGATGATAATCAGTAAGCGTAAAATCTTCAAACTGAAAAGAAAACAGATCTTTTACATCAGGATTCAGATGCATTTGCGGCAGTTTTTTCGGTGTGCGGCTTAACTGCAGTTTAGCCTGTTCAAAATGATTACTATATAAATGAGCATCACCCAGCGTATGAATAAATTCCCCCGGCTCTAAATCACATACCTGAGCAATCATCATCGTTAGCAGAGCATAGCTGGCAATATTAAAAGGCACACCCAGAAAAATATCAGCACTGCGCTGATAAAGCTGACAGGAAAGCCTGCCTTCAACCACATAAAACTGAAACAGAGCATGGCAGGGCGGTAAAGCCATCTCATCTACCAGTGCCGGATTCCATGCAGATACAATCAGGCGGCGGCTGTCGGGATTGTGTTTAATCTGTTGCAGCAGATTACTGATCTGGTCGATATGACGGCCATCCGGAGCCGGCCAGCTGCGCCACTGATAGCCGTATACAGGCCCCAGATTACCATCAGCATCTGCCCATTCATCCCAGATAGAAACATTATGTTCATGCAAATAGCCGATATTAGTATCGCCGCGCAGAAACCAGAGTAACTCATAAATAATTGAACGTAAATGCAACTTTTTAGTAGTCAGCACAGGAAAGCCATCAGCCAGATTAAAACGCATCTGATAGCCAAAAACCGAGCGCGTACCCGTGCCGGTACGGTCTGCTTTATCTGTGCCCCGATCTAAAACGTGTTGCATTAAGTCAAGATACTGTTGCATGCGGATTTATCCAAATAAAAACGGCCTAATTGTAACTTAAATCAACTCAGACTGGCTTGCGGCACTTTCTTTTACCGCCTGCCATGCTTCCGCAATCAGACTGACATCGTTATTTTTTAATAACGAAGCATCAGACAGCATTCTCCGCCATTGGCGCGCACCAGGTAAACCATGCATCAGCCCCAGATAGTGCCGAGCCATATGACGCAATGAAACGTCCGGCTTAACCAGCTGCCGGCGAGCGTAGTCAATTAACTGATTAACCAGATCTTCATATTCAATAGCCGGCTGGCGACTGGCATAAAATTCAGCATCCCAGCTGCGCATCAGCATCGGATTATGATAAGCCTCACGTCCGACCATTACCCCGTCAACATACTGCAAATGCCGGTGAATTTGTGCATTATCGGTAACCCCGCCATTAAGAATAATTTCCAGATCAGGAAATTCCTGTTTCAGACGATAAACATAATCATAACGTAAAGGCGGAATATCACGGTTATCTTTCGGCGATAACCCTTCCAGCCATGCATTGCGTGCATGAACAACAAAAATACGGCAGGCCGTTTTTTCATGTAGCGTACCGACAAAATCAGCCAGAGGCTGATAGGCTGTTTCCTTATCCAGACCGATGCGATGCTTAATCGTTACCGGAATATTCACTGCTTCCTGCATAGTATTTAAGCATTGCGCTACCAGTTCAACTTCACGCATCAGGCAGGCACCAAAAGCACCTTGCTGTACCCGCGGGCTAGGGCAGCCGCAGTTAAGATTAATTTCATCATAATCATAACCGGCAGCAATTTTAGCAGCCTGTGCCAGAATTGCCGGCTCACTGCCGCCCAGCTGCAAAGCAACAGGTTGCTCCTGCGGATGATAGGCCAGTAATCTGTCACTGTTGCCATGGATGATTGCATTAGCATTAATCATCTCTGTATACAGCCACGTATTTTTGCTAATCAGTCTGGCCATATAGCGGTAATGCCTGTCTGTCCAGTCCAGCATCGGCGCTACGGATAAAGTTCTCTTCGGTTTGGCATTTTGCCGGAGCTGGTGTGCATCACTCCCGGCTGAATATTCTGCGGCAATCAACTGTTTATGTTCCTGCATAGTCCGGCACTCATATAACACCGCCAAAGAAATACCGAACGGATATTTCCGGCCGGTATTTAGTCGGTTAAATTTCTGATACAGGCAGATTATACATGGGATAACCGAACTGCCAGTTTAGCAATAGCAGTAAAGCTGATATTTTAATTAATCCTGCTGTTTTAGCCTGAATCAGCGCAGCGGCATTTCAGATTTAATCAGCTTAATTTCTCTTTCACGCTGTTTCTTTTTAAAATGATTTTGCAGCCATATTTTATGCTGTATCTTGCATTGCGGACCCAGATAAATATTATCAATATATTCTTCTACTTGCGTATATTCGACATACAAACTGTTAGCAGACTGGTAATCCTGCGGTTCAACAATATTATCATCGGCAATATGAGTAATATAAATCATCCGGCACTCATCTTCATCTTCAAAAGCAGCATGTTTTATCAGGCAGGAAATGGGTAAAACCGCCAGACTGAGTAGTTCGTCTAGATTAGAGATTTTTTGTAACTTGGAATTATCCAAAAGTTCTTTAATCAACTCTTTTATTTTTTCTAAATTGTCACGAATACAACTGATTTTTTTAGGTTCATCTAATGATTTAATATATTCATTCCACTCGCTATCAATGGCTTTTGGTGTTTTTTCATTTTTGTTTTCCAGATAAAAGGATTGTTTATTGCGTTTAGCTAACGCCATATATCCTGTTTCTGGATCAAAATACAGGCAACGGTATAAAGGCAAAGGATAAAGAGTATTGGCACTTATAATTTCGATTTGCTCAGTTTCAAGTTTTACTTGTTTATTTTCAAACGATTTGATAGATTTAATACTGTGTAATGAGATTATTTCGTTATTGATACTGCGTTCTGTATCCAGACCAAAAAAATTTTTATTAAAAGCAATACTGATACCGGAACCAATAATGTTATCTTCATTACCGTATAAACGAAACTGATTCAGACAATTATGATTAAAGGAAAAACTGGCTAAAAAGCTTTTAATTTCATTATCAGGATGATTGCTAATATTCAGCCAGCTGGTTAATACCTGATTTTCACTGGGGTCATTCATGAAATCTACGATATTAAGCCGGAATTTACTGGGATTTTCTCCTTTAAGCAGATTAAATAATACAGCTGGCTTGGTATAATGAGCGACACGTCGTTCCGGCTGTTTTTTGCTATATTTATTATCTAATATTTTAGAAATAAATAAAATATTTTTAATATTATTAGTTAAGTTACATAAATTTTCAATTTTATTATAGATGAAATCTTTAAGTTCGTTAAATTCTTTTTCATTAAAATCATGATTAAAGTTATTTTGTTTCAACCCCAAAATTAATTGAGCGCAAATATATTGATATGGATAACGATTTGAGTAACTCTCAATTTTAGAGGCAAGGAGAAAGCAGTCTGTAGCTTGAGTTTCTTTTTTAATTTTTTCTGTATAGATTTTGCCTAAGATATCTTGAGCTTGAGCATAGATTTCAGGATTGTTCTCTTTAGTAATTTTAAAATAAAAAGCTTTAGCCTGATCATAATCGTGTTTTATTTCTTGATATATATATCCTAAAAAAAATTGAGCTTTAGCATAAACTTCAGGATTATCTTCTTTGTTGATATTTAATAAAAAAACTTCAGCCTGATCATAATCGTGTTTTATATCATAATATATATATCCTAAATTACCCTGAGCTAGAGCATAAATTTCAGGATTATCTTTTTTGTTGATATTTAGATAAAAAACTTCAGCCTGATCATAATCGTGTTTTATTTCTTGATATATATATCCTAAAAAAAATTGAGCTTTAGCATAAACTTCAGGATTATCTTCTTTGTTGATATTTAATAAAAAAACTTCAGCCTGATCATAATCGTGTTTTATATCATGATATATATATCCTAAATTACCCTGAGCTAGAACATAGATTTCAGGATTATCTTCTTTGTTGATATTTAAATAAAAAACTTCAGCTTGATCATAATCGTGTTTTATTTCTTGATATATATATCCTAAAAAAAATTGAGCTTGAGCATAGATTTCAGGATTATCTTCTTTGTTGATATTTAATAAAAAAACTTCAGCCTGATCATAATCGTGTTTTATATTATTATATATATATCCTAAACCAAACAGAGCTAGAGCATAAACATCAGGAGTATCTTTTTTGTTGATATTTAAATAAAAAGTTTCAGCCTGATCATAATTATGTTTTATTTCTTGATATATATATCCTAGACTAAACTGAGTTTTAGCATAAACATCAGGATTATCTTTTTTGTTGATATTTAAATAAAAAGCTTCAGCCTGATCATAATCGTGTTTTATTTCTTGATATATATATCCTAAAAGAAACTGAGCTAGAGCATAAACTTCAGGATTATCTTCTTTGTTGATATTTAAATAAAAAGCTTCAGCCTGACTATAATCGTGTTTTATATTACGATATATATCTCCTAACTCAAATTGAGCTTGAGCATAAGTTTCCTTACCATCTTCACGGGTAATTTTACTTAATTCTTCAATTTGCTGATCAATATCTTTTTCTTCCATTACTATTCCTGTTTATTTATAGCTAAGCAATTAATTTGTACACTGTTAGAAACATTGCCTGGTAGTAATCAAATAATTTGAAATTTTTAAATTTGTCGAAAAATGAACAAATTTATTAATTTACAATTTAACTAATAATAACAAATATTAAATTTAATATCATAAAATTCATAATTATCTACAGCTATATTTAACCAAATAGATTTTTATTTCTAGATAAAGAAAATTGTAAATAAATTGATATTAAGTTAATTAACTGCATGATTTACCAATAAATTATTTTTATATGTAATTAGCTGCAAATATTGGCGTTTTCCATTGCTTACTGCTAATTGTCTCTCTAAGATAAATCATTGAAGGATAAGAATTTACTTGTGTTTAATTGAATACTGTTGCATGCAGTAGACATACAGAATGGAGATGGTTATGAGCGATAACGGATTTGTAGATAAAGCCAAAGGCGAAGTAAAACAGAACGTGGGTAAAGTAGTGGGTGATACAAAAACCCAGTCTGAAGGAATGGTTGATAAGGCCGTTGGCGGCGTGAAAGAAGCTGTGCATGAAGTGGCTAATGCTATAGATGGCGCAGTAGATTCAATCAAGAAAAAATTTCAGGATTAATTTGTAAACTAAATAAAACCGCTCCTATGAGCGGTTTTATTTAGGAATTATCCTTAGTTGTTCGAATTAAATCAGGATATTTATTTATGATTCGGTTTGTAGCAGATACAACAACAGTATCTCTATACTTTATCAGTGCACAAAGAAATGTTGTTAATATAAATGGTACCATTAAAAAATAAATTACAATTTTTTCAAAAAAATTATTAAAGATAAAAAGAATTAGTCCTATTAATATTGATATTATGAATGAACTCCAAAAAAGGTAAGAAGGCCATTTATTGGCTGATAATACTTCCTTTTGAGTATTTGTTTTGTCATTGATCGAAAGTGAATTAAAATAGTAATAAGTTAATTCGCTTTCATTCCATATAATTCTTCTTATACCTTTATGCCAGCTACCTTGTGCAATATATAGATCAAATAATAAATTAATATCTTCACAATATTTTTGTTGCCAATCATTTATTTGGCTTAGCTCAAGGTATTTTAAATAGGGTATTGTAAATAGTATAAGTTTTTGTTCCATAATACTAGCATTTTTATTTTTTAACTCTTTTCTTTTTTCAATTAAATACTTTGAAATTTTTGTCATATCTTCTTCTGAAGGGATGAATCGATCATTGAAAAACTCTTGAATAAAGCTCATAGGGATAATTTTGAGCACTGATAAGATATCCATATTACAAATTTCCTTTATATTGGTATTTACTTATCCGTAAAAGGGATAAACTATTTTTATTAGTGGATATTTAAATTTATATAATGAGTGATTATATGAATCTGAAATATCTGCAATCAAGAAAAAATTTCAGGATTAATTCTGAAATGTGTGAATAAGGCCGCTTATTTCAGCGGCCTTTGATTTGAGTTTATATTTCTTTTAAATCAGACAAATTAGCTACAGCTTAAATTCTTCTGAATTGGCGGCATTAGATATAAAAATGTATAAGTCAATATATTGGTTTCACTGCGCCGGTTTATGCATCGTTTTGCTGATTAGTAATTGTAACAGGCTGAATAAAGTGATCAAAGAGGCAATTAAATAAAGCATTTTCATATTGCCGAAATCAATAATTCCCGCTCCGATAATCGCCCCAATGCCTACGGCTCCATTAAAAATAGCTGCATAAATAGCAGAGGCGGGTAAAGCGTTATCATTTCCAGCCAGCCGTATTACCCATGCCTGAATACCAACAAATAATATGGCTACACCCAAACCCCACGCAAGCACCAATACCATCAGCATGATTGGACTATGTGACAAGACTGCACTCAGCAGAGTCAGACTGCCACAAATCAGCACTAAGCCTGCACCAAGTATACTTTTCAGATATCTGTCTATAAACAGACCACATAACAGATTACCAGCTACACCGGCTATACCGAATACAAACAGACAAACCGCAATCCAGTTGGCAGCAATAGCCATTTCTTCGGCCATAAATACTTCAATATAGGTAAAAGCAGCAAAATGGGCGATAATGGCAGCAGTAGCAATCAGATAAACATGGCGTAACTGCTTAATCTGAAGAACTGCTGAAAATTGTTTTCGCCCCATTCGGGAAGTACCGGATACAGCCGGCAGGGTAAAAGTCAGAATAATTGCGGTAATTATGGCTAATACGCCCAGTAATAAAAATGATAAACGCCAGCCAATTGTGCTGCTAATCCAGTTAATAAAGGGAACACCGAGTATACTGGCTATTGAAACACCGCTGAATATAATTGCTGTGGCTCTGCCGGTATATTTGTCTGATACCAGTTGCGCCCCCATAGTGCCCGCCATCGCCCAGAATGCACCATGCGCAGCTGCACCGCACAAACGAGCGATTAAAAGTACAGAAAAATGCTCACTAATAGCCGCAATACCATTCGATGCAGCCATCAGCAACATTAATACAATCACTACTGATTTACGAGGCAGATGGCTGAATGTAGTAACTGAAACAAGGGCAGAAACAGCCCCCAGCCATGCATACAAAGTCACAACCAAACCGGTAGTACCGCTGTTTTGTCCCATAGATGAGGCTATAGCTGATAACATACCAATCGGTGCCAGCTCGGTACTCACCACAATAAATGACGCTATTGCAAGCATGCAAACAGCCATCCATTTACGCCATTGTGTCTTATTTTCTGAATTATTCACTAAATCATTTCCTTTTTTGCAATCAATTTTTCAAACAGATAGAGTTCGGCCTGATATACAAAACTAAAAAGGTCAGCAATTGTTCACAGCCGGCTGAAAACAGATGGTATTGAGTTGTTATAAATCTGCTTTTAAACATAGTTATCAGCTTGGTGAAAGCAGCGTTAATTCAGTATACTTTGCGAAAATTGACAGATATATAGCTAAATCTGGTAACTTGTTTTCCAAAATCGGAAATCAAATATGAACAAAAAACTATGCTGGGATGATACTAAAGTATTTCTGGCAATCGTACGTGAAGGCACATTGAGTGGTGCTGCAAAGACATTAAAACTTGGCATTGCTACAACTTACCGCCGTCTGGAACGTATGGAAGAAGTGCTGGGATATAGGTTATTTATCCGCGATCAGCAAGGTTATAAGCTGACAGATGAAGGCAGAATACTCGTTTCGCAGGCAGAAATACTGGAACAGGCCGGACACGCGTTTGATGCCATGGCTACCGGAGTCAATGCCAGTGTCAGCGGGCACGTGCGTTTGGCTACGGCTCAAGGGCTGGCAGATCATCTTATTATTCCGGCTTTACCCAAGCTATATTCAGCACACCCTGATTTAACCCTGGAACTGGTTACTGGTGTATCAACTATCAATTTGCAAAGAAGAGACGCTGATATGGCCTTGCGTCTGGTTCGCCCGGAGCAGGGTAAAGTAACCATCCGCCGTTTAGGAGAGCTTGGTTTTGGTTTGTATGCATCTGAAAGCTATTTACAGCGCAAACCGCTAAACAAAGAAGAAACAATGTTAAAAAACGCTGATTTTATCGGCTGGCCGGAAACACACCAGAACTTGCCGGCAGCAAAGTGGATAGAAAAAAACAGCCGTGGCAAAACCTGTTGTCTGACAGCCGGCAGCATGTCTGCACATATCAGTGCAGTTGAAACAGGTATCGGAATGGGTGTCTTACCGAATTTTATTGCCTTAACCAAAAATCTGATTTGTGTTCGCAACGATATTGGCTGCAATCAACCCATTTGGCTAGTCATCCACTCCGACCTTACTAACTCCCGAAGAATAAGAGTAGTAGCTGATTTTCTGAGTAATTTGGTGCAAGAAAATCAAACACGACTTGGTTGAGCGGCCTATCCAGACAACAGATTTATTTCTTCACCACTCATTAAATTAATCAATTAATATGCAAAAATACAAACAATATATCATTGGTTTAGCAAATGCTGTTTACTTATAATAATGAGTAAACTATGTTATATTTTAGGTTAATGCTCTTAACTATAAACGATGTATGGATATTAAACTTGGCAAAAACGATAAGCGTTATATAGAAGGTTCAGATGATGTATTCAGCATCATGCAACGCGTACTTCTTCGTGAAAATAAGATAGACAAAGAAAAAGAGCATTTCTGGATTATCGGTATGAACGAAGCAGGGTATATCCTCTATATCGAATTAATTGCTTTAGGTTCAGTAAAGGCCGTTAATATAGAGCCTATGAATGTATATCGTGTAGCCGTTATGAAAAATGCGTCACGTGTTATTGCTATTCACAACCATCCTTCAGGGCGTCTTGTTCCTTCCAAAGCAGACTTAGATATTACTGATCGTCTTATCCAGGTAGGCCGTATACTTAATATTGCATTAATTGATCATCTTATCATCAGCACAGAAGCCTATGAAAGTTTCAGAAACATGGGCATTATGGATGATTTAGAGAAAAGTCTTACCTATGTCCCGACTTATCAGGTGGTTGAGCAGATTAGGAAAGAAGAGAAAAAGATTGCTAGGGATAAAGTAAAATCGGCAAATGATAAAACCAAAATTGAACGGGCAAGAAGAGAAAAATTAGAGTTTGCTATGGTTTCAACATTGATTGATAAAAATGTTTCTATTGAAGATATAGCAAAGATTATGGAAGTTACACCCAAAGCAGTCGAAAGTATAGTTAATAAATTTAACTTTCTTGCAAGTAACAAGGCAAAATAATTGGAAGAATAGATAATGCAAATTTTCTCAAATAAAAATAGTAAATTGAAAATTTTAAAAGAAAAACAATTTAAATTAGAAAAAGAAATTCAGTCGTTATTTGAAGAAAATTTGGAGACCATCAGTAATTTAAAATTTGTTAAGTCTGAATTTGTTATTAAAGATTATCGTATTGATACTCTGGCATATGATACTGAAGCTAATGCGTTCGTAATTATTGAATATAAAAGAGAGCGTAATTTTAGTGTTATTGATCAAGGTATTACCTATTTAAATCTAATGCTGGAATACCAAGCCAATTTTATTGTTGAATATAATGAGTCTTGCCAAGAAAATTTAAAGCGCAATCAGATTGATTGGTCACAAAGTAAAATTATTTTTGTTTCATCTGCATTTACTGACTATCAAAAACAATCAACTAATTTTAAAGACTTAGCCATTGAACTTTGGGAAATAAGACGATTTGAAAATGATTTGGTTTCAATCAACCCGATTAAAAAATCCAAATCAGCACCAAGCATTAAGAAAGTCCAACAAGCTAAAGATTCTGCTCTCGCAAAAGTAACTAAAGAGCTAGTTGTTTATGATGAAGATTATCATTTGAAAGACAGGGCAGATGATATTCTAGAACTCTATGAAAGTTTTAAGAATGCTATATTAATTTTATCACCTGATTTAGAAATATCACCTAAAAAATTTTATTTAGCCTTTAAGCAAGGTAAAAATAATATCGTTTCTATCCACTTACAAAATAAATCGTTAAAAATGTGGATTAACGCTAAAAAAGGTAACCTCGATGATCCTAAAAAATTGACCAAAGATGTGTCGAATGTAGGACACTGGGCGACAGGGGATTATGAATTAACCGTTAGCGATACAAAGAATCTTGAATATATTATGAGTTTAGTGAAACAAGTATTATAATATACTATTCAATATAACGACTTTAAGTGAACTTTATTAGCCATGAGTCACTTCGTTTTTAATAATATATTAAAAGACATATTATGGTTGTCAATATAGTAATTGAGCACCAGCAGCTATCTTTAAACTAACGACTCTTAAGTGTAAGACAAAAGTTTTTACGCTAGCTTTTTAATAAGCATAAAACTGAATGTTACATCCAAATTATCGTGACAGAGAACAGTGGATGCTTTCTTAAAATATTTATATTTTTCCACCTACTCCCTTATATTTTTCAACAAATGCTGCAATTTTTTGAAAAACACTTTGTTTTTTTATTAGGTATTGAGGATTGAGCGGACTCATTTTAGGTAAAACTGCATTCAATTCAGTGCCATTATCGCTAGCAAACCCACGTTTCAGAGAAGTAGTGATATAACGTTTAGCTTCTTCTTCGTTCAGATTTTCGGAGCTAATTAAATCTTGTGCCTCACGTTGTTGTTCTATTTGTGCAAAAGTAAAGAAAGCCTCAATAATATTAGCTTTATCATTAATTTTATCTAGGTCTGTTTGGTTAATAAAATCAACAACCAGACTTTCTTTGGCTCGGTTACCGAGACTAGCACGGATTAATCTACGAACTTCGTCAATTAAGCCTGCTTTACTTTTATTTTTTTTATTGTGTTCAAAAATTAATTCAAGAATGTAATCAAGATTAATTTCCTGTGATTTCAGCAAGTCCACTTCAAAGATAACATCATCCCAATCAATATTTGATTTTTCTGTTTCATTGGACAATTTTTCTTGGCGCAACCAATCGCGAATGTCGTTATAAGCTGATCGGTAGTCCTGAATTTTTCGTTCAGCAGGCATCCTGACGGTCTGCAATACCGCCAGATCGTCATCATTTAAATAGTGTTGTTCTTTAAAAGTATTAACAGCTTCACTATCATTCATATCGACGCTTTGCAGGGCTTTCAGGCTGGCAAATTCATCATAGTTTTGTAATACATTCTCTACACGTAAATATTCACCAAATAACTTCACGAAGTCTTTTTTATCTTTTTCTAAAATAATTTCATCAGGGTTGGGGAAGCGCTGTTCTAATTCTGTAACAACGTCTACAAAGCCTCGTCTCGCTTCACCAGTTACTATATCGGTAAAGCCTTCCATATACTCTTTGTAGCTCTTTTCCAGAACTATATTTTTAGTGTTTTTGTCGCCGAACAGAGTAATAGCGTCAATGGTCGCCTGTTCTAAATCGCGGAATGTGACAATATTACCGAAAGTCTTGGTAGCGTTATAAATACGGTTAGTACGTGAAAAAGCCTGTATTAAACCGTGGTAACGCAGATTTTTATCGACAAATAAAGTGTTGAGTGTAGGTGCATCAAAACCGGTAAGGAACATACCCACTACAATTAGCAAATCAATTTCCTTTGATTTGACACGCTTAGCTAAATCACGATAGTAATTTTGGAAGTCATTACTTTTTTCTAGGCTAAAATTGGTTTTAAAGAAATCATTATAGTTTTTGATAGCAGCGCTTAAAAACTCTTTAGCGCTGCTATTCATTGCCGAGACATCAAAACTTTCGTCCGGAATATCGCCTACAGCATCCTGCTCCTCATTGGCTGCAAACGAAAAGATAGTCGCTATCTTCAGCGGCTTATCACTATGTTCTTGTAGTTTATTCAGCGACTCATAATATAGCTTGGCGGCATCCACACTACTCACAGCGAACATAGCATTAAAGCCTTGAGCATTTGATTGTAGCCGGTGAGTTTTCTGCCTGAAATTATTCAAAATGTACTGAGATATTTCTCGAATACGTTCAGGGTGCAATAGAGCTTGCTTATTTTCCGCCGCATTAAGCTTTTTCTCATCCAACTCCGTTTCAATTTCCTTAAATTTTGGTCTCACATCATTATAGTCCACCTTAAATTTAAGCACTTTACCATCGCGAATAGCGTCGGTGATTACATAAGAATGCAATTCACAGCCAAACACGCTGGCCGTTGTGTCAGCACCCAAGGCGTTTTTTGGAAAAATAGGCGTGCCGGTAAAACCAAACTGATAGAATTTTTTAAATTTTTTCTTCAGGTTTTTCTGTGCTTCACCAAACTGACTGCGATGACATTCATCAAAAATGAACACGACTTGCTTATTGTATATTGGTAAGTCAGCTTCACTTTTCATCAGGTTGTTAAGCTTCTGGATGGTAGTGACAACAATCTTATTATCATCTTTATCCAAATTACGCTTAAGTCCGTCGGTACTATCAGAGCCATTAACGCTGTCAGGCGAAAAGCGCTGATATTCTTTCATAGTCTGGTAGTCAAGGTCTTTTCTGTCTACTACAAAAAACACTTTGTCAATAAACGATAGTTCAGTAGCTAAACGCGCGGCTTTAAAGCTGGTTAAGGTTTTCCCTGAACCGGTGGTATGCCAGATATAACCGCCACTTTCAGATTTACTCCAGTTTTTAGTCTCATACGAACTATTTATCTTCCACAAAATTCGCTCTGTAGCGGCAATCTGATAAGGACGCATCACTAATAAAGTATTGCTAACGTCAAATACCGAATAATGAAGTAGGACATTGAGTAGAGTATTTTTTTGGAAGAATGTCGAGGTAAAATCTTTTAGATCTTTAATAAGGTTGTTTTTAGCATCCGCCCAGTTCATAGTAAAATCAAAGCTATTTTTACTACGTTGGGTTGTATTGGCAAAATAGCGACTATCGGTGCCGTTGGAAATCACAAACAACTGTAAATATTTATATAGTGAATGTTCGCTATTAAAGCTCTCCTTACTGTAACGGTGTACCTGATTAAAGGCTTCACGAATCGCTACCCCGCGTTTTTTCAGCTCAACCTGTACCATCGGCAGGCCGTTCACCAAAATAGTGACATCATAGCGATTGGCATAGGAGCCAGTTTGTTCAAATTGTTTAATCACCTGCAATTTGTTGCGAGCAATATTTTTTTTATCCACCAAATAGATATTCTGGATGCGGCCATCATCGAAGACAAAATCATGGATATAGTCGTCGTGAATTTTGCAGGTTTTATCGACAATGCTATCACTAGGATTATCCAAATAGGTTTCTACAAATCGCTGCCACTCTCCGTCAGTAAACTGCACATTATTCAAAACTTTCAACTGTTCACGCACGTTAGCTAGCATTTTTTCAGGCGTATTTATATCAGATACATACTCGTAGCCCTGTTTGTTTAAGTCCTGAACGAACTCTCTTTCCAGGTCACTTTCACTTTGATAGTTTTCGTTAGCCTGCAATGCTTTAGTATATTTATTGAGTACAATAAAGTTATTTAATTCCGCGATAGTTTCAGTGTAATCAACCATGCTGTTTTTCCTGTTGCCAAAAATTGTAATTGGTAACCAAGTGATTCAGTAATAACGCAACCATCTTTTTTTCAGGTTCACTTGGTTGAGTAACGGCTTCATTTGATAACGTTGAATGGCTGGTAAATTGGATAATCCGGTTTAAATAAGCTTGTTTATCGTCAGGCAAGAGTTTCGACCATCTTGGATAACCCAAAAAACTAGCAGTTTTTTCATACAGATTACGCAATAAAGTAAAGTGATATTTTTGCACTTGATTATCTGCGATTGCTTTTTCAAGAATTTGTTTGAGATGCAGATGGTAGGAAAAACTCGTATTGGAATCACCATTTTTTTCTGTAAGGGCAAAGTTGCCATCCTCGAAGCGTTCTAACAGATAACAAACTTTATTTTTTATATTAAGTTCATTGAAGAGTACGTTATAAAATAGCGGGTTGTGTGTTGTGATGATAAACTTTAAGCCAGACTGGCTGGATTTAATTAAAACGGCTAGATTGACGGCTAACTCAATTAAATGGTTTTCATCCAAAGAACTCACTGGATCATCAATAAATACATATTCCAATTGGTCAAACTGATTGGTTTCACGATAGTCAGGTTCAGCAACGTTGAGAACGTTAATAACCTGATCCAGAAGTGTATAAAAAATACTCCAGATAAAATTACTCTCTTCACCTTTAGAAATTTTCAGGTAGCCTGAATTTTCATCATCACCTCGTTCAAGCGAAAAGGTCACTTCCGAAAAAGCCTTTATAATAACATCGTTACCTTCTTTATCTTTAAAAAAATATTCTTCATTAAAATTAGGGGTTAATTTGTCATTGGTTAAATGCTGAAAATTTGTAATAATATTTCGATCTTGCCCCTGATCTTTTAGTATCCAATCAGTAAAGGTATTAGGCTGGATTTTCAACTTTGGTTCAGCATCCTGATTTAAATCATTATCCCAATAAAACAAATCTTCAGTAAAAGCATTGTAATAAAGAATTTTATTGCGTGTGAAGGATGACTCTTGATTTTCATCATCTTTTGTTGGTGCAATTAGTCGCTTAAACTCACATGAGAGTCGGGTTTTACCTGTACTATTGAAGGCATAAATTAACTGCACTTTTTTATCAGCACTTTTTAACTGCTGGGCTATTCCCATTAGAGTTTTGCTCATATTATGGCACTACCTGTTCTTGCATAGGAAAACTAAACAGCAAATCGCGGTAATATTCATATTGTTTCTGGCGTAACTTAATTTCATGCGGTAAACCGTCGCTTATAGAGTTTGTTAAGGCGTCGAATTTATCTAGTATGGAAACGATGTGGAGTTGTTTTTCTAATGATGGAACAGGTAACTTGTAGCTTGATATCATCGACAAATTAAGTCCTCCTCTGGTTCCACCGCCTGATGATATTTGGCGTAAATTTTCGTATTGTGTTCTTAAAAAATGATATACATAATCTGGGTTTATAATTTTATCATCAAATATAAGTGATGCTAGAGATTGATTTGTTGTTAAATTAATTCTTGTTCTTGCGACTTTACCACGAGTTTTCCCCTGTCCAGCAAGGGCAATTACGATTGAGTTTTTCGGAACGAATTTGGCACTAGAATTTTTTAATCCAGATTCGCTAATATATTTTTCAGTTTTGTAAATAGTTTCTAAATTAACCTCCCCTGAACTCATCCAAGGGATTGTGCCATTGTCCCAGTATTCTGAAATGCTTGTTTTAGGAGTCCCTCCAGAATAAATTTTCTCTGTGACTTCGCCCAATGTCTTCCACTCAACTTCACCTTCTTTGAAACTCAACAATTGGTCTCGGTAGTAGTTGTATTGTTTTTTACGTGCGGTAAGCTCGGTGGTAAGCTCGGTGGTAAGCTCCGTAAATGCATCCAAAATACGAACAATTTTAGTTTGGATTTTTAGCGATTTCTCTGGATTTTCAGAGCAGGGGATAGGTATTATTGCTTTGCTTAAGCCATTTGCATTTATTGCAGAAATTTTCCCAGAAGAGATATTTTTCTTTATTTGCTCCTTAAAATGGCTAGTTCTAAGATAATAGGATACATACTTTGGATCTAATTTACTTTTATATGCAAAGCAAGCATCGTGAATTACAACATCATTTTTGCCTAACCAAGCCGTGCCATTGCCAATATCTTCTACTGTTTCCCCAGCCGCAACAATAATGATATCGCCATGACTAGCAACTCGTAACTTTGAAGCTAATTCTTCATCAACGAATGATTTTGTTTCATTAGCCCAGATACCGTAATGCGTATACATTTCTCCATAATGAATACACGGTTTCCCCTCTGAAATCATATCGGTTTTTACAAACCTTTTCCCTCTAACAAAATCACCAATTTCCCCTAGGGATTTCCATTCCACATCAATGCCATCCAACAGTTTTTCCATAAAGTTCCTACTACTCATGCTTCGACCTCACTGCCTTTATCACCCTCAATCTCCACAACAATGGCATCAATCTCTTTACGCAATTGATCGATTCTGGCGACGGTATTTTTTAGTTTGGTAGTAAGCTCAATAATATTCACCACTTCACGGTTGTCTTTGACTTCGACATAGCTGCTGACAGACAAGTTATAATCGTTAGCAACAATTTTTTCAAAAGATATCGATTTGGCTAAATAGTCAATGTCATCTTTGCTATCGAAGACTTCCATAATCTGCCTAATATGATCGTCCGTCAGGACATTGTTATTAGTTTGTTTTTTAAATAGACCACTGGCATCAATAAATTGAGTTTCGGTATTGGTTTTGTGTTTGGAGAGCACCAAAATATTCACTGCGATGGTAGTACCATAAAACAGGTTAGGTGCAAGAGAAATCACAGTTTCAACATAGTTATTATCTACCAAATATTTACGAATTTTTTGCTCAGCGCCGCCTCGATAAAAAATACCGGGGAAGCAAACAATCGCTGCGCGACCTTTACTTGAAAGATAACTTAGTGCATGCAATACAAAAGCAAAGTCAGCTTTAGACTTAGGCGCGAGTATACCTGCGGGGGCAAAGCGATCATCGTTAATTAGAGTAGGATCGTCCGAGCCAATCCATTTTACCGAGTAAGGTGGGTTAGAGACAATGGCATCAAAAGGTTTATCATCGCCAAAATGTGGATCGATTAGAGTGTTGCCCAGCTGGATATTGAACTTATCGTAATTGATGTTATGCAAAAACATGTTCATACGCGCAAGGTTATAAGTGGTGTGATTAATCTCCTGACCAAAAAAGCCCTCTTCAATAATATGGGCATCAAAATGCTTTTTGGCTTGTAGCAGTAGAGAGCCTGAACCACACGCAGGGTCGTAAATTTTATTAACGCTAGTTTGCTTATGCATTGCTAGCTGCGCAATCAGTTTCGATACATATTGCGGGGTGAAAAACTCACCGCCGGATTTACCGGCATTGGCGGCATAGTTGGAAATAAGAAACTCGTAGGCATCACCGAATAGGTCAATGTGGCTATCTTCAAAGTCACCGAAATCTAAGCCTGCAACACCTTTGAGTACAGCAGCCAGACGAATATTTTTTTCTTTAACAGTATTACCAAGTCGGTTGCTAGTGGTATCAAAATCGGCAAATAAACCTTTGATATCTTCTTCTGAAGGGTAACCATTAGCAGATGTTTCTATGGCGCCAAAGATATCAGCCAAATCTGTATTCAGTTTCTCGTTAGTGTTAGCACCAGCAACTACGTTAATGAATAGTTGGCTAGGGTAAATAAAGTAGCCCTTAGTTTTGATAGCATCGTCTTTGATTTCAGGAGTGATGACGTTATCAGTGAGCTCTGCATAGTTAATGCTATCATCACCTCCTTCAATATAGCTGGAAAAGTTTTCGCTGATAAAGCGGTAAAACAGTGCACCTAATACATATTGCTTAAAATCCCAGCCATCCACTGCACCGCGTACATCATTGGCAATTTGCCAGATCTGGCGTTGCAGTGCGGCACGTTGTTGGGTACTTGTCATTGTAAAACTCCAGCTTTATTTTGTTGATAGGCATGACCTTATACTGAGTACAGTATTATAACGAGAAAAAAGATAATATTCATTTTCGAATTTTTAAAGGTCACAGAGGTAATTCGAAAACATTTTTGGTATGCATTATTTGATGTAACATCAAGATTTCTTGATCATGGATTCTTAAGCCAATGTGACACAGCATTAAAAATTATATTGCTATTTTAAATTTGTAAATGATAAATGACTATTTTCTATTCTTCATCTACTCTTATCAAACACGCATTTATCTAAACCTTATTGATAAACCTTTTTGAATTGTTTAGAAAACTCAATTTGCTTATGTACTAATAAATAGTTTTTAAACCATTTTTCTATTATTTTAAATACACATATAGAATTATTTTTATTAGTTCTGTTGTATTTATCATAAAATTAACTGAGTATATCAAAATAGACTAAAATCATATAAAGACCCAATTAAAACTATAATTATAAGTTTTTATTAATATCCTTTATTTTTGTAATTAAATAATAAGTCTCAAATAAATGTAAATTGAAAACTACGCAGTATTAATTCATCTATTTCACCAAGGCGTGCTACAATAGTAGTATCTTTATATCGTTGCTTATTATTAAATAGGACTATTAGCTAGCTTTTTATTATTGTTATTTGAAAACTAAAGTAATCTTTTGAATCACGCCTAATTCCATATAAGTAATATATTTACCCATCATTTAAAGCGAATGCTAATCTACCTGATTTTATTCGTTTTTGTAAATTCTCTTTTTTTATGGTGATGAGTAATAGTCGAATCTGAATATAAAATATAAATAGATTAAGCTTTAGCTTTAATAATTCAATTACAATATTTTATAAGGAAATTTACTTTCATGCTGAATTAAATTTTATTTATTGTTATTTTGTTGAAAATTATGATATAATTTTATGCTTTTAATATACAAAAACCCAGTATATTTATTAATATAACTGGGTTTGATAAAGAATTGAAAACTACCAAAAACTAAATTTTATTCCCACTCGATAGTGGCTGGCGGTTTGCCGCTGACATCGTAAACGACACGGTTAATGCCGCGTACTTCGTTGATGATGCGATTGGAAACGCGGCCGAGCAGGTCGTAGGGCAAATGGGCCCAGTGTGCTGTCATGAAATCGCTGGTAATTACTGCTCGCAGGGCTACTACGTATTCATAGGTGCGACCGTCTCCCATTACACCTACAGATTTTACTGGCAGGAATACAGCAAAAGCCTGGCTGGTTTTATCATACCAGGATACACCGTCTTCATCGCAGGTGTTACGCAACTCTTCAATGAAAATATGGTCGGCACGGCGCAGTAAATCGGCGTATTCGCGTTTTACTTCACCCAGAATTCGCACACCCAAGCCCGGACCGGGGAAGGGATGACGGTAAACCATATCACGCGGTAATCCCAGTGCAACGCCCAGTTCGCGTACTTCATCTTTGAACAAATCACGCAGTGGTTCTAGCAATTGCAGATTAAGGGTTTCGGGCAGACCACCTACATTATGGTGGCTTTTAATAGCATGTGCTTTTTTGGTTTTAGCACCGGCGCTTTCGATTACATCAGGGTAGATGGTGCCTTGTGCCAGCCATTTTGCATTTTGACGTTTGCCGGCTTCTTGCTGAAATACTTCGACAAATTCGGCTCCGATAATTTTACGTTTACGTTCAGGATCGGTTTCACCGGCAAGTTTGGCGAGAAAATCGGCAGAGGCATCAACGTGAATCACATTGACGCCAAGGTTTTTGCCGAACATATCCATAACCATTTGCGCTTCCTGATAGCGTAACAGGCCATGATCTACAAATACGCAGGTGAGCTGGTCGCCAATGGCGCGATGAATCAGTGCAGCAGCTACGGATGAATCTACTCCGCCGGAAAGGCCAAGAATAACTTCATCGGAACCAACTTGTTCGCGAATTTTGATAATAGCTTCTTCGATATAGTTAGGCATAGTCCAGCTGGGTTTGGCCTGACAGATATCAAGTACAAAGCGGTTGATTAGTTCACGTCCCTGTTTGGTATGGGTAACTTCAGGATGAAACTGAACACCGTAAAAGTGCTTGTGCGGGTTTTCAATGATGGCATACGGACAGCTTGGTGTATGTCCGATACTTTTAAATCCTTCTGGCAGTTTGCTTACTTTATCGCCATGGCTCATCCACACATCCAGTGTGTTAGGCTGGTTATCAAAAATGCCATTGGTAAACTGGCTGTCTTCTGTATGTACCTGAGCATAGCCGAATTCGCGCTGATCGCCACCGCTGACTTCGCCGCCCATGGTATGTGCCAGCCATTGCATGCCATAACAAATGCCAAGAATGGGTATACCGAGATTGAGTATTTCCGGGTTAGCCTGATAGTCTGATTCATAAACTGAATTGGGACCACCGGACAGGATAATGCCTTTAGGGGCGAATGCCTTGATATCTTCAATAGGCATGTCAAATGAATGTAATTCACAATAAACATGAGCTTCACGTACGCGCCGGGCGATAAGCTGGGTTACTTGTGAACCAAAATCGAGAATTAATATTTTATCCTGATTCATGCTAGGCTCTTGACAGGTGTTTAAATAAAGCGTGTTATTTTATCACTATTCAGATTTTAATTCTGTAAAAGATATCATTATGATTGCGTTGATAAATAAGTTAAATTTAAATTATTTTATAGAATATACTTTTATTTCAGATGTAATTTCTTTTTTAATAGGATCCCAATTACTATAATATATTTTTTTAAACTTATTTTGTTTTGATTCAAATGGAGATTTATTTTGTTCTAATATAATACTAATTAAATGATCTATATCAAGAGGCTTATTTTCTTTTATTAAAATTGAAGAATAAATAGCTTTTGCTGCTTGTGTTAGAGGCCAAGTAATGATGTATGGTACTTCTTCAATCACATCCTTTTCATATATAAAAAACATGTGAGTTGAATTTGTTATATAGTATATTTTCTTATTTTTTAATTTCTTTTGTTTCCAATTAGATGATGTATATATCCTAGGTGTATAATGAGTAATTAATCCTGCATCTCTTAAACAAATCAGTTCTTCTTTACTAAATAATTTATCACTATCTTTTTCTGGATTTAAAATACAATCACCATACAATATAAAAGTAGATAATTTATCAAAACATTCAGCTTCAAATTTTGAAAGATTTCTTATTTGATCAAGAGTTCTTAGTGATAATGTATTAGGATTATTAATTTCTTCAGCTAAAATTCTTCCCCATATATCTTTTAAAGTTTCATCTGCGATTAATTTAGCTTCATTTCTCCATTTATTTAGAAAATCTTCCGATGGCTTATCATCAGCATCTACTTTATAATTTATATATTTAAGAGAATTTTCAATACATTTTAAGATATTTATCGTCTCATCTGTTTTTATTGTTTCCGCTACAACTTCGATCAAATTGCGTTCAGGATTTAGTGAAAGATGATTAGTATTGAGATCATATGTAATTTTCCCCGATAAAATATTTTTTTTATCAACTTCATTTTGTGCATCAGATAAAATTTTCATTCTTTCACTTTTAGCAAGCTTATTACCAAATAATAAATAAGAAACTATCTCACCTACTCTAGCTGATTTTTCCATAATTGGTTTAAGAGGAATGCCTAAATTGGTTTTTAATTTGACATTAAAATTTGAATTTTTTTCATATATTAATCCTCGTAAAAATTTTTATGGTAACTTTTTCTTTTTTAATAAGATCTTTTTACTATTTTAAAAAGTTGAAATTGAAATTCTGTTGTTTTTTAACATTTTAATGAAGATATAATCGAGTTTCAAGAGAAAATATCAATAATTTATATAACATCAATACTTTAATATTAGAATAAAATTTATCTGACTGAAAGAAAAAAATTATTAGAAAGGCTAATATTAAAGAGCTTAATATGCACAAATGGTTTAAATACTAAATTAATAGACTACTGTTCACAAATTTTTTAATGATTCTCTTTTTTCTTTTGCAAAAGATTTCAGAATATTGATAAAGTTGTTTTGATAATCGTAATCAGCAATATTTTCTACAATTCCGTCACTAAATTGTATATAGAAGTGTATATCTTCTTTTATGTTTGAGTTTTTATTAAATGTCATAACAAATTCAAAGGCTTTTATATTGTCAGGATAATTTTCGCTGGAGATTAATGGATTAGCTTTGATTATATGCTGAACAAATGCAATAGATTCCAGATAAGATATATCTATTTTTTCATTTTCTACATAGATTGCATCTGGTGTGAAAAGAACCTTTTTAATTAATTCATTAGTTTTTTTTAATTTAATAACTGCAGGGATTACTACAAATAGAAGTATTGTTGACCAAAACCAAAAGTATTGCCCAAAGACGAAAGGAATCAGATAAGCACAAAAATAAATAAAGTAAACGAAATAATTAATATGTGCAAAAAGTTTATTAGAGGTAAATTTTTTAGATTCACTTCTCCATTCTTGCATGACTTTTAAATTTTGTGCTTGGTCATTCATAAAATCTCTTTCCGGGATTCTGCATGATTTAAAATTTACAGGATAGATTTTTATAAAGTTTGATGCAATAGGTAAAGTGTTTTGATTTTTAAGTAAAATATGTTGGTAGATATTATTTTTCTTATTCTGATTCAACCAGCATGAATAACTTATTTTTCAGTAAAATTAGATTGCTTTACCGGAATCTTTTAATAGCTCTCTTCTTTCTTTTGCTAAATCTTCCAGAATAGTGATGAAACAATCTTCAAAATTATAATCCTGATACTTCCATCGAAATGGCTTACCGAATTCCATGTAAAAATATATATCTTCTTTAATTACTCGGTTTTCAGTAAATCTTATGCAGAACTTAAATGTAGACCCTCTATTATAAGTAGGGTATTTAAGTTTAATAAATGTAATAGATTTAAGATAAGATATATCTATTTTTTTGTTTTCTATATAAATTGCTTTTGGTGTGAAATAAACCTGTTTAATTTTTTTTCTTTTAGCTTTAAAAAGTTTCCAGAAAAAAAAAGTACTTATTGCTGCAAGTAAAGCTATTAATGTGTTTAAAATCTGATCTTCAAATAATATATTTAACTGCTGATCTTTTAATATTATATTTAATAGGTACATAAGGCAAATATAAGCACCTGTAGCTCCAAAATACAAATGAATAAATGCATGATATCTTGAACAACAATGCCATTCTTTCATGATTTTTAAATATTGGGATCGGTCATTCATAAAATTTGAATATACAGTTTTTAAATTAGGTATGGAATGTTAGTAAGGGTGTTTGCTTATATTGATGTAGCAATACTATTTTAACATAATTTAACTTTTTTGTCTGGTGAAATTATAAAATTCAACGTGATTTAAAGTGCACAGGAGCGGTTTTTATGTGATTAGATGCAATGAGTAAAGTGATTATGTGATTTGATTTTTAAATAAAAATATGTTGGTAGATATTATTTTCCTTATTCAGATTCTACCAGCATGAATAACTTGTCATTCAGATATATTAGATGCTTTACCAGAATTTTTTAGTAGCTCTCTTCGTTCTTTTGCTATAGTTTCCAGAATAGTAATAAAGCGGTTTTGATAGTCATAATCTTCATTCCATTCAAATAGCCTATTACCAAATGCCATGTAAAAATATACATCATCTTTAATTACTGGGTTTTTGGTAAATTTTATGCAGAACGTAAATAGAGCTTTATTTAAACTAGGGTATGGTTGTTCAATCAATGTAACAGATTCAAGATATGATATATCAATTTTTTTATCTTCTATATAAATGTCTTTTGATGTGAAGTAAACCTGTTTAATATTATTTCTTTTAGTTTTAAAGAGTTTCCATAAAAAAAGTGTACTAATTGCTGCAAGTAAAACTGTTATTATGCTAAAGTTTGGACATTTAAATAATATATTCATTAGGTACAAAAAACAAATATAAGCACCTACAGATCCAAAATATAAATAAAGAAATGCATAGGCTCTTGAACAACAATACCATTCATGCATGATTTTAAAATCTTGTGGTCGGCCATTCATAAAATTTGAATAAACAGTTTTCTTAAATTAAGTATGGAGTCTGATGGTAAATAAAATATTTATTTAATAATTCATGTTTACCGGCATTTTCGCGGACTTTTTCCTTTTAGTTCTTCATTTGTCCTGGTGTCGTAAATCCGGACTGTGGCTTTAGGAAATGCCTTACATAGTACAATTTTTGAGCGATAAATTCCTGTTCCTTGAGCCAGCATTTGTACTTTAGGTGCCAGGTCGTTACCATTTTCATCCAATGCAACGAGACGGTAATCTCCGTTTAATGTCATACAGCCGTTTAGCAATAAAATTATTGATAGCAGACCGATTTTCTTCATCATTACACACCCTGTATTGTTAATAATGCTTGCCTGTATTGATACAGTAATACAAGTTTAACATAATTTAACTTTTTTATGTCTAGTTAAATTTAACTATTTATTATATTGAGAATGGATGTTAAAGGATGATTTATAAAATACTGATTTAATAATAGATTATGATTAATTTGATTTGGTTTATATGAAATGTGATTTTCTGGAGTTTATTAGTTGTATTATTTTACCAGATAAAAAGAGATGCTTTAATTAGTTTAATTTTTTTATTTATACGGGAAATTAATGAATTTAATTTCCCGTTTTATTATTAATATTTGCCAGGATTTAGTGTGTCTGTTTAAGCAGGCGTTGTTTCTCACGATTCCAGTCTTTTTCTTTGCTGCTTTGGCGCTTGTCATGCTGCTTTTTACCTTTGGCCAACCCCATATCGATTTTTACATAACCATGGCTGTAATGCATGTTAACAGGCACAAGGGTATAACCACTGCGTTCTACTTTGCCTATCAGTTTGTTGATTTCTGATTGTTTCAGTAATAATTTTCGCTGCCGTACGGGATCGGGTTTTACATGATTGGAAGCGGTGGGTAAAGCAGTAATGTGACTGCCAACCAGATAAAAAGCACCTTTTTTCCATTGGATATAGCTTTCTTTGATTTGTACTCGTCCGGCACGAATAGCCTTTACTTCCCAGCCTTCAAGAACAATTCCGGCTTCTATCTGTTCTTCGATAAAGTAATCGTGAAATGCTTTTTTATTGTTGATAATGCTCATTTTAGATATCTGCTACATAGTATTTTTATGTGTATTTTAGCAGAAAGATTTATTATGGAAACAGATTAAGCTAACACTAAGGTGAATTAATCGCTAAGATAAAAAACCGATTGGTTAAATCGGTTTTTTATCTGTTTTAATTTTCAATTTCCTGTTTATGTGTTTCTGGTAGCAGTAGTACTGCAATCATACTAAGTATACAGGCGGCAATCAGAAACCAGCCTATATATACTGTACCCTGTAAGCCATATGTTTTAACTATCCATGCTGCAGCAAACGGGGTAAGTGATCCACCCAAAATACCGCCAAAGCTGAAGGAGATAGCTGCACCGGTATATCTTACGTTGGTAGGGAATATTTCTGGTAAGAATGCTGCTAAAGGTGTCCACAAGATACCCATTATAAACAGAGCAGAAGATAAGAAAATGGCAGCTGTAATGGCACTGGAAGAATTGATTAAGTCACCAAAAAAGAAACCGATTATGATTGTGGCTATACCACCTATCAGAAATACCGGGCGACGGCCGATTCTGTCTGAAAGCCATGCAGATATCGGGGAACCGACAGCCATAAATACAATGGCACCCATGAGAATGGATAAATACTCAATTTTATTAAATAATGCTGTACTTTGCCACTCATGCTTTGTAGTAGCATATTGCAAAGAAAATACGGTTGTTAAAAAGAACAGGGTAAAGCACGATGTAGCAGCCAGAGAGCCTAAAAAAAGCTGATTGTAATGTTTGCGTACAGTGTCAGTCAGAGGGATTTTTACAGCACTCTGTCTGGCAACCATGGTACGAAAAGCATTACTTTCAATAATGGACATGCGAACATACATACCCAGACCAACCAGAACAATGCTCAGTAAAAAAGGGATACGCCAGCCCCACGACATCATTTGTGCATTATCAAGATTTTTGGATAAAACAATGAAAATCAGGCTGGCAGTAATGAATCCGATAGGAGGCCCGATTTGCGGAAACATAGCAAAAAGAGCACGTTTACCTCTGGGCGCATTTTCGGTAGCCAGTAAAGCGGCTCCGCCCCATTCACCACCTAAGCCAAGACCCTGACAAAAGCGCAGGACGCATAAACAAACCGGTGCAATAATACCTGCCTGCTGATATGTCGGCAGAACACCGATCAGGGTTGTACTGATACCCATTATCAGTAATGATGCTATCAGGGTGGTTTTACGACCAACTTTATCGCCAAAATGTCCGAATAATCCGGCACCAATAGGGCGGGCAACAAAGGCTATTCCAAAAGTAAGAAATGAGGACATGATGGCAATTGCCCGATCTTTGGTTGGAAAAAACAGGTCGCTTAATACGAGTGCAGCAGCAAGTCCGTATATGTAGAAATCGTAAAACTCTACGGCTGTACCTACGAGGCTGGCAATCGCTACTTTGGCAGGGGAGTTCTGAGTAATTTTGTTTGCAGATTCAGACTGCGGAGCGGGTGGAGTAGTCATATTCTTTCTTGAATTCGGGGTTTAAAAAAAGCTTGTATATGAAAATGCATACACAAGCTTTTTGCTTTGTTACAAACAGACTTAAGCAGCTATATTAGTTTTTATCCTGATCAACCAGTTTGTTTTTGGCAATCCATGGCATCATGCTGCGTAACTGGTTGCCAATGATTTCGATCGGATGATCAGCATTCTGACGACGGCGGGCAGTCATTGACGGATAGTTGGTTGCACCTTCTACGATAAATGATTTGGCATAGTCACCATTCTGAATGCGTTTTAATGCCTCGCGCATAGCCTGACGTGAATGTTCATTTACGACTTGCGGGCCGGTAAAGTATTCGCCGTATTCGGCATTATTGGAAATGGAGTAGTTCATGTTTGCAATACCACCTTCGTAGATTAAATCTACGATCAGTTTCATTTCGTGCAAACATTCAAAATAAGCCATTTCCGGAGCATAGCCTGCTTCTACCAGTGTTTCAAAACCGGTTTTGATTAATTCAACCAGCCCGCCGCACAATACGGCCTGTTCACCGAAGAGGTCGGTTTCAGTTTCTTCTTTGAAGGTTGTCTGAATCACGCCGCCTTTGGTACCGCCATTGGCTGCAGCATAGGATAAAGCGATGTCGCGGGCACGACCGGTTGCATCCTGATGTACTGCAATCAGGCTGGGCACACCACCGCCTTTCAGGAATTCACTGCGTACTGTGTGACCAGGCCCTTTGGGTGCAATCATCACTACGTCAAGATTTTTGGCCGGAATAATCTGGTTGTAATGAATATTAAAACCATGAGCAAAAGCTACTGTGGCATTGTCTTTCAGATTAGGCGCGATTTCATTCTGATAAACTGCCGGCTGAAATTCGTCAGGTGTCAGAATCATCACTACATCGGCTGCTTTTGTGGCTTCTGCAACTTCCCGTACGTCATGACCGGCATTTACTGCTTTATGCCAGGAATTACCGCTTTTGCGCAGCCCGACGATTACGTTTACACCTGAATCTTTCAGGTTGGCAGCGTGAGCATGGCCTTGTGAGCCATAACCGATGATGGCTACGGTTTTGCCTTTGATTAATGAGAGATCTGCGTCTTTATCGTAATAAACTTGCATTGCTATTCCTTCAATTTAATGTGTTGATTTTAAAATCAGGGTTTTAATATGTTTTTAGGTCGGATAATGCTTTAAAAATGTCCGGCTTAAATACGTAACATGCGTTCGCCGCGACCTATGCCTGCTGCACCGGTACGTACGGTTTCCAGAATAAGTGTTTTGCCCACGGTATCCAGAAAGGCATCTAGTTTGCTGCTGGTGCCGGTGATTTCCACTGTATAGGTTTTGTCGGTTACATCAATGATGTGTCCGCGGAAGATATCGGTCAGACGCAGTATTTCATCGCGATCCTTGCCGGTAGCACGCAGCTTAACCAGCATTAATTCACGTTCAACGTAGTTGCTGTCGTTCAGATCGATAACTTTGATAACTTCTATCAGTTTATTAAGCTGCTTGGTTATCTGTTCCATTACTTTGTTATCGCCGCTGGTGACAATTGTCATTCGTGACAGGGTTTTGTCTTCTGTTGGAGATACGGACAGGGAATCGATATTGTAAGCACGGGCTGAAAACAGACCAACAATACGGCTCATGGCTCCGGCCTGATTTTCCATCAGAATGGATAAAATATGTCTCATGATGTGCTCCGGCTATTCTTCTCTCATATGTGGCGGTAATACCATTTCATCCAGACCTTTACCATTGCCTACCATGGGATAGACATTCTGAGTACGGTCGGTAATGAAATCCATGAATACCAGTCTGTCTTTGAGTGCAATGGCTTCTTTCAGTGCACCTTCGATGTCGGCTGCTTTTTCCACTCTGATGCCGACATGCCCGTAGGCTTCAGCCAGTTTGACAAAGTCAGGCAATGATTCCATATAGGTTTCTGAATAGCGGTTGTCATAATAGAGTTCCTGCCACTGACGAACCATTCCAAGGAAGCCGTTATTAAGATTGATCACTTTAATCGGCAGACGATACTGATAACAGGTGGAAAGTTCCTGGATATTCATTTGTATAGAACCTTCACCGGTAATACAGAATACGTCTTCTTCCGGTTTAGCCAGTTTGGCACCCATAGCATAAGGTAGTCCAACGCCCATTGTGCCCAGCCCGCCGGAGTTTAGCCACTGGCGCGGGCGTACGAATGGATAGTACTGTGCTGTAAACATCTGGTGCTGACCAACATCCGATGTGATGAGGGCATTGTTGTCGGTCAGTTTTGCCAGTGTCTGGATTACTTGCTGAGGTTTGATAATTTCATCTGAACTTTCAAACCAGATGCTGTTACGGCTGCGCCAGTTTTCGATGTTTTTCCACCATCTGTCCAGTGCATTACTGTTAAAGTTCAGATTCTGCTTCTGCCACAGGGCTAGTAAATCAGCCAGAACGTTTTTAACATCACCAACAATGGGTACGTCTACTTTTACGCGTTTGGCAATGCTGGACGGGTCGATATCAATATGGATGATTTTTTTGCCATCGTCAGTGAATTTATCGGGTACAGAAATAACACGATCATCAAAACGGGCACCGACAGCAAGTACTACGTCGGCATTTTGTAAAGCAATATTAGCTTCGTAGCTGCCATGCATACCTACCATGCCAAGAAATTGACGGTTGGTGGCAGGAAATGCGCCTAATCCCATCAGGGTAGAGACACAAGGTGTACCAGTAGACTGAATAAAATCGGTAAGGATGTTGCTGGCATTACCCAGGATTACGCCTCCGCCGTACAGTACAATTGGTCGTTTAGCTGCAGCCATCACTTGTGCTGCTTTTTTTATCTGACCTGTATGTCCCTGAGTAACGGGCTGGTAGGAGCGGATATTGATGTCTTCCTGCGGATAGCTGAATTTCGCCATTGCCTGGGTCACATCTTTGGGCACATCAATCACTACTACACCGGGTCGGCCGGTACGCGCAATCTGAAAGGCTTTTTTAACTGTTTCTGCCAGCTCACTTACGTGGGTAACCAGAAAATTATGTTTTACACACGGGCGGCTAATGCCGACAGTATCGACTTCCTGAAAGGCATCAGTACCGATAGCAGGTGAGCCAACCTGACCGGATATGACTACGAGCGGGACAGAATCGGAATTGGCGGTGGCTATGCCGGTTATGGCATTGGTAGCACCCGGACCAGATGTTACCAGAGCGACTCCGATTTTTTCTCCGTTGCTGGCGCGTGAGTATGCATCAGCAGCATGAACTGCAGCCTGCTCATGACGGACAAGTATGTGGCGGAATTTTTTTAATTGAAAGATGGCGTCGTAGATTTCGAGAACTGCTCCGCCGGGATATCCGAAAACATATTCTACATTCTCGGCTTTAAGACTCTGCACGAGTATTTGTGCACCTGAAAGTTGCATATCAACCTCTTATGTTCTAGTAGTCCGACTGATACATTGCCAATGCATCTTCATCCGGTAAGATTAATAAGTGTAAACGGCGGTTTAGGGTACGCGAATATACTTATTGTGATGATCTATTGGCTCTGCATCCGGTAGTCGGAATAGCAGGTTTGGGTTAGCTAAATGAGTGTTTACGATAAAACAGGTATAGATGTTAAGCAAGCGCTAATTTTGAAAAGAATGCTAGTTATATGATTATATTAATTTATTTTATGCTAAATATTTTATATTTTGCGCAATATTATACTTGTTTTAGACAAATTTAACGTTTTAAATGATTAAATTTGTCTAAATTTATAAATAATATATGTTTTTATAAAATTATTGGTTTTGGACTTATTGTCCAGTTAATGTATGACAATATGAGCACCTGCAGCTTGTGCCAGTTGCATAAGTGTTGCACTGTCCATATAGGCATGAGCGAGGCGGGAAATATTGGCCACAATGGGCAAATGAGTAATCTGTCTGGCTTTAACAATGGCTTCTACATCAAGCCGGTAAGGAGCGTTTCGCTCCAGACTTAATGTACCTGCTTCACCCAGCATCAGATGATGATTGCCTTTTAAGGCAATATGCTCAGCTGCAATCAACCATTCATCTACCTGATGATGTTTGTCTTTGCAGAGTACAACCGGAATATTCAGACAGCCTACTTCGTTAAGGAGTGTGCGATTAGACATTAACTCTCCGCCCAGATAGATAATATCTGCTTCTGCCTGTAAAGCCGGTTCTAGCTGGCGCACATCCCTGATACGCAGCCAGACGGGTTTATTGGCTGCATGTGCCTGCTTAATTTGTTGTTGCATGCTGATATTGGTTTGCGGCACTGTCGAATAGGGTGAAAATGCCTGATAAAAAGGATCGATAAAGACATTAGCTCTTTGCGGAAGCCGGGTGCCGCTCATGCTGTCGACTATATGAAAATGGTTGCCGCCAAAGTTCTGTCCTCGTACGGTGATAACTGTATCCTCGGGCTGACTTTCACGGCTGATGATGCGCCAGTCCTGTAGTATGCGCATGGCTTTTTCAACGCCGGCAAGTGCTTCCAGTTCGCGTGGTTCGAAGACTCTTTCATCACCAACAGCACCGATGATGGTGCGTTCTGCGCCACGGGATAAATGTTCGTGCAATCCGCGTCCACGGATAAAACTGATGACATTGCTGATCTGTGTTTCGGTTGCCTGACGCTGCATTACGATAATCATATCCGAATTCCTTGAAAACAGTATTCTGATTGTCAGAAAAAAACAGAATGCTGACAAGTGGCAATTAGTTGTTTAGCACTCAGAATTTGCTTGGCGCAATTTTCGCAAATATGTAACAGTAATAGTAAACTATTGTTATTGATGAAATGAATGGATATTTTATGTGTTAAATTGTGTGAGCAAGATATGGCGAGTTTCGTGATGCGGAACCAATAAAACAGTTTGTTCAGGGAAAAATAAATGAAAACAAAAAAACTGTTGTTTGTGTTGGTGGTATTGGTATTAGCCGGACTGGCAGTGTGGATTAATATGCGCAGCCATACTGATTTACCTGATGGTTTTGCTGGCGGTAATGGCCGTATGGAACTCAAACGGCTGGATGTGGCTACTTTATATGCTGGTCGTGTCATTGAGATGAAAGTGGATGAAGGTGATGTAGTCGCTAAAGATCAGGTTCTGGCTGAGCTTTCATCTGATCAGACCAGTAGCAAGCTGGATGCTGCCCGTGCTGATAAAAAGCGTGCACAGGAAAATGTCTCTAAAGCAGAAGCAGAAATTGCCGCTCAGCAGCAGATACATAAGGTTGCTCAAATGGATCTGGATAATGCGCGTCAGCTTAAATCAGATGAACTGGTTTCTTCACCTGAATTACGCCGGAGACTGGCTGAACGTGATGCTGCAATAGCCAGAGTTAAATCTGCTCAGGCAGCCCGCGCTGAGGCTCTGGCAGCAGTACAACAGGCTCAGGCTCAGATTAATGCTACTTCTTCTGCTAATAACGATATGCTGATACGTGCGCCTAAAGCCGGGCGTGTAGAGTATCGTATTGCCGAGGCCGGTAATGTACTGGGTGAAGGTAATAAAGTTGTGTCATTACTTGATCCGTCTGATGTAACGCTGTCGGTGTATTTACCCACAGATACTATCGGTAAATTAAAGCTTGGGGATGAAGCAAGGATTATTCTGGACGGAATGAATGCAGTCTGGCCGGCTAAGGTGGATTTTATTGATTCCAATGCTCAGTTTACGCCTAAGTTTGTAGAAACTCAGAATGAACGGCAAAAGCTGATGTATAAGGTTAAGCTGAAAATTCCGCCTGAGATTGCATTGAAATACAGTGGACTGCTTAAGGGCGGGCTGACAGGTAATGGATATATCCGTTTTGATAACAATAAAGCATGGCCGCAGCAATGGCAGGTAAATTTACCCAGTATAAAACAATCTGCCAAAGGTGCCTGATATGGATAGTACGGCCAAAGCGCAGGCTGTAACAGGAGAAGAATGGGCTGTAGATTTACGCCATGTTTTTCATCAATACCGTCAGACGAAGGCATTGCAGGATGTATCATTGCAAATCCGGCGCTGTGCAACGGTGGGTCTGATTGGTCCGGACGGGGTAGGTAAGTCTACTTTGCTGTCTTTGATAGCCGGTGTAAAAATTATTCAGCAGGGCGAGATACTGGTATTTGGCGACAGTATGGCGGACAAGCATAGCAGGCAGTCGCTAAGCCATCGGATTGCGTTTATGCCGCAAGGGCTTGGTCAGAATCTTTATCCTACTTTGTCGGTTAATGAAAATGTTGATTTTCATGCTCGTTTATTCGGCTTACATGGACGTATGCGTCACGAACGTATTGCGCGTTTATTGCAGGCGACAGGATTATCACCTTTTGCTGACCGGCCGGCAGGTAAGCTTTCCGGAGGCATGAAACAGAAATTAAGTTTATGCTGTGCGCTGGTGCACAATCCGGAATTACTGATTCTGGATGAACCAACTACCGGAGTGGATCCGTTATCCCGTCGGCAGTTCTGGCAGTTGATTGATGAATTGCGGACAGAAAACCCGGATATGACGGTGATTGTAGCCACGGCATATTTTGATGAAGCGAAACGCTTTGAATATCTGCTGGCAATGGATAATGGTCATCTGATTGTCAATGCGCCCACTCAGCAGGTTTTGGATGATACCCATACGGATACGCTGGAACAGGCTTATGTCAAACTTTTGCCTGAAAATAAGCAGAATAAATCGGGCAGTCTGCAACTAACGCCGTTTGTTCCGGATAAAGACTCACCACCGGCGATTGAGGCAAAGGATTTAACCAAACGTTTTGGTGATTTTATTGCCGTTAATAATGTTAGTTTCAGGATTGAGCGGGGCGAAATTTTTGGTTTTCTTGGTTCGAATGGCTGTGGTAAATCAACAACCATGAAAATGCTGACGGGGCTGCTGGATGCCAGCTCCGGTTCTGCTGAGCTATTAGGTCATACGGTTAATGCCAATGATATGACGACTCGGATGAAAATCGGTTATATGTCGCAGTCGTTTTCTTTATATGAAGAGTTAACGGTACGACAGAATCTGGTACTTTCAGCCCGATTATACCGTATGGATGCTGCCCAGATTGATTCTTCTGTTCAGCAGTCTCTACAGGAATTCGATCTGCTTGAATTTGCGGACATTCAGCCTAGTGAAATGCCGCTGGGTATCAGACAGCGTTTGCAGCTGGCAGCAGCCTGTCTGCATCATCCTCAGGTATTAATTCTGGATGAGCCGACATCCGGGGTTGATCCGGTGGCCAGAGATATGTTCTGGCATCATCTGCTAAATTTGTCGCGAAATCATCGCACTACTATTTTTGTCTCTACGCATTTCATGAATGAAGCGGAGCGCTGTGACCGGATATCATTCATGCATCAGGGGCGGGTTCTGGCTATCGGGACACCAGAAGAACTGTGTGAAAGTAAAGATACAGATGATCTTGAAACTGCATTTATTGATTATTTGCAGGAGGCTGTAGATAAAAATCAGCCTAAATCTCAGGTATCTGCTTCTGATACAAAAGAAACCGCAAACACCGCGCATGAAAGCGGATTTGGTCAATCTTCGGGTAAAACAACGGATGTTGATAGCCTGGCTTACTGGCTACAGACTATATGGACATTTGCTGTACGCGAAGGCAAGGAATTACTGAGGGATAAAATTCGTTTATTCTTTGCTTTGTTCGGACCGGTGGTGTTAATGATGATGGCTGCATGGTCAGTATCTTTTGATGTTGAGCATGTTAAATTTGCGGTAATAGATCGAGACCAGACGGTAGAAAGCCGCGCTTTGATTGAGCAATTTCAAGGTTCACGTTATTTTACTTTCACCGGCAATCTTCACAGTGCTGCTGAGATTGATAATACGCTTAAGGTTTCCAATGCCAGAATGGTGATTGATATCCCGCCGCATTTTGGTCGTGATCTGTTGCGTGGTAATAAGCCGGAAGTGGGCTTTTATGTTGATGGTACGATGCCGTTTATGGCAGAAAATATTAAAAGTTTTATTTTATCGACACTAAATAACTATACTGCGATGAAATGGACTGAAACAGGTTTGCCAATCTCTCTTAAGCCGGCTGCGCAGATTGCGCCACGCTATGTTTATAATCAGGATTTTAAAAGTATTTTTGCAATCACCCCCGGTATGATTATGATGGCAATGATGCTGATACCGGTAATGATGACGGCTCTCGGGGTAGTGAGAGAACGGGAAATCGGTTCAATTACTAATTTGTATACTTCCCCCGCATCGGTTAGACAGTTTCTGATTGGTAAACAGCTTCCATATGTTTTTGTTTCTTTTCTCAGCTATCTGATTCTCGTATGGCTGGCCGTAGTGGCATTGGGTGTGCCGGTGCGTGGCAGTTTTCTGGCGATGAGTCTGGGTGCGCTGGCATTGATATTTGCAGCGACAGCGTTCGGTTTATTGATTTCCAGCTTTGTAAAGTCGCAGGTGGCTGCCATTTTCGGTTCGGCAATCTTATCATTAATTCCGGCGCTGAATTTTTCCGGTCTGCTGTATCCGCTGTCTACACTCAGCGGGGTTAATTATTGGTTTGGCTGGAGCTTCCCGACTGCATGGTATCAGTTAATCAGTTTAGGCGGTTTTACTAAAGGCTTAGGCTTTCTGGACTTTATTAACTATTACTTGATATTAATGGTATTTTGTCTGGTATACGTTTTTCTGGCCGGCTGCTTGCTGAAAAAGCAGGAGGTATAGATGCTGCAATGGTTTAAAAATGTATGGGTGCTGAGTGTAAAGGAGCTGAAAAGTCTGCTGAGTGATGTGGTTTTAATTGCATTAATGGTGGTCGTGCTGTCTTTAGCCATTTACTCAGTTGCAACCAGTATTACTACCGAAGTGCGCCATGCTTCAGTTGCCATTATGGATGCTGATCACAGTGCCTTGTCTTACCAAATTCGTGATTCTTTGCTGGAACCTTATTTTAAACCGCCGGTAGAAGTAAAGCGTGAAGAAATTGATGCGGCTATGGATAAAGGCGATTATGTCTTTGTACTGGATATTCCGGCCAATTTTGAACGCGATGTGGTGGCAGGACGGTCTCCTGCCATTCAGGTGCTGGCTGATGCAACGTCAGTAACTCAGGCTGGTATAGGTTTTAATTATTTAAGCCAGATAATTGATGCACAGACACGTTCTTTTTTACATCAGCAGTCTGCAGTGAAGTTATCTCCGGTTACGCCGGTGTTAAATATTCAGTTTAATCCCAATGGTGAATCCTCATGGTTTATCGCTACGATGAATGTGGTGTCCAATCTGACTTTACTGGCAATTATTCTGGTCGGTGCTGCGGTAATCCGTGAGAAAGAGCATGGTACGATAGAACAGTTGCTGGTTATGCCGGTACGACCCAGTGAAATTGTGATGGCCAAGATTTTTGCTAATGGTGCGGTTATCTCAGTAGCTTCTCTGCTGTCTTTATGGCTGGTCATTCAGGGCTGGCTGCATATCCCGATAAACGGCTCAATATTTTTATTTAGTATGGGGATGTTTATTTATTTGTTTTCTGTGGCATCTCTGGGTATCTGGTTTGCAACGCTGGCTCCTACCATGCCGCAGTTTGGTTTGTTATGTTTGCCGATTTATGTGGTAATGCGTTTACTTTCAGGCTCTGAATCGCCATTGGAAAGTATGCCGGCAGTTTTTCAGTATATAACTTGGTTTTCACCGGAAACTCAATTTACCCAGTTTAGTCAGGATGTGCTCTTTCGCAATGCCGGTCTGGATATTGTCTGGCCGAAAATTTTGATGATGAGCATAATGGGTGTGTTGTTTCTGGCTCTGGCGCTATCGCGATTTCGTGGCATGCTGGCACAGCATTCCTGATGCTTACACCGGATTTTAGGGACGTATGGTGATGAATAAAATATGGTTGTCTGTATTATTGGCTTTAGGATTGGTGGCAGGTTGCAGCAGAACTGATATTAAGGTGAAATCTACTGTCGGAATGCCACAGCAGTTTGATCAGAATGCGGCAGCACGCGGCTCAGCTGATATCAGCCGCTGGTGGCAAAGCTGGCCGGATCCGGTACTGAATGAGTTAATCGAAACCGGATTAAAAAATAACCGGAATCTAGCCAAAATGAAAGCAAATATGCTTGCAGCACGAGCCAGTGCCGCTATGGCTGAGTCTGATTTAGGACCGCAGGCAGGTGTGGAAAGCAGCGGAGGTTTACATCGTTACAATGGTGATAATTCACTTAAAGATTTAAACTTACCGGCCATTGGTAATGCAAAGGATTACTTGCAGGCAACTGGTTCGCCGCTGGGTAATAATCGCCAGCATGCTCATGGTAATACGGTTCAGGCAGGTTTTACAGCCAGCTGGGAGCCGGATGTATTCGGGCAGAAGCGCAGTGATGCTGATGAAATGCATTATCTGAGCCTGAGTGAAACAGAACGCTGGCATGGTGCGCAGATGATGCTTGGCAGTGAAATTGCCGATAATTATCTGAAAATGCGTGCGATGCAACAACGAGTAAAAGTAGGAGAGCACAGTGTTGCTACTCTTAAGCAATTGCAGCGATATACGGAAGGGCGTTTTCGTGCAGGTCAGGCATCCGCTTATGATGTAAAAGAAGTTGCGGCAAAACTTTCAGCTATGCAGGCAAAAATTGCTACTTATCAGGCACAGGCTGATGTTTTTCAGCGCAATATAGCGGTATTGACCGGTCAGCCTTCGCAAGGATTTGTGGTTGCGCCTGCGTCTTTGGATATTTTTCAGCATTTACCTTCTGCTCCGGCGGGACAGGTTCCACTGGATCTCATTACCCGGAGACCGGATATCCGCACCCAGGAAAATCTGGTGAAAGCGATGAGTGCCGGTTTAGCTAGTGCTAAAGCTGACCGTCTGCCAAGATTTTCGCTTAATTTTTTATGGCAGACCGGACAAATACATTTAGACAGCAGTACTTCATATTTAAAAAATACGGCCGGTTTGCTGAATGCAAGTATGACTATTCCTGTGTTTACTGCAGGCAGAATCAAACATAATATTGAGCGGGCTGATGCTCAGTTACAGGCAGCTATTGCCGGATATGACCAGATGATTTTACAGGCTCTGGCTGAAGTAGATAGCGCATATCAGATGCAGTTTAGTCTGAATAAACAAAACCGGTTAATGCATCAGGCTCAAATGCAGGCTGCCAGTCAGGCCGGTGCGGCTGAAAAACTGTTTCGCTATGGCGATATGACCCTAGACCGCAGTTTACGGGCACGCCTGAATGCAGAAGATTTGGATGATCAGCAAATTCAGGGCAAACTGGAAGAGGCACGTAATCTGGTTAATCTGTATAAGGCATTAGGCGGAGGCTGGCAAATTACTGATGAAAACTGATTTAAGATAATTAAGCTGAAAATTATGTTATCGTTTAATTTTCTGTTTGTATGAATAAGTGGCAGTAATGGTACACTGATAGATTACATGATAATAGCAATTATTAATTAATCAAAATATATCAGGTATCCTGATATTTTCTGCTCCGGGAGCTGTAATGCCGCTAAGTATTACGATATCTGTTAGATGGTACCTGCTGATACTGATTGCCGTATTGAGTCTGAGTGCCTGTTCTACACTGCAATATCAGCCTATAGACACAATTGATCATATTGATGAACAGGAGGGTTATCGTTTACAACATGCATTGTTAAACAATGATGAGAAGAAAATAGACGATGTAATCGGTATTGTGATGCTTTCCGGTGGCGGAACCCGTGCAGCTGCGTTTGGTTATGGGGTTCTGGAATCTCTGAAAAAGCAGCAAGTAAAAATTGACGGTAAACAGGTAAGTCTGCTTGATACGGTTGATGTGGTTTATGGTATATCCGGAGGCTCAGTTTTAGCTACTTATTTTGGATTACACGGAGCCGATACAATACCGAAATTTGAGCAAAATTTTCTCAATTTAAATTTGCAGAAAATGTTAGTTGGTCAGGTTTTTTCGATGGCTAACTGGTCGCGGCTGGCTTCACCGGAATTTGGCCGCGGTGATTTGTTACAGGAACAGCTGGATTTACATTTATATCATGGCGCTACTTATGAGGATTTAAATAATAAACGTAAGGGGCCGTTTGTGGTAATTAGTGCTACTGATATGAGTTTAGGCAGCCGGCTGGATTTTACGCAGGAGTATTTTGATTTACTCTGCATTGATTTAACTAAATTACCCATTTCCCGTGCCGTAGCGGCATCCAGTGCTGTGCCGCTTGTTTTTGCACCGGTAACTCTAAATAACAATGGCGGTAATTGCCATTATCAGTTACCAGATAATCTGGTTGATAGTAATAATGCTGATGCTACCGGCACGACAGCTTTCCGTGCTCAGACACGCACAGCTTATCGTAATAATCTCAAGCAATATCAGGATAGTCAGAAAAGACCTTATATTCATTTACTGGATGGTGGATTAACGGATAATCTCGGATTACGCAGTTTGCTGGACACAACTGAGTTATATAGTAATAAAACTTTGTATGACCAGCTGGAATCAGCGAATATTCATAAAATCATCATTATTAATGTCAACGCCCAGACACAGCGCAAAAATGAAATTGACAGTAGCGCCAGTGTTCCCGGAACTACTGAAGTCGTGAGAGCTTTAACCAGTATCCCGATTGAGAAGTATTCAGAAGATACTCAGCATCAATTTCAGAAATATGTAGACTGGTGGAATGAAAATCGCAGTGAGGGTACACCGCGGGTATATTATATAAGTGTGAATTTACTGGATTTACCTTCTTCCCCTTTAAGGGACAAAGTGATTCATATACCAACAACGTTTTATCTGGCACGCAGTGAAGTGAATAATTTGCGTAAAGCTGCGAAAGAGCTATTAGCCCAGTCTGCCGAATATCATCGGCTGATTAAAGATATTGGTGTAGATTCATCCGATACTAATACAAAGGCATTTAGTTTATATGATGAAGAATCTGATGATGGTGATGATTCAGCAGATGCTACAGATCAACCGAATGCAGAAGATAATCCTCAAAATAATTTGAGTAATGTGGTTAATTTTATCAATACTGAATCATTACCTTTATTACGCTGAAAAATTTTATTGTATAGTGAAGCAGATACTTTTATCTGTTTGATTGTTTGAAAAAAGCCTGAAAGAAAATTATTCAGGCTTTTTTATATTCATTTCTGGAAATACTCAGACTCTTATCAGATATAGCGTGTATATGTCAGGCTAAAATTCTTGTCTGAATTGATTTATTTTAAGTATTAAAGAGTTATTAGTATAAATGTCGATGAAGTAATCCCTTATCAATAAAACCATCTGCCTGAATTCAAGTCTGAGAAATCAAAAAATAATTATGTAAACTTTATGTAGTTAAATGGTTTTAATTAGTTATAATTTGGAATGAATATTTTAATTAGTAATTTATGTTAATTTTAATATCATTTTTTTTAGAAAAAATAGATGATTTGTTGTGAAATGGCAACAGAAATCTGACTGTTCAGCGTAGTTGTTAAACAGGATTCTTATTATCATTTCAATATGTTAGAGATTATCAATCGTATTGAAAAATAGTTTATATAGTTTAATAATTAAATATGCATTCTGATTAAATATATTCAATTAGAAATAAATTATTTTATTGGCTATTAAGTTATAAGAATAACAGATTATTTAATGAGTTTTATTTAATATAGATATTATAGTTCTAAATTACATTAATATATTAATAAAAAATTCTGAACAAAATCTTAACTTTTCTCTTTGAAATCAGTTGAAAAAAGCAAAAAACAGGATTGGCGCATGAATGTGAAATTATTCTTACATAGTAATTAAACGCGATTAATTGGATTAATTAAATGCCAATGTTGTTAACAAAATACCAAAATTATCATTAATTTTCGTACATATGAATATTTAGACAAAAATTAAAAGCGCACAAGCGCACACTAGCCTACGTTCTTTCAGGAGAAGGTAGACATATGTTGAATTGGGTATTGACTAATATTCAGGAATCACCGGTTATTCTGATGTTTCTGTCGTTAAGTCTGGGTTATTTGCTGGGCAATATACGCTTCGGTAAGTTCCAGCTCGGCGGGGTTGCCGGTTCCCTGCTGGTGGCAGTGGTTTTGAGCCTGCTCAATGTTCACATTGATTCTGGTCTTAAGGCATTGCTGTTTACTTTATTTATTTACGCTGTGGGTTATGAAAGCGGTCCTCAGTTTTTCCGTTCACTGGGTGTAAAAACTCTGCGTGAAATTTTTCTGGCATTGTTTATCGCCATTACCGGCTTTATTACGGTAATGATTATGGCACGCCTGTTCCATCTGGATAAAGGTCTGGCCGCTGGTCTGGCTGCCGGTGGTTTAACCCAGTCTGCAATTCTGGGTACGGCTGCCGATGCTCTGACACATATGGGTCTGCCTGCCGATCAGTTACAGCAGTTACAGGCTAATGTAGCTATTGGTTATGCGGTGACATATATCTTTGGTTCTCTTGGCGCAATCATAATTTGTATGAATGTGTTACCGAAAATCATGGGTCGGGATATTCGTGATGATGCGGTAGCTGCTGAAGCTGAACAACTGAAAGGTGCTATGGCACTGGAAGGTAATCAGGGGATGGCAATTACACAGATGGTGGGACGTATCTATGTGGTTGAACATGATATTCAGAAATCTATTAAAGATATTGAATTAGAAAATCTGGGTATTACGATTGAACGCATTAAACGTCACGGTAATCTGATTGACTGTACTCCGTCTACGATTCTGAAACGGGAAGACATCATCCTGATTGTTGGTCGTCGTGAAGCTGTGACTTCTGTCAGCACTTTATTCGGCCGCGAACTGGATGCCGAGCCGGGTCTGGAAGTCATTGTTGATACTAAAAATGTGGTTTTCCGCAACCCTGAGTATGCGAATAAAACCATGGCTGAAATTCGTTCCAAAGTTCATATGAGCGATAAAGATTTTGAAATTCAGCATGGTATCTATCTGATTGAACTGCATCGCAATGGTGAAAAAGTGGATCTGACACCTGACACAGAGTTCAAACTGGGCGATGTAATGACCATTTACGGTTCTACCAGTGATATTAACCGTGTTGTACACATTATCGGTGCACCTATTACGGTTAACAGTAAAACTGACTGGGCTTATCACGGTATGGGTGTAGTACTTGGTCTGATTATCGGCTGGGTAGTAATTCGTATCGGCAATATTCCGATTACGCTTGGTGCCGGTGGTGGTGCATTGTTATCCGGTCTTTTCTTTGGCTGGCTGCGTGCCCGTAAACAGACATTCGGCAATATGCCTGCTGCGGCTTCTCAGTTTATGAAGGACTTCGGTCTGGCCGGCTTCGTATCTGTTGTGGGTCTGCAATCAGGTTTACAGGCAATTACCACTATTAAAGAACATGGTCTGACTCTGTTCCTGATCGGTGTGGTGGTTACTCTGGTTCCGATGATTCTGGCTATTTTCTTTGGTCGCTATGTGCTCCGTTATGACAATGCAGCTGTATTTGCAGGTGCCTTGGCTGGTTCACGCAGTGCCAATCCTGCATTTGGTGAAGTTCTGGATAAAGCTGGCAATGCAATTCCGACTACTCCATTTGCCGTTACATATGCATTAGCCAATGTGTTCCTGACATTGTTAGGTCCGTTGATTGTGGCTCTTGTTTGATATGTGCTTTAACTTCTTGAGGAAACTATTATGACTTCAAAACATGATTTTGAAAAATATGCTAATTTAAGCCCGTTTGAGTTGAAAAATCACTTGATTGATCTGGCACAGAGCCGCAACGATCGGATGATGCTGAACGCCGGTCGTGGCAACCCTAACTTTTTAGCTACTTTACCACGCAATGCCTTTTTTGAATTAGGTTTGTTTGCTGCAGAAGAGTCTGAAATTTCTTTCTCTTTCCTGGATCAGAATATCGGCGGCATGCCGTTTAAAGATGATCTGATGGCACGCTTTGACGACTTTATCCGTCGTAACCGCCACAAACCAGGCGTTGATTTTCTGAGCAAAGCCATGTCTTATGTACGTGACCAGCTTGGCTACAATCAGCATCAGTTCCTGTTGGAAATGACCGAAGGTATTTTGGGTTGCAATTATCCTGTACCTGACCGTATGCTGCGCTTGTCTGAAGAAATCGTTAAAACCTATATTCTGGAAGAAATGGGTGCTAAAACGATGTCTAATGACGATATCGATCTGTTTGCAACTGAAGGTGGTACTGCTGCTATGGCATACATTTTCAGTTCACTGAAACAGAATGGTCTGATTCGTCATGGCGATAAAATTGCTCTGGGCGCACCAATTTTCACACCCTATCTGGAAATTCCTGAACTGAACGATTATGAACTGGAAGAAGTTCTGATCAATGCTGATCCGAAACTGGACTGGCAGTATCCTGAAAGTGAATTGCGCAAACTGGAAGATCCTTCAATCAAAGCATTCTATCTGGTTAACCCATCCAATCCGCCTTCAGTGAAAATGGACGACCGCAGTCTGCAGATTATTGCTGACATCGTGAAAAAACGTCCTGACCTGATTATTCTGACTGATGACGTATACGGTACATTTGCTGAGAACTTTGAATCTCTGTTTACTCTGTGCCCGTACAACACTATTTTAGTGTACTCTTTCTCTAAATACTTCGGTGCTACCGGCTGGCGCTTGGGTGTCATTGCCATGGCCAAAGAAAATGTACTGGACAAGAAAATTGCTGAGCTGCCTGAAGAAGAACGTCAGGTATTGCACAAACGTTATCTGTCTATTACTCCGGAACCGGAAAAACTGAAACTGATCGACCGTATGGTTGCTGACAGCCGTGCTGTTGCTCTGAACCACACAGCTGGTTTGTCTACACCACAACAGGTGCAGATGGTACTGTTCTCTCTGGCCGAAATGATGGATACCAAGAAACAGTATAAAGATGCTCTGATGGCTCTGATTCGCAACCGCAGTGCTGCCATGTACAAACAGCTGGGTATTAAACATGAGTTTAATGAAAACAGTGTGGATTACTACACTCTGGTTGATATGGAAGATACTGCACGTCAGCTGTATGGTGATGAGTTTGCTGAATGGGTTGTTAAAACCAAAAATCCGAATGAACTGCTGTTCAGAATTGCGGATGAATCCGGCGTAGTATTGTTACCGGGTAAAGGTTTTGCCGTACGTCACCCATCCGGTCGTGTTTCATTAGCCAATCTGAATGAATACCAGTACAAAGCTATTGGTGCATCTCTGCATAAACTGGCTTGTGAATATCATGAAGAATTTAAAGCTAGCAAGTAATTAATTTTACCCTAGCTTAAATCAGCGCCGCACTGTTTGTGCGGCGCTATTATATTTGCTTTGACTATATCCTAAATCAAAAATCTGATGAATGGAGATCCTTATATAATTGGATATCTACCGGAAAAAACCGTATAGTTTAACCGGTTCATTCTGATTTTATTGTATGTGAGGAGAATAAAATTGCGAGTACATTTTATTATTCATCAGGATTATGAAGAAGCTGCAGCTTGTGAAGAATGGGCAATCAGCAGAGATTATCAGATTTCGCATTCAAGAGTTTATCTTGGCGACAAATTACCCGAATCTGCAGCCGGTTTCGATATGCTGATTATTATGGGGGGGCCGCAATCACCAGTTACGACAATTGAGGAATGTCCCTATTTCGACACTAGAGCAGAGCAAAGTCTGATTCTCAGTGCTATTAATAATGGTAAGGCTGTGCTTGGTATTTGTTTAGGTGCCCAATTAATCGGGCAGGCTTTGAACGGAATGTATGAACACAGTCCTGATAAAGAAATTGGTTATTTTCCAATCTATTTAACTGAAGCAGGTATGGCGGATGAACTTATCTCTCATTTTGATAAAGAAATGCTGGTGGCACACTGGCATGGTGATATGCCGGGTCTGACCGAACAGGCACAAGTGCTTGCCTATAGTAAAGGTTGTCCGCGTCAGATTATCCGTTATGCACCGTTGGTATACGGTTTTCAGTGTCATCTGGAACTGAATGCAAAAGCTATTGATAAATTAATTGCAGCTTCTGCATCTGAATTAGAGAAAGCAGCTGATTATCCTTTTATTCAGACAGCAGAGGAAATCAGATATTTTGATTATTCTGTTATGAACCAGCAGCTTTTTATTTTTATGGATAAATTGATGCGGCTATATCAAAATAATATTGAATAGCTTAGCAGGAAGGTATGATTTATCGGTGAAAGAATCGGGAAACAGCTGTTTCAGCCTGAGCTTTAAGTGTGGGTGTGATGGCTTTTTGCAGCTGTCTGCATACCATGGTAATAACCGCAATATCATCTGTAAATCCTATTGGTCCGAGTAAATCGGGAATCAGATCTACAGGACTGAGAAAATAGAGCAGGGCACCCAATATCAGCATTTTACTGCGTAGCGGTGTTTCTGCTGATTTAAAGAGCAGATATAAGGTGTATAGCTGCACCATTACGGGTTTACCCAGAATTAAGGCATTTTTACTAAGCTTTGTAAAAAAGCTTTTTTCATTGAACTGATTATGTCCGATATTGACATTTTTATGTAACCAACTCATCGCTATATGCTTTCATTTGCAGATTATATCTGTATGGTTTATTTTAAAGCAGCGGGTGAAAGAACGACTTTTAGCCGTGCCTGATGGCGCTGTTGATAAAAACGGACATCAAACCACCAAAAAGCTGATTTTTTCACTGACCAGAATTGCTGCGGTAACCAGATGCCGTTGAGCAAATAAGCGCAGAACTGACCTATCCAAGGTTGATGACCTACCCATATCTGTGCGGAAGAAGCAGCGTTCTGCTGTTGCAGAAAAGTAGCGAGATTAAGCGGATGGCTGTCAGGATTCAGTAATTTATTAATAGTCAAAGGCTGTTTAAGAAATTCTGCAGTTTGCTGTGCTCTTACTGCTTCTGAGCAGAAAACTTGAAAGTTATCCGGTAAATGCTGATGCAACCATTGAGCACTGGACTTTGCCTGCTGCTGACCTTTAATTGTTAATCTTCGTGCCATATCATTGCGGCTGTCTTCAGCCTCGGCATGACGCCATAAAATTAAATCCATATCTTACTCCTTTGGATTATGGTTTCAGAGTGCAGTTAGCTGTTATGCTTATGCTACAATTATTTGGTTTGCCGGCTTCTTTCTGATAGTAGTAGCATCAGTAGTGTTCTGGCAATGTGGCTGAGGCTATCTTTGTATTTTTTAATCATGCATTAACATTGAAAGACAGGTGTGAATCGATTTTCTGTAGAAAGGAAACTGCAAGATAAAAAAAACGGGCAGTTGGCTGAGCGCTTTCAAGTCTATACACAGTTAATGCGTATAGACCGGCCGATTGGTACGTTATTGCTGTTATGGCCAACCTGGTGGGCTTTATGGATTGCTGCAGACGGATATCCGGACTGGTTAATCGTGCTGCTGTTTACAATCGGCACTTTTTTAATGCGTAGTGCCGGTTGCGTGATTAATGATTATGCAGACCGCGATTTTGACGGTGCTGTTGATCGTACCTGTCAGCGACCTTTTGCTTTAAAAAAGGTAAGTAAAAAAGAAGCGCTCATACTGACATTACTATTGTGTATTTTATCTGCATTCTGTTTGCTGCCTATGAATCGGCTTACCTGGCTGATGAGTATTCCCGCACTATTTCTAGCCATGACATATCCGTTTACTAAACGTTTTTTTCCATTACCGCAGTTATATCTTGGTCTGACATTTTCGTTTGGGATACCTATGGCGTTTGCAGCGATAAATAATCATGTGCCGATGATTGCGTGGATTTTACTGGCTGCCAATACATTGTGGACGTTAGCTTATGACACTATATATGCCATGGCAGATAAGGAAGATGATTTAAAAATCGGCATTCATACATCTGCAATTACATTTGGTAATCATGATATTACTGCTGTTATGTTGTGTCATGTTGGGTTTGATCTGCTGATGATTCTGGCTGGCTGGCAGATTCACGCCACTATCTGGTACTGGCTGGCACTGGTAATTGTATCTGTTTTGCAGTATTGTCAGTGGCTCAATATTCGTACGAGAGACCGCAAAATATGCTTTACCATGTTTGTTCGTAATAACCGGATTGGTCTTATCCTGTTTATTGGATTGCTTCTGCATTACTGGATAGGCAAATCATGAACAATGAAAGCATTATCGGGTAGAAATAAGAGATAATTTTGTAATTTGATTGTATTGAAATAAATTGCATCTGAATCAGCAAAGTAAATTAGTCCCCTTTCCGGATTAGCCGGCTGTACAGTGCAGTTTGATAGGAATTGAATATGAGCATGAGTTTAATTGGGGATATTTTACCGGTTTCACATGTGGTTCTTGATTTAAATGTAAGTAGTAAGAAACGTCTGTTTGAAGAAGCCGGTCAATTATTATCCGCAGAGGCAGGTTTGTCGCAGGAAGATGTTTTTAATTGTTTGTTTGCACGCGAAAAGCTGGGCTCAACCGCACTAGGTAAGGGTGTGGCCATTCCGCACGGGCGTACCGGTGCAGTGAAGGATACGGTAGGTGCGTTTTTCCGTCTGCAGACACCCATCGCATTTGATGCTCCGGATGAGCAACCCGTCAGTCTGGTATTTATACTATTGGTACCGGAAAATGCATCAAGCAAGCATTTGAATGTTTTATCGGAACTGGCCGGAAAATTTTCACAAAAATCTGTACGCAATGCATTATTGTCTGCTACCAGTGCCGAAAGTGTGCGTGAAATACTGATAGCAGAACAGGTATAAGGAAACATTACTATGCCCAGTATTTCGGTACGGCGCTTATATCATGACAATCAGACAAAACTGAAACTTGCATGGTCTGCCGGCACAGCCGGTGCGGATAACCGTATCAGTATTGACGCCGATAAGCCGGTACTGGCGCTGGTAGGACATCTGAATTTTATTCATCCCAATCAGGTGCAGGTAATCGGGATTGCAGAAGTCGAGTATCTGAATAAAATTGAAGCGGGTGAAATCAAAACCACGCTTAATGAATTGTTCGATTTGACTATGTCTCTGATCATAGTCGCAAATGATTTACCTGTGCCCTATATGCTGCGTGATTATTGTCATACGCATAATGTACCTTTGCTGACATCCAAAACAGAAAGCCCTTTTCTGATGGATGTTCTGCGAATTTATCTGCAGAGAGTGCTGGCAGCTTCTACAGTTAAATACGGCGTATTTCTGGATGTATTTGAAGTTGGTGTGCTGATAACCGGTCAGTCAGGTCTGGGTAAAAGCGAACTTGCGCTGGAGCTGATATCACGCGGACATGGCTTGGTGGCAGATGATGCGGTGGAGTTATACCGTATCGGGCCGGAAACACTTGAAGGCCGCTGTCCGGCTATGCTGAAAGATTTTCTTGAGGTGCGCGGTCTTGGTGTTTTGAATATACGGGCAATTTTCGGTGAAACTGCTGTACGGCCCAAAAAGCAGTTACAGCTGATAATCAATCTGGTACTGGCCGATGATACCCATATGCAAAGGATTGACCGTCTGAGTATAAAAAGTGAAACTGAAAGTATTCTCAACGTATCTATTCGCAGTGTTACTCTGCCGGTAGCAGTGGGTCGAAATCTGGCTGTATTGGTAGAGGCTGCTGTGAGTAATTTTATTTTACAAATGCGTGGTCAGGACAGTACCAAGCAATTTCTGGATCGTCATAATTCAATGCTGAAAGAGGATGCGGTGAATCATGAGGATAGTATTGATTAGCGGATTATCCGGTTCCGGAAAATCCATTGCTTTACGTTTACTGGAAGATGTTGGCTTTGTCTGTGTTGATAATTTACCGGTAAAGCTGTTGCCCGGTCTGATTGAACACTATGCAGCCAGTCATGTAGCGCAACTTGGCGTAAGCGTAGATATCCGTTCACGCTTCAACCCTGCAGATGTATTGGAATTGGTCACACAGTTACGTACTCTGGGACATCAGGTAGATTTGCTGTTTTTAACTTCTTCAGTAGCCGTTTTACTGCGCCGGTTTTCAGAAACACGCCGCAGCCATCCATTGGCACGGGAACATAAAACATTAAGTGAGAGTGTTTCTGCTGAACAGCAATACATGTCCACTTTGCAAAGCCATGCTTATGTAATAGATACTTCATTACTGAATGTACCGCAATTGCGCCGTCAGATTCAGCAATGGTTGCACTTGCCCGTAGCGCCAATGCGTGTTGTTCTGGAGTCTTTTGGTTATAAGTTTGGTGTACCTGCCGGTCTTGATTTCGTTTTTGATGTGCGTTTTTTACCTAATCCCTATTACGATTTCCACTTACGTCCGTATAGTGGTCTGGATGAACCTGTAAAGACATTTTTTTCCGGACAGCCAGTTATGGCAGAAATGATAGATGATTTATCCGGTTTTCTATTGCGCTGGTTACCGCACATGGAAAAAGAAAGTCGCAGTTATGTTAATATTGGCATCGGCTGTACTGGTGGTCAGCATCGTTCTGTTTATATTGTAGAAGCACTGGCAAACAGGTTAAATGCTTATTCAGTATTGATTCGGCACAGACAGTTAGAATTAAGTAATCATTCTGAAAAAACGGTATAATACGCATTATGCGTTATTCAGGCAGCCTGATGTCAGGCTGCCTGAATGTTTTCAGTTTTGATATTTTTGATTTCAGACAAGGACAGTTTATGGCTATTCAGTGGTACCCCGGGCATATGAACAAAGCCAAAAAAGTCATTGCCGAACGGATAAAATGCGTGGATATGGTAATTGAAGTGCTGGATGCACGCCTGCCTGCTTCTAGTGCCAATCCTTTACTGGCAAAACTGTCCGGGAATAAACCAAAATTAAAAATTCTGAACAAGCAGGACTTAGCTGATCCCGAGCGCACAGAGTTGTGGCTGGCTGATTACCGTTCCCAGCCTAATACTAATGTCTTGGCACTGGATGCATCAGAAAAGCAGGCCGCTAACAGAATTATTGCGGCCAGCCGCGCACTGGTTCCTAACCGCCACGGTTTGGACAGACCGCTGAGAGTGCTTATTTGCGGTATTCCCAATGTAGGTAAATCTACCCTGATTAATGGCATGCTGGGTAAACGCAGCGCCAAAACCGGTAATGAGCCGGGTATTACTAAGGCTGAACAGCGACTGATACTGGCTGATGATTTCTGGTTATACGACACGCCCGGAATGTTATGGCCGAAAATTATAGTTGAGGAGGCCGGTTATAATTTAGCTGCCAGTGGTGCCGTGGGTCGTAATGCCCTGGATGAAGAGGTGGTAGCACTGGAATTACTGGATTATCTGCGCCGGCATTATTTGCCGTTACTACAGCAACGCTATCAGGCCGACTTGAGCGAAAGCCCGCACTGGCTTGATGATCAATGGTTAGAATGGGTAGGTAAAAAGCGTGGTGCATTATTAAGTGGCGGGCGCATTGATTACCAGAAAGCTGCTGAACGCCTGCTGACCGATTTTCGTGACGGACTAATCGGGCGTATTACATTGGAAACACCCAATCAGTGGGCAGTTTGGTTGAAAAAAGGTCAGCAACATGAAGCACAACTTAAGGCAGAACGGGCAGCCAGAAAAGCTGCGCGCAAAGGTTAATTTTTATAGATTATTTAAAACGGATTTCAATTTAAGTATAGAAATATATGACTATGAATCAATCTGTTTCTATCGAAGCATTAATTGAAGCTGCATTGCTGACGCAAAGTGAGGCACTAAGTGAAAAAACTTTGTCTGCGCTTACTGATCCGCCTTTATCATCAGATGAGTTAACCAGCATACTGGAAGCACTGCAAATACGCTGGCAGGAAAGGGCACTTAATCTGGTGCATAGTGCTGAGGGCTGGCGCTTTCAGGTTACTCATGCTGCTTATCCCCGTTTGGCCAGTCTGGATGTTCAGCGCACCCCTCGTTATTCCCGTGCTGTACTGGAAACATTGGCCATCATTGCCTACCAGCAGCCGGTAACGCGAAGTGATATTGAGGCTATCCGTGGTGTTGCTGTCTCAAGTAATGTTTTACAAACATTACAGGATCGAGGCTGGATAGAAATTATCGGACAGCGTGATAGCCTGGGAAGGCCAAATTTATGGGCTACCACAGATGGCTTTCTGAGTGATTTACAGCTGGAAGATTTAAGCCAGTTACCACCATTAACAGAATTGGGTGAGCTTGTCTTACCTGATTTAAATGAACCTGCCGTAGATCAGTCTACCGCAGAAGAACTGTCTGAAGACAGATAGGAGTATATGAATGAATCAAGCCAAGAAAAAATTAACTAAACGCCAGATACGCGACGGAGTAGCCAGTAAAAGCAATAAACATGTTTCCGGGCGGCACTCCGGCAATAAGACCAAATCAGCTCTCAGGCAGCAAAATAATACAGGTGGTAAAGCGGATAGTTCTGTAATTACAGCTAATACAAAAACGAAAGTACAGCGTGCCAAAAAACTGGTGCAGCGTACGCCTAATCAAGAAATTCAGCAACGGGCACGGATGCTGAAAGACCAGCGTATCAGTCTGGAAAAAATGGAGCCTGTGAGACTGCAAAAAGCTCTTGCCGCTTCTGGTGCCGGTTCAAGACGGGAAATGGAACAGTGGATTAGCCAGGGGCTGGTACGTATTAACGGTAAAGTGGCTCAATTGGGAGACAAAATCACACCGGATGATGAAGTCAGTGTGCGCGGTTCTGCTATTAATATCAAATGGCCGGATCGTTTGCCGCGCATTATGGTTTATTACAAACAAGAAGGTGAAATTGTCAGCCGTGATGATCCGCAGGGGCGGGTCAGTGTATTTGACCGCTTGCCTCAGACAGCCAGCAGTCGCTGGGTAGCTATTGGTCGTCTGGATATCAATACATGCGGGTTATTGATATTAACCACTTCCGGCGAATTGGTTAACCGGTTTGCTCATCCGAGTTTTGAAGTAGAACGCGAATATGCTGTTCGTGTTCTGGGTGAACTGAGTGAAGAACAGAAACAGAGTTTGCTCAATGGTGTCGAACTAGAAGATGGTATTGCTCAGGCTCAGCATCTGTGGGAACAGGGTGGTGAGGGAGCGAATAAATGGTACAACATCATCATTAAAGAGGGTCGCAACCGAGAGGTAAGGCGTTTATTTGAAAGTCAGGGACTGACCGTAAGCCGGCTGGTTCGTGTGCGTTTCGGACCGATTGCTTTACCAAATAGGCTGAAACGTGGTCAGTATTACGAACTGAATGAATTTGAAGTAGCCAATATTATGAAATGGGCTGGTTTATATCAGTCTGAGTCTTCAAAAAAACGGTAAATATAGAGCTTTTTTGGAGGTTATAAATGGCTCCACTTTATGTTATATCTAATTAATCAGTGTATATTTTTTTTTACATTAAGTTGAATATTGATTGATTTGTGTCAATAAATAGTGTCTTTTTTTACACAACCTGATTAAATGCTTTGTGTTCTTTTGCTAATCGGCGCAATATATATTGCAAATTAATTTTTGCATTATTTGCTTGGTTGTCCACATTCAAGAAAATGGAGTCATAATGATTTCACCAATGAAAGTGCCAGAAATCGAACACCGCACATTTGAATTGACACATTACGATGGTGTAAAACGCACGGTATATTGTACTGATGTAGAAACAGAGTTTCCTGATGGCTGTCTGATTACTTCCAGAACAGATCTGAAGGGAATTATCACTCATGCAAATGAAGTATTTGTACACATGAGTGGCTGGTCGCGCGATGAACTGATGGGTGCCGAGCACTATATTTTACGCCATCCTGATATGCCCAAAGTAGCTTATAAAGATTTGTGGGATACTGTAGAGCAAGGAAAAAAATGGCATGGCTATGTAAAAAACCTGCGTAAAGACGGTGGTTTTTACTGGGTTTACGCTACAATAGTACCCAATATCCGCGATGGTGTTATTGAAGGTTATACCTCTGTACGACGCAAACCTTCCCGCAGTAAAGTATTAGAAATGCAGGCATTATATGAAGGTCTCATGAAAGAAGAGCGGGGTAACTCATGACTATCAATTTTTTAATTGCCCCAGATTTTCCTCCTGAATACTATGCCGGTTGGCATTTTCTTAATACTCGCCTGCAACGGCTGATTGATGCACCGGTGCATTTATCAATGGCCAGCAATGCTGAAGAAGAACAGCAGGAAATTGATAAGGATAATGTTGATATTATCTATGCTAATCCGTTCAATGCTTCCAAGCTCATTCGCGAACTTGGTTATTTGCCGGTAGTAAAGCCTGTCAATTGTTTTGATGAGATGGTTATTGCCAGTAGTGCAGACAGTGAGATCAAATCACTTGCCGATATCAAGCCCGGTATGTCAATTCTGTGTACCGAGAATTACGATGTTAAACTAATTGCTTTGCGACTGTTGGAAGCCGTAGATATAGAAGAAAAAGATTTAACATGGATTAAAAGTGAATCTTTCGCAGCTGTTGCCCGCGGACTGATACAGAATCAGGGTAATATTGGTTTATTTATGTCCTCTGCCTATCATAAACTGACTGCTATTACACGAAGTCGCTTAAATCTTTTAATTGAAAGTAAAATCAATGATTTATATCATTTGATTTTATTGCATCCGCGTAATGCAGAAATGCTGGAAAACTTACAGAATGCATTTAGTACTATGCATGATACTCCGGCTGGTGAAATGCTGCTGGAGGACTTGGGTTTAAATGACGGCTTTGAAGTATTGAAAAAAGAAGATGTGGAATTATTAATCGATCTGATTGAAACATTACGCGATTAAAGTTTTTAAAAGCAATTTTATTTTATAATTGTCGACGCAACTTGTTTATAAAACGAGTTGCGTTGTTTTTTGATTTAAGTAATTGTAATTTGTGTGGGCTGTATTATTTTGCAAACTAAAAGTACTGTACCAAAATTATTTTTGGCGCCTATGCAGGGTTTAATAGATGCGCCAATGCGCGATCTGTTAACACGCATTGGCGGATTTGATGTTTGTGTTACTGAATTTGTGCGCATAACTCATACCATTCATGGTCGCTCTATCTGGCTGAAATATATGCCTGAACTGACAAATAATAATCAAACTCAGTCTGGTGCTGCTGTAGCCGTACAGATATTAGGAAGTGATGCAGATAATATGGCACTGAATGCTCAAAAGGTAGTTGAACTGGGGGCTACCCATATTGATTTAAATTTTGGTTGCCCGGCTCCTACAGTTAACCAGCATCAGGGTGGTGCAGTTCTCCTGCAGTATCCGGATAAAATTGAACAAATAGTAGCCAAAGTACGCAAAAGCCTGCCAGATAAAATTATGCTGAGTGCCAAAATGCGTCTGGGTTATGAAAATAAAGATCTGGCTCTGGATTGTGCACAGGCCATAGAACAGGGTGGTGCAGAACAGCTAACAGTACATGCACGTACAAAAATCGAAGGATACCGGCCTCCCGCTCATTGGGAATGGATAGGACGTATTAATCAGGCAGTTTGTATTCCGGTTATTGCTAATGGTGATGTATTTACACTGGCTGATTATCAGAAAATCCGTGCTGTTAGTAATTGTACAGATGTTATGCTGGGGCGCGGGGCAATTCAATGTCCGGATCTGGCACGGCAAATTGCTGCCTATAATCATGGGCAAGTAATATCTGCTCTATCATGGCAAGAAATTCTGCCGTGGATTAATGATTTTTTTAATATTTGCTGTAATAAAGTCACCGAGGGTTCTGCTTATCCGGTATCCAGACTAAAACAATGGCTGGGCATGCTTAAATTAAATTACCCTGAAGCAGGAAAGTTATTTACCCAGCTGCGTACTTTAACAGCCGTTAATCAAATCAGTCAGGTTCTTAATCAGCAATTAGAAGAAAGCCAGAATATTGTATGAGTTATAAAATTATACAATCTGCCAGTAATAATGAACTGAAGCATTTGTCCAAATTAATTGCTCAGTCTCATTACCGTCGTCAGCATCAGCTTGCTGTACTGGAAGGTGTTCATCTGATTGAAACATTCATTCAGGCAGGATATTTAATTCAGGCATTATATTTACCGCAACAGCGTATTCATGACTCGGAAATTTCTGATTTACTCGCAGCAATTCCGGCACATCAGGTTGTACTGGTTGCGAACAATTTGCTAGATAAAATCAGTGATTTAGTTAATTCAAGAGAACCTGTAGCAATAGTGAAGCTACCGGAGGTTGTATCTGCATCAGATATTCAGGATGTTATTCTTTTAGAAAGAGTACAGGATCCCGGTAATACCGGTACCATTTTACGCAGTGCTCTGGCTGCCGGTGTTCATAATATTGTACTGAGCAAAGATAGTGTTGATGTCTGGTCGCCTAAAGTCTTACGTGCAGCAATGGGCGCTCATGCCTATCTGAATATACAGACTGTTTCCGATTTAACAGCCTGGTGTACAGATTATGCCTATCCGTTGTATGCTACGGTATTGAGTCCTGAGTCTCATAGTCTTTATACATTAAATCTGAACGAACCTGCCGGCTGGATATTCGGCAATGAAGGAAGCGGACTGAGTGCAAAAATGCTACAAGCAGCTTCCAGACACGTAATTATTCCCATGACCGGTCAGACTGAATCACTTAACGTGGCTATGGCTGCAACTATTTGTTTATTTGAACAACAGCGGCAGCGGCTTTTGGTAAACACCCTGCCAAACAATTAATATTTTTATTTTTCGGGTCTGATTTGCAGATACCGGAATGAAACCAGGGCAGTTATCAGCAGCAAACCCGGCGGACAAATGCTCTGTTTGATGTTATCCTGCTAATCTTGCAGAACGTGGATATATAAGATATTTCAAGCATGAATAAACGTATTGTAACGATTGTTGCTGCCTTAGTGGCGGTTGTATTACTGATTTTACTGGGTTTGCCATACTATCTGGGTATTAAAGCCCAGCAAAGTCTTGACGAACAGCGTGCTTTACTAGCCAAAAATTCTTTTCTGCTGATTGAAAAGCAGAACTATGAACGCGGCTGGTTTAGCTCAACAGAGACTATGCAGATTCGCTTTAAACCCAGTTTTTTTGCCGGTGTACAGCAACAGTTACCGGATAATGTACGCACGGTACTGCAACAACCGATTACTTTGGTTAATCATGTACATCATGGATTATTTGCCGGCAGTATTCGTCCTGTACGGGCTCATGTAGAAACTGAGCTGCAGTTCACGCCTCAGGCAAAACAGATACTTGATCGTTTTTTTGGTCAGAACGCGCCGCTAAAGCTTGAAAATACTATTAATCTAAGTGGAAGCGGACAAATGCACGTTGCGATTCCGAAATTCAATTATGAAGAGTTATCCGGAATTAAAATCAATTGGCAGGGGCTGGATTCAACAATTGATTATGCTAAAGATTTTAATAGTTATGATAGCCATACTGTCAGTCCCGGCCTGGATGTGATTCTGGCGACTAAAGGACATGCGTTTTATCAGGATTTAAAGCTGAACAGCCATACAGAACATGGTAAAACATCACTGGCTTTAGGTAATAGTGATCTGAGTATCAAAAACATTACATTTATCTGGAATGATGTATCAGATAACAGTATCCGTTTAGATCAGCTGGTTAATCTGGTAACTAATTTGCAGATAGGTGCATTTATTAGTCCGGCTGGTAGCAGTATTCCTGCCAAAATTAACATTCAGGATCTGAAACTGGCTACTTCTACTCAGGAAAAAGATCAGTGGATTAATAGTAATGGTAAATTTGGTTTTGCTAAATTAGAGTATGGCAATGATGTTTATGGTCCGCTGGATATTGATGCATCTGCCGAACACCTGGATGCAGCCAGTCTGGTGGCAATCAATAACAAAATTACTCAGTTATCAACTCAGAATCTGAATAATGAGCAACTTAGCGCAGCAATTGTATCTGCTGTGCGTAATGAGGGGCAGGGACTGTTTACTCATGACCCGCTTATTAAACTGAACAGTTTTAAATTGCAAATGCCGCAGGGCTTAATAGATATACATGGCAGCCTTGGTTTCAAAAACCTGCTTGCGTCTGATATGCAGCAGTTTGGATTAATGCTGAATAAAACTGAGTCAGAAATGGACTTTGCCATTCCTCAGGCAGTAATGGAAAATTTTGCTATCAGTCAGGCACGTGCCTTTTTTACGGTGGATGCCAGTGCTGGAGGTCCGGAAGCTCTTGAAGATATTGACCAGACAATCCGCTTGATGATTGATAGTGCGGTTAAATCCATGCAGACCAAAGGCTATATACAGGTCGACAATGGGGTTATTAAAACTCATCTGAAATTAATGGGTGGTAAGCTTTATCTGAATGGCAAAATGTGGAATAACGAATCAGAACCTGAGCCGGATTATGCTGAATTGCCGGCAGCGTCTGAAACTGCTTCTGTACCTCAAGTTACCGCTAATCACTAACTACCATTAGTATAAAAACCTCTTAATCTTGCTGATTAAGAGGTTTTTATTAATTTATATATCTAATTTCAGTATAGATAATTATTGACCTCTCAAAAATAAAGCATCCAAATCCTGCAAGCGAAGTTTTACCCATGTTGGGCGACCATGATTACACTGATTAGCACGTTCTGTATTTTCCATATCGCGCAGTAATGCATTCATCTCCGGTAAAGTTAATTTACGTCCTGCACGTACTGAACCGTGACAGGCTAAAGTGGATAGAATGCGGTTTTCCCGTTCCCTGATGACTTCGCTACTGCCAATTTTCATTAAATCATCCAAAACTTCTTGTACCAGCAGCTTAATATCGCTTTTTACCAACATAGCCGGTACGGTATGCACCACCAATTGCTGATGATTTTCAACTGAAATATTCAGACCATAATCTTGTAAAGTAGCGGCATATTCATTTGCCAGAGCAATTTCTTCATGGCTGGCATTAAAGCGGATTGGAATCAGTAATGTCTGACTGCTTACTTTACCAGTTGCATCACGCTGTTGCTTCATTTTTTCATAATTTACCCGTTCGGCACTAGCATGCATATCGACCAGAATAAGTGCGTCTTCTGCTTGTGCCAGAATATATATATCAAGTAGCTGGGCAATAGCATATCCCAGTGGGGGAATTATCGTTTCATTCGCCTGTACTGATTGATAAGTAGAATTTATACCGCGTACTTGCTCCAAGCTGGCCAGTTCATTATCAATTTCTGCTGATTGTGGGATACTGATTGTATTGTTTTCAAATACTGGTTCTGATTTATATAATTCAGCATAAGTATTCAGAGCACTCTGTGATTCTTTTAAACTCAGATTGCGCTGAACTGGTGTATGGCTTCGCTGATATGGTGCCGGAGAGTGTATTGCAGTATTGATTTTATTAGAACCAAATACTTGTTGAACTTCAGCCGGCTGTTTTTGCATAATATCTTTGAGTGCTGTTTCCGGCTGGGATACAGAGGTGGTATGACTAGCATTAGTAGAAGCCAGACATTTATTCAAAGTATGAAATACAAGCTGATGTACAGCCTGACCCTGGCGGAAACGCACTTCAGTTTTGGTTGGATGGACATTTGCATCAACTTCGGTAGGCGGCAAGGTAAGAAACAGGATAAATGCAGGTGTTAAGGCCTGATGTAAAACATCGTTATATGCCTGTTTAACTGCATGCAGAATAATTTTATCCCGTACAAATCGCTGATTGACAAAAATATATTGCTGGCTGGTTTTGCCATGTGTAAAAGTGGGTTTACCAATGAGTCCGTGTAAACGCATTTCATTGAGTTTTTCGTCAACACTCAGGCTGGCAGCAGTAAAATCTGTTCCCATAATGGCTGAGCAGCGCTCTTGCAGGGATTGCGCAGGCAATGAAAGTATATTTTTATTATTATGCTGTAAACTGAATGCTACTTCAGGATGAGCCAGTGCCAGACGTTCTACCATGGTACGGCAATGTGCAAACTCAGTTGCAGGTGATTTAAGAAACTGACGCCTTGCCGGTGTGTTGAAAAAAAGTTCAACTACATCAACAGTTGTACCAGTGGAATGTGCAGCTGGTTTAACATCACTGAGTTTGCCGTCTTCTGCGTAAATCTGAGTTGCGTGATTATCTGTATCTGTACGACTGGTCAGAGTCAGGCGGCTGACTGAGGCAATGCTGGCCAGACCTTCACCACGAAAACCCATGCTTACTACTTTTTCCAGATCTTCCAGAGAACTGATTTTACTCGTTGCATGGCGATGTAAAGCTAGCGGAATATCTGTCTTATCTATGCCCTGGCCATCATCAGTAACGGACAAGCGTTTGATACCACCGGCTTCCAGCTGAATATCAATATGGCTGGCTCCCGCATCCAGACTGTTTTCAATTATTTCTTTCAGTGCATTGGCCGGACGTTCAATCACTTCTCCGGCAGCTATCTGGTTAATTAAATGATCGGGTAATACATGTATCTGACTCATAACATGCCTGTAATATCGTTATTAACAGCAGAAAAAAATATTTAATTTTGCTTTGAAGCTGCAAATCTGTGGCGCAGTATTTCTATAACAGCCGGCAATAAAGAAACAGCAATGATAATAATCAGTGCCAGAGAAAGATTCTGTTTAATGAATGGCAGATTACCAAAAAAATACCCAGCATAAGAAAACAGCACAACCCAGAGGATAGCACCAATACAGTTATAGCGTATAAAATGACCATAATGCATATGTCCCATTCCGGCTACAAACGGTGCGAATGTACGCACTATTGGGACAAAACGGGCAATGATAATCGTCTTTCCGCCATGCTTTGCATAAAATTCCTGTGTTTTGTGTAAATAAATTTGTTTGAATATTTTCGAATGCGGATTTGCAAACAGATGGGCACCAAATTTTTTTCCGATTGAAAAATTTACGGCATCACCGATGATAGCGGCAGCCAGTAACAACACAACCATAAAATGCACATTCATCTCGCCTATAGCAGCGATTCCACCGGCTGCAAATAACAGGGAATCCCCAGGCAGAAACGGAGTAACTACCAATCCGGTTTCACAAAAAATCAAAGCAAACAGAATTACATAAATCCATATTCCATATTGAGTCACAATAAATTGCAGGTGCTGATCAATATGTAAAATGAAATCTATCAGAGTTGAGATTATATTCATGAAGGATAGCAAAGAAATAAATGATGGTATTTTAACGCAAAGCATTCGTTAACAGCAGGTATATGCATGCTAAAATTAAAATCATAATCATCAGCCCTTTTTTTCAGGCTGATTCTGACTAATTTACACTGATGAATATGCTATGAGCCAATATGTATACTCAATGCTGCGCGTAAGTAAAACCGTGCCGCCACAAAAACAGATTATCAAGGATATTTCTTTATCTTTCTTTCCCGGTGCCAAAATTGGTTTGCTGGGACTTAATGGTGCAGGGAAATCCACTGTTTTAAAAATTATGGCCGGAGTGGATACCGAATTTGAAGGTGAAGCCATTCCAATGAGTGGTATTAAAATCGGCTATTTACCACAGGAACCCCAGCTTGATGCTGATAAAACGGTGAGAGAAGAAGTGGAATCCGGCTTAGGGGATGTGGCCGGTGCACAGAAAAAACTGGAAGAAGTATATGCAGCCTATGCAGAGCCGGATGCTGATTTTGATGCGCTGGCTGAAGAGCAGGCACGGCTGGAAGCTATTATCGCGGCAGGGGCCGGAGATAATTTAGAACATCAGCTGGAAATTGCTGCTGATGCACTGCGGTTACCAGAATGGGATGCACGGATTGGTAATTTGTCCGGTGGGGAAAAACGCAGGGTTGCATTATGTAAATTGCTATTAAGTAAGCCGGATATGCTGTTACTGGATGAACCGACTAATCACCTTGATGCAGAATCAGTAGAATGGCTGGAACAGTTTCTGGTTCGTTTTCCGGGTACAGTAGTAGCTGTTACGCATGACCGCTATTTTCTGGATAATGCTGCAGAGTGGATTCTGGAATTAGACCGGGGGCATGGTATTCCATGGAAAGGTAACTATAGTTCATGGCTGGAACAAAAAGAAGCCCGACTGGAGAACGAAGCTAAAACCGAGGCCGCAAGAATTAAAGCCATGAAGCAAGAGCTTGAGTGGGTAAGACAGAATGCGCGTGGGCGTCAGGCTAAATCTAAAGCGCGTCTGGCGCGTTTTGAAGAAATGAGTAATTACGAATATCAGAAACGTAATGAAACTCAGGAAATATTTATTCCGGTAGCCGAGCGTCTAGGTAATGAGGTGATTGAATTTGAGCATGTCAGCAAAAGTTTTGGTGATAAATTACTCATTGATGATTTAAGTTTTAAAATTCCGCCTGGTGCCATTGTTGGGATTATCGGACCAAACGGAGCCGGTAAATCTACACTATTCAAACTGATTACCGGACAGGAAGAGCCGGATACGGGTGAGGTAAAGATTGGTCAGACAGTAAAATTATCAATTGTTGATCAGAGCCGTCACGGTCTGCATGATGATAAAAACGTATTTGATGAAATAGCAGAAGGGCGTGATATTTTACAGGTAGGACAATTTGAAATTCCTGCCCGAGCCTATCTGGGCAGATTCAACTTTAAAGGCAGTGACCAGAGTAAAATTGTAGGAAAACTATCCGGAGGTGAGCGCGGTCGCCTGCATCTGGCCAAAACTTTAATTTCCGGTGGTAATGTATTGCTGCTGGATGAACCATCTAATGATCTGGATGTGGAAACTCTGCGTGCACTTGAAGAGGCATTACTGGAATTTGCCGGCAGCGTACTTGTCGTTTCACATGATCGCTGGTTTCTTGACCGGATTGCCACACATATTCTGGCTGCTGAAGGTGAATCAAAATGGGTATTTTTTGATGGCAATTATCAGGAGTATGAAACTGATAAAAAACGTCGTCTGGGAGAGGAAGGTGCAAAACCCAAACGCATTCGCTATAAACCGGTAATTCGCTAGTTTGTCTGGCCGGACATGTTGATTTCAGATGCCGTATATTTGTCCGGCTAATATTTCACTTTTTAAAATAAATCTTCTTGATACAGAATTTTTCAATAATTATTCAATATTTGAAATACTTGAAAAAAACTGGTTTAGCACCATTTTAACATCCAATTTAATTGCATATTTCCAGGAAAGATTGAGGCATTACATGGCTGAAATTTATGATTCTGCTCCGTTACAGCCAACCACGATGGCAATGTTGCCTTTGCGTGATGTTGTCGTTTACCCGCATATGGTATTGCCCCTTTTTGTAGGACGTGAAAAATCCATAGCGGCTCTGGATGCTGCCATGGAGCATGATGAACCGGTATTTTTGCTGGCACAGAAAAACGCAGATACTGACGAGCCACATGCTGAAGACATGTATGACATGGGCACAGTAGCCAGTATTCTGCAAGTGCTTAAATTACCCGATGGTACGGTTAAAGTACTTGTGGAAGGTCTTTACCGGGCTAAGGTACAGTATATTGATGAAAGCGGGCCATATGTTGAGGCTCATATAGAAAAATGTACGGATGCCATTGAAGAGGATAAACACGATGATGAGGCATTACGTCGTACATTATTATCCCAGTTTGAACAGTTGGCAAAATTGAATAAAAAAATTCCGGCAGAAGTCATTACTACTATTAACGGTATCGATACTCTTAGCCGTCTGGCTGATACTATTGCTGCCCACTTGCAGCTGAAACTTGATCAGCGTCAGCAAATCCTTGCTATGACCAATGTGACTGCGCGTCTGGAACATTTACTTCATTTGCTTGAGTCTGAGCTGGATATCCTTCAGGTAGAAAAACGTATTCGCGGGCGAGTAAAGCGGCAAATGGAAAAGTCGCAGCGTGAATATTATCTGAATGAACAGGTAAAAGCGATTCAGAAAGAGCTGGGTGAAGAAGATGATGATTTGGCTAATCTTGAAACGCAGATTCGCCAGGCTGGTATGAGCAAAGAGGCAGAAGAAAAATGTCTGTCTGAATTCAAAAAATTGTGCATGATGCCTCCGATGTCAGCTGAATCAACAGTTGTTCGTAATTATATAGATACGCTGCTTGAATTACCGTGGAAAAAGAAATCTAAGGTAAGCAAAGATATTGTCAAAGCCGATATGATTCTGAATGCCGACCACTATGGTCTCGAAAAAGTTAAAGAACGCATTCTTGAATATCTTGCAGTACAAAAACGCATGAATCAGCTTAAAGGTCCTATTTTATGTCTGGTCGGCCCTCCAGGTGTAGGTAAAACATCACTGGGTGAATCCATTGCTAAAGCGACCGGAAGAAAATATGTTCGTATGGCGTTAGGTGGTGTGCATGATGAAAGTGAAATTCGTGGTCACCGGCGAACTTATATCGGCTCAATGCCCGGTAAAATTCTGCAAAACATGGCCAAGGTTGGTGTTAAAAACCCACTATTTTTACTCGATGAAATTGATAAATTAGGTAATGATTTCAGGGGTGATCCTGCTAGTGCTTTACTTGAAGTGCTTGATCCTGAACAAAACCATTCTTTTTCTGACCATTATGCAGAGGTTGAATTTGATTTATCAGATGTGATGTTTATTGCTACCTCTAATAGTATGAACATTCCGTCTCCGCTATTAGACCGTATGGAAATTATTCGTCTTTCCGGTTATACCGAAGACGAAAAAATCAATATTGCCATGAAATATCTGGTAGCGAAACAGATCAAGCAAAATGGTGTACGCGACGGTGAAATCTGCATTGAGGAATCAGCTGTACGCGATATTATCCGTTATTACACCCGTGAAGCCGGTGTACGTTCACTTGATCGTGAAATAGCCAAAATTTGCCGTAAAGTAGTAATGAAGCAAGCGGTTGCAGCAGAAAATACCAGTAAAGGTAAAAAAACTAAAGCAAAACCAGAAACGATTGTCATTAATGCAGATAATTTACATGACTATCTTGGTGTCCGCCGCTTTGATTATGGAGTAGCGGAAAATGAAAACCGTATTGGTCAGGTAACAGGACTAGCCTGGACAGAAGTAGGTGGTGAGCTTTTAACTATTGAAGCCAGCAAATTTCGTGGTAAAGGCAATATTCTGCGTACCGGTAAGCTGGGTGATGTGATGCAGGAATCTGTCAGCGCTGCGTGGAGTGTTGTTCGTTCACGGGCTGAAAGTCTGGGTATCGAGCCTGATTTTTATGAAAAAAATGATATTCACGTTCATGTTCCTGAAGGTGCTACGCCGAAAGATGGTCCGAGTGCGGGTAGTGCTATAACTCTAGCTTTAGTTTCTGCTTTCACCGGTATCCCGGTACGTGCGGATGTAGCCATGACTGGCGAAATTACTCTGCGAGGAGAAATTCTGCCAATTGGCGGGCTGAAAGAAAAGCTGCTGGCTGCTTTACGCGGCGGAATAAAGCATGTGCTGATTCCGAAAGACAATGTTAAAGATCTGGAAGAAATTCCGGCTAACATCTGTGAACAGCTGACTATTCACCCGGTACAGTGGATAGATGAAGTACTTAATCTGGGGTTGGCTTATCCGCCCAGCCCGTGGCAAAGTACACCTGAAGAAAGTTTAATAGCTAAATCGGCGCCTAAGTCAACAACAAAAACTGTAAAACACTGAGTATGCAGCCATTCACCAACACTAATGGTGAATGGCTTTGTTTTTGGCATGATTTAACTCAATGTAGTTGTGTCGACGCTTGACATAAAGAATTTGGGCTTGTTATAAAGTAATCGTAATGTATTGTTCAGTTTTTGCCATAAAGGAAATGGTCGGAAACTGAAAATCATATGAACATAACAACAGAAAGGGACTTTATTGTGAATAAGTCTGAATTGATTGAAGCTATTGCTCAGGAAGCCGATTTACCTAAAGCTTCTGCAGCAAAGGCTCTGGACGGTATGATTAGCTCTGTTACTAAAGCACTGAAAAGTGGTGATACTGTAACTTTAGTGGGTTTCGGTACATTTTATGTTGGTGAACGTGCTGCACGTGCCGGACGTAACCCGAAAACTGGCGAGCCATTGCAAATCAAAGCAGCCAAAACTCCTAAGTTCCGTGCAGGTAAAGCACTGAAAGATGCTCTTTGATTTGAATTTTGTAATCAAGCTGGGCGGGATATTTTCCCGCCCTTTTTATTGTTTGTCGCTTTTGTGCATTAATTCTTTAATCAACATGGTTTAGCTTAATAAAAAAAGTTACAATATCGCTCTGTCTGTTTTAAATAAAGTTAACTGAATCTCATGTTTCATATTGTAGAAAAATATAAAACCCCGGCTCAGATTATTCTAGGCGCGATTTGTCTAAGTTTTGTATTTGCAGGTGGCTATTCACTGGCTGTTCCCGGTTCTGACTATGTCAGCAAAGTAGGTGACATAAAAATTAAAATAAACGACGTCAATGATTTTCAGCGGCGTCTACAGAACGCATCTGGTAATCCGGTAAGTAAACAGCTTGCTTATGAAACACTGCGTGATCAGGCTTATATTCAGCAGGCTGCTAATGATATGAATATTAATGTTTCTATCAGCCAGATAAAACAGGTGATTGCATCTGATCCGAGTTTTCAGGAAAACGGAAAATTTGTAGAAGCCAAATATCGCGCATTTTTACAACAGTCAGGAATGACAGAAGAAGCTCTAATAGACGGTATGCGTAAACAGTACGCTATGCAGACTATGCTGAATCTTATGAAAGCCGGTAATCTGGTAAGTGACGTACAGGCCAGACAAATGATTAATCTGTTGCAATCTGCACGTCAGGTTCAAACAATTACCTTTCCTGCAGCAAATTTTGTCAGTCAGGTAGCTGTTGATGACAGCAAGCTGAAAGCTTATTACGAAGCGAATAAAAAACGTTATTATCTGCCGCAGGCTGTGAAATATGAATTTGTACAATTGTCTGCTGCAGAGCTGGGCGCTAAGGAAACAGTCAGTGAAGCTGAGCTACAGGAAGCATATAATCAGATTCCGACTTCCGCATCAGCTCCGAAACCCTCATTGGAAAGTGTAAAAGCACGATTAACTCAAGAGATTCAGATTCGTAAGGGTGCAGCTGTTGTTGCGAAAATGAAAGAAACTGTCAGTGATCTGGCATTTAATAACCCAAAAACATTACAGCCGATTAATGATAAGCTTGGTTTACAAATTCACAAGGTAGATCAGGGTTGGGTAACACGCGATATGGCCAATGCCAATCGGATGCCTAAAGCGTTGCAAGATGTTTTATTTGGAAATGATGTACTGGTAAAACGATATAATTCTGAACCAGTTGATTTGGGTAACGGAACATATTGGGTGGTACGTGCACTGGATGTACGTAAAGAACATCAGGCATCTTTTGCAGAGATTAAAGCTCAGATACAACAAGACTACATTGCCGAGGAATCCAAAAAGCTGGCGACAGCATCAGCTAAGCAGGCTCTGGAAAATTTAAATAAAGGTGACATTTCCAGTCTCTCATGGTCACCAAGTACAGATCTTACACCACAACAAGCTGTAGCGATGATGTCTAAGGATGATTTCCAGCTTTGGATTAAAGCCAAACCCGCAAACAATAAACCGGCATATATTTTACTTACCGATCAGCAAAATCCAGTATTGGTTAAAATTAATGCAATTAAACCACCTCAGGATATGGGTAATGTTTTGCCACAGGCTAAGCAAATTATCAGTGAAAATCTGGCACAGAACCTTGCTGTTGCTAATCTGCAATGGTTAAAAAATCGCTATAAAGTGAAGCAGGGTGTACAAAAGCTGGATACGGCTGACGAATAATAAAATGATTATTGACCTTATAAATTTTATAAGGTCAATATTTTTTACAGACATATATTGTCTTGTATTCAATAAGTTTAGATTTTCCGTTTGCAGTTGAAGGATTTTTGAGTTGTATACCAGTTATCATGCCATTACAGGTGAAATTCTATTTACCCGTGAAAATCTGACCAGAGCTGAATTCGATTTACAGTATCAGCAGCTGTCCAGTAAACAACGTAATTTTGCCTGTGAAAATGTGCAAACACGTACTCATTATCTTTTAGAGTTTGCTCAGCGACTGGAACAAGCACAAACCGAACTGGCCTATCAGATTTGTATTGAAGTAGGACGCTGTTTACGAGAGTGTGAAGCAGAAATCAGTAAATCTATTGCTCTGATTCGTTATTATGCGCATTTAGCGCCCGAGCTGCTTGCCCATAAAACTATTGCCACGCAGGCAAGCCTGAGTCAGGTTCGTTTTGAGCCTTTAGGAACAGTATTGGCAGTAATGCCATGGAATTATCCGGTATGGCAGATTTTGCGCTTTGCTATTCCTGCTTTATGTGCCGGAAATGCCTGTCTGGTAAAACCTGCACCTTCTGTAGGCAAAATCAGCCAGATGCTGTTTGAATTGATAGGGGATGATTTACCTTTACAACTTGTCTGGCTCAGTAATGATGATATTGAATATGCTATTTCTCAAACTCAGGCACTGGCTTTCACCGGTTCAACCCAAACCGGGCGATATCTGGCTGCACTGGCCGGCCGTCATTTACGCAAATGTGTTATGGAACTGGGCGGAAGCAATGCGTTCATTGTATTAAATGATGCGGATATTGAGCAGGCTGCTGCAGATGCTTGTTATTCACGCTTTCGCGATGCCGGTCAGTCATGTAATGCAGCCAAACGTCTGATTATAAATAATGACATTGCTGATGAATTTCTGGCCGTTTTAATGCAACACTGCCGGAAACTGCAAATGGGAGAGCCATGGCTGCCGTCCACAACTTTGGCACCACTACATCGCAATGATTTACGTACATTGGTTCATGTGCAGGTTCAGGATGCACTAACCCAGGGTGCCCAATGCTTACTTGGCGGCAAAATCCCGGAAAATGTACAAGGCTGGTTTTATCCGGCTACTATTCTGGATAAAGTCAATCCGGATTGTCGTGTATATCATGAAGAAGTATTCGGACCAGTAGCGATTATTCTGCGAGCCAGTGATAATCATCATGCATTAACGCTGGCTAATGATAATCCTTTTGGTCTGGGAGCCAGTATTTATACGCAGAACACTTCACAGGCATGGAAATTCGCAGAACATTTAAATGTAGGTAGTGTATTTATTAACCGACATACGAGTAGTGATTTACGCCTGCCTTTTGGCGGAGTAAAAGATTCCGGATTCGGACGCGAATTGTCAGAATTTGGTATTTATGAGTTTGTTAATGTGAAAACCTACTGGCAAAAATAATTGATACATTCATATAATCAATCATTTATTTGAAAAAGAATGTAATATCTATAGATATAATTTTTATTGCATAAAATAATGATTCTACTTAGTAAAAAGGGACAGAAACTATGTATGTAGCCAGACGCTTTTACTGGTTCGTACTCGCCATAATACTATTTTTGATTGTAATAACAGTTGTATGGCAGATAAAGTCCCAAGCGCATAAAGCTGTCAATACAGATATAAACCAGCAGGTTGTGAATAAGCAGCCAAAGGTTCAATATCATCAGAATTCTCACCAATCAAAAAACGATCAGGTTAATGAACAGATTCTTTCTGAACCTGAAAAAAACAAATATGATGCTGAATATGCTTTGCCAATAGATCAGTTACAACAGTTAATTCCGGCTATGAAAGAAGGCGTATTACAGTTATCGTATCCGGATGGTAAAAAGAAACTACAAGGCAATTATAAAAATGGTAAACCAGTCGGACAATGGCATAGCTGGTATCCAAATGGCCGGCTTGCGATTGAAATAACCTGGAAAAACGGTTTACCGAATGGCAAAACACGCAGCTGGTATGAAAATGGCCATAAACGCGGAGAAATTTATTTCGTTAACGGAAAAGCAGAAGGGCGCTGGCAGCGCTGGTACGCTAACGGGCAGATAAAACAGGATATGACTGTACATCAAGGCGTGGTAAAAACGATGACTACGTGGGATAACAGCGGACATCTGATTTCTGATGTTGCAATTATAGATAATAAAGTCAGCGGTGTTGTTCTAACCTGGTATGATTCAGGTGCCAAAAAAAGTGAATCTGTATTTGAAAAGAACGAACTAGTACGTAAAACCGAATGGGATGAAGACGGACTAATTGTTGACCTTGATGATAACTAATAATATATATTATTTAAAATAAATATCTTTATGTAATGCACAGCGTGGATTAAAAGAAGCTTGACAAAACGGACACTGATATTGCTGATACTGTTTATAGGTTAAGGGGGTTTTGCAATTTCCACACATAACCGGTTGGCTATTTTCAGTTGTCATGGCTACAAATGTATGATTACACATCAAATCATGGCATTTAAAGCAGGCATAGTATTGTTTACACTGGGCACATTGAAGGGCAGCGATATCATTTTCATTATGATAGTGTACACAGCGACCGCAAGAGTCGGTTTGAATTCCTAAAATCATTGTTTTCAACTTTTCAGATAATATTCATTATAGCTGAACATAAATGTTTTTAAAGATAACTGTCTTTATATATCGAACGAATTAAAAATTTTATTTTATAAAAAAACCGAATCCTGTTTCAGGATTCGGTTTTGTGAATACAAGATATGAAAAGTTACATACGTTCAATCAGAGCTTTACCAAAATCAGAGCAGGAGACTTCTTTTGCACCTTCCATCATACGAGCAAAATCATAGGTGACAATTTTGTCGGCAATGGCTTTTTCAATTGAGGTAATAACCAAATCTGCAGCTTCTTTCCAGCCTAAATGACGTAACATCATTTCGGCAGACAGAATAATAGATCCCGGATTAACTTTATCCTGACCGGCATATTTAGGTGCAGTACCATGTGTTGCTTCAAATACGGCATATTCATCAGAGATATTGGCTCCCGGAGCAATACCGATACCACCAACCTGAGCAGCCAGAGCATCTGAAATGTAGTCACCATTCAGATTCAGTGTCGTAATCACATCATATTCAGCCGGACGCAGCAAAATCTGCTGCAGGAATGCATCAGCAATACAATCTTTAATGACGATATTTTTACCAGTTTTCGGATTTTTAAATTCGCACCATGGTCCATCACCAATTAAAGTTGCGCCAAATTCATTTTTAGCCACTTCATAAGACCAGTCACGGAATCCGCCTTCGGTGAATTTCATGATGTTACCTTTATGAACAATGGTAACACTGTCTCGGTCATTATCAATAGCATAACGTATAGCTGCGCGGGTCAGGCGTTGTGAACCCTCTTTAGAAACAGGCTTAATACCAATGCTGGATGTTTCAGGGAAGCGGATTTTGGTAACACCCATTTCACCTTGCAGGAAGTTAATAATTTTTTTAGCATCTGCTGTTTCTGCAAACCATTCAATACCTGCGTAAATATCTTCAGTGTTCTCACGGAAAATAACCATGTTAACTTTACTAGGATCTTTAAGCGGAGAAGGTACGCCTTTGAAATACTGTACAGGACGCACACACTGATATAAATCCAGTTGCTGACGAATGGCAACATTCAGTGAGCGAATACCGCCGCCTACCGGTGTAGTCATCGGTCCTTTGATTGCTACTTTATATTCTTTAATGGCTTCCAGTGTTTCTTCCGGTAACCATACATTTTCACCATAAACTTTAGTGGCTTTTTCACCGGCATAAACTTCCATCCAGACAATTTTTCTGGAGCCGTTATAGGCTTTCGCTACTGCTGCATCAATAACGTCTTTCATCACTGGCGTAATATCAACACCAATACCATCCCCTTCAATAAAAGGAATGATTGGATCATTCGGAATAGCTTGGCCAGAAACGATTTTATGACCTTCTGTCGGCACTTTAATGTGACTCATGGTAACTCCTGTGATGTTACTTTTTCTGATAAAGGGCTACTTACTCCCGCTTGCAGCCTGACAGCCTCATTATCCTTTATTTTGTTAACTTAAGCCAGAAAAATGTAGTGCGATGTAGTCGGAAATTGTTTTAGGGAGGTATCATCAGAATGCATTTTCAGAAGCCCATAAATCAGGCTGATATTCATGCTGATAAAAATGGCTGATACCCAGACCAATCAGTCGGAATTGTTCGCCATTGTCCGGTGGTAACCGCTTGAGTAAATCCTGCCCGGCAGCAATCAAAGCTGCAGCATCAGGTAAAGGAGAAGAGTAGGTCTGTGAACGTGTATGAATCTGAAAATCAGCAGTTTTTAATTTTAAAGTTACACAATTTCCCTGCAACTGTTTCTGCTGCATCGTTTCTACCAATGTCTGTGCCAGGTCAGGCAGATGGCGGGCGATTTCAATCAGATTTTCATTTTTGATAAGTGTAATTTCCGTAGATATCTGCTGACGGTTACGTTCAGGAGTAACTTCGCGGTCATCACGCCCCTGAGCTAGATCAAACAGCCGGTATCCCCAGCGACCAAAATGATGCACTAAAACAGATAAATTTACCTGACTTAAATCTCCGACTGTTTTCCAGCCTAAGGCATTCATTTTTTGTTCAGTTACTTTACCGACTCCGGGAATTTTGCCTAATGGTAATTTCTGCAAAAAATTCATTACTTGCGAAGGGGCAATAACAAACTGACCGTTTGGCTTGCGCCAGTCAGAAGCAATTTTAGCCAAAAATTTGTTAGGAGCAATACCGGCGGAGGCGGTCAAACCCGTTTCAGACAGAATAGATGCACGTATTTCACTGGCAATATCCCGGGCATAAGGCAGATTGCCCTGATAATTAGTGACATCGAGGTAAGCCTCATCCAAAGATAAGGGTTCAATTTGATGTGTATAGCGGCTAAAGATACTGTGAATATACTGTGATACTGCACGGTATTTATTGAAATCTGGAGTAATATAAATTGCCTGAGGGCATAATCGCTTAGCTGTAGATACAGCCATAGCAGAATGCAGTCCATATTTGCGAGCCGCATACGAGGCGGCACAAATTACTGACCTTGGTCCATCCCATGCTACAACAACAGGTTTGTTTTGAAATTCGGGACGATCGCGCAATTCTACTGACGCATAAAAAGCGTCCATATCAATATGAATGATTTTCCGATCCGACATGTTTATACTTTATTATTTTTTAAATGTGCGGGATCAGACACCAGTAATATAAAAAATAATACTGATGTCCAGACTAATAATGACGAATTAATGCAGGCTATAACCGTTAAGATACTTAATACGTTCATTAGTCATTAGTGTATCACATTCCAGCCGTATTAGTTCCGCCTGAGCAGGCGAAGCGGCTTTAGCCGCTTTTGCCTGACACTGACTGGTTTTCTGGGCTATCCATTTCTGTTCTTCCTGCTGCAAGGTATTACGAACAGTATCGTTCAGATTATGCCATTTCGCATTAATAACACTATTGGCATTGCGGTTATTATCCCGTGCCTGCTGCAACTGATCAGCAGTTATATCATTTTGGATAACATGATTGTTATCAGCCTGATTATTACTCTCTGTTGCTAAAGAATGGCCGTTAAGAATATCACTAGCCTTTTGAGCTTCCGGGCTGAGGCGATCTAATGGTAAAACCTGGGCATTGGGATTAGTGATCAGCTTGATAGCATCTGCACGATTATACATATGTCCGGCAATCATGACTGTATCCTTGATACCATAGGGTAATAGTGCATTACCTAAAACAGTACTTAAAGTCTGAATACCAGTCTGATCAAATTTGCTGGCGGAATTGGTTACAGATGCTGCATTAGCATTTGTTTTGTCTGAAACAGGTGCATATTGGATAGGTTTAGTAAAAACATTATCATGCAGGGTAACTTCATTACCTTGCAACTGCTGATTCAGATGGGCAATAAAATCGGTTTTACCAAATAACAACGGTGCATTTGTCTGAATTTGCTGCCAAATATTAGTTGGAACGGTAATTTTTAGCTCACTGCTGCAAACAGGATTACCATTATTGTCTTTATCCAGCTTGCCATCAGATACGGCTACAGATAATTCATGGCTGGCATTGATTACTTTATCTGCATCTACAAACTGACGGCTGTCATTTTGAGCGAACTGATGAACATTATTATTGATACCTGTCTGCAGGGTTTGCTGAATCTGACTGCGAAGCTGCTCACTATTGCAGCTTAGCTTTGTTTTAGATGCTTCTGAATCATCCCTTGAACAGGCTGCCAGAGAAATAATGCCGATGATGCTGTATACAAGTATGCTTCTTTTCATGATTGTTTCCTATATTGATAATGGATAAAAGACAACTTGATTACAAATAATGCATCTTTATTATGCTGCGTATGTAATTATTAATCATTTGATTTTACTCAAAAATACAAAAAGCCTGAAATATCTCTCAGGCTTTGGAAACAATATTACTGATTTAACGCAAACTATCCAGTATAGAGTAAATCGGGCTTAAAATTGCTTCCCCCAAACGCAGAGAACGCTGGCCGTTCCAGCCAAAATCGTCATCCGGCCATTGATTATTGTCTTTAAATGGCATTTCAAGTGTATAAGCTAAACATTTGAAGGTTTCGCCAATGTATGCAGTAGCAATATTCAAATTGGCTTTACCCGGTTCATCTTTTTCATAACCATATTTATCCTGAAAATCCGGGCTTGCTGCCAGAAAGGCCTGTTTGAACATTTCCTGTAACGAATGCAGCCTGTCATCGAAGGAAGGAATTCCCTCATTACCTGAAAGAAATACATAAGGAATAGATTCATCGCCATGAATATCCAGGAATAAATCCACTCCTGTTTCATGCATTTTTTCACGTACCAGATAAACTTCCGGACTGTTTTGCATGCTGGGCTGTAACCATTCGCGATTGAGATTTGCTCCGGCAGCATTAGTACGCAGATTACCGAGTACGGATCCATCAGGGTTCATATTCGGAACAATATAAAATGTAGCCTGATCCAGCAAAGCACGTGCTGTCGGATCCTGATGATCTAATAACCGGCCTAACAGACCTTCAATAAACCATTCAGCCATAGTTTCGCCAGGATGCTGACGCGCAATTACCCAGATTTTCAAATCGCTGGCAACCTGATTGCCAATTGTCAGCAGATTAATATCGCGTCCCTGAATAGTGCTGCCTAAATCTTCTATCTGGCATAAGCCGCTGCTCTGGCTGTCACCTAGTAAATTCAGATGCTGTTCATATGAATAAGGTTCGAAGTAGGCATAGTACACACTATTGGATAACGGAGTATGAGAAATAGTTAATATGTCGTTTTCGAAAGTTGTAGGAACACGAAACCAGTTGATGCGATCATAAGAGCACATTGCCTGATAATCTTCCCAACCTTCCGGATAAGCAGATTCAGTTGTATTAATGAAATTCAGGCGAATATTCTGATAGGCAACACCCTGTACACGGAAATAAAACCATTGCCGAAATTCGGCCGCATTGTCTTTAGGTAATTTGAGCTGGATATTAGCCGGATCACTGGAGTCGACAATCTCAATATTACCACCATCAAACTGTGTGCTGATTTTTAGCATACAACTACTTTCATTGAAATAAACAACTGAGTTAAAGATATTGTAGTCTTTCTGGCAGTGACTTTCTATGTTTGTCAGACAAAATTTATGGCAGGATAATATAGTATCGCTTTGCAAAAAAATAATTTCTGTACTGCTTAAAATTTATTTTATGAGTTTAAAATTTAATTTGAACATTAAAATATCTGCTTAAAGTGTGATTATTTAAAAATCTGTTAATTTATTAGCACTTTGCCCGGAGTAATAAATTTAATAAAAGCTTTTAAGCCCTAATGTTTGAAAATTAAAAGCTTTTCTGAATTATTATAAATTCTTGGGCGCACTACAGTACATTCCGCTAAAATAAGCAGTTATTTTCTGGTTTTCTGGTATTGATTTACCAGAATGTTGCTGTCTGAATTAATTTGAATTATTGGCTTACATGAACAATATACGCAATTTCTCTATTATCGCCCATATTGACCATGGGAAGTCGACACTGGCTGATCGTTTTATTCAGTATTGTGGCGGTCTTGAAAATCGGGAAATGAGTGCACAGGTACTCGATTCCATGGATATTGAAAAAGAGCGCGGTATTACAATTAAAGCTCAAACTGCAGCTTTACAGTATAAAGCCCGTGACGGGCAGGTTTATCAGCTTAATCTGATTGACACCCCGGGGCATGTAGACTTTTCCTATGAGGTATCCCGTTCTCTTTCTGCCTGTGAGGGTGCATTACTGGTGGTAGACGCATCACAGGGTGTAGAAGCTCAGACTGTAGCCAATTGCTATACAGCTATTGACCTGGGCGTAGAGGTTTTGCCCGTTCTGAATAAGATTGATTTACCTTCAGCAGAGCCTGAGCGGGTTATAGAAGAAATAGAAGATATTATCGGAATTGAGGCCATTGATGCTGTACGCTGTTCTGCTAAAAGCGGCATCGGTATTGAGGATGTACTGGAAGAGATTGTAAAAAAAGTACCGGCACCTAATGGTAAAAATGATGCACCGTTAAAAGCGTTAATCATTGATTCATGGTTCGATAATTACGTTGGCGTAGTAATGCTGATACGCATGGTCGACGGAACGGTACGTCTGAAAGATAAAGTTCGTTTCATGGCCACAGGAGCCGAAACACAGGTAGAACAATTAGGTATATTTACGCCTAAATCTGTGCAGAAGCAGGAATTAAAAGCCGGTGATGTAGGCTTTTTAATTACCGGTGTCAAAGAGCTTGGTTCGGCTAAAGTAGGTGATACGATTACCCTGGCGCGGGAGCCGGCCAGCGAACCTTTACCCGGTTTTAAAGAAGTGCAGCCGCAGGTGTTTGCCGGTTTATATCCTGTTGAGAGTCACGATTACGATGCATTACGTGAAGCTCTGGAAAAATTACAGCTTAATGATGCTGCACTGAAATTTGAACCGGAAGTTTCACAGGCACTGGGATTCGGTTTTCGCTGTGGTTTTCTTGGTCTGCTGCATCTGGAAATTGTCCAGGAAAGGCTTGAACGAGAATTTAATATGGATCTGATTACCACTGCTCCAACAGTGGTATATGAAATATTAATGAAAAGCGGTGAACGCTTAGAGATTGAAAACCCGTCTAAATTACCTGATATCGGTACACTTGAAGCAATTTATGAGCCTATTATCACGGCAACTATATTATTACCTCAGGAATATGTCGGTGCGGTAATGACATTGTGTAATCAGAAACGCGGTGTTCAGAGAAATATGCAATACATGGGCCGGCAGGTAATGCTGACTTATGAAATGCCAATGAATGAAGTTGTGATGGATTTCTTTGATAAGCTGAAATCAACTTCACGCGGCTATGCTTCGCTTGATTATGAATTTCTCGAATTCAGGGCTGCAGATCTGGTTAAACTGGATATTCTGGTTAACAGTGAAAAAGTCGATGCGCTCAGTCTGATTGTTCACCGCAGTAATTCTGTTCATCGCGGCAGAGAGCTGGTAGCTAAAATGCGTGAGCTGATTCCGAGACAAATGTTTGATATTGCGGTTCAGGCGGCAATCGGCGGTAAAATTATTGCTCGTGAAAACGTAAAAGCACTGCGCAAAAATGTGCTGGCTAAATGTTATGGCGGCGATATTACCCGTAAGAAAAAATTATTGGAAAAACAAAAAGCCGGTAAAAAACGTATGAAACAGGTGGGTAATGTAGAAATTCCGCAATCTGCCTTTCTGGCGATTTTACAGGTTGGAGATTAATAAATGTCAAACACGATGATTATAGGCGCAGCAATCCTTCTGGTGCTGGGGATAGTTCTATTTTTGAAAAGCTCAAAAAAGCGTGAAGAAAATGGGGAATGGAGCGGAGCATTACAATGGGGATATTTGCTGATTCTGGTAGGTGCATTTGGTGTATTGTCATACAAAATGAGTTTTACCGCAGTTTTGCTGATTTTTGTATTGTTTACCGGAATAGCCTGGATTATTCATCGTGGCCAGAAGAAAAAAAATCCGGGGCATATAGATAATAATCACTTTACTGATTACATGAGTGGTTTTTTCCCGATTATTCTGGTGGTATTTATTCTGCGCACTTTTTTAGCTGAGCCTTTTCAGATTCCATCCAGCTCTATGCGTCCGGGCCTGATTACCGGTGATTTTATTCTGGTGAATAAATTTACTTACGGTATCCGTTTGCCAATTCTGAATAATGTACTTATTCCGGTCAACAAAGTAGAGCGTGGTGATGTAATTGTATTTAATTACCCCCGAGATACACGTATAAATTATATTAAACGGGTAATCGGTTTGCCGGGTGATGTTATTACATACAAGGATAAAATCCTTTCAATCAACGGTAAAGTAATCACTGATACTGATGAGCAGAAAATTTATAATTATTCCGAACAGGTTCCTCAGTTTGGAAATATCAATATGCAGGCTCAGCAGGTAACTGAGCAGCTTGGTAATAAATCGATTCAGATACTGAAAATGCCTCAGCAACCCCCCGTTATTCTGCAAGCAGTACATACTGATTTTCCAGATCGGGAATTGTGTAACTATGAGACTGATGGCAGTGGGTTTAGTTGTACCGTTCCTGCAGGAAAATACTTTATGATGGGTGACAATCGTGACAATAGTGAAGATAGCCGTTATTGGGGATTTGTAGATGATAAGCTTGTTGTAGGTAAAGCCTTTCTGGTATGGCTGAATATGGGTGATATGAAACGAATCGGTACGAAGATTCAGTAATATCTGATACCGGGCGCAAGATTTTTCTTGCGCTTTGTTTATTTAATTATGGTTATTCATTATCAAAGACGGTTAAATGAGAAAAACTGATGTACGCCATGAAAATGCTTTGAAATATGTACAACAAAAGCTTGGCTATCAATTTAAGCAGTCTGATTTATTGCTGCAGGCTTTAACTCACCGCAGTTACAGTGCGTTACACAATGAACGTTTTGAATTTGTTGGTGATTCGATTTTAAATTATTCTGTAGCTAAAATGCTGTTTAATGCATTTCCGCGCCTGACAGAGGGTGAACTTTCACGAATGCGGGCGAATCTGGTTAATCAGGAAACGCTGGCTCAGATTGCAGCTGAACTAAAAATCGGAGATGCTTTATTACTGGGTACTGGTGAGTTAAAAAGCGGTGGCTTCCGGCGGCCATCTATACTGGCCGATGCTATGGAAGCATTATTTGCCGCAGTAAGCTTTGATGCAGATTTTAATACTGCTGAGACTGTCGTAAGACATTTATACGCAGACCGCATCCGTAATATTAATCCTCAGAACAGTGGAAAAGATGCAAAAACACGTCTGCAGGAAGCCTTGCAGGCACGACATATGCCATTGCCAAAATATCGGATTGTAGATCAGATTGGTGATGTTCATGATTTACAATTTGTAGTGCAATGTGATTTAGGAGAAACCGGCTTTCAGACTGAAGCAGCCGGACACAGCCGGCGCGAAGCAGAACAACAAACCGCACAAACAGCTCTTGTTTGGTTAGAAAAGCAGTTTCCGGCAGCTAAACCTAGAAAAAATAAATAAGTTACAATATATTGAAGGTGGCATATTGTTATTACTTATTGTCTTACAATAAAGGGGAAATAATGGGAAAAACAAAGTCAATTTCTAAAATACTGAATGAATTACCCGAGTGTGTTAGCCTGATTGCGGATAAACCGGACTATCTTGATTGTCAGAAAAAAGAAATCGGTAAAAATATTACAGCTTTTGAAGCATATAAAATGATGACTTCACGTCAGCCTGAATGGCTAAGGATATTATTTAAAATCAGAGATAATATAGTTAGACCTGCTGGCATACGTACTATAGAGGGATTTACTTATCTGGATGAGGAGAGGATTCAATCTGGTGAAACAAATTCAGCACATTTCTTTACTATTACTGAAAATACTGCAGATAAACTTACTTTAGAGATTAAAGATTCTCATTTAGATGTTTGTCTTTGCCTGCGTATTACTGATAATACCCAGCAGCCGGATAAAAAAATGCTTTATCTGATCGCTTCAGTAAAAAATCATAATTTCTGGGGACGGTTATATATGATGCCAGTTAGTAAACTTCATCCGTTTATTGTAAATAAACTTTTTGAAAATATTGTTTAATCACTCTGAGGTCTTTCGTTACTTAGTATTCATAAAGTATTTGTTCAGTAAGAATGACTCCATTTCTCTAAAATCGTTCGAATAAAACTGTATATATTCAGGTAATTTAGTAGTTTATAATTGGTATCTGCAATGTGTTATTTAGCAGAATTCATTTTACTTGTTTTGAAATAATTCAGCTTATTATCAACCATTTTATGGTTATTTGTATCATTTAAGAAAGAATGTATGTCTGAAGTATCCAGTTACAATTATCCTCCTCAGTCAGAAAATTTTCGCTGCGGTTTTGTTGCAATTGTTGGCCGGCCTAATGTGGGAAAATCCACGTTAATGAACCACCTTATTGGTCAGAAAATCAGTATCACCAGTAAAAAAGCTCAGACTACTCGCCATAAAGTTAATGGTATTTATACCGATAATGAAGCACAGCTGATATTTGTAGATACTCCCGGTTTTCAGACTTATCACCGCAATGCACTTAATGACCGTCTCAATCAGAATGTTACTGAGGCAGTTGCTGGTGTGGATGTTATTGTATTTGTGATTGAAGCATTGCGTTTTTCGGATGCAGACAGAGAAGTACTGCAACAATTACCTGCACATATTCCGGTAGTGCTGGTAATTAATAAGGTCGATAAGGCTAAGGCAAAAGACCAAAGTGTACTGCAGAACTTTATTGATGAAGTACAGCAGGCATATAAATTCACTCAGGTTGCTCTGGTGAGTGCAAAGCACGGACTGGGCGTGGCTCAGCTTGTGCATATTCTCAAGCCCATGCTGCCAATAGGTATTCCGCTCTATCCTGAAGATATGGTGACAGACAAATCGGCAAGATTTCTTGCTATGGAAATTGTGCGGGAGAAACTGTTTCGTTATCTTGGTGAAGAATTACCCTACGCTATGAATGTCGAAGTAGAACAGTTTACCGAGGAAGACGGACTTTACCGGATTTATATTGCAGTTCTGGTAGATAAGGAAAGCCAAAAGGGCATTTTAATTGGTAAAGGCGGGGAAAAACTGAAAAAGATATCTACTGAAGCCAGACTGGATATGGAAAAATTGTTTGAAACAAAAGTTTTTTTAAAGGTTTGGGTAAAGGTAAAATCCGGCTGGGCTGATGACATTCGCTTTTTGCGTGAATTAGGAATGTGAGGTAAGAGTCTGGCACTTCTAAACTTAATATGTATCAATTTTTATTCTGGTATCAGCATTACAGATAAATAAAATTACTATTCATAGTATGCGTGCTCATTTTGTAAATATATAATCTGATATGCTTAATGCTTATTTATCTTAAGGATAGCCATGGCGGCTAACTAAACATCAGATAGCACAAATCAATTTATGCTTCTCAATATTCTGGATTTTGTACATAAAAACATTCAGCAGACAGTAAAGGCCGGAGATATAGTTGTTGATGCTACTGCTGGTAACGGGCATGATACTTTGTTTCTGGCATCATGCGTTGGTGCCCAGGGTAAAGTAGTCGCATTTGATATACAGGCAAGTGCATTAGAAGCTACCAGTAACAGACTGGCAAAAGCCGGTTATCGTGAGCGGGTACAGTTAATTCAAGCCGGACATGAACATTTGAGTGAGTATATTCAGAGTAAGGTTAGTGCCATCATATTTAACCTTGGATATTTACCCGGCGGAGATAAAAACTGTACAACCCAAGCCAATACAACTCTTAAGGCAATGCAAAGCGGATTAAACCTTCTTATCAATAATGGTGTATTGGCTGCAGTTTTATACCTGGGTCATGAGCAGGGAAAAATTGAAGCGGAAACAATACAAACATGGGCGCGAAGCTTACCGCAACAGCAGATAGCAGTGTTGAAATATGCTTTTATTAACCGGATAAATGATGCACCTTTTGCATTAATATTGCAAAAACATTCATAGATCATAGCTCTAGAAACTAAAGGGAAATAGATGAAACGTAAGGAATTTATCAATCTGGCTGCAACAGTGTTACAGCGGCTGGATGCCATTTTGCCACCATTGGCTCAGGAACCTGACTGGACTGCAGTTGCTTACCGCTGGCATAAATTAGGTAATAAGGGTATTCTGGAAAGTTTACCGCATCCGCATACTTTTTCTCTGGACTGTCTGGCAGCTGTTGATGAGCAGCGCCGACAACTGGTACGTAATACAGAACAGTTTCTTGCCGGCAGACCGGCAAATAATGTATTAATGACAGGAGCACGTGGTACCGGAAAATCATCATTGGTTAAGGCGTTACTGCATCAGTATGCAGATCAGGGATTGCGTTTGATTGAGGTTGATAAAAGTGATTTGTTAACATTACCTGCTTTACTTTCTTTACTAAGCGCCAGACCGGAAAAATACATTCTGTTCTGTGATGATTTATCTTTTGAAGACGGCGACGATGCTTACAAAGCATTAAAAACTACCCTTGATGGCGGATTATCTCAGCGATGTGACAATGTATTGGTATATGCTACATCCAATCGCCGGCATTTAATGCCTGAGTATATGGCAGACAATGTGGCTCATACAGGCAATGGCGGAGAAGTTCATCCTCAGGAAGCCGTCGAAGAAAAAGTATCTTTATCGGATCGTTTTGGTTTATGGCTAAGCTTTTACCCATTTGATCAGAATGCATATTTACAGGCTGTACAGAACTGGTTGGAAGAAGCTGGTCTGAATTTGGATGAAACAGCAAGACGTGCAGCATTAAATTGGAGCCAGAGCCGTGGTAGCCGCTCAGGAAGAGTAGCATGGCAGTTCGTATGCGACTGGGCAGGAAGAAACCCACAGGATAGAATTGTATAGCTAAATCAATTGTTTGTTCTGTATTCAGTTTTTTGATTAACTGCTGGGTAACCCGGTCTCAACGGAAACAAATTATGTCTGTATTATTTAGCGAACCATTAATGATATTACTTCCCATATTGATATGTATCGGAAGTATCGGATTAATTATTTCTCCTTTTTTTGCTAATAAAAAAAATCAAGTAAAGACACTATCTCGAAGATTAATGACTATCTGTATGATTGTCATCGGATTCGCGGGCATAGTTGCAGGTGTATCATTATTTTTTAGAAATTATACTATTGACCAGAAAATTAAAACTATAGATATAAAAAATACGGCAGTAACAGTCTCTCCTCCTGTTAGTGGTGACAAAATTTATCTGCGAATATTCAAACAGGAAGGAATATTAGAAATATGGTATAAGCACAAAAATAATAATTATCAGCTGTACAGGACATGGGATATCTGTACATATTCAGGTGGTCTGGGACCTAAAAAAGCCGAAGGTGATGGCAAAAGTCCGGAAGGATTTTACGCAACCGAGAAAAATCTATTAAAACCAAATAGTAATTATCATCTTGCTTTTAACATCGGCTACCCGAATGCCTATGACCGTGCCAATGGATACACAGGAAGCTTTATCATGATTCATGGAAACTGCGTGTCCATCGGTTGCTATGCTATGACTGACAAGGGAATAGAACAAATCTACGCTGTTGTTAATCAAGCTATAAACAGCGGACAGAAGCGAATACCCATTCATATTTTTCCATTCAGAATGACAGCATCAAATATGCAAAAGTTTCAAAACTCAGCTTATATGCCTTTCTGGAGCGAATTGAAGCCTGCTTATGATATTTTTCAGTCTGAGCACAGAGTAGCAGATATTACTGTGCACAATAAGCATTATGTTATTAAATAAACAGAAGCAGTAAGGTAACTATCTGATATCGTGATATTTAAAATAATGATTTATTGTATTTGCATATCTGATTGAACAAACAATTATTTTTTTAATTTACCTAAATATAAAACGACTTCCGATATCAAATTTAATATCGGTAGTCGTTTTATATTGCTTAATAATGGATAATTTCTGCTTAAGAATAATTTATTAATTTGTTTAACTATTTACCGATCTCTACAACCAAAACATTACCTGTATCTTTCAGAAAGTATTCATCCTCCTGTGGAACTCGTAAAGACATCATTTTATTATCGCCAATTTCCATTGTATCCCCTGGATTCATAGTTGCTCCGCTCTGACGCAGATACGATAAAATATTACCAAACATATCGAAATAGTCAGAACCTTCATCATGGTTATTTGCTAATACAGCAAAATCAGGCAATCCAAATACATTAGCACCGTAAGTGCGCATCCAGACACCTTTAACGTCTTCTAAAATATATTTAACAAATCCGCAGAAAAATAGCGGTAAACAATCGCATAAACTCTGTGCACTGTCTTCATCACTAAGTAAGTTACTTAAAACATTTGCAGGGAGTGAAGAATGGGCGTTTTCATTAATAACTGCTAATGCATTAAATTCTTCAAAACACGCAGCCAGACGGGATAAAGCCAGGTATTGTTGTATTACATCTTCATCATGTCCTGTATAGTACAAAATTACATGACTATCATTTTTACGAACTTGATTTTTGATATCTTCACTATAATGTGCTGGCTCAACACAAGTTTCCAATGCATCAGCAGGAAAAGGCGCATTGAATCCGATCAGTTTAACTATATGTTTTCCCCAGCTTATCAAAGCAAAAACGCCTTGTTCAAGCTCTCCGGCAGGGGTTTCGTATTTGACATTTGTTATTGAAGAATCCAGATATTTTAATTTATCTAATAATTTATCTTTATCTAAATTAAGAGAGCCTTTAAATACAACACTTAATCCTATTGATTGTTTAGTATTTGTATTTTCACCTACCGTAGTATCTGTATCTTTAGATTTTTTCCCAAATAAACGAGCAAACAGTGACATTTAAATTCCTATTCTTATTAAGTTAATTGCCTGTCAAAAATTTATTTAACATAACATTTCAAAGAATAATTTATTTTTAGATTAAAAATCTGAATTTAAATCAACAAACAATTAATCACCAAATTCTTAGTGATAGCAATTTTCGCAATAGAATAGAAATACATTTGAAAATATATATCTTAATTATCAAATAAATCAGACTGAATTTTCGGCGGGGCAACCTGTACGCTACGTTCACCGCAAGCAAAGCGAATATTAAGATACTGGCCGGTTTTTAATTTGTTGGCATCACGTATTACCTGCCCGCGCTGATTAGTGACCACGCTATAACCTCTGGCGAGAATCTGTAGAGGAGAAACTGCCTGTAACACAGATGTCTGCTGCTGCAGCCGTTGTTGCGCGCGCATAAAAATATTTTGCCAAATTTGATGTAATTGTTGTTTCCGATATTCAAGTGCCTGTAGTGCATGAATAGTTTGCGGTCGTGTATTTTCCAAACTGCGTTGTTGCTGTATTAGATTTTGCCGATGCTGCCTGATCTGACGCTGCATGCCAATTTGTAACAGACGTGCTAAATCCCTTAGTTGCTGCTGCTGTTGCTGCCAGTTTTGCTGCGGGTGCTTTAACTGACGAGCAAGCCAGTCTAGTTTTTGTGAAGCATCATAATAACGTTGTTCCAGTAATTGGTGTATACGCTTTTGCCATTGAGTAACACTATGTCTTAATTGCGCCATATCAGGGCTGACCAGTTCGGCAGCTGCTGTCGGTGTCGGGGCGCGAACATCTGCGGCAAAATCGGTCAGGGTAAAGTCAGTTTCATGACCAACACCGCTTACTGTGGGAATTGCGCTGTCGGCTACCGTTCGTACGACGATTTCTTCATTATAAGACCACAAATCCTCAATGCTGCCACCTCCTCGGCAAATTATCAGTACATCAGCCAGTGCCTGCTGATTGGCACTGGTAATAGCAGCAGCAATCTGACGTTCACTTCCTGCACCCTGTACGGCTGTCGGGTAAACAATCACACGGATACCGCTATGACGCCGGCGCAGGGTTGTTACAACATCGCGTAAAGCTGCTGCGGCAAGACTGGTCACTACACCGACCACTTTAGGATGAACAGGTAGCGGACGTTTGCGTTCCTTTGAAAATAAACCTTCTACAGTTAACTGCTGTTTCAGCCGCTCATAAGCTTCATATAACTGTCCCAACCCTTTGTGGCGCACTGCATTAATAGTAATCTGAAATTCACCTCGTGCTTCGTAAATACTGATTTTTCCGGCTACTTCTATATGATCACCTTCCTGTAAGGGCTGGTTCAGCTGCTGTGCCACACCTTTAAACAGTACACATCTGACTTGTGCACGGGCATCTTTTAAAGAAAAATAGAAATGACCGCTGGCTGCACGGGTAAGATTAGAAACTTCACCACCAACCCATAAATCAATCAGATTGTCTTCAAGCAATTGACGGGCATAAGCATTGAGTTCAGATACACTTAAAGCAGCCGGAGCAGAGAAATCAGACATAATGGATACCATATTCAGAGCGGTTTTATTCTGTAGATATTATACGGCGTTTTTTTATCATAGTTCAGTTCTGCATATACAGCATGGTATAGTGCAGCTTTGTAATTAATAGGCAGAGTTATGGGCTGGTTAGCCGGTTTAATACAAAAGCACTGGCAGCATCCGCGTATAGCGCTGGTATTGTTACTGTGGCCGTTTGCACGATTATTTCAGAGTATTGCTTTGTTACGGCACTGGCTGTACAAATCGGGCATTTTGCCGACTAAAAAACTGCCTTGTCCGGTAGTGGTTATCGGTAACATTCATGTTGGCGGTGTTGGTAAAACACCTTTAGTCGCTGCGCTGGTACAGACTTTACAGCAGCGGCAGATAAGGGTAGGTATCATCAGCCGCGGTTATGGGCGTTTAAGTAAAGAAACGGTTATTCTGAATGCACAATCTACTGCGGCAGAAGCCGGAGATGAACCATTAATGCTGTTTCAGCAAACTCTGGCACCGGTTGCAGTTGCTTCTACTCGTGAAGCTGCCGGCAGAGCATTGTTAAATGCATATCCGGATTTACAGCTTTTATTAAGTGATGATGGTTTACAACATTATGCACTTTGCCGGGATATGGAAGTTATAGTATTTCCGGCCGCAGATATCGGAAAAAAACTGGATATATTGCCTAATGGCCCATTGCGCGAACCGGTTGAGCGCTTACAGGGAGCAGATGCGGTAGTATTCAGTCAGGGTGATGCGAATTCTGTTCGGCAGGCACAGCAACTAAATTTAATAAAAACACAATGGTGTGGTTTTAGTCAATTGAACTATGGCGATTTCTATTGTTTAAATCAGCCGCAACAGACTGCAAAAGCTCATGAATTTTCAGAAAAAAAATGCGCGGCAATTGCAGGTATCGGACAACCGCAACGTTTTTTTCAGGCATTACAGATGCTGGGTATTCATCTGAAAGAAACCATTGCGCTGAATGATCACGCAACCATTCAACCCGAAGACTGGCCTGATGCAGAAATAATATTTATTACAGAAAAAGATGCGGTCAAACTGAAAAAACCTTTGCAATATAATATTTGGGTCTTACCACTTTCAGCACAAATCTGCCCGGATTTAGCTGAATTGATTCAGTTAAAATTAGACTTACACCGTTCTAAATAAAATAAATACGTTTCTGCAATGAAAAAGATGCCATGGGCTCCGGCTGCTGGTAAAATTTCAATAAATTGTCAGTATATCGTTGTCAGACGATACAAACTGACTACGATTTCAGGTTCTGTATTAAGCAGCCTCTATATTGCCATTTTAATATATGGTAAAGTCATTCGAAGACGATATTTATAAATTATTAACTGGTATTACTGCATTCAGGAAACCTGCTAAATCAACAACCATAAACTTCGCTTGCCACTTTTGCGAAACTAAGGATTAAAAATGAATCAAAAATATCTGGATATACTGGTATGCCCCGAGTGTAAAGGAAAATTGCAATGGCATGCACAGCAGCAGGAACTGTGGTGTAAAGCATCACGGCTGGCTTATCCGGTAAAAGATGGTATTCCCTATATGCTAGTAAATGAAGCTCGTAATTTAACTGATGAAGAATGTACGGCGACACATGAGTAATTTTGTTGTTCTGATTCCGGCACGGCTATCCTCTAGTCGTTTACCCAATAAGGCTTTAGCTGATATACATGGTAAACCGATGGTAGTGAGGGTAGCTGAGCGTGCACTTGCCAGCAAAGCCGGAAGAGTAGTTGTGGCAACAGATCATGCTGATATTCAGACTGCATGTCAGGTTCATGGAATTGAAGCTGTTTTAACAGCTCCGGAGCATGAGAGCGGTACAACTCGTCTAGCTGAAGCAGCCGGCATTCTGAATCTCGCTGGAGAAGACTGTGTTGTAAATGTTCAGGGTGATGAACCTTTGATTGAACCTGAGCTGATTAATGCTGTAGCTGAACAATTACAGCAAAGTTCAGTACCAATGGCCACAGCAGCACATCTATTAACTGATTACACAGATTTTATAGATGCCAATTGTGTTAAAGTTGTGTTAAACAACAAAAATAATGCCTTGTACTTTAGCCGTGCGGCCATTCCATGGCCGCGTGAATTAATGCGCAGCGGCGCTGAAGTCATGCCGGCAGATATTCCGGTATATCGTCATATTGGCATTTATGGTTATCGGGTACAGTTTTTGCACCAATATGCAGATTTGACTCCATCACCATTAGAACAGGCTGAATCACTTGAGCAGCTGCGCGTACTGTGGCATGGTTACAATATTGCGGTACAAATTACACCGCATGCTCCGGCTGCGGGTGTGGATACAGCTGCCGATCTGGAGCGTGTACGCACGAACTGGACAGAAGTAAAAAAATAAATATTAGTAATAATATTAAATCAAATCACAGATATATTCAGGAGTTGAAATGAAAGTTTTATTATTAGGTGCACCGGGTGCCGGAAAAGGCACACAGGCACAGTTTATTACTGCTGCGTTTAACATACCGCAGATTTCTACCGGAGACATGCTGCGTGCAGCAGTAAAAGCCGGCACACCTTTGGGCATTGAAGCCAAAAAAATTATGGATGCGGGCGGGCTGGTTCGTGACGATATTATTATAGGTCTGGTAAAAGAGCGTATTGCCCAGCCGGATTGTGCTAATGGTTTCTTATTTGATGGTTTCCCGCGTACACTGGCTCAGGCTGAAGCAATGGAAAAAGCGGGCGTGCATCTGGATGCTGTAGTAGAGATTGCCGTACCCGATGATGTCATTATTGAACGCTTGTCCGGTCGCCGTGTCCATCTTGCTTCAGGCAGAACTTATCATTTGGTTTACAATCCGCCAAGAGTTAACAATATAGATGATGAAACTGGTGAACCACTGATTCAGCGTGATGATGATCAGGAAGAAACCATCAAAAAACGTTTACAGGTTTATCACGAGCAAACAGAAGTACTGATTGATTTCTATGGTAAACAGAATGATGCCAACGCACCGGATTATATCCGTGTAGACGGAACCCAACCGGTAGAAGCAGTAAAAACTCAGGTTCTGGCCGCCTTAAAACTTTGATGGCTGAATCCGGCTGTCTGTTCTCATAAGATTACAGACAGCTTTTTGCTGTATGACAAATGATAAACAGTATTTCAGAATAAAGCCGGATTGTATATCCGGTTTCGGAGCATGGTATGAAAGTTACCAAAACCGTATTGACTGTATTACTTCTTGGTGTTTGTGCTTATGCACTGGCACGCAGGGAAACTTTATATAACGAGCATTATATTGGACCTGATGAAAATCAGCCTTGGGAAGAGCAGGCTGTACCTATGCCAGCGTATCCTGCCGGTAATGAGCAATGGGCAGATATTTATATCAGCCAGACATATCAGGGCCAGCCAAAATTAATGCTGAACAGTATTCAAATCAATACAGACCATACTATCCATTATATTCTGAACCAGCAATCAGATCAGGGGATTAATAACCTTACTGCTGAAGCTATTCATTGCCCGACACGGCGCATGAAAGTGTTCGGATATGGTGACGATGTGAATAAACGCTGGATACAGCCGCGCAATAGTCAATGGAAAGTAATCGGTACCAGCCTGAATCAACTGGATAAAGTACGTTCGGTGCTGTATCAGACTTTCTGCGAAGACGGATTGCCCCGTAATCAGCAAGAGTTAATTAAGCGTATTACCACACGTGCCATGCGCTAGTAGGATATATCGTGGAATGGTTAAGTGATTCTCATATCTGGTGGTTACTAATTATCGGATTCAGTGCTGGTTTAATGGATGCAGCTGTCGGTGGTGGCGGGTTGTTACAGATCCCCGGGCTGTTTGGCGCATTACCACAGAAAACCATCACACCGGTCGTTCTGGGGGTAAATAAATTTGCTTCTGCCTGTGGTACTTTGGTAGCAGCTGTGCAATATACCAGACGTATACCCGTTCCATGGGCAATGCTGTTACCTGCCGCCGTCCTTGCATTTGCTTTTTCATATATGGGTGCTCATGTTGTGGAATATCTGCCCACAGCGTGGATGAAACCGTCCATTCTGGTTATTTTAATCATTATGGCGATTTATACCTTTTTGAAAAAGGATCTGGGTCAGGTTCAGCGCCAAAGCCAGCTGACCCGACGTGAGTATATTATCGGACTGTTAATGGGTGCCTTAATCGGTTTATATGACGGTATATTCGGTCCCGGAACAGGCAGCTTACTGGCTTTTATATTTGTTCGCTTTTTTGCCTTCGACTTTATTACTGCAACAGCATCTTCTAAAGTTATTAATCTCACAACAAATTTTGCCGCACTGATATTTTTTATTCCACATCAGTATGTCGTATGGCATTGGGCAATTCCACTGGCTATTGCCAATCTGAGCGGAGGAATCATTGGTGCCAGATTAGCAATGCGTGGCGGCAGCAAATTATTGCGTAAAGGTTTTATTATTCTTCTGTGTATTATGATTGGTAAATTTGGCTACGATTTACTGTAATTTCTGATTGCAGCATTGGTTTATACCGGGCTGCGCTTACACCGGAAAAAATCCTGTAATAATTGGGTGGATTCATTAGCCAGAACACCACCAATGATTGCAGTGTGTTTATTTAACTGCTGATTAGTAAATAAATTAATCACACTGCCGGCTGCTCCGGTTTTTGTTTCACAAGCTCCATAAATTACCCTTCTGATTCGTGCTTGTATTAATGCACTTGCACACATAGCGCACGGTTCCAGAGTAATATAAACATCACAATTTTCCAGACGGTAATTTCCCAATGCTTTACTGGCTGCCGTTAATGCCTGAATTTCTGCATGATGGCTAATATTACAATCAGCGATACAGCGATTGTAGCCATAACCAACCAGAGTGTTTTCACAGACAACAACAGCACCAACCGGCACTTCATTCAGTATAGAAGCCTGTTGCGCTGCATCCAAAGCCTGATGCATCCATTGCTGCATAACTGTTTCAGACGGAAAGACAGCTACTGGCGGATGCAGTTTAAGCTGCTTGCGCCAGTAATCTTTTTCTTCAGATGTAAACGATTGAACTGAGCGATCTTCCACTAGAGCAATAAATTGCCACAAAAGACTGTCTGTACAGCCTGTACTGATGCTTTTAAATTGTAAAAACGCCGTTAGCGCTCCGCGAAGATGTAAATCTTCTAAGCAATGTATATTAAGTTGTTTAAGAATAGCTATGGTTTTAGGTGCCAGCGGAGGCGTTGTTAACGGCGTGCTCATAGGTAAAGTGCAAATTTATTGTATTGTATCTTACTATAAATACAGGTTTGTGCTATTTGGAATTTTTATATAATAAATAATAGAATTATCATTCTACTGTACAAAATATCTTAAATAACAATTAGTTGCTAAGACTCATTAATATTACCAGACATATTATTTTGTGTTTGCTCAGAAATTGCCTGCACAATAGCTGCCCGGTGTATTTCATCACTATAATCCTCACATTGTTCGGGACTGATACCCAATTTAATAAATAAAACATTATCTTTTTCAACTTGAGGATTAGATGTGGTAAGCAATTTATCTCCATAAAATATAGAGTTTGCCCCTGCTAAAAAAGCCAGTGCCTGCATTTGCTCATTCATTTTTTCACGTCCTGCGGATAATCGCACATGTGATTTGGGCATCATAATACGGGCAACAGCAAGCATTCTGATAAAATCAAACGGCTCAATATCCTGTTCATTCGCTAAAGGTGTACCTTTAACCTTAACCAGATTGTTGATGGGAACACTTTCCGGATGTTCATCTAAATTAGCTAATTGAATTAATAAACTGGCTCTGTCTTTCAGAGATTCACCCATTCCAAGAATTCCGCCTGAGCAAATTTTAATGCCTGCTTCTCGGACATAAGCCAATGTTTGCAAACGTTCCGCGTAGGTACGGGTAGTAATGATGTTTCCATAAAATTCGGGTGAAGTATCTAAATTATGATTATAGAAATCTAATCCGGCCTCAGATAACGCATGAGCCTGATCCTGTGACAATTTGCCCAGAGTCATACAGGTTTCCATGCCCAGTGCTTTAACACCTTTTACCATCTCCAGAACATACGGCATATCTCTGGCAGTAGGATGCTTCCAGGCAGCACCCATACAGAAACGTGTTGAACCGATTGCTTTTGCAGCCTTGGCTTTTTCAATTACTTTTTGAACTTCAAGTAATTTTTCTTTTTCCAGACCAGTATCATAATGAACTGACTGGGGGCAATATTTACAGTCTTCCGGACAAGCACCGGTTTTTATTGATAATAAGGTTGAAACTTGCACTTTATTGGCGTCAAAAAATTGTCGGTGTATTGTTTGTGCTTTAAATATCAGATCATTAAATGGCAGTTGAAATAATTCGATAACCTCTGGTAGTGACCAATCATGACGAATAATGCTTAGCGACATAAAAATTCCCTTTAAATAACAGTCATAAAATTTACATTGCATGATAATACTTAACTTAATAATGTCAATTTCTCCATAAATCAAGTTTATATTTAAACAAATTAAAATCTGATTTTTTTACTGCATAAGTAAAGTGTATGATTACTATCTGGCTAGAAGCTCAGATAATTTTTGAAAAAGGGAATTTAATATGCAATGTTGTGTAATTATTACTGGTCATAGTCGGGGTTTGGGGCGGGCTCTCACAGAATATTACCTGACCAAAGAAGTTAAAGTTGTCGGTCTATCACGGCATGGCTGGGATAATCCGCCGGAAAAATTACTGGAATATTCAATTGATTTTTCTGATGCTGATGCTATGGCGACATTAATCCGGTCAGCCAGCTGGCAAAGTGGTCTTGAAAATAAAAATGAAATTATTCTGATAAACAACGCTGGTATGGTAGAGCCGAATTCAATAATAGGCCAGCAGGATTGTGATGCAATTATTAAAGCAGTAACTGTAAATATTACTGCACCATTACTATTAACTAATGCGGTGATTGCCGCTGCTCCGAAAGCTGAAATTCGCATTGCGCATATCAGTAGTGGTGCCGGACGGCATCCGGTAGCAGGCTGGAGCGTATATGGAGCTACTAAGGCGGCACTGGATCAGCACGCAGCAGTAGTAGCGGCTGAACAACATCCGCATGTACGTATTGCCAGTATTGCTCCCGGTGTTGTTGATACCAATATGCAGCAAAATATCCGTTCTGCCGATGCTGATAAATTTCCCATGGTACAAAATTTTATTGGCTTAAAGGATAAAAATCAGTTGCAAAGTGCTGAAGATACTGCAAAAAAAATTGCGGATATGATTGCTGCAGATGATTATGGCCGGCAAATTCTGCGCGATGTACGGGAACAGAATGGGGTTTGATATAATAAGCCCTTTTTGCTTTGGCTGATAACTATATGACCGGTATTACTTACCAGCAACAATTATCTGATAAACAGCACTATCTGGAGCAACTATTTGCAGACTGTGCTTTTCCGCCAATACAGATTTTCACTTCTCCGGCTTCTCATTACCGGATGCGTGCGGAATTTCGTATCTGGCATGAAGGAGACAGCTGTAGTTATGCTATGTTTACCCCGGGAGAAAAAGCCTGTTCCGGTAATGTATGTAAAATACGTGATTTTGCCATAGCTCATGAAAATATTAACTCATTGATGCCTGTTTTACTGAGCAAAATACAGGCCAGAGAAGAGTTAAAAACACGCTTATTTCAAGTTGAATTTTTAACAACACTGGCTGGCGATACGCTGGTTACTCTGATTTATCATAAAAAACTGGATGATGTCTGGGCTCAGTCAGCTAAATCGCTGGCCACCGAACTGAACATTCAGATCTTAGGACGCAGCCGTGGGCAGAAGGTAGTTCTGGAACGCGATTATGTTATTGAACGCTTAAAAGTTCATAATGAAATCTTTGAGTATAAACAGTTTGAAGGTGGTTTTACTCAGCCGAATGCAGAAGTTTGTCAGTCGATGCTGGGTTGGGCTGTTGATGTTGCTCAATCGATCAATGGCGGAGATCTACTGGAACTTTATTGTGGCAATGGTAATTTTACTTTGCCGCTGTCCCGCCAATTTCACAAAGTTCTGGCTACAGAAGTATCAAAAACTTCTGTACAGGCAGCGCATTGGAATATTGAAAATAATCATATCAATAATATTGCATTAGCCCGACTTTCGGCAGAAGAATTTACAGAAGCATTTACAGGCATCCGAACTTTCCGGCGATTGGCCAGCGAGCAGATTAATCTGGCTGATTATCAGTTCAGTACGGTTTTTGTGGACCCTCCGAGAGCCGGTATTGATCATGACACTCTTAAGTTGTTACAGAAATTTGATAACATTATTTATGTATCCTGTAATCCGGTCACTTTGCACGAAAATCTGCAAACATTATTAGCTACTCATAGCGTTAAACAGGCCTCCATGTTTGATCAGTTTCCTTTCACACCGCATATTGAATCTGGTGTCTGGCTAAAGAGACGCTGATTAAATTTAATTTATAAATAGCACTTTGTCTAAATGATAAAAAAACTGCCTGATAAAATTTATCAGGCAGTTTTTTTATCAAAAGAACAAATTAATTTTTCTCTTCAGTCTGAACTTTTTGACGTAAACGCAGTCCAAGCTCACGCAATTGTTTTTCGTCAACATGATTTGGTGCATCTACCAGTAAATCCTGCGAACGCTGAGTTTTCGGGAATGCGATAACATCACGAATTGAGTCAGCACCAGCCATCAGGGTTACCAGTCGGTCCAGACCAAACGCCAGACCTCCATGCGGAGGAGCACCGAATTTCAGGTTGTTCAGCAGAAAACCGAATTTATTCTGTTGCTCTTCCGGAGTGATTTTCAGTGCAGCAAATACTTTCTCTTGAATATCTGCACGATGAATACGAATAGAGCCACCACCGATTTCCCAGCCATTTAGCACCATATCATAAGCACGGGCAATACACTGATCCGGTGCAGATACCAGTAAATCCTCATGACCGGCCTTAGGTGCAGTAAAAGGATGATGCATAGCAGACCAGCGATGTTCTTCTTCATCATATTCGAACATCGGGAAATCAACTACCCATAATGGACGCCATTTGTCAGCAAAATAGCCGTTAGCAGCACCATGCTCGTGACCAATTTTAACGCGCAGCGCGCCAATAGCTTCGTTAACCACTTTGGCTTTATCAGCACCGAAGAAAATGATATCACCATTTTGTGCACCGGTTTTCTCAATAATAGACTGTAAAGCACGATCAGAAAGGAATTTCACAATCGGAGATTGCAAACCGCTATCTTCTGTATTATTTACTTTGCTAATGTCATTTACTTTGATATACGCCAGACCTTTTGCACCATAGATACCAACAAATTCTGTATAGGTATCTATTTCCTTCCGGCTCAGGCTGGCACCATTAGGTACACGCAAGGCAACAACACGGCCATTTTTCATATCGGCGGCCGCACGAAATACTTTAAACTCTTCCGTTTTCATCAAATCGGTTAATTCGGTAAATTGCAGATTTACACGCAAATCCGGTTTATCCGAACCATACAGGAACATAGCCTCATGCCAGCTCATGCGCGGGAAAACAGGCAGGTCTACAGCCAGAGCTTCCTGAAAAACCAGCTTAACCATGTTTTCAGTGATATCCATGATTTCGTTTTCACTTAAAAACGAAGTTTCAAGGTCTATCTGAGTAAATTCCGGCTGACGGTCAGCACGCAGGTCTTCATCACGGAAACATTTTACAATCTGGTAATAGCGGTCAAATCCTGCCACCATCAGTAGCTGCTTGAATAGCTGCGGAGACTGCGGTAACGCAAAGAATTCACCCGGAAATACACGGCTGGGTACCAGATAGTCCCGTGCACCTTCCGGAGTAGAGCGGGTTAACATCGGTGTTTCGATGTCTATAAATCCCTGACTGTCCAGATAGCGGCGGACAGCCATAGCAACACGATAGCGCAGTCGCAGATTATTTTGCATTACCGGACGGCGCAAATCGATTACGCGGTTAGTCAGACGTACATTTTCACTGATGCTTTCATCATCAATTAAAAATGGCGGGGTGGCAGCAGTATTGAGTATGTCAATTTCTTTGGCTAATAGTTCAATACCGCCGGAAATCATTTTATCGTTTTTGGTACCTTCAGGACGTGCACGTACACGACCGGTAATACTCAGTACATATTCGTTACGGGCAGAGTCAGCCAGAGTAAAAGCTTCAGGTGTATCCGGGTCAATTACTACCTGTACGATACCTTCCCGGTCGCGCAGGTCAATGAATATTACACCGCCGTGATCGCGGCGGCGATGTACCCAGCCTTTTACGGTAACAGTCTGGTCGAGATATTGCTCATTAATTAAGCCACAATAGTTGGTTCGCATTTTGATGCCTTTGTTACTATGATTACGGTTAATTGTGTCATTCAGGATTATCATTTCCGGCCAATCATGCATTAATGCGGTTTAGCTGGTTTGTGTAAAGAGAAAATAGCCTGTAATGACTGGTTGTGCGGTGGTTCATCCGGCTGCACCATACCCAGTGAAATAACATATTTCAGTGCATCATCCACGCTCATATCAATTTCGCGGACATCTTTACTGTTAACCATAATATAGTAACCACCTGTCGGATTAGGGGTAGTGGGCACATATACTGAAATATAATTATCTGACGAAGTTTCTTCAGGGTGGTGTGGCAAGGCGGATGCCAGTTTATCCGGTATGTGACCTGATACAAATCCGATAGTCCAGATATCCGGCTGAGGAAAGGGTACCAGTACGGGTGTTTTAAACGACTGCCGGGAATCTGACAATAAAGATTCAGAAACTTTTTTAACTCCGGAATAAATACTCTTTACGACAGGAATGCGCCCCCACAACGCATCCCAGGCAGCGAATATTCTGCGTCCGAGCATATTTGCTGCCAGTAAACCAGTAAAAAATACAACAATGATAGCAAACAGTAAGCCTAAACCATGAATCTTGAATCCCAATATTGCCTGTGGCTGCCAGTGAGCAGGCAGAATGTTGACAAGCTGATCTGCCATGCCAATGATATAGCTGATTACCCAGATTGTTACAATAATAGGTAACCATACCAGCACGCCAGTGAGCATGTATTTCTTTAATGATTTTTTCAGTTTTCCGCCCTCGGCAGGCTGTTGTGCCATAGTGTGATTAAGTCCTTTTAATTAAAGCCGGCTTAAAATTATCAAACTTTATATTATACCCATATTTGTTTGTTTTCACAGCGGCATTACTGAGATTAATTAAATTTAATTCAACAGTACAGATACTGAAAATTCAGATTGGCAAAATAACTGTATATTTTCAAAATAACATATTGGAATTTCATCTTAATCCGGATTTAATAATTTTAATAGAACTGAATAAAACCCGTTAATCGAGTATTAAATTTTTCATCTGCCTGATTTAATTTTATGCATGATTATCTGTACTGTTATTATCATCTCAGATTTCTATAAATCTAGTATTAAAAAGCTTTACGGCAAAAAAATTACTATAACATTTTTAAATTAATTCAGTATAATGTGATTATGATAATTACAAATAAATATTTATCTGAAATTAACAACAGCTTGTATGTCAAAAACTCTCGTAGTCAGTGGATGGTTACCGTGGTGGGTATTGGGTGTTTGCGGTTCTTATCTGCTGCCATCATCAGCGATTTTACCGTGGATATATGCTTTTTTTATTTTGTTAGTCTTCACATTTTTTACGCGCTGGCAGGTTTTTTTATTTGGTTGTGCTCTATGCGCCGGAATAATATTTGCATTATGGCGCACGGATAATTTATTACAAAATCAATGGCCGCTTACTGATAAAGCAAGTGTGCAAAATATTACGCTTACTGTAAGCGATATCCCTCAATATGATCAGCAACGCAGTCGTTTTGTGGCACAGGTTAAATTACCAGATGGACGGCAGCAGCAATGGCTACTGACAGATTATTCAAAACAACAATGGCCAGCTGGCAGCCGATGGCAAATAAAAGCAAAAGTGCGTGCCATAATCGGTGAAGCTAATAAGGTTGGTTTCAATCGTGAAGCATGGGCACTGGCTAATCATATCAGCGCTCAGGCTACTGTGGTAAAAGGTAAGCGCAAAGCACTTCCGGCTGTGTCCGGCTGGAAGGAAAAGCTCACAAGCTGGCGAATTTGGTGCGGTGGCCGATGGGAAACACAATCTCAGATATATCCGCAGGGCGTAGCATTAATAAAGGCGCTTACAGTCGGTGAACAGTCGGCATTACCGGCTGAAGCATGGCAGGTATTCCGTCCTTTGGGTTTAAATCATCTGGTCAGCATTTCCGGCTTACATGTAGGCATGTTAGCAATGCTGGCCGCGTGGCTGTGCAGCAAATGCTTACAATATCTTCCTTTTCAGATTTCACAACCATGGATACTGACACGTGGTGCAGCGGTAATTACTGCGATTGTATACAGTGCTCTGGCCGGATTTGCGGTGCCAACCCAGAGAAGTATGCTGATGATTATCATTCTGGCGCTGACGTGGCGGCGGGGGTATTTGCGAGCATTTCAAATTTGGTGGCTGACGATAGCACTTGTATTGCTGTTTGATCCTCTGGCCGTTCTTAGTGTTGGTTTCTGGCTTTCTTTTTTGTTAGTTGCAGTTCTGATGTGGGCAGGGGAAGGTGTAAATCATACAATTAAATTGTTTCAGTTAGTGCAGGCACAGTGGACTGCCGGGCTTGCTTCAGTCGTACTGGTAGCTTTCTGTTTTGGTTCAGTACCTGTCATGTCGCCATTGGTAAATGCTCTGGCCATTCCGTGGTTCACACTGGTTCTGGTACCAATAGCATTATTATCAATGATTATTCCGTTAGATTTCTTGCGTACTTTTGCTGCATATCTTACCGAACAAACTATGCAGATACTGTACACAATAGGCGAATATGCGCCGGAATATTATCCCGCACATGCGCCATTAGCTTTGTGGTTACGGCGATGCTGTCTGTTTTAATTATGTTGCTGCCCCGGGGCTGGCATCTGCGTCCGCTATGCCTGCTAATTTTATTGTTAATGCTCAGTTACCGACCGCCACGTCCTGCTCAGGGTGAAGCATTAGTTAGAGTATGGGACGTCGGGCAAGGTCTGGCTGTAAGCATTAGTACGGCTGGGCATGAATTATTATTTGATACGGGTACAGCATACGCTGCGCAATCGGTGTTATTACCTAATTTACGCGCAGCCGGTATCAGGCAACTTGATACGCTAGTACTCTCACATAATGATGCTGATCATGACGGCGGTGCTGTACTGATTAAAAAGCAGCTGCAACCTAAAAAAATCATCGCCGGACAAATTAGTGCATATCAGTTTCCTGTCCACCCATGTACAACCGGAGCTAACTGGCAGTGGGACAATGTCTGGTTTGAATTTCTTAATCAGCCAGTAGCAACTAATAAAAAAGGAAAAAATGATTATAGCTGTGTTTTAAGAGTAGTCAGTGCTGATAAAGCCGTGTTGATAACCGGCGATTTAGGAAAAAAAGGCGAGCAGGCCTTGTTAAAAGCTTATGGGGAAAAATTGTTTAGCCAGATTTTAGTTTTAGGTCATCATGGCAGCCGTTATTCAAGTGATGCTGCTTTTATCCAAACAGTTGCTCCTCAATATGCCGTAGCCAGTGCAGGCTTTGCTAATCCTTACGGTCATCCGCATATTCAGGTGCAAGCATTGCTGGCACAGGAAAATATTAGTCTTTTACGAACAGACCGGATGGGAGGAATACAGTTAATTTTATCCGAACGAAATTTAAGCTGGCAGCCATTACAGGTTTATAAACCATACTGGCAACGAAAACCGATGAAACAAACATCAAGGCTATAACAATTAAATGCCATAATGTCCTGGTGTATAATTATAAGAATCTGAAAGTAATCGGATAAAAGGAATCTGTATGTATTGGCGGAAAATTTGCTATTTAGGCATAGTTGTCTTAGCGCTGGCTGCTTGTGCTACACCTGAACAAAAAGCTGCCCGTCAGGCAGAGCGTACAGCAGCAGAAAAGGCAGCACAGCAAAAACTGCAGCTGGATCTGGCTGCACAGTGTGATACCCGTACTGCTGAATTAATGCGGGAACAAATGCAAAACCCGACATTTTTATCTGATCCTGCCAATGCCAAATTAGCAGAAGAATACCGGCAAAAAGTTAATTTGCCTATTTTTCAGAGTTGTTACAAGCTGGCATGGAATAATTATATTAACAAAATTAAATTGCAGCAGGCGCAGAACTGGGCAATGCAGCGCAGATGGGATGATGATATGGACTGGATGATGTTCCGCCCGCGCTGGTGCCGAGGGGTTCATAACGGACGCTCATACGTTTATCGTTGCTGACATCCCGTTAATGAGCAATATAAAACAGGCAGGTACAGGCTGCCTGTTATGCTATTAGTCTATTTTACTGGCTTAATACATCTACACCTTTGGGCGGTGTAAATTTGAACTGATTGCGATTAAACTGCGGATGAGTATTAAGCTGACTGAAAGTAATATTGGTCAGATTACCAAAACTGTCTTTCAGCTGCATATTGGCCAGATTGTCACCACGAAAACCAATACGAATATTCTGATAGCCTGTATCGCTTCGTTTTGGAATGGCCCGAACATAATCAATGCCATTACTGCTGCCATCATCTGACAAGGTATAATTGGCATTCAACGCTGATTTATTCGAAAGAATAGCTGCCGGAGAATCGCCAATGGTCTGATTCTGAGAGCGCTTGGTTACCTGAGCTAAGTCCTGATCATATAACCAGACAGTTTTACCATCACCAACAATAGTTTGCTTATATGGCTGTGTATATTCCCAGCGGAAAAGTCCCGGGCGTTGAATGGAAAATGTTCCTGAAGTAGTTTGAGTACGCTTTTTACTGTGAACAGTCTGACTGAACTGACCGGAAATACCATCTGTATCGGAATTGAATTTTTGCAGAGTATCAAGACCTCCGGCATAAGCCAGAGTTAAATTGACAGTTATAAAGCCGGTTAGTATTGCTTTACTCAAAATTCGCATTAATTACTCCTTTGATGAACTACTAAAGAATATTTTAGCTGCTCCTGAACAAAGATGAAACTAAATTAAGCTATTAATCTCTGTTTGAATAATTACAAAATAAATGAATAATGACAATAAGCTTAACAAATAAGGAATTTGAAAATATCTGGCCAATATATCAATCAATGATGGTATAGGGATTTTTTATTAGTTTACATAAAATTTCTAAGAATTTTTAGAAAATAAATTTGCTAATGAAAAAGCCTTAAGTGAAAAGCTCTTTCATCAGCAATATTGGTGCATTTAATGTTTAGCTGCCTGCTCAAAACGGGCTAAATTCTGTTTAGCCTGTTGAAGCTTTGATGTATTTTCGTTTAATTTATTTTGTAATTCAGCAATTTTTTCTGTATCTCCTTTAGCCTGAGCCTTGGCTAGTTTACGCTGTGTTTCACTGATTTTGCTGTCTAATTTATTAATTTTTTGAGTGTATTTTTGTCGTAAATCATCATTTGAGCAATTTTGAATGATGTCTGCTTTTTGTGCATTCAGCCGGTTAATTCGCTTTTGATTATGGTTAGCCTGTGCATATTGCAATTGTTTTTCAATCTGTTGCTGTTTTTCTTTACAAGTTTGCCAATTATGATCAGCTAGTGCAGGAATTGAAACTGCTAAAGTCAAAGTTAAAAGAACAGCTTTTGTTGTGCGTGAATAATACATTTTTAATCCTTTTATATATTAATAAATTGATATTGTAATTCATAATAGCTGATTAAAACCATTAAAATGTTAAATCATATTAAATCGCAGTTTATTTAGCAGCGACAGGACATGTATACTCAATCATAATTTTGCCACAACGTAACTTCTATATATGTCTATTGTCTTATTACTCGAATCTGCTTTGTTGAGTTGCCAGCCTGAGGAAAAATGTACGCTAAGTTTAACTGCACAAAAACTGTGCTTAGATACACCTGCGAATAGTCTGAGAAGGGATGAAACAGGTGAAATAGAAGATTTTCGTCTGGCCGGACATCCGCCGAAACCTGAATTAGTGCCTCCCTCCAGAGTTACAAACAGAAAATTAACTACTATAGAAGGTTATGCAGCTTTGTTGCATGCAGTTTGTCATATTGAATTTAATGCAATCAATCTGGCTTTAGACGCAGCCTACCGATTCAGATTGTTACCGGAAGAGTTCACTCGTGACTGGGTACGGATTGCTGCTGAAGAAGCAAAACACTTTCAGCTTATGCGTCAGCGTTTGCAAGCAACTGGATATGATTATGGTGATTTTTCAGCTCATAATCATTTATGGGATATGGCTTATAAAACTGCATTTGATCCATTACTGCGTATGGCTTTAGTACCCAGAGTACTGGAAGCACGAGGGTTGGATGTAACACCGGGAATGCGTAAGAAAATTGCTCAAAAAGGGGATGATGAAACTTGTGCTGTACTGGATATTATCTATCGTGAAGAAGTAGGGCATGTACGTGCGGGAAATTACTGGTATCAGTATTTATGTAAACAGCGCGGACTTGAGCCACTGACATTATTTCGTCGTTTACTCAATCGTTATGATTTATTTATTTTTCGCGGCTATGTTAATCTGGAAGCACGGGAACAAGCCGGTTTTTCCAGTTTTGAACTGGAAATGCTGGAAAATTTTGAGCAAAACCGCCAGACAAATATACACAACTGGCGGCAGGCTTTACAAAATTAAAAACAGCATATAGCCAGCACAGACTATATGCTTATCTGTAAATTTATTTCATCGCACTGCATAAAGCATTTACATTATAACGGAACATATCAATGTATGTAGCTGCCGGAGCACCTTTGCTCAGTGCATCAGAATAAAGACGACCGGATATTTTGGTTTGAGTCTCGCTGGCAATACGCTGAACCATCTTCGGATTTTTTATGTTTTCCATAAATATAGCTTTAATATGATCGCGCCGGATCTGGCTGATAATAGCGGCAACCTGACGGGCAGAAGGCTCTGCTTCTGTGCTCATACCTTGTGGCGCAATAAATTCAATCCGGTAACGTTTTGCCATATAACCGAAAGCATCATGTCCGGTTAACACTTTTCGTTTTTCTGCAGGCACTGCATTAAACATTTTGCTTGCCCAGTTATTCAATCCGGCAAGTTGTTGCTGATATGCAGTCAGACGCTGTTGATAATAGGCTTTACCTTGCGGATCCACACTAATCAGAGCATTAGCAATGTTGCGTGCATATATTTGCATGAGAACAGGGTCATTCCAGACATGCGGATCGGTATGCTGATGATGTCCGTGACCATCATCAGCCAGCATTAACGGTTTAATGTTCTGAGTAACAGTAAACAAAGGTACTCGGCTTTGCTGAGCGGAACGTTGCAAAGCAAGAGGTTCAAGCCCAAGTCCATTAAGCAAAATCAGTTTAGCAGTACGCATGTCACGTAAATCTTTACTTACTAACTGATACATATGTGCATCCTGATCAGTACCAATCAGGCTTCGTACCTGTACTCGTTCACCGCCGATTTGCCGTGTAACATCTCCCAGAATACTAAAGCTTGTGATCACCGGTAATGGTGCTGCATGAATTATGCTGGCAAAACCAGTCAGAAATAAAGTTAACAGACAGATTAACAGACCACGTTTCATCAATTAATATCCTAAAATGAGTTTACTGAAATTTTTTCAGGTAATACGATGACGGTGACGTTTATATAACCGCCATAAAATACCGTTTTCACAACCAATAAATAAAGACAGAATATAAACAAAACCACAGCACAAAATAATTGCCGGACCTGAAGGCAGATCTATATAGTAAGAAAGCAGTAATCCGATAAATCCGCAAACTATGGCAATACCGGCAGCAATCGTCATCATACCGCCCATTGTTTTATGCCATAGCCTTGCGCTGATAGCCGGTAACATCATCAAGCCTACAGACATCAAGGTACCTAAGGCCTGAAAACCAGCTACCAGATTCAAAACGACAAGTATTAAAAAGATAATATGCCAGAGTGTCCCTTTTCCGTTTACGGCACGCAGAAACAGCGGATCGATACTTTCCAGCATCAGCGGCCGGTAAATAACAGCCAGTATCAGCATGGTTATACTGCTGACTACCGCAACCAAAGTTAAGGCTGCGCGATCAACCGATAAAATTGAACCGAATAATAAATTCAGTAAATCGACGCTATTACCACCACGACTGACCAATACCACGCCTAAAGCCAGACAGGTAAGAAAAAAAGCTGCAAAGCTGGCATCTTCACGTACATCAGCAAAGCGGCTGGCCAGACCGGCCAGTAAAGCCATCAGTAAACCGGCAATAAAGCCGCCTAAACTCATTGCGGGCAGACTGAGACCGGCAATCATATAACCAGCGGCAGCACCCGGTAAAATTGCATGACCTAAAGCATCACCAACCAGACTCATGCGGCGCATCATCAGAAAAACCCCTACCGGTGCCGTCCCCAAAGCAAGAAATACAATAGAGCAGAGTGCATAACGCATAAAATCGTAATCAGCAAAAGGTTCTGTAAGTAAATGGACAATATTCATCAGTTTTACCTGTCACACCACTGGTTTTGTTCATATTGCTGCATAGCTGCCGCTGCCTTTTGCAGATTATTTTCTGTTATTACTTTATCTGTTTTACCCGCTGCAATTTTTTCACGGGCAATTAATAGCGTATTGGGGAAATAGGCTTGTACTTGTTCATAATCGTGCAAAACGGTAATAACAGTACATTTTTGTTGCTGCTGATATGTCTTGAGTATATCCAGTAAAGCAAATGTGGTTGACGCATCGACAGCATTAAATGGTTCATCCAGTAATAATACATTTGCATTCTGAATCAGCATACGCGCCAGCAATACACGTTGAAATTGGCCGTTGGAAAGCTGGGCAATACTGCGGTCTTTATATTGCAACATCCCTACCTGATTAAGTACATTAAAAATTCGCTGATACATGGTTTTAGATATACTGGCAAAAAAACCGGTTTCATACCATAAACCCATTGCTACCAGTTCAAATACACTCATCGGCTGGCTACGATCAATATCCGACTGCTGAGGCAGATAAGCAATATCGGAGCGCTGCAATTTTCCCCAGCTAATTTGGCCGCTATCAGGGCGAACAAGATGCATAATGGCTTTAAGCAAAGTTGATTTACCCGCTCCGTTCGGACCAAATATAGCCCACATCTCATTCATATTAAAATCAATATTGATATGATGAATAGCCGGTCGATGTCTGTAGCTCACAGTAACATTTTCAAGCTGAATACTCATGATCCGCACACCGCCCATGCATACATTAACCAGAGTAAAACCAGAATCAGGGTTACCCATGACAGACGTTTTATTGCTCCGCAAAGCAAGAGTGAAAACATACTGAGCCTTTAATAAGCAATCTTAATCAAGAATGTTACTATATAACATTACATAAATGATACCCTATAACATTATATATATGCAAAATGTTACTTAGTCTGTTCAGCAAATGTGAATGATTGGTGATGAGTGAGCATCCTGATGGGTAAACGATTCGGATGTAAAGCCTGCTGTAAGCGTACCGATAAAGGAGAGGGCAAACCAAGAATAGATGCAGCTATAGCTTCAGCGCATAGCGGAGCAGTAATCAATCCACGGCTGCCATGAGCGGTATTGATAAATGCTCCCGGCAGCCATGGACAGGGCTGAGTAAGCGGGTAGTTTTTATCCATACGTAACTGCGCATAATACTTGAACATAGCAGATGTATCGCCGATTGGTCCGACAACCGGTAAATGATCATAAGCATCACAGCGTATGGCTGCATGTCCCTGCAAAGGGTTATCAGAATCTAAGTTAGCTGCAAGATGCGGCATCCATTGGCGTAATTGCTGCCAGTTTTCTTTTTCGTCTTCACTGGTTAAATCATCATTGGTTTGATTGGGATGAAAGGTAGCGCCAAAACACAATTTATCACGCCATTGCGGGGTAATATAACTATTTGCACTCAATGCGCAGTGTGGCTGTACAGCCTCCTGTTTTATACTGGCTGTAGTTGTCTGACCGCGTATTTTATGAAGCGGCCATCCGGCTACCGGATACAAAAAATTACTTTCGGCTCCGGCACAAATGACAATATGTGATGCATTAAGTGAAAATGCCTCAAGCTGATTCTGACAATCTATCTGCCATAAATCCTTTTGCTGGCAAATAGCATTTACTTTTGTTGTTGTTAATACCTGAATCAGCGGGTGCATGAGCATATTCTGAATCCAGCTGAGAGGATTAATTGCAGCGCCATAAGGCCACCATAAACCACTATGCGGCAAATCTATACCGGCAATCTGACTGGCTTCTTCCTGTGTAACAGCATGAAATAATTTACTTTGCGGATTTTGATTAGCCAACAGCATATTACGTTGCTGTTCTTTTGAATTGAAATTCAGATGGATAACACCACAATCCAGCCAGCCCTGACCGGCAGGCAAACAGTTGCTGAGCAGTGCCCGGCTGTAGCCATAGCCAGCTAATAGTAGCTCAGTCTGAACTGTAGCATGGGCAGAAATTTTTGCGTATAACAGACCAAGATGATTGCCTGAGGCTGCGCTGGCAATTGTATGCTGTTCTATAACTGTTACTGCTATACCACGCTTTGCCAGAGCAAAAGCAGTGGCAGCTCCGGCAATACCTGCGCCAATCACCACAACGGATTTAACCGGTAATAAGTCCGGCAAGGTAAGCCATGGTTTATATCTGAATTCAGAATAAACGGGCGTCGTACTTGTACAGACTATACCGGGATTAAACTGAACCCATTGTTCATATACATGCGGCTGAATAAAAGTAAATTTTCCTGCATGACGAAATGGATAACTAAATACCGGCTGGTGCTGCCAGAATATTTTGGCTTCAAGCCAGAGCTGTACAATAATCTGGCCAGCAGGTGATTGTGCAGTTAAAGACTCAGGCCAGTCTTGTGCAATTATTATGATTTCTGCCTGCTCATCACTGCCTATCTTCTCAGCCAGTTCATCCGGCTTCGGCCACCCGTGGAAAGTATAAACGCTCATGGCTGACGAGCAGAGGTATGAGTTTCGGAAGAAGAACTAGCTCCCTGATTCAGCCATAACCATTGCTGCTGTAATGTTTGCCGCAAACTGTCCTGTTTTTGTTGTGAAGTGTGTAAACCGGCAGTCAGTTTCTGATAATCAATAGTAAAGGAAGGGCGGCTAAAAGTGCCATTAATGCGTAATGGCAGTAAATTTTGCTGCTGGGCACGCCGGGTAGCAATCAGCACATTATAATCCATTTGCTGCTGTAACCATTTAACACTACCCACACCTTTAATATCAAAGTTATCAGCATGCAATTCTATTCGTCCGTTTTTACTATTACCGTTCTCTACCGGAATAAACAGCTTAATAATACGGAATGGTGTTTGGCTGGTTTCATTGTAAGCAACGGTAGTCTGATTTTCACCGTTTTGCAGAATATTATTGATATCAATCCCATTCCAGAAACCCTGATGGATTTGTAATTTAGCATTACCAGTCAGAGTAGAAAGCCATTGATTACGGTTAATTCCATTACCATGTAACTCAAAATCGGCATCTGCAGTGCCATCAAGGTTATGCCAGCCAAATATATCTTGAAGAAAAGATTTAATCTGCACGTTATTTACATGTTGCTGAATTTTCCAGCTCAAAGGATTGGCATTACTAATCTGTAACATTCCCTGAGTGTTTCCGCCATACATCTGAATACTGAATGGTTGCAGTGTAAAATTATGCACATCAATTGAAAGATTGGTTTTCAGTTGATTCAGCTGCACTTTATGCGTCTGCAAAGAATCGATATTAAGCAGGATATTAACAGAACGGTTTTTAAACCAGTTTTGCCACAACTTTTGCCAGTCAGACGGAAGTATACCGGTAGTATTATCTGTATACGGGCGCAGATTTAGCTGAACAAGATGAATATTTCCATTCACTTTTCCTGAATTTTTATCACTTTGGTAATTTAAATTAATATCCACGGGCTGATTATCGAACAGACCTTGTAATACTAACTGTGCATTTCCGTTGTCATCCCCATGAAGACTACCTGTCAGATCACTGATAAACCGCGAATTAGGCAGGGCATTAACAGTATCCTGATGGCTGTTAACCGATAAATTACTAATTTTCCAATGCCGCATATCCAGCCAGTTTAACTGACCGCTCACGGTTAAAGCAGTTTGATATAAATGACTTTGCCAGCCGCTATCAATCTGAAATTGTGATAAAGACCATTGATTCTGTATCCAGCTGGTATTACTGGCTGATAAAGTTGCATTAATCTCATTATCACCAATTTGTGCGGTAGCTACACCGTTCAACTGTGGTAATAAGAGTTTAGCCCAACCAAGTTGCCAGTTCTGACCATTACCTGATATATGCAACTGATTATGCTGACTGTGCCATTGCCATTGGACAGCAGTTGTCTGAAAAAGCTGCTGCTGAGGCAGCCAGCGTGCATCAAAATGCCATTGGCCATTACTATCGCCCAAAGAAGGTAGTTTAGTTTTTACTTCCAGATTGACATCCTGCCATTGCATAACCGCATCAGGACGGTAAACAGCACTTAGTTGACATTGCATAGTCTGCATGTATTGGCCGCTGAGCGTCCCATCCAGTTTAAGCAAACTGTTATTACCAAGATTATGCCATTGTAAATTTAGCTGATTAATTTTCTGAATATGTTGTCCGTCATTGATACGGAAGCTGGCATTTTCCAAAATAAAGCGATTAATTTTCAATTGATTATTTTTATGTTGTTGTTCCCATAAATCGCTCAGATTCCATTGCCCCTGACTATCTCTAACAAGATTAACGTGTGCATTTGTAAGCTGTAATTTTTCAATTGTCATGCGACCGAACAAGCTTTGCCACCCTAAACCAATTTTCATATCATCAATATGAATATCGTCTGCTTTGCTGAATTTATTTTTAATACGTACATTGTGCAAAGTAACTGTCGGGCGTGGAAACATAGCACGGTTTATATCCTGGTCAAAAACAACCTGATGGCCACTATTTGCCATCATGGCATTTGCCCGTTTATTAATTTCTTCTGCATTAAATAAATAATGCAAAACGGCTATATCAATGGCCAGCAAAAGGATAATGCTCAGGCAGCTGAATACGATCAGCTTCAACCAGAATTTGCCTGAATGCAATAAGGAAATCATATTGAATTAAAATTGGATTATTCTCAAAAACTTTATTCTGATTTATCATCAGAACAAAGAAACAAAATATATTTTTATATAAAACAAATTCAATCAATAAAATAAAAATATCCTACTGATTAAATTAGAAACCAACAATCAGCTTAGTCAATTAAGTAAACGAATCTATTGAAAGACCAGAGATTGTAAGATAAAGATAAATGCCAGCCTGTTTAACAGACTGGCTGCAAATCTAATGATGCATATGATGATTATCTGAACTAGAAGAACCGACACTGACAGGAACATTAAGCATTAACGGTTTGGCATAACGAAAAGTTAAACGCACCGGAATTGTTGTCCCTTTTACTAAGGGCTTTTTTAAGCCCATTAACATAATATGCATTTTTCCCGGTTGAAGCTGCGTCACCTTACCGGCAGGCAAGGGCAGACCTTGCGGTAAAGGGCGCATTTTCATAACGCCATCTACTTCGGTTGTTTCATGCACTTCACTAGACATTGCCACCGGGCTGGACACACTCAGTAAAACATCATCTTTATCTGAATGATTATCCAAATCCATAAATACACCACTGGAAGACATTCCCGGCACACTGAACCGTGCCCATGCATGATTAGCAACAATACCTTGTGCCAATACCAAACCTGCATATGAAGCCAATAAAGTCGAAAACAAAATTTTTTTCATAATTATCATCTTTATAAAAGCAGATATAAAATTTGTTGTACCCGTATGACCTTAACCGGAGCAAGTTGCCATAAAAACATTATACAGCTAAATGCGGAGCAATAATTTGTAAAAGCTGGGCAAGAATTTTGGGATTTGCAGCAACAATATCCCCACTATCCAACCAAGTTTGTTCACCATGCATATCAGTAACAATACCACCAGCCTCCTGCACAATCAGAGCACCACCAGCAATATCCCAGGGTTTCAGGTTAAACTCAAAATATCCGTCAACTCGGCCACAGGCAACATTACATAAATCCAGAGCAGCAGAACCTTCTCTGCGACCACCGGCTGTTTTAGCCAGTACGTCTTTTAAAATTGCTAGATAGGTATCCATCATGCTTTGGTCAACAACTGGAAAACCTGTAGCTATCAGGCTGCGCAATAAATCACTTCGATTGCTAACCCGAATACGCTTATCATTAAGCAAAGCGCCTTGACCTCGGCTGGCAATATATAAATCATTCTGTTCCGGTGCATAAACTAGTGCTTCGGCTAAAGTACCTTTATGCAGCAAAGCCATAGAAATAGCGTACTGTTTATGTCCGTGTAAATAATTGGTTGTACCGTCCAGCGGATCAATAATCCATTGATATTCCGCATTAGTATTACCTGAATGACCAGCCTCTTCACTCAAAACAGCATGATGAGGATAGACTTCCTGAATAGTGTTAACAATAATATGCTCAGCCTCGCGGTCTACATCTGAAACAAAATCATTAGCAGCTTTATTATCAATTTTAATGTTGTTTAAATTGCTGCTGGCACGATGCATCATTTGGCCGGCTTTGCGTGCTGCTTTCCACGCAGTAGTTAATATAGGATTCATGCTAATTCTCGAGATAGGGCTTAAAAGCTAAAACAGATATACAATGGGTATTTTAAAGAACAAATGCCGCATAGAAACACTGCGGCAATATAAACAGAATTTTGCCAATTATACGACAAAAAGTGTTTTTGCCAAAATTATGCTCTCGTAGCAGATTGAAAGGCCTGATTTTGCTATAATACGCAGAATTTCTGCATTCAGCAGATGTCTGTATTAATCACTGATATGAATAAACCTGTTCTACCGGATTTTCTCAACAATATTACTATTGTACTTAGCCGAACCAGTCATCCTGCCAATATCGGATCTGCAGCAAGAGCCATGAAAACAATGGGTTTAACCAGACTTACTCTTGTTGCACCGAATTTGATGCAGACGCCAATGACATCTGACCCTGCTAAGTTCGATGATGCCAATCCAGCTGCATTTGTATTACCTGAAGAAAGCTTTATCCTGGCCTCAGGTGCTCGTGATGTACTGGAAAATGCACGGATTGTCGCTACACTGGATGATGCTCTTGCAGATACTACTTTATCTTGCGCCTTAACCAGCCGGCGGCGTGAGTTGTCCGCTCCGCTACATACCCCGCGGGAAATCATGCCCTCATTAATTTCGGCAGCCGGTACAGGTCAGCAAATAGCACTGGTATTTGGAAATGAAACTTTTGGATTAAGTATAGATGAAGTTCAAAGTTGCAATCGTCTGATTACTATTAATGGTAATCCGGATTATTTTTCTCTTAATCTGGCCCAGGCGGTGCAAATTATATGTTATGAATTGTTCAGCCATGTTGATATCAGCATGACACATCTAAAACAAGAACAGAATCTGGCTACTCATCAGCAAACAAGCGGTATGGTAGAACATTTACAACAGGTAATGAATTTGGCCGGCTTCTTTAACCGGCGCAATGAAAAAAGGCTGATGCGACGCATGGCTGCAATGTTTGACCGTGCACAATTAAGCACAGAAGATATCGATGTCTTGCGCGGATTCTACAATACTGTTAGTCAGCAATTACAAAAAAATCAAAATTAGTATTATATTGTAAATATTTGTCTGCAAAAGAAAAGGGTGCCAGTATGAATTATTCTTCAGATCCGATTTGGTGGCGTTTAAAAAAAACGATCGTACGCGATCTGGCCAGTCTGTTAACGGCACCACCTCCATGGATATCATCTGCCGAGATACCAGTTTCAGTACTATTGGGAGATGAAGGATTCCGATTTTTACTTTCTCTGGATGAGCAGCCTGAAAGCCTGTATTTATTTCTGAAAAAACATGGCGGATATCAGAGCCGCCTGGGCATTTATGCAGAACGTTTACTCAGGTATTGGTTTTTACATGCTCCGCACAGCAGACTGATTGCACATAATGTGCAGGTTCAGCATAATCAGCAAACATTGGGGGCTTTCGATTTTATCGTACAGTTAAACGAAAGTATTTACCATCTGGAGTTAGCAGCTAAATATTATGGCAGCCGGTCAAATCAACTTGAAAACTTTACCAGTCTGAATCCGACTGACCAGCTTATTAATAAAATGCATAAAATCCAGCAGCAGCTCAGGTTAAGCACGGAGCCTGCTGCTGAAAATATCCTGAAAGATTTATCTTTGGAGCATGAGCAATTGCAACATGCCAGCATTATTCGCGGTATGCTGTTTATGCCTGAACCACAGCAACAATTGCCAGCACCATTAAATTCTTTGAGCTGGCAAGGGTATTATGTAGAAAACTGGGATGAATTTAAATGCTCAGAAAATAGTCGTTTTTACGTACTTGACCATTTATCTTTTCTGTCTCCTGCACGCATCAGTAGTAATGCTATAGTTACCTTCAATCAGATTAAGCAAATCCGCCAGGGTATGGTTGCAGTGGTTGAAGAGCGTGCAGACGGCTGCTGGCATGAAGTGCAGCGTATAATTAAAACAAATTGTAAAAACAACTAAACCTGAACAGCGGCAAGTGTTTTTATCAGTACATAGGTTTTTGTAAGGGCTTATGGTACACTTGCCATTTAATTTTTGTCTGCATGAGTAAATGCCCGTGTGCGTACAGCCCAAAAGCAGTAGCTTAAGACAAATGAAACCAAAACCAGATCAACTGACATCTAAGGGTTTACGATGAGCGTAACAGTAGAAAAATTAGATAATTTAGAGCGTAAAATCATTTTGGCTCTGAACTGGGAAGACATCAGAGCAAAAGTCAACGCACGCATGAAAGTAGCACAGAAACGTGCCCGTGTTGATGGCTTTCGTCCCGGTAAAGCACCGCTGAGAATAATCGACTCTATGTACGGCTATGGTATTCGTGATGAAGTATTGAACGAAATGACCCATAAAGCATTTGAAGATACCATTGTAGCTGAAAAACTAAAAGTTGCTGGTCTGAAAAGCCTGACTGCTTTGGAAGATGCCGATCAGGATGATGAAAAAGTTTATAAAATTGCCGTAGTATTTGAAGAATTTCCAGAAATCAAAGTCGGTGATTTAAGTAATCAGGAAGTAACGAAGTTCAGCACTGAAATCGGTGATGCAGAAATAGATAAAACTGTTGATATTCTGCGCCAGCAGCGTACCCGTTTTAATCATGTTGAACGTGAGGCACGTGAAGGCGATCGGGTTATTATTGACTTTGCCGGCAAAATTGACGGAGAAGCCTTTGCTGGCGGTACTGCTGAAAATTATCCGTTTATGCTGGGCAAAGGCCAGATGCTGCCGGATTTTGAAGCAGGTATTGCTGGCATGAAAGAAGATGACGTAAAAGAAGTTGCCGTTACTTTTCCGGAAGATTACCAAAGCAAAGAGCTGGCAGGAAAAACCGCAAATTTCACTATTACTCTGAAAAACGTTTCTGAAGCAGTTCTGCCGGAAGTAAATGAAGAATTTGCCAAGTCACTTGGTATTGAAGACGGTGATGTCGAAAAAATGCGTGCTGAAATCAAAAAAAATGTCAGCCGTGAAGTAAACCGTCGCGTTAGCGAAATGACTAAAGACAGTGCAATTAATGCATTACTGGCTGCAACCCCGATCGAAGTACCTTCCTCACTGATTACAGAAGAAGCTAAAAGCATGGCAGCAAGAATGAAAGAAAATTTTGCTGCTCAAGGTATGGATCAGAAAGATCTGGAATTACCACTGGACATGTTTAACGAACAGGCCAGCCGTCGTGTTGCCATCAGCCTGATTATGGGTGAATTGGTTCGTGAAGAAAAGCTTGAACCGACAGAAGAGCAGGTGCGTAACGTTATTAACGAATTTGCTGATAGCTATGAAGATCCGCAGGAAGTTATCGACTGGTACTACAGCGACAGAAAAAATCTTCAGGCACCTACTTCATTAGCCATTGAGCAGAATGTTGTTGATTATGTATTAGGCAAAGCAAAAGTGACTGATAAAGCACTGACTTTTGATGAAGTGATGGGTCAGCAGGCCCAAGCCTGAATGTAAAATACATAATCTGATATGACCAAGCACCGAAGTGGTTGTAAAGCTGCTTAGGTGCTTTTATTTCAACTGAGGAAAAAATATGTCACATATTGAAAATCTGGGTCTGGTACCTATGGTAGTAGAACAGAGCGGCCGCGGAGAACGTGCATACGACATTTATTCACGCCTGCTTAAAGAGCGCATTATTTTCATGGTAGGACCGGTTACCGATGAGACTGCCAATCTGGTGGTTGCCCAGTTATTATTTCTGGAAAGCGAGAATCCTGATAAGGATATTTCTCTTTACATTAATTCTCCCGGGGGCTCAGTTACAGCGGGCATGTCAATTTTTGATACGATGAATTTTATTAAGCCCGATGTAGCAACTTTGTGTCTGGGACAGGCCGCCAGTATGGGTGCCTTTTTACTTTCTGCAGGGGCTAAAGGAAAACGCTTTGCCCTGCCTAATAGCCGCGTCATGATTCACCAGCCGCTTATCAGTGGAGGGTTAGGTGGTCAGGCCTCAGACATCGAAATCCACGCGCGTGAGTTACTAAAACTGAAAAAACAATTAAACGAGCACCTTGCCCGTCATACCGGACAAAAGCTTGAACAGATTGAAAAAGATACCGATCGTGATAATTTCATGTCAGCTGAAGAAGCGAAAAAATATGGTTTGATTGATGAAGTACTAGTCCACAGACCTAAATAGAATTTTTAGAAGCAGACATTTAGATAGTATATCTAATACATTAGAAAACGAAACCTTCGAACAAGGTTTCGTTTTTTATTGTAGTATTTATAACATGTAAGCTTACAATATTTTTTATCTTAAACAAATGAATAAAATATTATTGTTTACGCTGATTGCTTATACCCATCAGCATGGCTAAGATTACCATTACTGATAAAGTAGCTGTACCACCATAGCTTACCAATGGCAAAGGCACTCCTACCACAGGTAAAATCCCGCTAACCATGCCCATATTTACAAATGCATAGCAAAAAAGAGTCATGGTTAATGCTCCAGCCAGTGTTCGGCAATATAAAGTGGGCGCTTTAAAGGTTATATAAAGGCCGCGCACAAGAATAAACGTATATACGGTTACCAGTAAAATATTTCCTATCAGGCCAAACTCTTCGCCAAACACTGCAAAAATGAAGTCTGTAGTTGATTCAGGAATATAATCTAAATGAGTTTGCGAACCTTCTAACCATCCTTTGCCCCATATTCCGCCAGAACCAATTGCTGTCATAGATTGGAGAATATGGTATCCGGCACCCAGTCGATCTTTAGTCGGATCCAGTAAAGTCAATACACGCATACGCTGATAATCATGCATACCGTAATTCCAGATCAATGGCAGCATGGCAACGAAACCAATAATTGCTGAAATGATGACTTTCCACGGTAAACCGGCAAAAAATATCACAAACAGACCTGAAGCCATAATCAGAGTAGCAGTCCCCAAGTCCGGCTGTTTTAAAATCAGTGCTACCGGAATGAATATCAGTACGAAAGAAATAATATAATGATACCAGCGAATATTACTTTCATTTTTCTGAAAGTACCACGCAATCAGCATCGGTACGGCAATTTTCATAATTTCTGAAGGCTGAATACGGGCTACACCAACATTCAGCCATCGTGTAGAACCATTTACCGTAATTCCGGCAAAATGTACCCCAATTAATAGCAAAATCCCCAAACAATATGCAGGTAAAGCAAAATTACTTAATATCTGAGGAGGAGTACGCGCAATAACCCATAGTAAAATAAAACTTAGAATAGTATGCAGGGTTTTATTTTCAAGCTGACCAAAATCCTGACCGTCGGCAGAATAGAGCAAAAATAAACTCATTACATAAATAATCAACATGGCATAAAAAAGCCATACATCCATCGGTGCCCAGAGTTTGATCCAGAGACGTTTAAACCATTTTTGTTCATTGATCATAGTTTATCTCACAGGCCTGGCTGAGGACGATAAGCACGCAATAACGGAGGTAAGTCAGTCTGACTATGCTCATTATGTTGTTTTGCATCCATCATGGCATTATTGGATAAATCATTCACCGGTAAATCAGCAGAATTAGTTGCTTCTTTTGCACTAGGGAGATTTTTTAATTTCAAAAGATAAAAATCAGCTAATTGACGAGCCAGAGGAGCCGCTGTAGCACCCCAACCATTGTTTTCAAGAATAACTGCAATCGCTATCTGTGGCTTATCTGCAGGCGCGAATGCAATAAACCATGCATGGTCTCTCAGCTGTAGTTTTAATGCTGCCGCATTATAACGTGCACCTTGTTTAATCTGCACCACCTGAGCTGTACCGGTTTTGCCGCCCATAGTATAAGCCAGACCCGAACCCACTGCCGCAGCCGTACCACCCGGTTTTAATACTTTTTGCATAGCATCTTTAACATATTCAAAATTGCCACGTTTGAAAGGGACAGTTCTAACCGGTTGCGGGTCGATTAAAGTCATTTTTTTCGAATTATGGTCAAGTAATGCCTGAACCAAATGAGGGCGGTAAACCACACCATCATTACTGAGAATTGCTGTAGCAAATGCCATCTGCAGAGGAGTATACGCATTATAGCCCTGACCGATGGCCATGCTCACACTATCAGCCGGCTGCCATACGCGTGCCTGAGGTTTAGAGCGGGCAAATCTTTTTTCTTTCCAAGCGCGTGTTGGCAATACACCAGCATATTCATGATTTATATCAATACCCGTCTGCTTACCAAGATTAAACTCAGCTAAATAAGGTGACATACGATCCACCCCCATTTCATAGCCAAGACGGTAAAAAAATGTATCTGACGAAACCTGAATAGCTTTATTCAGATTGGCTGATCCATGACCACCTCGCGCAGCATCCCTGAACTGATGGGTTGATCCGGGAATACTCCAAAACCCCGGAGCAGGTAAAACTGTACTCTGCGTCAGTTTGCCACTTTCCAAAGCAGCCATTGCCAGAAAAGGCTTAAATGTAGATCCGGGAGGATACATCCCCTGAGTCGCACGATTTAATAGCGGGTGACGCCAGTCTTCATTCAGACTTTTCCACGTATCTGTATCGATTCCATCAATAAACAGATTCGGGTTATAGCTGGGTTTGGATACCATAGCCAGTATCGCACCCGTTTGCGGATTAATAGCAACTAAAGCACCACGTTTATCGCCCATCAACCGGTCTGCTTCTTGCTGTACACGGATATCGAGTCCCAGGCGAAGCGTTTGTCCGGGTACTGCCGGCACTGTTTTAATAGTACGAACAATATGTCCCTGCGCATCCTTTTCAACTTCTCGATAACCCGGAATACCATGCAATTGCCGTTCATAGTATTCTTCCAGCCCCATTTTTCCTATATGAGTACTACCACGATACAGTGTTGTCAGTTCTGCTTTGTCAAGAGCTGCCATATCGCGGTCGCTGATCCGGCCGATATAGCCTACGATGTGAGCAAGTAATTCGCCATAAGGATAATCACGAAATGTTCGCGCATTAATTTCAACACCCGGAAAACGATAAAGTTCAGCCGCCAGACGGCTGGCTTCTTCCATTGTTAACTTAAGTTTTAAAGGTACTTTTTCATAAGAACGGTATTCTGCCCGGAATTTATTAAACCGCTTCATATCGCTGGGAGTAATGTCCACATAGTTGCGCAAGGCATTAATTGTATCTTCGAGTTTACCCGGTATCTGATTAGGGGTTATCTCAAGAGAATAAGCCGGATAATTATGTGCCAGTACCACGCCATTAACATCAACTATTTCTCCACGAATGGGTGGTGTAGGAATTAATGAGATACGATTATTAGTAGCGGCAATGACATATTCATCATATTTGATTACCTGCAAGTATAAAAACCTGGCAATCAGCATAGAAAAACAAATAATAATCAAAGCAAAGGCTACTGCAATCCGTAAACCGAGATCGCCATTTTGCGCAGGTTTAGATACACGCTTTTTTTTAGTTCGGAATTGCAGTGCTTTCATAGACGTCTTGAATAGGCGAGATAAAGCATGAATTTAGATAAAAGAGGCCAGAGCAGAGCACTGATAAATGGTGAAACAAACAGATTCCAGCCACTAAACTGATGGGTAGAAAAGAAGTGTACAACGACTAAAATCAGAGTCATTAGCATCAGACTGCCGAAAATAGTCAGAGCCTGGTAAGCATAAGAATAACCAAGCATCTGATGCCTGTTTTGTTCAATCAGATAGACAGCTGCCATCAAGCCTAATGCATGTTGCCCGAACGGAGTACCAATTCCCACATCCAAGAGCAGTCCTAATACAAAAGCCATACCGATACCGATATTTTGTGGTCGGTGCAAGCTCCAATACAATGTCATCATGGCTGTAAATGCAGGTAGGCAGCCAGCCAGAGGCTGAGGAAACGGAATCAGATCCAGAAATAATGCAATTACTAAGCTTAGTACAATAAGCCTTTTTCTGGTATGGCGGTGCAAGCTGTCAACTTCAGTCATGATTGATGGATAAGGTATTAGTGGCTGTTGCATCAGCATAATGATCAACTATCTGCGCATGCTTTTGCGGGATAACCAGTACAAAATTACTATTGCGCAGTTGCGCTACAGGTTCAATCTGTGTCCGGTAATAGGGTGAACCATTACCACTCTGCGCTTGTATGACAGTGGCAATAGGTATTCCGGCAGGATAAATACTGTCCATGCCTGAAGTAACCAGTAAATCATTACGTAACAGGCTGGCATTAGCTGGAAAGTAACGCAGATCCAAACTACCTGAGCGGCCATAAACCAGTGTGCGTACTCCAGTACGCATTACCATCGCCGGAATAACTGCATTACTATTGGTAATTAGTGTCACTTCAGAACTCAATGGCTGAACAGCTGTAATCTGACCAATCAGACCATGTTCATCACTTACGGCATCACCCTGTCGAATTTGATGATGACTGCCTTTATCTATAATGAAGCGGTCAGTCAGCGGATTAGTATCACTAGATACAATCTGTGCAACCTGTGCCTGAGGTAATGCTGCTTTCTGAAGCTGAGTCAGATGATCAAGACTGATTACTGACTTTAACTGTACGTCACGCTGACTAATTTGTAATTTAAGCTGCGCATTTTGAGCCTTCAACAATTTGTTTTCATCGCTCAGATTCTGCTGCTTTTCAAGAAACACCATGCCATTAGATACAGCATTAACCGGCTGCATAGCCAGCCACTGTAACGGATATAATGCGGTACCGATATAATTGCGGCTAATTTTAACCACATCATACCGGTTATCAAGCAACAGCAATACAACTGCTAACAGTGACAGTACAACCAGTTTACTGGTACTGCGCAGACCATTGTGTACAAAATTGAGTGAAGGCTCTGCCATTATTATCTTATGTCTGACAAACAGTGCTGCATTTACGGATTGGATACAAATACAGAGTTCATTTTACCAATCATATCCAATGCATGACCAGAACCCCGTGCAACACATGTCAGGGGGTCTTCTGCAATCATAACTGGCAAGCCGGTCTCCTCAGAAAGCAAACGATCCAAACCTTTAAGTAAAGCGCCGCCGCCGGTTAACACCAAACCACGGTCGGCAATATCCGCACCCAGCTCTGGGGGAGTCTGCTCCAAAGCATTTTTAACTGCCTGTACAATCTGATTAAGTGGTTCAGTCAGTGCTTCCAGAACTTCATTTGAACTGATTGTAAAAGCACGCGGAATACCTTCTGCCAGATTACGTCCTTTTACTTCAATTTCTTTTACTTCCATACCGGGGAATGCAGAACCGATATTTTTCTTAATTTCTTCAGCAGTAGATTCACCAATCAGCATGCCATAATTGCGGCGCACATAGTTAATAATAGCATCATCAAATGCATCACCACCTACGCGGATTGAGTGAGAATAAACTACACCAGATAAAGAAATCACACCAACTTCTGTTGTTCCGCCGCCAATATCCACGACCATTGAGCCAGTTGGTTCTTCAATAGGCAAACCCGCACCAATTGCTGCTGCCATAGGCTCTTCAATCAGATTTACAATCGATGCGCCGGCTGCTAGAGCTGAATCACGAATAGCTTTGCGTTCTACCTGAGTTGAACCGCATGGAACACAAATAACGATTCGGGGAGCAGTAAATCGGCTGTTGTTTACCTTTTTGATAAACTGCTTGAGCATTTTTTCAGTGACATTAAAGTCAGCAATCACACCATCTTTCATAGGTCGTATTGCCTGGATGCTTCCCGGCGTACGCCCCAGCATTTTCTTTGCTGCTGTTCCCACAGCCAGCATGCCGTTTTTAGCATTTATGGTGTCATTTTGTACGGCCACCACAGACGGCTCGTTTAAAACAATACCTTTATTTTTAATAAAAATCAAAGTGTTGGCAGTACCAAGATCAATAGCCAGATCATTGGATAAATATTTGGAAAAAAAGCGAAACATGAGGATGTCCTAATGAACTTTTAAATTATAAGTATGGCAAAAGCAGTTTTGCGGCGCACTGTACTCAGCAAATCAGTACGCCAAAGAATAGGGTTTTCGGTTATAATTCTATATTATGTAACAACCGAATCAGAACGCGCAATGATACCGCAGTTTGCCCGTTTTGCTAAATCAAATTTAAGGATTTTTGATGGCTTTAACATTAAGTGATGTAGATAAGCTCGCACGCCTCTCTCGCTTGAGTCTTTCAGAAGCAGAGCGAAATAACATGCTGACAGAGCTGAACCATGTATTCGATCTGGTCGAAAAAATGCAAGAAGTCAATACTGACGGGATTGAACCGATGGCACATCCGCATGAACTGGCCTTGCGTTTACGCGACGATGCAGTTACTGAAAAAGACGAGCATCATGCAATCCAGTCATGTGCACCGCTGGTAGACAAGGATTTATATCTTGTACCTAAGGTTATTGAATAATTCAACCTTTACCACAATGACTTGTTCATTCATATTTAAATTTATTGCAGGTAACTACAGACAATGTTACCTGAAAGTTATATAACCACTATGCCAAAAAATTATACATTAAAACAGTGCAGTGACTTACTGCAATCAAAACAGGCTTCAGCTGTCGAATTGGCGCAGGAGTATCTGGCTGCAATTGAAAGTGAAAATGCCAGTCTTAATGCCTATATCACACTGGATAAAGAACGCACTATTGCTGAAGCTAAGGCTGCTGATGCACGTTTGGCGCAGGGTTCAGCAAATGTATTAACTGGTGTACCCATAGCCTACAAAGATATATTCTGCCAGCAGGGATGGCGCAGTGCCTGTTCCAGCAAAATGCTGGATACTTTTACTGCACCTTATACAGCAACAGTAGTTCAGAATTTGCTTGATGCAGGTATGGTAACCCTAGGCAGAACCAATATGGATGAATTTGCCATGGGTTCAACAACTGAGTCTTCCTACTATGGTATAACTCACAATCCCTGGCAGCTTAATCATGTTCCGGGTGGTTCCTCAGGTGGTTCAGCAGCAGCCGTGGCTGCGCGGCTAGCACCGGTTGCGCTGGGTTCAGATACTGGCGGCTCCATTCGTCAGCCTGCCTCACACTGTGGTATTACTGGTCTGAAACCCACCTACGGTGTAGTTAGCCGTTTCGGTATGGTTGCTTATGCTTCCAGTTTTGATCAGGCCGGACCAATGGCTCAGACAGCAGAAGATTGCGCCTTGTTAATGAATAGTATGGCGAGTTTTGATGAGCGGGACTCTACCAGTATTGAGCGAAATAAAGAGGACTATACCCGCGATTTAAATCAATCATTACAAGGTTTAAAAGTAGGTCTGCCGCGCGAATTTTTTGGCGAAGGTCTTGACGCACAAGTACATGCATCAATTGATAGTGTTATAGAAGTACTCAAAAAACTGGGTGCGGAAATTGTAGATATTACTTTACCACATACAGAACTATCCATTCCTGCCTATTATGTACTGGCTTCAGCTGAAGCCAGTACAAACCTGTCACGCTACGACGGTGTTCGTTATGGACATCGTGCTGCTGAATTCGGTAATCTGGACGAAATGTACAGTAATACCCGTGCCGAAGGTTTCGGGTCTGAAGTAAAACGCCGCATTATGATAGGCACTTATGTTTTATCTCACGGTTACTATGATGCTTACTACCTGAAAGCACAAAAATTACGCAGAATGGTTGCAAACGATTTCCAGGCAGCGTTAAAACAGTGCGATATTATTCTGGCTCCGGTTGCGCCTACTGCAGCACCATTATTAGAAAGCCATAATAGTGATCCTGTTGAAATGTATCTTTCAGATATTTACACCGTTTCTTTAAATCTTGCCGGTTTGCCGGGTATTTCTCTGCCGGCAGGATTTACCACAAGCGGATTACCCGTAGGTGCTCAGCTTATCGGTAATTATTTCACAGAAAGCCGTCTGCTAGGTATTGCACACCAGATTCAGCAACATAGTGACTGGCATACCAGAACTCCATTTGTACAATAATTGCCAGTATACGAATTGAAAGAAGACAGAATGAATTGGGAAACAGTAATCGGTCTGGAAATCCACGTTCAGTTAAACACGCGTTCCAAAATTTTTAGTGGATCATCTACTGCATTTGGCGCAGCACCCAATGCTCAGGCCAATGTTGTGGATTGCGCACTGCCTGGTGCCTTACCAGTAATGAATCGTGATGTGGTGAACAAGGCCATTAAACTTGGATTGGCTTTAGGTGCGAATATTAACCGGAAAAATGTTTTTGACCGGAAAAACTACTTTTATCCGGACTTACCTAAAGGTTATCAGATTAGTCAGCTTGATTTGCCGATAGTTGAGCACGGAAAACTTGAAATCGTGGTTGGTAATGAAGTTAAAACCATTAACGTTACCAGAGCTCATATGGAAGAAGACGCCGGTAAATCTATCCATGATGAATTTGAACACTATACCGGAATAGATTTAAACCGGGCTGGTACTCCATTGCTGGAAGTCGTGTCAGAACCGGAAATGCGTTCAGCAGCAGATGCTGTTGCTTATGCTAAAACAATGCATAGCCTGGTAACCTGGTTAGGCATATGTGACGGTAATATGGCAGAAGGTTCTTTCCGTATTGATGCCAATGTTTCAGTACGTCCGAAAGGACAGACTGAGTTTGGCACCCGTTGTGAAATTAAAAATCTGAACTCATTCCGCTTTCTGGAACAAGCCATTAATTATGAAGTGGAACGACAAATTGAATTAATTGAAGACGGCGGTAAAGTCATTCAGCAAACACGTTTGTTTGATCCGAACAAGGGTGAAACTCGCGCCATGCGCAGTAAAGAAGATGCTCATGATTACCGTTATTTTCCAGACCCAGATTTATTGCCAGTGATCATTACTGATGCCATGCTGGATGCAGCCAAAGCGGGTATGCCTGAACTACCTAAAGAGATGTCCGGTCGTTTTATCGATCAATATGGTATTTCTGATTATGATGCAAGATTATTAACTAGCAATCATATACAGGCAAACTGGTTTGAACAGGCCGCAAAACTTCATGGTCACGGTAAACTGGTTGCCAACTGGATGCTTGGAGAACTTGCAGCTGCTCTGAATAAAGCGGGAATAGATATTTCTGAAAGCCCGATTAGTGCTGAACGTCTTGCCGGTTTAACAAATAGAATTGCGGATAATACCTTAAGCAATAAACTGGCTAAACAGGTATTTGAAACCATGTGGAACAGTGATCTTACTGCTGATGCCATTATCGAACGTGATGGTTTGAAACAGATGACGGATACAGGTGCCCTTGAGAAAATTATTGATGAAGTACTCGCTAATAATCAGAAATCTGTAGAAGAATTCAAATCCGGCAAGGAAAAAGCATTTAATGCTCTCGTAGGGCAGGTAATGAAGGCTTCTCGCGGTAAAGCCAACCCTCAGCAAGTTCAGTCTTTACTGCATAGCAAACTGGCATAAGCAAGATAAGGTTCAAACATGAAAAAATGGCTGCTATTGGCTACTCTGTTTGTATTAACAGGCTGCGGATTCCATCTGAAAGGAACTTCCGGATTCGACACACCCATGCCATACCATAGCTGGAAAATTGAAGGTGGTAGTATGCAGCGGGCTCTGGAAGTCGTATTGCGGCGGCAGCCTGATGTTATCGTAGATAATGAATATCCGGATGTAGTGGTAAAAGTCATTTCAGCGACACAGGATTCTTCTACATCAGCAGTAGATTTATCTGGCGGAGCCAGTGAATATCTGCTCACACTGAAAGTGAATGTACAAGCCTATCATAATGATCAGCCACTAGGCGATCCGATACAAGTCACAGTACACCGTTATATGGATTATTCTGATCATGAGGTACTGGCCAAAGAAGATGAACAACGTATGATTTGGCATGATATGCGTACCGATGCTGCAGAACAAATTGTACGTCGCCTGGCTTTTCTGCCTGTAACAACTAACGAATGAGTAATTTATCAGTCCAGCCTCTGTCTGCAGCATATCTGATTCACGGTGAAGAAGAATTATTGCGAATAGAGGCTTTAGATGCTATCCGTTCAGCTGCACGCAGTCAGCAATATAATGAGCGCGAAGTGATCAATATAGAAACCGGATTCGACTGGGCATCACTTATGTCCTCAGTTCATTCCGTTGGATTATTTGCTGATAAAAAATTACTGGAAATTCATATTCCCTCTGGTAAACCCGGCAAAGAAGGAGCCGCAGTATTACAACAATTGGCTGAACAATTGCCGGAAAATACCTGCCTGCTTTTAATACTTCCTAAACTGGAACGATTACAAACACAGAGTAAATGGTTTTCAAGCTGGGCAAAAAATGCTCAGATATTTGAGGCAAAATCAATTAATCAAAATGCATTACCTCAGTGGATAAAAAATCGGTTGGCGGCTCAGAATCTGAATATCGATAATGATGCACTTGCCCTGTTTGCAGAAAAAGTAGAAGGCAATCTTTTAGCCGCAAAGCAGGAAATCGATAAACAGGCTCTAATTCATCCGGCCGGACATACCGTTACTCTGGATGACGCACAGACAGCAGTAGCCAACGTAGCACGCTTTGATATCTTTCAATTGTCAGCAGCATGGATGAGCGGAAACTCAGAACGCGTATTACGTTTACTGGAAGGTCTTGCTTCGGAGGGAAATGAACCGGTACTATTATTATGGGTTATCAGTGAGGATATTCGCACTCTCATACGCTTACTTGCAGCATTAAAGCAAGGTAAATCAATCAGTGAAATGCGCCAAAGCCTGCGTTTATGGGGTGAAAAACAGACTTTAGCACCACAGGCTGCCAAACGTATCGGCATTAGACGTCTTCTTGAAGCTTTACAGATATGTGCGTTTATCGACCGACAAATTAAAGGTGCAGAAGAAGGTAATGCATGGGCAGAAATCAAACATCTTTTTCTGTCTCTGACCATCTGAACATTATTCTGGTAACTCACCGTTAAACTATTGATCCAATAATGATGAAAACAGTTGAAAAAAGCGTTTTAGTACTACATAGTGCCGAACACATATTTGATCTGGTCAACACAGTTGAAGATTATCCTAAGTTTTTACCCTGGTGTAATCGTACGGATATTCTCAAACGGGATGAACAATCTCTGGAAGCTGTATTGTACATGGACTATATGAAAATACGTCAGTCATTTGCTACCAGAAACATTAATCAAAGACCAAATAAAATCCAGATGAGTTTGCTTAATGGTCCTTTTCGCAAACTGGAAGGCACCTGGCAATTTACTCCTATCGATGATCTGGGCTGTAAAATCGATTTTCGTCTGGAATATGAATTCTCCAATGCAGTACTTTCAGCACTAATAGGCCCAGTCTTTAACATTATCGCTACAACATTGGTTGATGCTTTTATTAAGGAAGCAGACAGACGCTATGATGACTGAAATTATTGTTGAAGCAGTATATGCCACCACTGATTATCAGCATCTCTGGCAGGGAAAAGTTCCGGCAGGAAGCAGTGCACGTCAGGTATTATTACAGTCAGATTTACCAGAAAAATTTCCACAAACTGATTTCTATGCAGCACCCATTGGTATATTCGGTAAAAAAGTTAATGATGATTATATATTATCCAATTGGGATCGAATTGAAGTTTACCGACCGTTACTGATTGATCCGAAAGAAAACCGTCGACGGCGTGCAAAGCAAAAAGAATAGTTTTTCAGTTAACTTTTAAACAGTTTGTAATTTCCGAGGAATATACATGTCTCATATCAGGCTAATAGTTGGCTTGGGCAATCCGGGCACAGAATATGAACATACACGGCATAATATAGGTTTTGATTTCGTTGATGAACTTGCCAGGTTATGGAAAATCAGCCTAAAAGAAGAAAAAAAATTTTTTGGACAAGTAGCAAAAGTTAACTTACCCGAAAATGAAATCTGGTTGCTTAAACCTTCCACATACATGAACAAATCAGGCACATCCGTGCAATCTATAGCCAAATTCTTCAAAATATCACCTGAGGAAATATTGGTAATTCATGATGAGCTGGATATTCCCTGCGGCCAGATCAGGTTTAAAAAAGGTGGAGGAAATGGCGGTCATAACGGACTAAAAGATATACAGGCCTGGCTGGGCACCGCAGACTTTTACCGGCTACGACTAGGTATTGGTCATCCGGGTGATCGTAATCTTGTTGTTCATTATGTATTGCATAAACCATTGGCTGAAGAAAAAGTTTTGATAGACGAAGCCTTACACAAATCTCTGAATGCTATACCCCTGCTGTTAGAAGGAGAATTCGGCAGGGCGCAGCAACAATTACACAGCAAGTAAAATTTGAAAGATCATGTTATGAAATATCGTGACTTGCGGGAATTCATTGCTGTTCTTGAGCAGCAGCAATTATTAAAGCGGATTCAGACATCAGTTTCTCCACATTTAGAAATAACAGAAATTGCTGATCGTGTATTGCAAAAACAGGGACCGGCATTATTATTTGAAAATACTATAAATCAGACAGGAATAACATACCAGTTTCCTGTTCTGGCTAATCTTTTTGGTACTCCGGAACGTGTTGCCATGGGAATGGGGGCAGACGATACCAGTCAATTACGGGAAATAGGTAAAACACTGGCTTACCTGAAAGAGCCGGATCCTCCTAAAGGATTCAAAGATGCCCTTTCCAAATTACCTTTACTCAAAGATTTATGGAGCATGGCTCCGCATATCGTCAAAAAAGCACCTTGTCAGGAAATTATTCTAGAAGGTGATAAAGTAGATTTAACACAATTGCCAATTCAAAAATGCTGGCCGGAAGATGCAGCTCCGCTAATTACCTGGGGCTTAACAGTTACACGCGGGCCAGAAAAAAAACGCCAGAATCTAGGCATTTACCGACAGCAACTACTGAAAAAAAACAAACTAATCATGCGCTGGCTTGCTCATCGTGGCGGTGCTCTGGATTTTCAGGCTTTTAAACAAAAATATCCAAACAAACCTTATCCTGTATCAGTTATACTGGGTTGTGATCCTGCTACCATCCTCGGAGCAGTCACACCGGTACCAGACAGTCTCAGTGAATATCAATTTGCCGGCTTATTAAGAGGATCGCGTACTGAGCTGGTTAAATGTATCGGAAATGATTTGCATGTTCCTGCCCGGGCAGAAATCGTTCTTGAAGGAGTTATTTATCCGGACGAGACTGCACTGGAAGGTCCTTATGGAGACCATACCGGTTATTATAATGAACAGGATAATTTCCCGGTATTTACCGTAGAACGCATTACCATGCGCGAAAATGCTATTTATCACAGCACTTATACCGGTAAACCGCCTGATGAACCGGCAATTTTGGGAGTCGCACTGAATGAAGTGTTTATCCCGTTATTACAAAAACAATTTCCAGAAATTATAGATTTCTATCTGCCTCCGGAAGGTTGTTCATATCGCATGGCCGTTGTCAGCATAAAGAAACAATATGCCGGACATGCCAAAAGAGTAATGATGGGTTGCTGGAGCTATCTGCGTCAGTTTATGTATACTAAATATATTATTGTAGTAGATAATGACATTAATATAAGAGACTGGAAAGAAGTTATCTGGGCAATTACCACACGTATGGATCCGGTGCGGGATACAACACTAATCGATCATACACCGATTGATTATCTGGATTTTGCCAGCCCGATTAGCGGACTTGGCGGGAAAATGGGTCTGGATGCAACCAATAAATGGCCCGGAGAGACAAACCGTGAATGGGGTAAAGTAATACATAAGGATCCTGAAACTATAGCTAAAGTTGACGCCATATGGCAAGATTTAGGTTTATAGCTATTTTCAGTCACTATGAATTTTACAGATAGAAGTTTAACAATATATACGGCATAAACATGGGAAGTAAATATATAAATCGTATCTGTACATGGTGCCTGAAACTGGGTCTGGTCTCTATTCTGGCGGCCTGCCAAAGCCTGCCTTCTCAACAGGGACGTAATATAGAAACACATATTACTGCCGACACCCCATCTTCTCTTGCCTATGCAAATGCTTCACTTGTATCCGAACATGAAGGTTTATCCGGTCTTTATCCGCTTGATGACGGACATGAAGCATTCGCCGCACGGATAGCTCTGGTTCGCGCCGCAGAACACAGTCTGGATGTACAGTACTATATCTGGCGTAACGATACGTCCGGTCAGCTACTTTTTCATGAATTAGTTTTAGCTGCTCAGCGCGGTGTACATGTTCGCTTACTGCTTGATGACAATAATACTGTTGGCCTTGATAATATATTAAAAGCACTTAATCAAGAACCCAACATCGAAATCAGATTATTTAACCCTTTTATGCACCGGCACTGGCGCGCTTTAAGCTACATGACAGATTTTGCCCGCCTGAACCGGCGTATGCATAATAAATCTATCACAGCTGATAATCAGGCCACTATTCTAGGCGGACGGAATATTGGTGATGAATATTTTGATATGGGTAAAGGCACACTTTTTGTAGATTTAGATATTCTTGCCATAGGACCTATTGTTAATCAGGTTTCAAACAATTTTGACCGCTACTGGAACAGCGCTTCGTCATATCCCTTAAACGGTATAGTTCACCCCCGCCATATTAAATTACAGGCAAGTATGCCTATATTTAAACATCGCAGTTTCAATCATCTACGTGCCAATAGTTATGATAATGCCTATAATCGTGACAATTTTGCCAACCGATTATTAGACGGATCACTGGATTATCAATGGGCACACCTGATATTAGTAAGTGACAATCCTGATAAAGCTCTGCCCAAAAACAGGAGAAAAGTAGAAGCCACCCAGTCTGATAATAATCTTTTAATTGAACCTGATACAGAACAACCACCGGTAATTAAATATCAAAAAGCCAGTTTAACTCTGAACGCACTCGCTGCATCCGTTGTTGAACCACAAAAAGATTTACTGGTTATCACTCCGTATTTTGTACCCACACAGACAGGCCTTGAGTATCTGCAAAAATTACGGGAAGAGGGTGTTAAGATACGTATTCTCACAAACTCCTTAGCAGCAACCGATGTGGCAGCAGTACATTCTGGTTATTCTCACTATAGAATACCGCTGTTAAAAGAAGGAGTAGAAATTTATGAACTCAAAAATCAGGGCTTTTTAAAAGGACCACGTGACCGTGCTTTTACAGGTAATTCCGAATCAAGCTTGCATGCTAAAACTTTTACCATCGACGGACAGCAGCTTTATATCGGTTCATTAAATTTTGATCCTCGTTCGGCACGGCTTAACACAGAAATGGGTGTCGTTATACAGTCTCCTGAAATGGCACAATTTATGAATCAGGCAATTAATGAAGCATTGCCGGATGTTACTTATCAGGTAAAACTATCACCACAAGGCAAACTGGAGTGGACGGAAACCAACGACAAAAATCAAACAAAGGTTTATCATCATGAACCGGATACTACTTTTTGGCAGCGTATCTGGGTAAAAATGCTCTCCTTACTCCCACTGGAAAGCTTACTTTAACCAGTTTTAGCCATCTCTCATTTGTTCACAACTTGATATTTCTTTTAAGAGGTATTGCCAATGCTTTTGTTTATAGATAATTACGATAGCTTTACCTTTAACATAGTGCAATACCTTGGCGAACTGGGCGAAAACGTAATTGTTAAGCATAATGATGAAATTACACTGCAAGATATCAGCAGACTGGCTCCGGATAAAATTGTCATCGGTCCGGGTCCATGCACACCCAGAGAAGCTGGTATTTCTGTTGATACCATTAAACATTTTGCGCTCACAATACCGATACTGGGTATTTGTCTGGGACATCAGAGTATAGCTTATGCTTTTGGCGGAAATATAGTACGTGCCAAAAAAGTTATGCATGGTAAAATTTCACCTGTTTACCATCACAATAACTCTCTTTTCAATAACCTGCCTAATCCGGTAAATTGTACCCGATACCATAGTCTGGTTATAGAAAAAGAAACTTTACCCGATTGTCTCGAAATAACCGCCTGGACTGATGACAACGAAATTATGGGTATCAGACATAAAACTCTGCCTGTCGAAGGTGTTCAGTTTCATCCTGAAGGATTGCTTACCGAAAATGGTTATGCAATGTTGCACAATTTTCTGCAACAGCATAACCAATAAAGTAAAAATTTTAAAAATAGTTATATTTTAGAAAGAATTATCATGATAACGCCGCAACAGGCACTTAATCGTTTACTGGACAACAATGAATTATTCTATGATGAAATGACAGATTTAATGCGCCAGATAATGAACGGAGAAGTGGCGCCTGAAGTCATAGCTGCTATTTTAATCGGATTACGTATTAAAGTAGAAAGCGTATCGGAAATCGCAGCTGCGGCAACTGTTATGCGCGAATTTTCAACAAAAGTACCTGTACAGCAGCGAGAACATTTAGTCGATATCGTTGGGACGGGTGGAGATAATGCACATACATTCAACATATCTACAACCAGCATGTTTGTAGTTGCAGCAGCCGGAGCAAAAGTGGCCAAACATGGAGGACGTTCCGTATCTTCTTCAAGCGGCTCTGCTGACATCATTGAAGCCATGGGTGCTGCACTCGAATTAGCTCCTGAACAAGTAGGAGAATGTATCGATCAGCTTGGTGTCGGATTTATGTATGCACCAAATCATCATAACAGCATGCGTTATGTAGCTCCCGTACGTCGGGCATTAGGCGTACGTACCGTCTTTAATATACTAGGGCCATTAACCAATCCGGCAACAGCATCCAACCAGGTTTTAGGGGTATTCCATATTGATCTGGTCGGGATTTTATCTCGTGTGCTGAAACAGCTTGGCAGCAAACATGTTTTAGTTGTACATGGCAGTGACGGACTGGATGAAATTACACTTACCGGCACAACCCGCATAGCTGAATTAAAAAATGGCACTATCATGGAATACGATATCCATCCGGCTCAGTTTGACATGCCGGTAATTGAAGACTTAAAACCTTTAAAAGTGGCCAATAGTGAAGAATCGCTGCATATCATGAATAGCGTATTAAACGGAGAAAAAGGACCTTGCCGTGATATAGTCGTGCTCAATGCAGCTGCTGCAATCTATGCGGCAGACATAACTTCTTCATTAGAAGAGGGTGTTGATTTAGCCATTACCGCCATAGATTCTGGTAAGGCAAAAGCGAAACAAACAGAATTTATCCAAAAAACACAACAATTGGCTAACCTGTCAAATAGCTAACATTAAATAAACCCGGCTTATAAGCTAAATAAAATTTGTATGCATTCATTTTAGCAATGAATCGTTTACAATAATGGCTATAATCTGTCACTAAACACACTATATTATTATGCTAGACATTCAATTACTCCGTCAGGATATCAACAGTATTGCGGAAAAATTACAGACTCGTGGTTTTAATCTGGATACCGAAACTTTCACCCGACTGGAACAACAGCGTAAACAATTACAAATACGCACAGAAGAGTTGCAGTCTAAACGCAATAATCTTTCCAAGCAGATTGGTGCACTAAAAGGTCAGGGCAAACATGATGAAGCTAACCAGACAATGGCTGAAGTTGCCCAAATCAAGACCGAACTGGAAAAGGTTGATCAGGACTACCAAACCATACAAAATCAAATTAATAATTTGATCCTGACAATTCCGAATCTACCGCATAGTGACGTTCCTGTGGGCAAAGATGAGAATGACAACATCGAAATCCGCCGATTCGGTACGCCAAGACAATTTAATTTTGAAATTAAGGATCATGTTGATTTAGGTGAACCGTTAGGCTTAGATTTCAAAACCGGCTCAGAGCTATCCGGAGCAAGATTTTCATTAATGCGGGGTCCGATAGCTCGCCTGCATCGTGCACTGGCACAATTTATGCTTGATACCCATACTCAGCAGCATGGTTATACAGAACATTACACCCCTTATATTGTTAATCCTGAAATTCTGTTAGGTACCGGACAATTACCTAAATTTGCTGAAGATATGTATAAAGTAAGCTGCGGAGGCGAAGAAAATACACAGGAACAATATCTGATATCAACCGCAGAAATTACCCTGACTAATACCGTGCGTGAACGTATTCTAAGCAAAGATGAATTACCTAAAAAACTCACCGCACACTCACCATGTTTCCGTTCTGAGGCCGGTTCCTACGGTAAAGATACTCGCGGGCTGATTCGGCAGCATCAGTTTGACAAAGTAGAAATGGTGCAGATTCAGCGACCGGAAAATTCTTATGCTGCTCTGGAAGAAATGGTTGGTCACGCCGAAAAAATTCTTCAGCTTTTGGAATTACCATATCGGGTAATTGTTCTCTGTACAGGTGATATGGGATTTAGTGCCGCTAAAACCTATGATTTGGAGGTATGGGTACCTGCACAAAACACTTATCGGGAAATTTCCAGCTGCTCAAACTGCGAAGATTTCCAGGCACGGCGTATGCAAGCAAGATTTAAAGATAATGACGGCAAAAATCAGCTGGTACATACATTAAATGGTTCAGGCCTGGCAGTTGGCAGAGCTTTGGTTGCATTACTGGAAAATCACCAGAATGAGGATGGAAGCATTAATATTCCAGTGGCTTTACAACCTTATCTGGGCGGATTAAGCGTATTACGCGCATAAATATCAACGATTTATTGAATCTCAATTTATCAAAATTTTACTAAGGGCAATATTTATACACCACCGTATTAAATATTGCCCTTCAGTGTAAAGACGCGTATAATCAGCAATCCTATTGGGTCGTTAGCTCAGTTGGTAGAGCAGTGGACTCTTAATCCATTTGTCCAGGGTTCGATCCCCTGACGACCCACCACAAATTAACTTATTATATTCAATAGATTCTATGGCTGTTTAGGTGTTAATAAATAGTCCATTGAGTATCTATTTTTGTCGTTTTTTTGTAATGCAATTTGCATGATGCTGCCAATCTTAGCTACATGTGCGTGCAAATGATCAATATCCAGATAAGCTTACTTCTGCACCATTTCCAGTGATTGCAATCTTACCATTGCTTTTAGCTCATATAACGAGACTTTATTCTGCATGAGCTAGCTTGCCTATTTATACCTTAAATCAAACCTTTTGGTTAACAAAGTTCAATTACATAGTTTTGAATGCAAAAGCAGCTTCAATCTTGCCATAAATATGTATAGATTTCAGCTTTGCAGGTGAAATGATTTCTTGAGCATAATTTTTGTTATCACTTATTATTTTTAAATCACCGCAAATCGTTGCTTGTATACGCTTAACAAGCAGACTCTTCGGTGTAGCAATCAGATATACACCATCGCCACGATGACATTTAATTGCAATATTTACAAATAACAAATCCCCATTAGAAAAAGTTGGATACATAGAATCATCTGGAGCAGTAATTATAAAAGTATTTTTAAAATCATTACCTATGTTTTTCCTGACCCATTCTTCTGAAATTTCAACCAATCTTATTTCGTTTTCATAGTCTGCGAATAAATCAATCTTCTTAAATTGAATAAATCCATTTCGTGCTTGATTCTCATAAATCATTTCATCTGATTTATAAGCATTTTTCATTTGTCCATTACCAGTTTCCAACCATACAGGGTCGACACCAAGTACCTGTGCAATTGTTGCAATACTTGTACTTTCTTTATTGCGTCCTGATTCAAGGGCTGCAATTGCCGACTGGGATCTGCCAATTCTGGTTGCTAATTCCTTTTGACTTATTCCTTTTTCTAACCGCGCTTTTTTTAAGCGTTCATTTAAGCCATTCATATTATTACCTTAAAATAAAGGCACTATTGTACTGATTAAATTAGTATTTAAATACCTTTAAATAGTTTGGTTATAATATTATTTTTGATAGAAATCATCGTAAAACTAAAACCCGGATACCAGAAACAAATAAAAATTTGCTATAAATAAATCTTTAATTTATGTTATAACCTTTATATATTAACAGTCTGCATTAAAGGGTTAGGGTATGGATAAATCTTCAATAACTGAAGAATTGGAAGCATTATTTGATTTGCTTGAAAAAGGAGCGATTACTAAAGAAGAGTATGAAGCACAAAAAGCTTTACTCTTATCAAACAAAGAGCAACAGCCTATAAATACCAATACATCCTTCCCAGAATCTGTAGAATCTCAGGATGAATCAATCCCAGTATTTATAGAACAGCCTGCTCAGATTCAAAATCAGCAATCTCATAGTAACAGTGTCAAGATTATTTTAATTATCATGATTGGAATAATCATACTTGTAGCAATGTTTTTTATTTTCTTCAGCAATAGAGCAAATACCTCCCCTGTTAATGACCAGAGTACTCTTTCAGCCAGTATGGCCAGTAGTGTTATCACAGTGAATGCCCAGCAACCCAGTGATACAACCTCGGAAGCAGACACAGATGAAACAGGTTTGAATCTAAATAAAAAAACGCCAGAAGAACTTAATAAACTATTGATTAAATTTCAGCAAGAGCGTGCTAATGCAGTAGCTAATTTACGCTCTGTATGGGCCGGTCTTGATCCTGATTTCAAAGCAACAGTGCAGCAAGAACAGAAAGATTGGGATAGCACCGCATTAGCAGCTAATTGTTCTTTATCAGGTTACAGTACACCATTAGCACAACAGGTAGCTAATCAGTATTGCGAAACCATGATGTTAAATAGCCGGGCACAAAGTTTACTTGATGAACAGGCATCTTCTCTGGCTGATATTAAACAGGAAAAAACTGCTCAAATGGATAAAATGGCAACTGACGCATTAAAAAGAGTGAATTTAACCTGGTCAACAATTCCGGAAGATATACAACAGAACCTGAATCAGACATTTGAACAGTGGTCTGATGAGGTAAACCAATATTGCCTTTCCAGACCAACAGCCCAGAATCTTACTGAAACTCAAATAAATTATGATAATTGTGTCATTAAAAAATCTGAAAGCAAAATTAAAGAACTGAACGGCTATAAAATCTAGTTTTAATCCAAAAGGCAAACTTAATCATAGTTTGCCTTTTAGTAAAAACTTTCGAATACGAATAGCTATGAATTGTTTTTTACCCGGTAAAATTTAAATAAAATATGGGCAAACAAAAAGCCATTGTTTACAATACGCCTACTTAAACTTTAAAGCAGGACATTTAATTATGGCAGATTTTAATCAGATTCTGGATGCTGGTAATGTAGACGGCGGTATTATTAATGTAGTAGTTGAAATTCCGGCCGGATCAAACCATAAAATAGAATGGGACAGAAAACTGGCTACCATGAAACTCGATCGCGTTGAACCTGGTATTTTTGCTAAACCAACCAACTATGGGTTTATACCGCAAACGCTGGATGAAGATGGTGATGAACTGGATGCATTAATCATTACCGATCAGCCATTAACTACCGGTATTTATCTGGAAGCCAGAATTATTGGTGTAATGAAATTTGTTGATGATGGTGAAGTGGATGACAAAATTGTAGTTGTACCGGCCGACGATCGCAATAATGGTAATGCAATTCAAACACTGGCCGACCTACCGGCACAATTAATAAAACAAATTGAGTTTCATTTCAACCATTATAAAGATTTAAAAAAGGCCGGCACAACCCAAGTAACAAATTGGGGAGATATAGAAGAAGCAAAAAGTGTTATTCGTGAGTCTCAGCAACGCTGGAAACAAAATTAATTTAAACATACAATAATTTATGTAACCATAATATGTTAGATTGCTGCGACATTTGAAGTTTGGTATATTCAGATATCGCAGCAAATTTTCAAACTCAAAAACTTAAATTCTTTGAAGGGGATTACTGTGGGTAAACTGCGACAAGTTAACAGACACCAAAATGTAAATGGAACACAGCAAGGCGTACGTCCGCATTTCAAAGATGCCATAAAATACTCTAGTGAAATTTATAACCCAAACTGGGATATAGAAACACTACTAAAAATGGTAGCTGAAAAGATTGGTGGTATGGTTGCTGCGAATATTAATTCTGGGGACTTCAAAAATACTTGTGCTATTCGTATGAGTTATATTTTGAATAGAGGTGGTCTAAAAATAAAGTATGTAGAAGATCAAACAGTATCTGGTTTTATTAATGAGAAAAAGTTCTGGTTTTATTATCGAGTGAAAGATTTAATTAATTTTTTAACAAATGAATGGGGTAAACCTGATATGAAAATAGAACGTCCTACTGAAAAAGATGTAGAAGGAAAAAAAGGCTTAATTATATTTGAGACTGATTTTTCAGATGCTACTGGTCATGCTACCTTAATTAAAGGAGCACAATTAATTGATGGAACGCGTACGGCAGCATCATGTTACGATCATTGTTATTTTTGTTCTCAAGGATACAAAACTTCTAAAGCACATTTTTGGGAGTTACGATGAGTAAATTTAAGTTAATAATTTTATATAGTTACTGTTTATTATTATCGCCCTTAATATGTACTGCATCAGAACTTCATGTAAATGCCGTGTCACCTGAAGCATATAAACGTACAAACTTACAAAATTTTAAAGATATAGTTTTAGGACGTTGTATAGCTAAGGCATATCGTGGTGACAAATCAGCGTCAAGCGATGCCGGTAGTAGTGCGAGTGCATTAATTGATTGGGCATACTTCGATTTAAACGAAACTAAGGCTGTGCACAATTTAATAGATAAGTATCTCTCACGTGATTATTTTAATCCATATGCTGAATTTGACAAAGAAGTAAAATATGATTATTTAAAGTGTCTTGATCTTTATCATAGTAAGGATTTGAAGAGATTAGCAAAAGAAATAGTTTATGATCCAAATGAAACTTACAAAAGTTCAAGTCGTAATTATTATAGGGACTTAAATAGAAAGAAATAAAAATTAAATAAAGATATTAGATTTTTAAATATTTAAATCTTTATCCTAGTAAAGAGCTTGATAAACTTGCCAGAAAAGTTATCTCTTATCCACAAAGAAAAGCTAGTCAAGGATATTAAATGATGTATTAAACTATTTGAATAAAAAAACAAAAATATCTGATTTAAATAAGGGGATTAAAATGAAAATGCTTAAATTACAAATATTATGTGGTTGCATATTATTATTTCCATTAATCTGTAATGCATCTAATCTTAACTCTAATTCTATGACTCCCGAAGGTGTAAATCGTACCTTTATAGAAAACTATAAGGATATGGTTTTAGCTCATTGTGTAGCCAAAGCTTATAAAGATGATGAGAATGCAGCTAGAGATGCAGGAAGTAGTGAAAGTGCATTATTCGAATGGACGTATTTTGATCTTGAGAAAAGTCCAAGAGCTGTAATAAAAATAGTTAATACATATCTTTCGCGTAATTATTTTAACCCGCTGGCCGAAGCAGAGGTAAGAGGTAAAAGGTATCAAATTTGATTTTTTGAAATGTTTAGACCTTTATCACAGTAAAGAGCTTGATGCTCTTGCAAGAAAAATGATTTCACATCCACAAGACAAGGTAAAAAATAATTGGCTTAAGCTAAAGTAAAAAATAAAAATTTAATTTTCTGATTACAGCGAAAAAGAAAAGCAAGTTAAGGATATGATATTAAATTTGATATATAGAATATTTGAATAAAAAATATCTGATTTGAATAATGGGGATTAAAATGGTAAAAGCGAAATTAAAAATTTTGTATAGCTGTTGTTTATTATTTTCAACTTTAATATGTGATGCATCAGATATACCAAGGCATATTTATCACGTAATTATTTTAATCCAATAGTGGAGGCACAAGTAAAAGGTGTAAAATTTGATTTCCTTATGCAATAATAAAATTTAACATAATATATATTATGCGAAATTAAATCTGTTTAAAGCTTCGTTCAATAATACTTGGCTAATTCAATCATAGTTTTAAATTACTGATGATATTTTTATCGTAAAATACAAATTTATTGAGGCTTTATATCTAACATCTGTTTCTTGCTTCTAATAATGAATGTGTAAGTAAGAATTGATATTTCTGGAATAATTATGCAAAAAAAACTATTACTGGTAGACGGTTCATCTTATTTATATCGAGCATTTCATGCTCTTGCGCCATTAACCAGTCCAACAGGTATGCCAACAGGGGCTTTATATGGCGTACTAAATATGTTACGGCGTTTGCGCTTAGATACACCACATGATTATGCTTGTTGTATATTTGATGCTAAAGGCGAAAATTTTCGCCATCAGCTTTATCCTGAATATAAAGCTAATCGTCCGCCTATGCCAGAAGAACTTAGACCACAAGCTGAAGCGTTACCAGAATTAGTGAAATTAATGGGCTGGCCGGTCTTATCTGTCAAAGGTGTTGAGGCAGATGATGTAATTGGTACTTTAGCTCATTCAGCAGAACAAGACGGTTATCAGGTTATTATTTCTACTGGTGATAAAGACATGGCTCAGCTGGTTAACAGCCAAATTACGCTTGTTAATACCATGAACAATGAAAAACTTGATATAGAAGGTGTAATTAATAAATTTGGCGTAAAACCACACCAGATAATAGACTATCTTAGTCTGATTGGTGATAAAGTCGATAATGTACCCGGTGTGGAAAAATGTGGTCCTAAAACTGCGGTAAAATGGCTGCAGGAATATGGTTCATTACAAAATATTATTGAACATGCTAATGAAATTAAAGGTAAAGTTGGTGAAAATCTCAGAATTACATCATCAAAATTACCCCTGTCCTATCAATTAATTACTATCAAAACTGATGTAGATTTACGTCATGAGTTACCGCACGGAATTGAAGATTTACAGCGAAAAACTCCAAATTGGACAGAATTAATTTCACAATTCAAGCAACTTGGTTTCAAAAGCTGGTTAAAAGAAGCACAAAATCATTGTCACGAGAATACGAATGAAACTTCTCAGCCTGCTAATGAGCTGTTTAGTGATATTGAAACCGATGATGATAATACTGATACTAAAATTATAGAAAATACAGCAGAAACTGAACAAATCCGAAATATACCCAAAAACTATTCAGCTATTACCACAATTGAACAATTAAATAAATTACAACAACAATTAGACAACGCTAAAGTTATTGCTCTGGATACAGAAACAGATAGCCTGGATGCGATGAATGCGCATCTTGTCGGTATCAGTATCGCTCTAGAGCCAGGAATAGCATTTTATATACCTGTCGGACACAGCCCGGCAGTAATTAGTGAGCAATTACCTATTGAAACTGTGCTTGCTACACTGAAACCTTATCTGGAAGCAGATATACCCGAAAAAATTGGTCAAAATATTAAATATGATCAACATGTTCTGGCTAACTATAAGATTAATTTACAGGGAATTACCGGTGACTCAATGCTGGCTTCTTATATAATTGAAAGCCATTTAGGCCATAGTCTTGATGAATTGGCACTTCGTCATCTGAACTGGCAAACTATTCATTATGAAGATTTATGTGGCAAAGGAGCAAAACAAATCAGTTTTGCTGATGTCGGACTTGAAGATGCCGTTAATTACGCAGCAGAAGATGCGGATGTTTGTTTTCGCCTTGAAATTTTACTAAGAAAACAGATGGATACAGCGCAACTTGAGTTGTATCGTAATCTCGAAATCCCTGTAGAGAACATACTTTATAATATGGAGCGCAGCGGAGTGCTAATAGATCGTCAGGAACTGGCTCAGCAAAGCCATGAACTTGGTACTGAATTGGTTCGACTCGAAGAACAGGCATATCAACTGGCAGGACAGCCTTTTAATTTAAACTCACCCAAACAGCTTCAGTCTATTCTGTTTGAAAAAATGGGAATTCCTACTTCCGGCCTGAAAAAAACTTCATCCGGAGGTATTTCTACCAATGAAACCGTGCTGGAAAAGCTTGCAGCAGATTATCCCCTACCCAAGCTTATTTTACAAACACGTAGTCTGGCTAAATTAAAATCCACTTATACAGATAAATTACCGCAACTAATTAATCCGAATACCGGTCGTGTACATACTACCTATGCTCAGGCTGTCGCTATTACAGGTCGTCTGGCCAGTAATAATCCAAATTTACAGAATATTCCGGTACGTACTGAAGAAGGACGGCGTATTCGTAAAAGTTTTATCGCCCCACCCGACCAGTTTATTGTTTCTGCGGATTACTCTCAGATTGAGCTAAGGATTATGGCTCATCTTTCTAATGATTCTACCTTAATTGATGCCTTTCAGCATGATGAGGACATTCATAAGCGTACCGCAGCAGAAATTTTTGCGACAAATCAGGAACAAATAACCTCAGAACAACGCCGTTATGCTAAAACCATTAACTTTGGTTTAATCTATGGTATGAGTGAATATGGCCTGGCCAAATCATTAGGAATTGAATTGCAGGCTGCGCAACACTTTATATCACGTTACTTTAACAGATATCCGGGTGTACACGAATATATGGAAAAAACTAAAGAACAAGCATTACAGCATGGGTATGTAGAAACCTTATTCGGACGTCGTCTTTATCTGCCTGGTTTAAAAAGCACAAATGCTAACGAACGCGCCGGAGCATTCAGAGCTGCGATAAATGCTCCGATGCAAGGGACGGCATCTGATTTAATTAAACGAGCCATGATTGCTGTATATAAATGGCTTGATCAGGAAAAAATGCAAACCAAATTGATTATGCAGGTACATGATGAGCTGGTATTACAGGTACCTGAATATGAGTTGTCATCTGTACAAACACATTTGCCTCAATTAATGGCAAATGTGGCTAAATTAAAAGTTCCATTAATTGCTGATGTCGGATACGGGCATAACTGGGATGAAGCTCATTAATTGAATACTCTGTTTGAAATACCTGAATTAATAATAAAAGGTAGTCTGAAATTTATCAGGCTACCTTTTTAAAAATTAACAATAAAAACTATTTTTTTATGACAGAATATATCATAATATTAACATATTAATTAAATTCCAAATAAATAATTTATTTTATTTCAGCTAATTGTGTACGCATAGCAGAAATCTGCTTAGAATAATCGTTATGACCAAAAATTGCAGAACCTGCAACAAATGTGTCAGCTCCTGCTGCTGCTATCTGAGCAATATTATCAATTTTTATTCCGCCATCCACTTCTAACCGGATAGATCTTTTACTTTCACGAATATATTCATCAATTATTGCCCTAACCTTACGAATTTTTTTCAGCGTGGAAGGAATAAAGCTCTGCCCGCCAAAACCAGGATTAACCGACATCAGTAATATGACATCTACTTTATCTAATATTTCTTCCAATACACTTATTGGTGTAGACGGATTTAATACTACCCCTGCCTGACACTCGGCAGTTTTTATCAGATTTAAGCTTCTATCTACATGCTTACTTGCTTCGGGGTGAAAAGTAATAATATCCGCACCGGCTTTTGCAAAAGCATTAATCATCTCATCAACTGGTTCTACCATTAAATGCACATCAATGGGAACAGAAGCATATGGTTTTATTGCCTGACAAACCATAGGACCAAAGGTTAGATTTGGCACATAATGATTATCCATAACATCAAAGTGAATCCAGTCTGCTCCACTGTTAATTACGGAAGCAATTTCATTACCCAGACAGGCAAGATCTGCAGATAAGATACTAGGGGCAATATAATAATCCGGTTTCGTTAACTTATTCATATTAAAATATTATCTATAATAAATTATATTATTTACGCAAGTTTACTACCATTATATGTGTTTGACTGCTATTGAAGTATACTCATAATAACTGATAGAAATCAAAGGGAGAACAAAATGATATTTTCATACTGGCAAAAAATAGCCCGCTATTGTGCCGGTTTTGTCTTATTAACATTTACTTTTTCTACTTTTGCCTCGGGTCAGATTAATTGTGACTTACGCAAGCTTGAATTAACTCAAATGCAAAAAACAAGGCTTAGGCTTATCAGAATGCAGTACAAACGAAATCAGGACACTAATTTACAGCATACCGCAAACAATAAACGTAAAAGTGAGCAATTAACACAGATCCTGATGAAACCAAAATTTGATGAAACTGAAGCCAAACGCTATGTGTTGAACTATTATATGCCTCGTATACAACAAGATATAGATGAATTAAAAGTACAATATGAGTTTTTGCAAGTTTTAAATCAGCAGCAAAGACAGAACTGGATTAATAATTGTTTGCGTTAAAACTATCAAATTAGTACTTAATAGAAAAACTATTTGAATTAAATATTATTTTAAATAAATCAATTATATGAATTCAGATTTAACTTAATAGTGTTTCATAATATAAATGCTTATTGCCTGCTACACAAAGAATTTTGAGATGGATCTGTAATACTTTTTACAGATTTTGTATTACAAATGTAAGTACTAGAGCCATTACTCATCCAAACTGATTTTTTTAAATGAACACCATTTTTGGGTTCTGCATATAAATGAAAATTTGTGCAATCATCAGTTGTATTACATATACTTCCGATTTCATATTTTTTGTCTACATTACCATTTTTGGTCAGTTGATTTTTTATTGATAAATCAAGATCATTTTTTAGTAAATTTCTATTAAATAGTTTTAGTTTTGTTTGTGCTACATCCTGATTGATATTGGCCAGTGTAGTGGTAGCATCTGTTAAATCTGCTTTCTCAATATAGCTACTATAAACCGGTATAGCTAAGGCAGCCAAAATCCCTATAATTGCAATTACCACCATCAGCTCAATCAAAGTAAAACCATTTTGATATTTTTTCATGCATTTTTCCAAATATAAATCTTTATATTAATAATCATATAAAGCGGCTTGAATAGTTTCTTCAATAATACTTGAAGTTGAAGCATTTTGTCCCCAGCCTTTTGCAGTAATTCGAAATATATAATACCCTACTCCCGCTTTAGTATCAGGTCCTAAATATTCAATTACATAACGGTACTCGGCCTTTTTATCTGGATTATCCGGATATTTGAATGATGGATCACTACCTTCTATATCTGTAAATACATTAGACCGTTTCCAAACATCCTTTAAATCAGTACAGGATTCAACTGTAGCTATTTTGCTTTTTACTTTTGCCGGATCTATTCCTTTTGCTGCACATAATCCTTCTTTGCAATTACATTTAAATTCCTGTGTTGTCTTTAAACCAGGCCATTCTCTAATTTTCTTTTCAGCATCAGCCAGACCAAGCTGTGCGTTTTGAAATGCAAGCTGATGATCACTATCATTAGCGCTGGTTCGCGTATCCATCGATGTACTTTGCATAGTTACTACTACAAGAAAAGCAATAACTATCATCATAATCAGCACCAAAAATAATGCAAAACCAGACTGCCTGGATTGTAAGGTTTTATTTTTAATTTTCATGTCTGCAACGATTTCCAGAGTAATTGGTCTATAAAATTAAATTTTGCTACTTACACAAACTTCACCTTGTCGTACAGAGGCATTAATTTCATAATTGATAGTTGTATTATCATTTGTTCCATTAGGTCTTACTGTCAGGGTTACTCCAATTAAAACAGGTGGCTTTTCATACTTGAAATCAAGATCAGTTGTACGTGTTACATTGGCTTTCAAAGGCGGAGATGATGTGCTGCTGGCAGCACTGGCAGCACTGGCAGCACTGGGGCAATCATTTACAGTATGATTATCATAATCAAAATGATAATTTACAGCAGTGACATTTCTCACTATCAATTGTGGGGCGCTAAATGTTTTATTAGAATAATTTACTCGATAAAATCCCGGATCAGGATCAAATGTTGTGGTTCCGACTATATAAACTGCACCGCTTATGTCTTTATCATCTATATTAGTATCACATTCCGAAGACAAAATACTATTGACTAACTTATCACTTACATAAGTTAACACTAAAGGCTTGCTGCCTGTTACCGGTATTACAGCAATACTAGAAGATGCGGTTGGTAACTCAGTTGATAAAAACTGTTTATTTTTCCCGCTAAATGCATTTTCGAATATAGAGTTTAATTGAGATGTCGATGGAGGATTCATACAACTAAAATCAGCTAACTGCCGCATATCACTACGAATTACATTTGCTGCATTACGCACATCTTGTTCATAGCTGATACGTGTTTTAACCTGTTCTTTTAATTTATACGTTGTTAAAAATGTAGAGCTGGCAGCCATTAAAACAATTATGCTGATTGCAGATGCCACCATCAGTTCGACCAGACTGAATCCTTCCTGCCGGCGTGGAATTTGTCTTAAATTAGTGATTTTAACTATTTTCATTATTGGATCAATCTTTGTATTTTTGTCTGTTGTGTTCATGACTGACCTGCTGTCAGGGAATACGAAAATAGATTTTTATTATTTAAATTGTTATCATCATTGTTATCATCATCCTTATTAAGAATCTGCCCCCACCAGGTTACAGTAATCTGACCATCTTTAATTACACAGCTTTTTACCTTAGCATTTGTTAAATTAATATTGAGGAGAGCTGAACAATTTTTATTGTTAAAATCTGAAAAATCCTTTTTTAAAGTAAATATCTTATTTTTTTGCGCATCTTCTGTTACTTCTAAAGAAATTTTTGGTTGAGAATTCATCAGTTCAATGTAATTTTGTACTGCTCTGGTTACCTCTCCCTGATTCGCTGCATTTACAGATGTATGAACTGCAGTGATCTGAGCCAGCATTAATGCAAGTACACCAAATGACAAGACAAACATGGCCACAATAGCTTCAATGATTGTAGATCCATTCTGACGCTGAAATTTATTTGATGAATATAATATCCTGACTGAAATATACCGGCACATATACTTATCCATATAATTCCTTGATATACTCTATTTTAGGCTTGCACTACAAAGTGTAGAAGCAGAAACAGAACCATTTTTAGAATTACCATAACATACTATTGGTCTGCCGCTAGGTGAAATAACAATGCGACGTCTAATATCTTCGTAATCGGCATCAAATATTTCTATAGCTACATTGGAAGTCCCTATTGTCCATTTAGTAGAATCAGCACCATAACCTAGACCGAATTGTCCATTCGGCATAAATGCAAGCATATTTGAATCTGTGATTTCATCGGTACAATTATTTGTATTATTTTTACATACTCCCCAGTTAAGTTTTACTTTGATTTTATTTGTGTTCTGATTTATCGCAACAGTTCGCACAGGTGTATCAGTGCTTGTAAATGTTCCATCTAGATCGTTATCATTAAATGCAAGAAAGCCTCCCCATCCGGTACCATCGGCATATTTCTCAAATTCACTACATACATTAGTTGTACCTGTACCATTTCTGATTACAGTAGGACAAATTAATACGGGTTTGTTGGTACGAATAGCTTCAGCTCTTGCAAACTGAAACATTGCAAGCATCTGATCTGCTCGGTTATTTGTCCTGTGTGATGCAACCAATCTGTTCATAGCCGGTAATGCTATTGCAGCCAGTATGGCAGTAATAGCAATGACAATTAACAGTTCAAATAAAGTAAAACCAGCATTTGTTGGTTTAGATAAAGCCATTTTCTAACCTTAATTCTAATAAGCCGGACACAAGTTAATATACACTTATTTTAAATTAATTTTACATCAAAACATATGATTTAGACTACTAATATAATAAATAAGTGACTTTTATTCATCAAAATAACCATCAGGCATGGCCGCATTATCAAATTTTGTAAACTGCCCTTGAAAGGTAAGATGAACTTTTCCGGTCGGACCATTACGGTGTTTACCAATAATACATTCTGCCAATCCTTTAAACTGACTGTCTGGATGATAGTACTCATCACGATACATAAACATAATAAGATCAGCATCCTGTTCGATAGCTCCGGATTCACGTAAATCTGACATCATAGGTCGTTTATCGGTACGTTGCTCCACCGTACGGGATAGTTGTGACAAAGCAATTATGGGAACCTGAAGTTCTTTAGCCAATGATTTTAAAGATCGTGAAATCTCACCCAGCTCAGAAGCCCGATTATCTGAGCGGCCAGAACCAGACATTAATTGCAGATAATCCAGCACAATTAATCCCAGTTTACCGCCTTGCTGACGTGCCAGTCTGCGAGCGCGGGCACGCACTTCCAATGCTGTTAATCCGGGAGTTTCATCAATAAACATTGGGGCTTCTGTGAGCTTGACTACTGCATCATTGAGTTTACCCCAATGCTCATCCTGCAATTGTCCGGTTTTCAGAACACTCTGATCGACACGGCCTACTGAACCAAGCATTCGCAATACCAGTTGAGCACCACCCATTTCCATTGAAAAAACAGCTACCGGTAATTTTTCTGCAATAGCGACATGCTCTGCAATATTTAGTGAAAAAGCTGTTTTACCCATAGATGGGCGGCCTGCAACAATAATCAGGTCTCCCGGTTGCAGACCTGATGTCTTTTTATCAAGATCAATAAAACCGGTTGAAACACCAGTTACATCGTTTTTGTTATCACGCGAGTACAAGTAGTCAATTCGTGCCACAACTTCTTTCAGCAGTACCGGCATTGTCAGGAAACCCTGTTTTGATCGTGCAGTTGATTCAGCAATCTGAAAAACGCTGTTTTCAGCTTCATCCAGCATTTGTGCAGCATCTTTTCCCTGAGGATTATAAGCCGAACGGGCAATTTGCGTTCCTACTTGAGCCAGCTGGCGCATTATGGAACGTTCACGAACGATTTCTCCATAACGCCGTATATTTGCTGCTGAAGGGGTATTTTGTGCCAGTGTTATTAAATATTCCAGACCACCGGCCGTTTCAAGCTCTTCTCTCTTTTGCAGCTCTTCCTGTACTGTTATCACATCCGCCGGACGTGAGAGCTCTACTAATGCTTTAATTGCTCTGAATATAAGGCGATGCTCATGACGATAGAAGTCGTCTTCATCAATTAAATCTGCAATTCTGTCCCATGCACTGTTTTCGAGCATCAGCCCGCCTAAAACCGACTGTTCTGCTTCCATCGAATGCGGCGGCATAGCTAACTGATTTGTTTCTTCTGCACTGATATCGTTTTCTTCCATGTCTTCTGACTTTTTTAACAACTTTTTTAATTTTACCATTAAGTGACTGCTTATTTGCGGGTAATAAGGGCTGTGTATTACAATATTAACGAACCATATAATGGTTTAAAGTGAGTTAAATGTTCTATATATTTGCAAATATATCTTATATAACTCTACATCGAGCTCACTGCAAAAAACGCAATACTCACTCTATCAGAAGGAATCGCAACCATGGAACATAAATTACCAGTACTACCATACTCCCTTGATGCTCTGGCACCACATATTTCAAAAGAAACAATGGAATATCATTATGGCAAACATCATCAGACCTATATCACCAATATGAATAATCAAATTAAGGGAACAGAGTTTGAGAATATGCCTTTGGAAGAAATTGTCAGAAAATCTTCGGGCGGGTTATTTAATAATGCAGCTCAAACATGGAATCATACATTTTACTGGTTTGGCTTTACACCTAAAGGTGCGGCATTAACTGAAAATGGTGCTCTGGCAAACGCTATCAATGCGAAATGGGGCAATTTTAATGCATTCAAAGAAGCGTTCGATAAAGTTGCTGCTGGTACTTTCGGTTCAGGCTGGGCCTGGCTGGTAAAAACACCAGACGGTAATCTTGATCTGGTTTCTACAAGTAATGCAGCCACACCACTGACCACTGACAACACTCCTTTACTGACATGCGATGTCTGGGAACATGCATATTATATTGACTATCGCAACAGCCGTCCGAATTACTTAAGTAATTTCTGGGAAATCGTTAACTGGAATGAAGTAGAAAAACGCTTTGCAGCATAAGCTATAATTCACGGCACATAATTAAAACTGCCTTTTGTCTAAAGGCAGTTTCTTTATAACTGTACATCTGTTTCAGTTATTTTCTTTCGGCACATACCAGTAATTTTTAGTATTGTGTGTTTGCATATACTGTTTGAATTCTGCTGAGCTATAAGCTGATTTCACAGCCTGTGCCCATGCTTTTGGTGCATTATCGGCTCTTACCGCTACAACTAACTCAAATGAAGGAATAATATCTTCCTGTAACAGGGCAAGATCAGGGTTAATTTTGGCTGCGTATGCCCTGCTTCCCGGTATAACTGAATAATCAAAATCTGATAAAGTACGCGGAATATTACCCGGATCCAGCTCTGTGATATTCAATTCATAAGGATTTGTCTTGATATCATTTTTAGAGATCATTCCAGGATTGGTTGAAGGCTTAAGGGTAATCCAGCCAGCTTTTGCCAGCAGACGATAGGCTCGTGCAGCATTTGCCGGATCGTTTGGTACTGCAATAGCACTTCCCTTTTTTATTGCCTGCAAGTTTGTATGGCGTTTAGAATAAATTGCTGTTGGCACAGTAGGAATATGAGTTAAAGCAATCAGATTGGCTTTTTTATTCTGATTAAATGCATCCATATAAGCAGTATGCTGATCAACATTTACGTCAATACTGCCTTGCTGTAAAGCGATATCAGCCTGCATTAAATCAGAAAAATCAACTTGTTTAATTTGATATCCCTGTTTTTCCAGAATAGGTTTTACTGCATCAAGAAAAAGCTGGCTATAGGGGCCGGGTGAAGTGCCGACAATAATCTGTTTATTACTGGTTTTATCCTGCTGACAGGCTCCCAGTATCAGACAGGCAGTAATTAAAATAATAATTTGCTTAAAAAACTTCATGCTATTGGCTCCGATGATAGTCAATTTCATATTTTTAATTCACATAACAGCAAGTACGTTTTATTTATGTGAATTAAAGATTAATTGGCTTATGGAAAAAATATAATATAGCTGGGTAGTCTAATCATTGCATATGAATATTAAAAGACTGACTGCTTATAACCAAAGATAAGAAATTTATATACATGCAGACATTAAAAACGGCTTAAAATAAGCCGTTTTTAATAAATAAAAAGTTAATTTTTTTTGGCCTTAGCTGCGAGCCAGTTACCCAAGGTCTGAATAATTTGAACAATTAATACCAGAACGACAACTGTAACAATCATAATTACATAATCAAATCGCTGATATCCGTAATTAACAGCTAAATCACCGATGCCTCCGCCACCAACTGTACCAGACATAGCTGTAGCATCAATTAATCCGATAAGAGCTGTGGTTAAGGCCAGCAAAATAGAGGGCATAGCTTCAGGTAAAATAAAATAGCGAATAATCTGAAAATTGGTTGCGCCCATTGACTGAGCTGCTTCGATAATACCTGCCGGTACGCTTAATAAGGAATTTTCAATTAACCGGGCAATATAAGGCGAAACAAAAATAATCAACGGTATGATCATTGCCTTGGTACCAATAGATGTATGGATAGCAAGACTGGCTATCGGTAACACACAAATCAGCAAAATGATAAAAGGTAATGAGCGAATAATATTAATAATTATATTGAGTAAATTATATAGTATCGGCTTTGGCCATACGCCTCCCTGACGGGTAAGCAATAACAGTACACCTAAGGCTGTTCCCAGTATCGATCCCAGAACAAATGAGATACTGACCATATTAAAAGTTTGCAATATTGCCGTACCAAACTGGTCAGCAGTTAATGAGGTATCTAACCACTGATTCATACACCACCTCTTTCCACTCGAACGCCTCTGTCCTGCAAAAATGCCAACGCTTTTTCTACATCTGTCTCAATACCATTCATCTGGATAAACATACTTCCCAGCACTACTCCGCCTATTTCGCGCATATTGGCAAAAAGTATGTTAATTTCCACCAGTTGTTTTAAAATAAGCTCATTAACCACTGGTTCTCTGGCTGAATTACCTAAAAATTCCAACCTGAATATATTTTCCTGTTCAACCAGACTATCCAACACTGCTTCGGGTATTTTTGCATTGATTACTGTGCTGACAAATTTTTTCGTTGTCTCTTGCTGAGGGGCGGAAAAAATATCAAGTACAGTTCCTTTCTCAATTACCTGCCCCTTTTCCATCACCGCTACTTTATTACAAATGGAGCTAATCACTTCCATTTCATGAGTAACCAGTAAAATAGTGATATTGCGTTCGCTGTTAATTTGTTTTAATAGTTTCAGAATAGATAAAGTAGTCTGAGGGTCTAATGCGGAAGTAGCCTCATCACATAATAATATTGTTGGTTCTGTAATCAGAGCACGGGCAATCCCGACACGCTGTTTTTGACCACCGGATAACTGGCTGGGATAACTTTGCTTTTTACCTGCCAGATCAACATACGACAACATAGCATCGACTCTGTGCTCTATCTCATCACGTTTTAATCCCTGTAAAACTAATGGAATTGCAATATTCTGAGCAACCGTTTTAGATTCCAGTAAATTAAAATGCTGAAAAATCATGCCGATTTTTTTCTTATGCTCACGCTGAGCCTTGGTATCCAGTTTGTTTAAATCTACACCGTCAACAGTAACCGTACCGGATGTTGGTTTTTCCAGCTGGTTAACCAGACGAATTAAACTGCTTTTACCTGCGCCACTCCACCCAATCAGCCCATAGATATCACCTGTATCAACTGTAAGGTTAATATCATTCAGGGCATGAACCTGCTGTTTATTTTTGATATAAGTTTTTTTTATATTTTCAAATATGATCATAACGATCCTTAAATACTCGCTGCGATCTGATTTCCAATGATCCAGATGTAATGCAATACAGATAGTGTACTTGATAAATCGTAAACGTGCTGACTGATTTTCTAATGAATACGGCTAAAAAATGCAAGTATACTGTAAATCTTCGTGATTAAGTTCATTATTATGTATTACTCTTTTTTGGCGTATAAAATAAAGCTATTGTTTAAAATTATGCCAGTTAACGCCATAACAATCATGTTGCTGCCAGCATTGCGCAAATGCTTCACTTTGTAACCATTGCCATTCGTATTCGCGCGCATTTTTAATTTCATCATTCCAGTGCTTTGAAGATACTGCCGGATGGCACATTATCAACAATGAATGTTCAGCAGACATGCTAAGCCAGTTATTCCATTTATGCTGTAAAATTTTTAAATTGGCGTTAAAGTTATAGATACCTGCAAAGAAATGATTGTGCGTAATATTAGCCGCATCTAAAGCGCTGTCGAGAGCTTGACCACCAAGGGTATGAATTAATTTTGCCTTGATATCTTTCTGAGAAGTTTTTGTGCTGCGTACAGCTATTGTATTTCCATAACGCTGCAAGATTATATTTAGTAGTACAGAGCGTATCTGCGGGAACTGATGTACATGCTGATGGCCATCGATAAAAACAGGTATGTCACCAATTTTATCTTCAAAAGCATCCAGCTGGCGATTAATAATATCTTGTAAAATTTTTTCCGGCCATGCATGCAGGTAAGATTTAATTAGTACCTGTTTCAGCGTACCCAACCCGGCAAATCCGGTGAAATCCAGATGCAAACCAATATCAGTATGCTGCTTTTTCAATTCTGCAACTTCATCTGAAGCAATGGTACCCAGACTCATAAAGCTGCTTGCCTGTATGCGTCCCATCTCAGATAGACGAAGTACAGCTTCATTTACAGCTGCAGATAAACCCAGATCATCTACATTAATCATTACTGGTTTCATTGTGTGCCTTTTCATTAAATGCCCAGAATTTACCCAGTATAAAAGATAAAACTGTCACTATCAGCGTAACAATAAACCATAACCACCAATAGGCCTGATTTCCAAACCAGTGTATACCTGCCACAAATAAAATCTGGTTTATCATAAAACCGGTTATAGAGCTGAATAACCAGCGCCAGAGAGCCTGAAACCATGTATGTCGCGTCAGACTGAATGTAAGGTAATAATGACCGGTAAAACTGATAACAAAAGCACAAAGAAAAGCCAGAGGATTGGCCAAAACCGGTAAAAAGTGAGCATATTGAACTAACACCACCAAACAAAAAAAATGCATAGCAGCAGCTGCTCCTCCTACCAGCGTAAACCATATGCCCTGTGCAGATACAGATTTCATTATTTTTCGCGACTGTCCCACACTTTGTCTACCAGATAAAGCGGTCGCTGTTTTACTTCTTCATAAATACGACCGATATATTCTCCAATTACACCAAGACAAACGAGCTGAATCCCGGCAGAAAACATAATTCCGGCTGCCAGCGTCGGCCAGCCAGCAAGATCTTTGCCAAAAAACAGAGTATCAGCAACAATATACAATCCATAGACAATCGACAGGAATGAAATAATCATTCCCATTCTGGAAATCCAGCGTAATGGACGCTGGGAAAACGAAGTAATGCCTATTAAAGCCAGCTCAAACAGGCTGAAATAATTAAATTTACTCTTGCCTGCCTGCCGTTCAGAAGCTTGAAAAGGTATATAGATGGTAGAAAATCCTACCCATGCATACAACCCTTTCATAAACCGCTGTCGCTCAGGTAACTTGAGTAAAGCTTCAACAACACAACGTTTCATCAGTCTGAAATCACCGGCATTAGGTGTCAGCTCATACCGGTGAGTATCCTGCATAAAATGGTAAAAGCCATTTTTCAATATCCGGGTTAATAAGCCTTCATGTTCACGTGAAGCCTGTACGGCAGCCACCACATCCACATTATTGGTCTGAATTAATTCAAGCATTTGTTCCAGTACTGAAACCGGATGCTGCCCGTCAGCATCCATCATGGTAACCAGTTCACCCTGAGATTGCGCTAATCCGGCCGTAAGTGCAGCTTCCTTACCAAAATTACGCGAAAATTGTATCAGCCTCAATGCTGTATTACTTGGTAATTGCTGTCGAAACGTTTCAAATAATGTGGTCAGATGATCTTTACTACCATCATCTACTAAAATAATTTCACAGTTCTGTTGCTGCCTACTGGTAAAAACAAACAGTTCAGGCAAAAAGCGATTTATAGCTGCTGCATCATTATATACCGGCAAAATAATACTTAAACCAGTGCTAACTTTATCCATATCATTTACCTCTCAGCCTAATAGCAAACTGAGATAATCCAAATGTATTATTAATCATTTTTAATTTTAAATAAATATAAAAAATCATTGTTGTTTTAAACATTTTTTCGGTATGTATGCCTGCCAGACTACCTTAAGAGGCTCTCGATCGGGTAATTTATTCCATCGAACTATCCACTCACCCTGTTTTACAACCAGCTCAGAATGATGGGCTAAAGGTTCTAACCATGGTGTCTGAGGATGTTCATCAGCAGGCCATAATGCCAGCGTACCTTGCTGCTGTAAACGACTATTGCTCATCCATGGAGAATAAGCGGAATTACCGGAAACCATGACTGATGGAGCAAATTTTGAATAGGAAGCTACCAGCAATACTACCCAGTCTGAACCAGTCACACTATCAAGCTTACAAGAAGACAACTCCTGCCATTGATCATCAGCCTGTTTGGCCAGTGCAGCCTGAGGCCAGTCCATCCGAGAAGGTTTATGACGTATTCTGGCTCCGAATCCTACATAAACAGCCATCAATATGGTAACAATAAGCGCCCAGACTGCTATACCTTTCAGCAAAGATTTATCTTTAGATATAAATACCGGTTCGGGAATCAGAGACACGATTATGAGTCCGGATAAGCCCCACATCGGCATACCCCACATATCACGTAATCCGAGTCCAAAAATCAGTCCGGCAAATACAAGTATCAGCGTAGGAACTAATCCCATCCATAAAAGAAAATACCAGTCACGCTGACGCAATACCTGAACAGACGGACGTAAACTCAATCGTGTACGGGTAAACAGCAAAATAAATAAAATAGGTAAATGATTAAGTAGCTGAGTGCCGAAATAGCCCAGAGCCGCCAGATGCCCGTTACGGTTTGCATCTTCAGCTGAGCGTGCTGAAGCATAAGTCAGTGGTAACCAGTTATGCTCTATCAGCCAGTATACATTCGGAGCAAACACAATCATAGCAAGCAAAATTGCCAGCCACGGCTTTGGTGTCAGCCATAACCGTCGGTTCGGTGTACACAATGAATATAACACCATAGTTAAGAGCAGTAAGGCAACGGTATATTTTACCAGCATGCCAATACCAGCCAGCAAACCAAACAATAACCAGTATTTCCAGCGATTTTCTCGAATAGCCAGATAAAAGATATAGATTAAACCCAGCCATACGGGCATTTGCGCTATATTGTGATTGAATTCAAGAGAAGGCCACGTGTAATAAAATATTGCCAGCAAAAATAATGCACCGATAAAAGCCCTGCTTTTGCTCATCAATTGCCGGCCGAACAAATAAGCCAGCCATAAACTCAATGCTATCGTACATTGACTTAAAATATACGGACCAATATGACCAAAAGTATAGTAAAAAGAATAGAGTACCCAGCTTGAAAATGGCGGATGCTTATAATATCCCCATTGCCATTCACGTCCCCAGTAAATACCCTCAGGAACATCTAAGGGATAACTTGAGGAAAGCATAAAAGGTAATACCGTCCACAAGATAAAATAAAGTACTAACCAAAAGGGTAGTCTGAGCGACAACGGTTTGCTTGGCATAAAAAGATTTCAATTTTCAAATTAAGTTATTATAAAGGGTGCGGTTACTGTTAGACACTACGGTATAGCAATATTATCAAGAAACTTATCTGTTGATTTTAAAAAATCATTTACTCAAAGCATTCAGGCGCAATGAAAAATTGCGCCTGAATAATGCAAAATCAGCTCAACTAAAGCTAGCTTAAGCTACTCGGAATGTAGCTTTGATTTTATCCGGCCAGATTAATTCCAGTTCATCACCGGATCGAATCGCTGCAACTCCGGCAGGTGTACCAGTGTAAATAATATCACCTGCCTGCAAGCCATAAACCCGGGACAGATAACTGATAATTTGCCGGCACGTAAACATCATATCTTTTGTATAACCCTGCTGGCGTATCTCTCCATTTACCTTTAAGAAAAATTCCTGTTGCTGGATATCATCAATTTCAGATGGCAGAATAAAGTGCGATAAACAGGCTGCTGTAGGAAACCCTTTGGCTTTTTCCCATGGCAAACCTTTACTCTTTAACTCTGCCTGTACATCTCGCGCAGTTAAATCCAGACCAATAGCATAGCCACCGACATAATCTAACGCCTCATTTTCCTGAACATCGAAAGCATCTTCTGCCATATAGATAACCAACTCACATTCATGATGTACATCAGAGCTATAGGTTGGTAATTGAATATCATCAGACTCCAGAGCCAGAGAAGAAGTTGGCTTCATAAATACCACGGGTTCTTCAGGTTTTACATTATGTAATTCTTTAATATGCTCTGTGTAATTTCTTCCAATACAAAAAATATTACCTAAAGCAACTTTTTGTTCTTCGATATAAACTGTTTTCATCTTGTGTCACCAAAAATTAAATCCAGATTTGAAATTAATTACTGTCTGGAAATAGCAATTTATCCGGCCAAAATCAGTTTATCAAAATTGAAAATTCAGCCGGTATAGTCTGTGAGAACCAGAGATAATAATATTTAGTAAAATTAAAAAGCAGTAATTTCACTTAATTTTATTAATTGCATTGGTTCTTTCAAGTATGGTTCTACTGTTTTAATCAGGTTTTGAAAATGTACAGTATTACCATGCTCATTAATTGCTGCATCATCAGCCCAGCATTCAATAAATATAATTCGATCAGCCTTATCTAAATCTTTATTAACGGTGTAAAATACATTTCCTTTTTCTTTACGTGACAATTCCACACATTGCTCAACGGCAGCAGCAATATTTATCCAGGCATTTGCTTTCAGATCCATGATTGCAATTAGTTTAATTGGCTGTGACATATTTTATCTCCTTAATTTTTCTTAGACGGTACGAAAGCACCTATAAAAGTAAAGCCTATTCTTTTAATTAGCTAAAGGCAAATATAAAATTAATCACGTCGTGTAGCATCTACACCTTCCTGTACCGAATTTACCCCGATAATAGTCAGCCTCGGAAAATCAGCCGTTCGTTTGGGACAATTAGCTGCAGGTACTATGGCATGAGTAAATCCAAGTTTTTCTGCCTCTCGCAAACGTTCCTGTCCGCGAGGAACAGGACGAATTTCACCTGATAACCCGACTTCTCCGAATACAATCAGCTTTTCCGGTAATGGTCGATTACGATAGCTTGAAAGCATAGCCAGAATTACAGCCAGATCTGCTGCCGGTTCGGTAATTTTCACACCGCCTACAGCATTAAGAAACACGTCCTGATCATAACAGGCGATACCGGCATGACGGTTAAGCACAGCCAGCAACATGGCCAGACGCTCCTGAGCCAGCCCTACAGTTAATCGTTTTGGAGCAAAACCATGAGCATCATCAACAAGCGCCTGAATTTCTACCAGTAAGGGGCGTGAACCTTCCTGAGTAACGAGAACGCATGAGCCGGGAACATCATCGCGATAACTGGATAAAAACAATGCTGAAGGATTGGAAACTCCCTTCAACCCTTTTTCTGTCATTGCAAAAACACCTAACTCATTAGCGGCACCAAAACGGTTTTTAATAGCACGAATCATACGATAATTTGAATGAGTTTCCCCTTCAAAATACAATACTGTATCCACCATATGCTCCAGCACCCGGGGACCGGCAATCGCGCCATCTTTGGTTACATGACCAACCAGCAGCATGCTGATACCCTGTTGTTTTGCCAGGCGGGTTAATTGTGCTGCACATTCCCTAACCTGTGATACAGAACCGGGAGCTGAAGTAATACCATCTGAATACATGGTCTGAATAGAATCGATTACTACCACTCTGGGTTTTTGGCGTGCAATAACTGCACTGATTGCCTCTACACGTATTTCTGCCAGTAAATGAACTTTGTCTGCATGTACACCAAGACGCTGGGCACGTAAAGCAACCTGCTGAGCTGACTCTTCTCCGGAAACATACAATACGGATTCCTGTTCGGCCATCAAGGCTATCGTTTGCAGCAATAATGTAGATTTACCAATACCCGGATCTCCGCCTAGCAAAATAACAGCTCCGTCTACTAAACCACCTCCAAGTACTCTGTCCAGCTCACCCATTCCTGTTGGCGTTCTCTGTATTTCAACCGCACTGACTTCTGCCAGTAACTGTACCGACGATTCACTTGAAGCCCATGATTGAAAACGGCTGCCAGAAGAAGATGCAGATAAAACTGTTGTTTCTTCCAGAGTATTCCATTCGCCACAATGAGGGCAACGCCCCTGCCATTTAGGTGAACTTCCACCGCAACTGCGGCATTGAAACTGAGTTTTTTGCTTTACCATGAAACCTTTCCGGCAATACCTGCATTAAATTCAAACATAGTTTCCTTTGTCTATTGGGAAATAATGATTCAATAAAATTGACCAATTTTATTTAGTTCTCTATTTTATCTAAGCTTCACCTAGCCAGAACAAAAAAATAGCCATTAGTTTTACTCTTTAACAGCGTATAATTTAGTTAAATTTCTGATGCTAAAACTATTAAATCAAAATAGTAACATCCGTATATATAGACAATTGAAGCACTATAATGGTTTTAATCATAATGATTAGCAGATTAAAAAATATGGCAATTTACTGATTCAAATTCAAAAGAGTCTACACTTATAACTGAACGATAAAATCAAATGTTTTTGGCAAATAGTAATTGCTTCCCAAAACAAATTATAATAATTACTTTGTCTGGCAATTATTATATACTCTGTCAATTCGTGCAGGTTAAATCCAGTTTTACCTTGATATTCTCTTGCATGGTCAATTATTACATTACACTATTTAATCTTTAACATACATCGAAAAAAATGGAATGAATTTTAGTCTTCGGCTAATTCTTGGCGGAATATTTTAATGTTTTAAATCAGTCCATTTTTATTTCAATTTTTATACACAGGGTTTTTCAAAACTATGTCCTTGCCAATGATTGTCACATTCGCTGTGTACATTTTAGGAATGATTGCAATTGGTTTTTTTGCCTATCGGTCAACACAGAATTTTGGTGATTACATTCTGGGCGGGCGTCGTATCGGCAGCGTAGTAACTGCACTTTCGGCCGGAGCTTCTGACATGAGCGGCTGGCTACTGATGGGATTACCGGGGGCAGTATTTTTATTTGGTATCTCACAAAGCTGGATAGCCATTGGCTTAATACTTGGAGCTTACCTGAACTGGTTATTGATTGCCGGACGTCTGCGTGTTTTTACAGAAATCAACCATAATGCGTTAACTTTACCCGATTATTTTACGCACCGGTTTGAAGATAACAGCTCATTACTGCGTATTTTTTCAGCAGTAATTATTCTGATTTTTTTTACAATTTATTGTGCATCAGGGATTGTTGCCGGAGCTAAACTGTTTGAAAGTACTTTTGGCATGAGCTATGGCTGGGCAATGCTGGCAGGAGCTGGTGCAACTATACTTTATACGCTTATAGGCGGTTTTCTAGCGGTTAGCTGGACAGATACCATTCAGGCAAGTCTGATGATGTTCGCTCTGATTTTAACCCCCATAATGGTAATCATTAATGCCGGTGGTTTTTCTGATGCACTCATTCATATTGAAAACCTGAATCCGGACTATACCAACCTTTTTGCCCATATGGATTTTATTGCCATAATCTCATTGTTAGGCTGGGGGTTGGGCTATTTCGGGCAGCCGCATATTTTAGCCAGATTTATGGCTGCTGATTCGCATGAAGTAATGAAAAACGCACGCCGTATCAGCATGACATGGATGATTTTATGTCTGGCCGGCGCCATTACCGTCGGCTTTTTCGGAATAGCATATTTTGCCAACCATCCAGAATTAAGCTATCTGGTCAGCAATGGAAAACATGAACGGATTTTTATCGAGTTATCTAAATTACTCTTCAATCAATGGATCGCCGGTATTATTCTCGCTGCAATTCTGGCAGCTGTGATGAGTACCTTAAGTTGCCAGCTGTTGGTATGCTCAAGCGCTTTGACAGAAGATTTCTATCGGGCATTTTTCCGTCCAAAAGCAAAACAGAAAGAATTGGTCTGGATTGGACGAATAATGGTGTTTATAGTATCTGTGATTGCCATTTTACTGGCAATTAATCCGAATAACAGCGTTCTGGATTTAGTGAGCCACGCATGGGCTGGTTTTGGGGCAGCATTTGGTCCGATTATTATTTTTTCCGTATTCTGGTCGCGTATGACACGTAACGGCGCATTAGCCGGTATGATTATTGGTGCCGTCACAGTATTGCTATGGATCAATTTTAACTGGTTTAATCTATATTCACTCATCCCCGGATTTATATTTGCATCAATTGCAATTATTATTTTTAGTTTATGTGATAAAAAACCAAGCGAGAAAGTACAAATTCATTTTAAAGATGCTTATAAGCGCTACCATACTAAAACAAAATAAACTTTAATTAACCTGGCGGATTAAACAGTTTTTAAGTTCTCAGTAATCCGAATACGGTCTCAAACCAATTTATTTTATTACATAGTTATATTATGATTATGTCCTTTAATTCACATAATCGTAATAATGAGCATCAAGCATTGGCCGCAGAACGATCGCCCTCGGGAAAAGCTTCTTAAACTGGGCGCCTCGGCGCTAAGTGATGCTGAGCTACTCGCAATCCTGCTGCGCACCGGTACCCGTGGTATGAGTGCAGTAGATCTGGCACGAGAGCTTATTTCTCAACTAGGCAGCCTGCGCGCATTGCTTGAAGCAGATTGTCAGCAAATTTGTCAGTATCACGGAATGGGTATTGCCAGTTATACCCAGTTTGCAGTAATTAGAGAAATAAGCAGACGCATGCTGGCAGAAGAAATTTATTGCCGCCCTATTTTTACTCAGCCGGCTGCAGTGGCTGATTTTCTTCGTTTACATATAGGTCATGAAAAAGTGGAGGTTTGTGTAGCTTTACTTCTGAACCAGCGTAACGAACTTATGCAAACCATTGAACTGGCTCGCGGCACCATCAATGAAGCACGGGTTTACACTCGAGAAGTCGCTACAGCAGCTTTAAAACACCACGCAGTCTCAATTATTCTGGCACATAATCATCCAGGACAATCTACTATGCCGTCCAGTGGCGATATTCAATTTACCAGAGAAATAAAAGCCGCTTTAAATCTGCTGGATATTCGTTTATTGGATCATTTTATTGTTACTGCTGAAAAAATAACATCAATGGCTGAATTAAATCTAATGTAGTAAAAATTATTAATTAAACGTTCTATCTTAATAGCATAATAGTGCAAAGCTGGATAAATTTATCATTGCCGATTACAATAACTAGTTTAATAGCGTTATTTACCTTAATCATACGGAGTACCCCATGATTGATTTTGCTTATGCTGCCAATACTGCCGGTTCACAGAGTGGCCTTATGCAATTTGTTCCACTTTTATTAATTCTTGTTGTCTTTTATTTTCTGATTATCCGCCCGCAGCAAAGCAAACATAAAAAACATCAGCAAATGCTAACCGAACTGAAAAAAGGTGATAAAGTTGTTACTTTGGCTGGAATAGTTGGCAAAATCACTAAAGTAAATGAACAATACTTCACTTTAGAAATTGCTCCTAAAGTAGAAGTTGAATTTGAACGCAATGCCATCAGTGGTAAGGCACCAGAATAAAATCAGTAATCCTGCCGCAACTTTTCAGTTGCGGCCTTTGTTTGTTTTCTTTCATTTATTAACTGAAGAACAACAGTCTGCAACAAGGCAGCAAATATGAATCGTTATCCTATATGGAAATATCTGCTTATTATCGTCTCAATAGTGTTGGGTCTGTTATACACCATTCCCAATTTTTTTGGCGAAATACCGGCAGTACAAATCTCTACCAACCGGCAGGCCATTACTATCAATGAACAAACTGAAAATACAGTTAAACAGGCTCTGGCAGCTGCACACATACAGCATCAGGGTATGTTCATTACTGATGGCAGCCTGAAAGTACGTTTCAGTGATACTGAAACTCAGCTTAAAGCACGTGATGCGATTGCTTCTAAATTCGGTGAAGGCTATATCGTAGCCCTGAATCTATTGGCCAATACTCCGGAATGGATGGAAAAAATTCATGCCAAACCGATGTTTCTAGGTCTTGATTTGCGTGGTGGTGTGCATTTCACCATGCAGGTGGATATGGATTCAGCCGTTGACAAAACACTCGACAGCTATGCCGGTGATATCCGCCGCCAGCTGCGTAAATTACAAATCCGTAGTGGCAATATTGTTAAAAACGGACAGACACTGGTTGTTCCTTTCCAGTCTGCAAACGATGCTTCCACTGCAATATCCGGATTAAAAAAATACCTTAATGATGCAACACTAACTCAGAATGGTGACCGTCTGGTAGTTAGCCTGAGTAACACTGCGCTGACCAGAATTCGTACAGATGCAGTGACCCAGAACATTAATACCCTGCATAACCGTGTTAATGAGCTGGGTGTTGCTGAACCGGTTATACAGCAGGCCGGACCGAACAGGATTGTCGTACAACTGCCGGGCGTTCAGGATACTGCTAAAGCTAAAGATATCATTGGCCGTACTGCAACTTTACAGGTACGAATGGTAAGTGATGATCCCAATCTGTATCAGCAGGCGCTGCAAGGACACAATCCAGATGGATTTGAACTACTGCCATCTGCCGGTAACGGAGCACCTACACTGGTCAGCAAACAGGTTGAACTGACTGGGGACAATATTAATGATGCTCAGGCCAGCTTTAACGACCGGGGATTGCCGGGTGTAAGCGTAAATTTTGACAGTACAGGTGCCAGCATTTTTGCTGACCTCACCCGCAATAATGTTGGTAAACGTATGGCGATGGTACTTATCGATCAGGGTAAAGCAGAAGTGATTACCGCACCGGTAATCAATGAACCTATTCCCGGCGGTAAAACCATTATTTCAGGAAGTATGAGTATTGCGGAAGCCAATGATACTGCATTGCTATTGCGTGCCGGCTCACTAGCTGCACCAATGAAAATTATCGAAGAACGAACCATTGGCCCGTCTCTAGGTAAAGAAAATATTAGCAAAGGCTTTCATTCCACCTTATGGGGATTTGTAGTAGTAGCCATATTCATGATGCTTTATTACCGGATGTTCGGACTGTTTTCAGTAATTGCCCTATCATGCAATCTGTTGTTCCTGATCGCCATTTTGTCTGCCATGCAGGCTACTCTGACACTGCCGGGTATAGCCGCAATTGCTCTTACGCTGGGTATGGCGATTGACTCGAATGTATTGATTAATGAACGTATCCGCGAAGAATTACGTCATGGTAATACACCACAGATATCAATTAATGCAGGTTACGATCACGCCTGGCATACTATTGTAGACTCTAATATCACTTCACTGATTGCCGGTCTGGCGTTACTGATTTTCGGCTCAGGCCCTATTCGCGGATTTGCTGTCGTACATTGTCTGGGTATTATGACATCTATGTATTCGTCAGTAGTGGTTTCTCGTGCCATTGTTAATTTGTGGTATGGTCGCAAACGCAAACTGAAAACACTTTCTATCGGCCACATCTGGATTGCAGATAAAGCTGCCACTGGTAAAAGTAAGGCTTAATAAATTATGGAATTCTTCAAAATAAAACGTGATATCCCGTTTATGAGCTATGGTAAGCTGACAACGGCGATTTCATTAATTACTTTTATTCTGGCTGTATTTTTTCTTGTTACTCGCGGGCTGAACTTTTCTGTAGAATTTACCGGCGGTACTGTAATGGAAGTGGAATTCAAACAGAGTGCGGATTTAAATAAAATTCGTACAGAACTGGATGGATTAAAACTTGGAGAAATACAAGTACAGGCACTGGGCACAAATAAACAAATCATGATTCGTCTGCCCAATAAAGCCAATATGACTTCAGCACAATTGTCCAATCAAGTTATGGACTTGCTTAAACAGCATCAGGAAGGTGTAAGTTTACGTCAGGTTGAATTTATCGGACCGCAAGTGGGCGAAGAACTGGTTACTCACGGCTTACTGGCTTTAGGCATGGTTGTGATTGGCATCATTATTTATTTATCCATGCGTTTCGAATGGCGCTTTGCTGTTTCTGCTATTATTGCCAATATGCACGACGTAGTGATTATTCTGGGTTGCTTTGCCCTCTTTCACTGGGAATTTTCTCTTACCGTACTTGCAGGCGTACTTGCCGTGCTTGGCTACTCAGTTAATGAGTCAGTAGTTGTCTTTGACCGTATCCGTGAAAATTTCCGAAAACCACATATGCGTGGTAAAAGTGTTCCGGCAATCATAGATAATGCCATTACCGCAACCATGAGCCGTACCATTATTACCCACGGATCAACTGAAGCAATGGTCATTTCTATGCTGGTATTTGGCGGAGCTGCTTTGCATGGTTTCGCAATGGCATTAACAATTGGTATTGTGTTTGGTATTTACTCATCAGTATTAGTAGCCAGTCCGTTACTACTGATGTTTGGACTGAACCGGCAAAATCTGGTTAAGCCGCCAAAACGGAAAGAGGAAGCTGTAGTTTAAGATTAAATTACTATTATTTTCCCCTAATAAATAAAAAACTCCAGAATAATATTTTATTTCTGGAGTTTTTTATGATTTTAAAATTTATCTACAAAATTAGATTTATCTATACAGCAATCAAAAATGAAATTTGAAGAGCTAACAAACTGATGTGCCTAAGCCGAACAATATCTGATTGCTAACGTAGTGCCCGTTCGTCTTTCCAACCTTTATCCGTCAGAACCAATACCGCCGTACGACGTTGAGGTTCCTGCATAGACTTCCACCAGTTTTCATCGGTAGTTTTCAATAATTTTTCAGCCCATTTTTCAGGTACCAGTTTTGCATCATAAACTACCTTGGAAATAGTCATTCCATTTGCAGGGGTAGGTTCAGTAAAGAGCACAATTTTATCTACTTTTTGTGTTCCTAGGCACAGCATACTTCCCTGAGCTGTATTTTGCACATTGTCCTCACCTTTACTTGTACGGTAATACACTGCCTGCGGTATATCTTTTCCGCCATTAACAACCAGAGTTGCATCCTTACCTTTTTCATACAAGTCTGCATCAGTTAAAATATCCATTTGCTTTAAAGCAGTTTTATTAACTTTATCGCCATCACTATTTTTTCTGGCAATACGTATTTCTTTATTGCCAAGTGCAACCGTATTATTCATACCTCCCTGAGCATTATCCAGCATCAGATTAACCGCCAGACAAACTTTATCATTTTTAGCAAAATCATCTATCGCCTCAGTAAAATTGTGATTACTCGCCTCTTGCTTACCTCCGCAGGCAGCCAGTAACAGGCTAACGGCTAATACACTGATTTTTTTCATCCCGGTATTCCTTATAAAATAAAATCTATACTGATTAAAGCATACTGCCAATATGCCGGATTAGCAACGCAAGCAGTTTACCTTCACTGGTCAGAAACAATTTAAAACGCTCAATCGACATAAAACCAACACTTTAAGCAAATATAAGCAAAACGGTATAATAATAGCTTATTTCTGCAAACAGGCTTTCATCAATGAGTATACAAATTTATGGTATCAGTCAGTGTAATACTGTCAAAAAAGCCCGCAAATGGCTGGCTGATCAACATATTAACGCTGAATTTATCGATTTTAAGAAAACACCGCCAACAATAACTGATATCCAGTTCTGGCTTACACAAGTACCTAAAGAAACATTAATTAACCGTAAAGGTACAACATGGCGGAAATTAAGTAACAATGAACAGACAATTGCTTTAAGTAATGATGATGAAGCCATTCGCCTAATGATAAACCACCCCTCAGTGATTAAAAGACCAGTTCTGGTAAAAAATCAATTAATATTGGTTGGTTTTGATCCGCAACGCTATACTGAATTTTTTGCCTGATACTTCCAGATACAAACCATGAACAACACAACAATATTTATTTCTGATTTACATCTTTCTGAACAGACGCCGCCTTTAAATCAGCTATTTGAACGCTGCCTGCAACAATGGCAAGGAAATATCGATGCATTATACATATTAGGTGATTTTTTTGATGTCTGGATAGGTGACGATGATGATAGTGATTTCATTCGTCATATTAAATCTCTGTTAAAATCTTTTTCTTCTGCGACACCAGTTTTTTTCATTCATGGTAACCGGGATTTCCTGATTGGTGAAAAATTTGCTGCAGAAACCGGAATACAACTACTTACATCACCTCAGCAAATAAATCTTTACGAGCATGAATATATTATTATGCATGGGGATGAATTATGCACTGACGATATTGCATATCAACAATTCCGTGCCCAGTCCCGCAATCCTCTATGGCAAATGGCTGTATTAAGTAAACCTATTGAAGAGCGTCGTTTACTAGCCGGACAAATCCGTCAGATGAGTGAAACACGTAAAAACAATGAGGGTAAAAGTGAGATTTCTGATGTAACAGAACAAGCCATTAATGAACTGATGAGTAGCCATATGCAACCTACTCTGCCTACACTGATTCATGGTCATACCCATCGTCCAGCCGTACATGAATCACAGTTGAACAACCAACCTTTCAAGCGTTATGTCATACAGGACTGGGCTGATAATTACGGCGGCTATCTGGCTGTAGACACAGATGGTGTACATGTACATGAGCTTAAGCTATAAATATAAAAAATACATCTATACTATTAATGGGAATGCTCCTAAAAGTTAATTATCTCATTATTAACTAGGCAGTCAGATTTCGTATCTGAATACAACGCCAGTAAAATAAAAACCGAAAAGATTAAAAATTCTTTTCGGTTTTTATTTATTATTTTTTATTCCCAAATACCCTGATTTATCCGGGTAATAGCATATCATTATTAAATCACCCACTATATTCAGAGATTTTAAAATAAAAACCGTGTCTACTAAGTGTAAACACGGTTGATACTAGTTTTAAAAAATTATTTACTTGCCGCGCATTAAATCAAAAAAGTCGGCATTATTTTTAGACTGCTTGAGCTTATCAATGATAAATTCCATTGCTTCAATATCATCCATTGGATGCAAGAATTTCCGCAGCAGCCACATTTTTTGTAAATGCTCATTAGAAACCAGCAATTCTTCACGGCGAGTACCAGAACGATTGATATTAATTGCCGGAAACAGACGTTTTTCAGCCATACGCCGATCCAGATGCAATTCCATATTGCCCGTTCCCTTGAACTCCTCATAAATTACATCATCCATACGGCTACCGGTTTCTACCAGAGCAGTTGCGATAATGGTCAGTGAACCGCCTTCTTCCACATTACGGGCTGCGCCGAAGAATCGCTTTGGACGATGCAGTGCATTTGCATCAATACCGCCAGTTAAAATTTTACCGGATGCAGGAATAACTGTGTTGTAAGCACGCGCCAGACGTGTAATTGAATCCAGCAGAATGATTACATCTTTTTTGTGTTCTACCAGACGCTTGGCTTTTTCAATCACCATTTCAGCCACTTGTACATGGCGGGTAGCCGGCTCATCAAAAGTAGAAGATACTACTTCACCCCGTACTGAACGGGTCATTTCCGTAACTTCTTCAGGACGCTCATCAATCAGCAGAACAATCAGTTCAGCTTCAGGATAATTAGCTGTAATCGCATGTGCGATATTCTGCAGCATCACTGTTTTACCAGATTTCGGCGGAGCTACCAGCAAAGCGCGCTGACCAAATCCGATAGGTGCAATCAGATCAATTGCACGTCCAGTAAGATTTTCTCCGGAACGAATATCCCGCTCTAGCACAAACTGGCGATCAGGGAATAATGGTGTCAGATTTTCAAACAGGATTTTATGTTTGCATACATCCGGATCGTCTCCATTAATTTTATCCAGACGAACCAGCGCAAAATAGCGTTCATTGTCTTTAGGTACACGTACACTGCCTTCAATCGTGTCACCAGTATGCAGATTGAAACGCCGTATCTGACTCGGACTGACGTAAATATCATCAGGGCCTGCCAGATAAGATGTATCCATGCTACGCAAAAAGCCAAAGCCATCAGGCAGAATTTCCAGCGTACCGGAACAGGTAAACGCTTCTCCCTGCTTCATTTTAATGCGCACAATAGCAAACACCAGATCCTGTTTGCGCAAACGATTGGCATTTTCAATACCAAACTCTTCAGCTATGCCCAGTAATTCAGACACATGTAGATTTTGTAATTCAGAAACGTGCATAAAGATATAAATGAACTTATTTATTAGAATCGAAGATAAAATGAGTCAGAAAACTCATAATAATTCCAGTTACCAGTCTTTAAGTTGCAAAATACTTGCCAAAGACAGGTAAGGTTTTTATTGAAAGTTGATTTGGTTTAATTCTGCCACAAAAGACATTAATAAAAGATTTTTCAGAAGTGACATCTTCTTATGAAGTGCAATTCTAATCTTCAAACCACATAATGTCAAGTTATTATCAACTTTCAATAACACTTGTATGAAGCATACCCTTAAAATTTAATTCTGACATCAGAAAATCCATATAGCATAAAAAGTTATAATTGTGTTTTTTAGTCTGTATCGAGAATTAACCGAACCGAACAACAATTCAGGTTAATATAAATTTCTTATTGTTATATTAATCACTAATTTTTAACTATAAACTGTTATTCAGGCCGGATTATAACCGCATTATTAAAATTAGTATAATAATGTAAATAGAAAAAGAATATATCAGAAAGACAACAGTTACAGATAGATTATATATTCAAAGAACTGAATTTCCAGATATCAAACAATAGCAAACAACCAGTAAAACAGCAGATAAGAAAATGCTTTTCTGCTGATGACTGCTATAATTGTCTCTCCTTTAAATACTAAAAGAGAAATTATGAAACACTTGTCTTTAACTACTCTGGGAATCACTACTGCACTGGCTTTATCGGCCTGTAATTTTGCTGATAATGGGTATAAAAATAACAGCAGTGAGCCGGTAGCAGCTTCAACTGCACCTTCGGCTACCCGAAACCCGCAGCGTGCAGGAGAAGAGTTTCTGGCCAAAAATAAAAATGTTTCCGGTGTAAAAACCACTACATCAGGTTTGCAGTACAAAGTTAATCATGAGGGATCCGGTAAAAAACCTAAAGCCACTGATATAGTGACGGTTCAGTATGAAGGTCGGTTAATCGACGGGACTATATTTGATAGCACAGCTCAGCGTAATAATGAGCCGGTTACATTTCCGCTTAATGGCGTTATTGCCGGATGGACTGAAGGATTGCAGCTTATGTCAGAAGGTAGTGATTACACGTTCTATATACCAGCCCGACTTGCTTACGGCGAACATAGCCCGACAAGTGCCATTCCTGCTAACAGTGTTCTGATATTTGATGTGAAGCTGATTAAAGTTGGAAAGTAAATCAAGTAAATCTGATTGTAGGCATAATTAATGAAAAAGCACTCAGTAAACTGAGTGCTTTTAAAATCTGGCTCCCCGACCAGGGCTCGAACCTGGGACCTGCGGATTAACAGTCCGTCGCTCTACCGACTGAGCTATCAGGGAATGAGGCGAAATTATAGCGACTGTAATTTTACTGTCAAGCTTTTTAAACAACTTTATAGTTACTAGTTGATTAAATTATTAATTACACAATACTAATATTTTAGTAAGCAGTTTTATTTTAAATTATTCAGCCTGTTCATTCTGACCTAGAATCATAGTTCCGACACCTTTATCAGTGAAAATTTCCAGCAAGAGAGCATGTGGAACACGTCCGTCAATAATATGAGTATTGTGAACGCCATGCATAGCAGCCTGCAAAGTCGCATTAATTTTAGGCAGCATACCATTTTGTAAAGTACCATCAGCAATTAATGCATTGATATCAGATGGCGTAAGGCGACTTAATAATTGATTGTTTTTATCCAGTACACCAATTGTATTGGTCAGCATAATCAGTTTTTCAGCCTTCAGACTTTCTGCCAGCTTACCGGCTACCACATCAGCATTGATATTAAATGCTTCACCATGTTCACCTACCCCAACAGGTGCCACAACAGGGATATAACCATGTTCCACCATTTCCTGAATCAGAGCTGTATCAATTTCTTCAACTTCACCTACCTGTCCGATATCCTGCTTTTCATTATCAGAAGTGGTAAGAAACAATTTTTTCGCCTTGATAAAATGATTATCGCGACCAGTAATTCCGACTGCATGCCCTCCATGCAGGTTAAGTAAAGATGTAATTTCCTTATTAACACAACCACCAAGCACCATTTCAACAATATCCATGGTCTCGCTGTCAGTCACCCGCATACCCTGAATGAATTGATTTTCTTTTCCTACTTTCTGTAACAGCTCATTAATTTGCGGCCCGCCCCCGTGTACAATAATCGGATGAATTCCTACAAGTTTGAGCAAGACGACATCTTTAGCAAAACTTTCTTTCAACTGCGGATCAGTCATTGCATTACCGCCATACTTAATTACCATTGTCACACCGGAAAATCGCCGGATATACGGTAGCGCCTCGGCTAAAATATTAGCTTTTGTTTTAGCCTCAATAGCATTAATGTTTGTGAAGATGTCTGTGCTCATTATTTATCCCTGCCTAATTAAACTGATTATTTTTCTACGGTTAAGTTTATCTTTAGTTCTGATAAAATAAAACCATAATTTGTTATTTAATGTTTGTTTAAAATTTTAAGCAATAATGAGCACAAATTGAAAGATAAATGAAAAATATACTTGATTGAAAAAGCAGTCTAAAAATTATCGAAATAATAAAGCACTATTTATTGTAGTTATAAATTCTGCGTTATCCGTAACCCGATATATAGATTTATTTAAAACACATTTGAAAATTAATCAAGTTTGGCCATACATGCGCCAGTACTGAAAAAAGTTGCCAGAATTGCCTGTGCTGCAACCTGATCCAGTATTTGTTTACGCTTTTTCCCAAAGACTAAAGCTTCATTCAGCAAACTTTCGGCGACTACAGATGTCCAGCGCTCATCGACCCAGTATACCGGTAAATTAAATCGACCATGTAAGCGGTTACCAAAACGGCGACAAAGAGCAGTAGCTTCATCGTCCTCACCATCTGCATGAGTGGGAAGGCCTACTACAAGCACCTGTGGCCGCCATTCATTTATTAAAGTTTTAATACGGCTAAAATACTGTTCAGTACTGATAACAGTAATAGTTTCCAACGGATGTACACTCGCCAGCTCAGCTTCACCAACGGCCACTCCTATTCGCGCGCTTCCGAAATCAAATCCGAGCACAGTGCCACGCTTTAGCGGAGAAGGGATTGATTCAGGCATGGCCCACCAATACGCTCAGATTGGCAACATCAATATTTAATAACTGCAAAGCAGCTTTATAACGTTGCTTATAAGGCATATCAAATAAAATCTGGTTATCTGCAGGCACGGTTATCCAGCTATTATTTGCCAGCTCCTGCTCCAGTTGTCCGGCAGACCAGCTGGAATAACCAATAGTAGCTACAGCTTTATCAACTTCATTTTCCTGTGTAAGCCCCAGAATAATATCGCGAGAAGTAGTCATGGCTATATCGTCAGTTACCAACAAACTGCTTTCCCATGAACCTGTCGGAGTATGGACCAGAAATCCGCGGTCTACTTGAACCGGACCTCCCATCAGAACATTTTGTCCGTGAAAACGTTCCGGTGTAGGGGTTTTAGCAGAATCAAACAGTAAATCCATCATAATCGGTGATGGTTTATTTACAATGATGCCCATAGCACCGTCTGCACTATGTTCACACAGGTAAATCACGCTTTCTTTAAAAAACGGGTCTTCCATTGATGGCATAGCAATCAGAAAATGATTGGCCAGAGAAAATCCGGACGGAGCGTTTTGTTGTGCAGCCATATTGTGCTTATCCATGAAAATGATGTCAGACTATATAAATTAATTTGTCGTTAAATTGGGTCTGTTTTACAGTTTCTCAAGCGTATGCTTTTCGCTATAATTCTATCTTACTCCGAACCGGATTGTTTTATCCGGTTTTTAAAATTTTATCAAAACAGCTAATACTGGCAGACTGAGTCAAAGACAGCCATCACAGAAAGGTCAATTGTGTCATTAATTAAACCTGTTGTGCTTTTAATTCTGGATGGTTTCGGCCATCGTGCCGAAGGAAATGACAATGCTATTTTACTGGCGCATACTCCTCATATCGATAACTATCGTCAGCAATATGCTTATGGCACGATAGATGCATCAGAACGAATGGTCGGATTGCCTGTTGGCCAGTTTGGCAATTCAGAAGTGGGTCACCTGAATATTGGTGCAGGCAGAGTTGTACCTCAGGATATTACCCGAATCGATATGGCTATTGAAGACCATACTCTCGAACAAAATCCGGTTTTGCAACAGGCATGGAATAATCCGAATCATACTGTACATCTGCTGGGCTTATTTTCTGATGGTGGTGTGCATAGCCATATAGAACATTTTTTTGCAGTTATAGATGCCGCACTAGCTGCCGGCATGCAAAAAATTGTTGTCCATCCGTTTCTTGATGGTCGCGATACACCGCCGCAAAGTGCCCGTCCCTATCTGCAACGCCTGCAACAATATATGCAACAGCATTCTCAGATATTATGCGGTGCCATTGTCGGACGTTTTTTTGCTATGGACAGAGACAATCGATGGGATCGCGTTGAAGCTGCTTATAATGCCTTATTCGGAGATGCGCCCTATCAGGCTGATTCACCTGTTGCTGCATTAGATGCTGCTTATACCCGTGGCGAGCAGGATGAATTTGTTAAACCTACCATTGTTAGCCCGCAGGCAAAGCTGCTAGATGGTGATGCCATTCTGTTTCTCAACTTCCGCGCTGATCGCGCACGTGAATTAACTCAGGCTCTTACTTTTGCCGATTTCGATGGATTTAAACGCAAGTATCGTGTACAACCGGGATATTTTGCCACGATTACTGCTTACGGGACACAATTCAGCAATCCGGTAATGTTTGAAAAACAATCTGTAAATAATGGTCTGGGAGAATTTTTGGCCGGACAGGGTCTTAGACAGCTCCGCATAGCAGAAACAGAAAAATACCCGCACGTAACTTATTTTTTCAGTGGTGGTCGGGAAGAACCTTATATTGGTGAAGAAAGGATTATGATTCCTTCACCCAAAGTGACTACATATGATTTACAGCCAGAAATGAGTGCTGTCGGCATTACTGAACAAATTATTGATAGTCTGAAACATCATCGCCATGATGTTATTATTTGTAATTTTGCCAATGGTGATATGGTTGGACATACCGGTTCACTTGACGCCGCTATAAAAGCAGTAGAAACACTGGATAGTTGCGTAGCACAGGTTGTCGAAACAACACTTTCTGTAGGCGGAGAAGTGATTATTACTGCCGATCACGGTAACTGTGAACACATGTATGATGAAAAAAATCAGCAACCTCACACACAACATACAGTTGAACCGGTCCCATTTATTTATATAGGGCGTAAGGCTACAATCCGTTCATGCGGAGCGCTTAAAGATGTAGCGCCCTCTCTTTTAACTGCTCTGGGACTGACTCCGCCTGCAGAAATGACAGGCCAGAACCTGATTGAATTCACAGATAAATAATGAAATCTTTATTCTGTCTCATTCTGATATGGTGCAGTACCCTTTTCTCTTTGGCTATCGCTGCCAATAATCAGAAAATCCAACAGCCAACTGGTGAACTGAAACAGGTTCACCAGGCTATTTCAGCAACACAAAACCAGATCAGTAAAACTACGGTTGAACAGAAAAAAATTGATGCCTCAATGGCTGCAACAGACCAGCAGCTTAATCAGGCAAAAAATGAGCTTAACCGCATTCAGCAACAGCAACAGACCAGTATGCGGCAGTTACAAACCCTGCAAACCAATCTGGATAAAACCCGTACCCAGATTGCAGAAACTCAGACCCAGATAGCCCGTTTACTTAATGCACATTACCGTAACCGTCAGCCGAACAGCGTATATTTGATGCTAAAAAATGATCGCTCCGACCAAAAAGGGCGCTCGTTACAATATATCCGTTATTTAAATGAAGCCAATGAGCAGGTCATCCAGCGTTTACGTGAACAACAATTGCGGATGAATACACAGCAACAGGCTATCAATTATCAGCAGCAACAACTTTCTTCGCTACAAAAAAAACAACAGCAGCTTATTAATAAACTTCATAATGAACATACTATTCAGCAAAGTAAATCCAGTGTATTAAACCAACAATTACAAGTACAGAATAAGCAGTTACAATCATTGAAGGCTGATGAAAAACGATTGAATAATCTTTTAAGCCGTCTTTCTGCTCAGGCAACAATGCGTCGTCTGGCTCAGACTCAGCCTAAACCTCCTAAACAAACCATCAAACCGAAAAATACAGGTCAGCCACAAATTACTCCAAGTAACGATGCCGGTAACAATAATACAGACAGCACCAGACCGCCTTCTACCTTAACAGCAGAAGATTTAGCTTTACAGGCTACAGAAAATATTAAAACACCGCTTATTAAAGGTCTTGCACAGAAACAGGGACGCCTTCCCCGACCTGTTAACGGCAGCATATCAGGAAAATTCGGAGAAAACAGACCAAATGGCGGTATCTGGAAAGGATTGTTTTTTTCCTGTAATAATGCGGCTGTACACAGCATTTCTAATGGCAATGTTGTCTATGCTGCTTTTTTACAAGGTTACGGCAATACCGTAATCATTGATCACGGTGAGGGTTATATCAGCATTTACACAGGCTTGTCCTCCGTCAATGTTTCTGCCGGTAGCATTCTTAGCTCTGGTCAAACCATTGGTATAAGTGGTAAATTACCGGACGGTCAGAACGGGCTTTATTTTGAAATTCGTTATCATAATCAGGCAATGAATCCATTATCATGGTTGCGTTAACACATATTATGCTTTGCTATTACTTTCAATAATTTTATAGTGTAAACTCTGACCGATTTTGAATTTTCATCATAACCTGCTATAAACAGGTTATTGATATCCTGAATTAATGTCGTTATAAGAAAGAACAATAGTAATAATGGCTAAATCTAGATTAAAAAAAGCTGCTTTATATACACTCGGTGCTTTCAGCGGTGTCATTCTCACTTTAAGCATACAGAGTTATGCCAATGAGAAATCCGAAGCTTTACCGGTACAATCTCTGCATACCATGGCGGAAGTTTATGGACAAATTAAAGCCAATTATGTTGAGAATAAAACTGACGATACTATTCTTGAAGGTGCCATGAAAGGGATGGTCAATAATCTTGACCCGCATTCTGAATATCTGACTGTTAAAGATTACTCGGATTTACAGGAAAGCACTACAGGTGAATTTGGCGGCCTCGGTATGGAAATCAGCTCTGAAGACGGGCTGATTAAAATTGTGGCACCTATAGAAGACACGCCTGCTGATCGTGCCGGCATCAAAAGCGGTGACTACATCGTTAAAATTGACAGCGAATCAACTCGCAACATGACCACTACCGAAGCTGTAAAAAGAATGCGCGGTAAACCGGGAACCAGTATAACTCTGACTTTAGCTCGTAAAGATGAAGCCCAGCCGATTGTATTACATCTGACAAGAGCAATTATTAAAGTTAAAAGTGTACGTTACAAACTTCTGGAACCTGATTACGGTTACGTGCGCATTACTCAGTTTCAGGAACATACTGTAAGTCTGCTGGCTGATGCTATCAAAGATTTGGAAAAACAGAATAAACAGCCTTTGAAAGGTCTGGTACTCGACTTACGCGATGATCCGGGTGGTCTGTTAAACAGTGCTGTTGGTGTATCCGCAGTATTCTTGAAACCGGGCGTAAAAGTTGTCAGCACGAAAAACCGTGATAAAAAAGAAGGTATGGTATTAAAAGCTATTCCTAAAGATTATGTAGTTAAAGGCAATGATCCGCTGGTAAATATGCCTGAAGAAATTAAAACCATACCGATTACAGTTTTAGTAAATTCAGGTACGGCATCTGCTTCTGAAATTGTCTCCGGCGCACTTCAAGACTATAAACGTGCTGTAATTGTAGGTACACAAAGCTTTGGCAAAGGTTCGGTACAAACAGTAATTCCTCTATCAAATGGTGGAGCAGTTAAACTGACAACTGCGCTTTATTACACTCCTAATGACCGCTCAATACAGGCACAGGGTATCGTTCCTGATGTTGAAGTAAAAGATAAAAACCGAAAATTTGAAAGCCGCGAAGCCGATCTTGGCGGGCATCTGAGTAACCCGCTAGGTGGTAAAGAGGTAAAAGGTGGATTAGAAGGCAGTCAGAAAAAAACCACTTCTCCGGCTTTTGCCAGTGAACCTGTAAATCAACTTAACGAAGATTCGGATAAAGACAGTACCAAGGAAGTTAAAACTGATAAAGACGAAAATCAAACCAATAAAGCTACAACTACTGCTGATAAAAAAGATAGCAAGAAAAAGGATGAAGAAGACTGGCTGGCAAGACGTGAACCTAACCCAGCAAAAGATGCTCAGTTAAAATCTGCTCTGGATCTGGTAAAAGACCCAGTAAAATGGAATCAATCATTGGGACTGGCCGCTAAAAAACCAGTTAAAACCAACGACAAAAAAGATAAAAAATAAAATTTTATCTTTAAAAAACAGATAGCTTTAAGCTATCTGTTTTTTTATTAAATATAGTTAATTTATTTGCAAAATCATATAGACAAACCAAAACCCAATTGCAGAGAAAAAAAACTAAATCTACATATACTTCAATAATATTTAAAAGTACCTGATAATGAATTCAAATCATGTCTTTACACTTTTAAATAAAAAGAACTTATAAAATATTAAAATAATTAAAAATCCAACTTACTCAAAAATAATGTTTGCATAACAGGCCCAATAACAACAAATAAAATTGAATGAATATAAACAATTAATTTGCCACAAACTATTAAATAAAAGCTTTAGTTAATACCTTAATACTTTTAGGTTGGGAAGTTTCCAATAATAATATTTGCCTAAAAATAGCAAATAACCTACCTCTTTTATACTTTTATTTAGTATGAATTGAGCTCCAACAAAATTTATTTAGTATTTAACTTAATTGAATCATGTACTATGATTTAAATAAAAACTTTTAATTAGAACAAAATAAAACTTGATTTATTTAGTTTGAAAATATTAAACAATTTTTATCTTGCTGACCATCCATTCAATAATACCGATGTTTCAAAGTTAGTTGACGGTAATTCATTTACAAAAAAGATTATAGCTATGACGAATAACAAACAATTAGCTTAATCTGTAGACGCAGAAGATATAACCCGCTATGAAAACGATTTTATGATTTATTGGCACTTTATTATCATTCACTAATACTTACTTATCGTATTAATTTTACATAATATAAAAGTTTAATTATGCAAAATTAAAAATCCTGAAATAAGTCATTTATATACGAACCTTCTATATTCATTAATCAAAAACAAAGGCTGCTAATAAAATTAGCAGCCTTTGTTTTACGAACCAAAAAACTTATTTTTTCAGTTCTTTAGCCAGATATAACCAAGTTTCAATTACGGTATCGGGATTCAGAGAGATAGTCTCAATTCCCTCCTCAATCAACCATTTAGCAAAATCAGCATGGTCAGACGGCCCTTGTCCGCAAATACCAATATATTTGTTTAATTTACGGCATGCCTGAATTGCCAGACTGAACATCACTTTAACAGCCGGGTCACGTTCATCAAAAGTACCTGCGATCGGACCACCACTATCGCGATCAACACCCAGCGTTAACTGAGTCATATCATTTGAACCAATAGAGAATCCATCAAAGTATTTCAGGAACTGTTCGGCCAGTACTGCATTGGTTGGCAGTTCACACATCATAATCAGGCGCAGACCATTTTTACCACGTTCCAGTCCGTTGTCTTTCAATGCGCGTACGACATTTTCTGCTTCTTTCAATGTACGTACAAATGGAATCATGATTTCAACATTAGTTAATCCCATTTCATCACGCACATATTTCAGTGCTTTACATTCTAGTGCAAAGCAATCTTTGAAATCGTCAGAAACATAACGGGCTGCACCGCGGAAACCCAGCATCGGATTTTCTTCATGAGGCTCGTATTTATTACCACCTAAAAGATTGGCATATTCATTTGACTTAAAGTCAGACATACGCACAATTACTTTTTTCGGATACACAGAAGCTGCCAGTGTTGCCACACCTTCAGCAATTTTATCAATATAAAAGTCTACCGGAGATGAATAGCCGGAAATTCTGTCAGTAATGGTGGCTTTCATCTGTTCATCCTGCTGATCAAATTCCAGCAAAGCACGAGGATGAATACCAATCTGGCGATTAATAATAAATTCCATTCGTGCCAGACCAATACCATAGCCCGGTAAACCTGAGAAGCTGAATGCCAGCTCAGGATTACCTACATTCATCATGATCTTGGCTGGTGATTCAGGCATATTATCTAAAGGTATTTCATTGACATCAACTTTCAGTAAACCTTCATATACATAGCCTGTATCCCCTTCTGCACAGGACACCGTTACTTCCTGACCATCCTGCAAAGCAGAAGTTGCATTACCACAGCCAACCACTGCCGGAATACCCAGTTCACGCGCAATAATGGCTGCGTGACAAGTACGTCCGCCACGATTGGTAATAATCGCAGAGGCACGTTTCATAACCGGTTCCCAGTCCGGATCGGTCATATCAGTAACCAGTACGTCACCTGGCAACACTTTATCCATTTCATCAACAGATTTAACCAGACGCACTTTACCCTGACCGACTTTCTGACCGATGGCGCGACCTTCTACCAGAATGGCAGATTTGTCATTAATCTGATAGCGACGCAGAACACGGCTGTTATTTTCCTGTGACTTCACAGTTTCAGGACGAGCCTGCAAGATATACAGTTTGCCATCAATACCATCACGACCCCATTCAATATCCATCGGACGGCCATAATGTTCTTCAATAGTCAGTGCATACTGAGCCAGCTCAGTAATTTCTTCGGCACTGATTGAGAATTTTTTCCGGTCGGCGGCATCAACATCTATTGTCTGTACAGATTTACCTGCCTGAGCCGCATCAGTGAAAACCATTTTAATCAGTTTAGAACCCATGGTTTTACGCAGAATCGCAGGACGACCGGCACGCAGGGTTGGTTTATGTACATAGAATTCATCCGGATTTACTGCACCCTGTACAACAGTCTCACCCAGACCATAGGATGATGTAATGAATACAACCTGATCAAAACCAGATTCTGTATCCATGGTGAACATTACCCCGGAAGCGCCTTTATCAGAACGCACCATCCGCTGAACACCGGCAGACAGAGCCACTACATCATGAGCAAAATTCTTGTGCACACGGTAGGAAATGGCACGATCGTTATACAAAGAAGCAAATACATGGTGCATAGCTTCTTTAACATTATCATAACCGCTTATATTCAGAAATGTTTCCTGCTGACCGGCAAAAGAGGCATCAGGTAAATCTTCAGCAGTCGCAGAAGAGCGTACAGCCACGCAAATCTGGTCAGTGCCGGCATCAGCTACCATTTTTTCCCATGCTGCCTGTAAATCTGCTTCCAGTTCAGGCGGAAATGGGGTGTCCATGATCCATTGACGGATCTGTTTACCTACCCGGGCCAGTTCGGCAACATTATCTACATCCAGTGCCTTTAGCTCGTTATTGATACGTTCACTCAAACCTTCGTAAGCAAGAAAATTGCGATAGGCTTCCGCAGTGGTAGCAAAACCACCGGGGACACGCACACCTTTTTCGGTGAGCTGTGAAATCATCTCGCCAAGAGATGCATTTTTGCCGCCGACGCTTTCAACATCAGTCATGCGCAGATTTTCAAACCAGATTACGTTATTACCGGCCATGATGGTTATCCAGTGAGGAGTGGGAAAGTTGAAGACGACCTATTCTAACTAGTCAGGTATAAAATGTCATGTATTTTTGGCTATTTATCCGCCCATAATTGAGGATAATTTATCCCTAATCAAACACTATTCAAATACAAATCCTTGATACCTTAAGTATTTTAATTACATTTTCAATTATTTAGATTAAAATATCAATTTATACATTTTTTTAGCAATTTTAATCTAAAATTGTCTTTTTTATTCAATAAAACATTAATTTTATTGCTTAAATTTTATATATTCAGTCTATTTTTATTTTTTTAGTATCAATGTTGAAAAAAAACCAAAATTTTACGCAGGAACTGGAAGAAACTTCATTTACAATGGATAATTTATAAAGTCACATCCCTTTTTAACTCTGAATTATGTAGATTGATTATGAAACCAGTACGCCAAGTCTTTTTTGTTTCCGACCGAACGGGTATCACCGCCGAAAGTATGGGTCTTGCTTTATTGAACCAGTTTGACAATATAGAATTCAAGCGTGCTACTTATCCATTTGTAGATACGGAAACAAAAGCACGTGAGATTGTTGCTTTAATCAATAATGCAGCAAACCACTGTGAAGCGCGTCCGCTGGTTTTTTCCAGCATCGTTGATGAGAGTGTCCGCAAACTGATTAAAACCAGTGCAGGACTGCATATGAGTTTTTATGATGCATTTATTGGTGAGCTGGAAGATGAACTTGCCACAGAAGCAAATCATTCCATTGGCAGAACCCATGGAATGCACGATACTGAACGCTATGATAAAAGAATGGAAGCAATTAATTTTGCTCTTAATCATGATGATGGAATTACCGATCGTGAATTGAAAAAAGCTGATGTGATTCTGATGGGCGTTTCTCGCAGCGGTAAAACACCAACTTGTCTTTATCTGGCATTACAGTATGGAATTCGTGCTGCAAATTATCCTCTTATTCCAGAAGATCTGGAAAGCAGTGAATTACCTAGAATGCTGCAACCATTCCGGCAAAAATTATACGGACTAACCATAGATGCAGACCGTCTGCATCATATTCGTTCGGAGCGTCGTCCTGATTCCCGTTATGCCAGTCGTGATAATTGCCGACGAGAAATTTTAACCGCCGAAGATATGTTCCGCCGTTTTAATATTCCATATACCAATACAACTCATAAATCTATTGAAGAACTGGCTGCATGTATTATTTTAGCGGCTAAATTACAACGGCGGTTTTAGGTTATTTCGTTATAAAATTTTGCCCTGATTAAATTCAGGGCTTTTATTTTAACTTGCAATTATGATTTGCATTTATCTGGTATCAGTAACAGACAAATAAGTTAAGCAGATTTAATATTAAATCAATCTTTGAACACATGAAAATCATTACCTGAGCACATGACATATTTTTTATATACTATCCCAGGTAACTGTACTATATCTAAATTTCCAAATTAAAATATGTCCGACTATTCAGATACCATCCGGAAGTACTGAGTCTTTTATTCCGTGCTCAGATTGTCGCAAAGATATACTTTAGATTATTATTCTCTTGTTTCAATGACGTAATCAATAAAGCATACTTATCTGTATTTTTTATTTACATTCTATAATTAATAATCATTTAACATAATCGTTTAACATCAGTAATTATTACTTAGTCAGTAAATTTTCAAGCCAGCAAAAACAACAATTATTCTTGATTTCAATATAACCATAATATTTTTAATTTAATCCTAAAAATTTATTTTTATTATGCGTTTAGATTGATATCTTTTGTTATCCATAAATCGAATTATTTTCAATTTAAGTTAAGTTTTCTTGCCATTTTGTTTTTCTCATGGGATTATGAATCATAAAAATCAAAATTGTTTTAACTATTAATCCTTTGAGACAATTTTATGCAGCCGCGTCCAATCATAGGCATACCATGCGATGTAAAGCAGATAGGTAAGTGGAATTTTCACGCTGTCGGTGAAAAATACATTCATGCGGTTCAGGACAGTGTCGGCGATGTTATTTTACTACCGGTACTGTCTGATCAGGAAGTTTTAACTCGCCTGCTCAAATTGGTTGATGGTGTTTTTTTACCCGGTTCTTATTCAAATATAGACCCGAAATGGTATGGTGAAATATCGGCACGAGAAGGTACGTTACAGGATGCAGCCCGTGACCATACTGTTTTACCGCTAATTAAATATATTATTGATAGTGGTATACCACTTCTGGGTGTTTGCCGCGGTCTTCAGGAAATCAATGTTGCACTTGGTGGTGACCTGCACCAGCATATACAGGAAATACCCGGTTATCTGGATCATCGTGAACCTGATAATCAGCCAATTGAAATTCAGTATGGCGATGCGCATGCGGTTAATCTGAAAACAGACAGTTTATTGATGCTGTGGCTGGCAACAGACCACAAACAGTATCAGGTCAATTCTTTACATCAGCAAGGAGTAAAAACGTTAGCACCCGGACTTAGCATAGAAGCAACTGCTCCAGATGGTCTTATTGAAGCATTCAGGATTGATGCAGCGTCAATATTTGGCTATGCAGTACAGTGGCATCCTGAATGGCAATATGGGAACAAGCCGCTTTCTATCGCTATTTTTAAAGCTTTTCGTGAAGCATGTATGCAATATAAATTGCACAGGCAAAAGGAATCATTTTAAGGTGACTTATGTATGATGACATATTTAACTGGCTTAAAGAACATGGTATCACTGAAGTAGAATGTATATTACCGGACATAACAGGTGTGGCTCGCGGTAAAATTATTCCCAAAGATAAATTTATATCTGAGCCGGATATGCGATTACCCGAGGCAGTATTACTGCAAACTGTAACCGGAGAATATCCGCAATCCAGCCTCCTGGATGAAACAGATGCGGATATGGAATTAAAGCCAGACCAGACTACTCTGCGCTTTGTTCCCTGGGCTCAGGATCCGACAGCATCGCTGATATTCGATTGTTTCTCTCCCGACGGTTTACCGGTTGAAACCGCACCACGCAATGTACTTAAACGCATATTAAAATTGTATGAAAATATGGGGCTGGAACCAATCGTTGCTCCTGAAATGGAATTCTATCTGATTTCACCCAACCCCGATCCGGATGTCCCACTGCAACCACCAATCGGACGTACCGGACGCAGTGAATTCGGACGACGGTCTTATGCTGTGGATGCAGTAAATGAATTTGACCCTCTGTTTGAAGAAATCTACGACTACTGCCATGAACAGAACCTTGAAGTTGATACGCTGATTCATGAAATTGGTGCCGCACAGATGGAAATCAATTTCCTGCATGGTAATGCTCTGGATTTAGCCGATCAGGTATTTTTATTCAAACGCACAGTACGTGAATCTGCCTTTCATCATAAAATGTATGCCACTTTTATGGCTAAGCCTATGGAAGGAGAACCGGGTAGTGCTATGCATATCCATCAGAGTCTGAACAACGTAGAAAATGGTAATAATGCATTCAGCAGTGATGATGGCACTCCTTCAGAACTATTTTTTCATTTTATTGGCGGTTTGCAAAAATACCTGCCGCAAACCATGCCATTTTTTGCTCCGTATGTTAATTCTTTCCGCCGGTTAACTCGGTATACAGCCGCACCCACTAATGTTGAATGGGGTTATGACAATCGCACTGTAGGTTTACGTGTTCCGCGGGCCAAAGCCAAAGGAAGACGGATTGAAAACCGGCTGGCCGGAGTAGATGTCAATCCTTATCTGGCGATTGCCTGCTCGCTGGCCTGTGGTTATCTGGGAATTAAAGAACAGCTACAACCGCGTGCTCCGCTGAGCAGTAATGCGTATTCATTACCTTATCAGTTCCCTACTACACTGGAAGAATCTATAGAACGTTTACGCCAGTGTGAACCAATTCATGAAATACTGGGTCAGCGTTTTGTTGAAATGTACATTGCCGTAAAAGAGCAGGAAGTTTCAGAATATTTTCGTGTTATCAGCCCATGGGAGCGCAAATATCTGTTGCTGCATGTCTGAAACCATCCTAATAGCATATTTCATCTGTTATTCTTGTACTAGTACATTGAATGATCGCTTATAACATTTTAAAACAAAGGAGTTTTTATGAGTAATAAAACCGATGTGAGACTGGCTGTAAAACATCATTTACATCCTTTTTCCGATAATGCTGAGCTTAAAAAACACGGTGTACGTATGATGGTTAAAGCAAAAGGCATTTATGTATATGATAGTGACGGCAATGAAATCATTGACGGTATGGCCGGGTTGTGGTGTGTCAATATCGGATACGGAGTAAAAAAACTGGCCAAAATTGCCGAGAAACAAATGCAGGTGCTGCCGTTTTACAATACTTTCTTCAAAACAACCCATCCTGCAATCATTAAGTTATCGGAAAAACTGGTTGAAATCACACCGGAGGGATTTAACCATGTGTTTTATACCAATTCCGGTTCTGAGTCGGTTGATACCATGATACGTATGGTGCGCCATTATTGGGCCTCTGTGGGCAAACCTTCTAAAAAAGTGATCATTGGTCGCTGGAACGGCTATCACGGCTCTACCTTAGGCGGAGCAAGTCTGGGTGGTATGAAAGGCATGCATGAGCAAGGTGATTTACCGATTGCCAATATAGTTCATATTGAACAACCCTGGTATTACGGCTTAGCCAAAACTGGCGAAAGTGAAGAAGAATTCGGCATTCGTGCTGCTAACTGGCTTGAAGAAAAAATTCTGTCACTTGGTGCGGATAAAATTGCAGCGTTTGTTGCTGAACCGATTCAGGGTGCTGGCGGAGTGATCATTCCTCCTGCAAGTTACTGGCCGCGAATTGAAACTATCTGTAAAAAATATGACGTATTACTGGTAGCTGATGAAGTCATTTGCGGCTATGGGCGCACTGGCAAATGGTTTGGATTCGAAACTTTTGGTTTCACGCCAGATATTTTTACGACAGCTAAAGGGCTGTCTTCCGGCTATTTACCGATCGGGGCAGTTCTGGTCAATGACAGAGTAACAGAAGGTTTGCTGGCCGGGGGTGAGTTTAATCATGGCTTTACTTACAGCGGGCATCCGGTTTCAGCCGCAGTTGCCTGTGCGAACCTGAATATAATCGATAAAAAGAATCTGATTGAAAAGGTACGTACCAAAACAGGTCCTTATATGCGCAAACGCTGGCAGGAAACATTCAGTCAGTTTAAATATATTGCTGATATTCGCAGTGAAGGATTGATGTGTGGTTTTACCCTGGTAAAAAACCGTGATACTCGCGAGTTCTTTGATGATTTCGGCACCACAGGTTTGATCTGCCGGGATATCTTTTTTAAGAACAATCTGATTTTCCGTGCTTGTGGTGACCACATCGTGGCGGCTCCTCCGCTAATTATTTCTAAAAAGGAAATTGATAATATGCTGGCAATTGCCAGTGTGTGTATGCGTGAATTTGAGGAACTTATGGACAAAAAGCTGGACTGTAATACAGATAAGGCTGCCTGAAATTGATTAAACAAAAACCTGAGTGATTGCTTAGGTTTTTGTTTATTTCAGAGAGTGAATTTATCGCTCTTATTCTATGCTTTTCAAAGCAACTGATGGTGCCGGATTCAGTAAAATATTTGCATTCTGCGCAGTTAAAGTGAGCGGTACAGTTCGCTTGACCAGTACAAGCCCGTAAACAGCTGCCAGATGCGGCCACCAGCGATTACCCATATACTCTATAGCCTTGTGACTATCACCGTAACAGGCCGGAATACCATAACCCATAAACTGGCCTTCTTCCAGAAACAGACCAAAGCGTTGCATCTTATCAACAGCCGTACGGGCAGATAGTAACTTTAAAGCAGAATGGCCTTTCAGACTGCTCTGATAAAACAGGCGCCAATATCCATGAATATTTAAGCCGGTCATTACAAGATGCCCACCGGGCACCAGAATACGGGCTATTTCAGCTATAGACTCTTCATAATCAGATAAAGTATCCAGACCATGAGGCCAGATAATGGTATCTATACTTTGCTGAGCCCAGGGTAAGGCCTTACATTCAGCAATAACTGCTGTACCACGACCGGCTGTATTACTTTGCACAATATATTGGGAATCAGCTGCAAAAACATGCCGGAACTGCCATTGTGATATACCGCATTGTAATATGGTGCCAAAACGCAACCCTGTTAATTTATGCAGGATAAACTGTTGCTCCAGCCGGCTTAAATAGAGACCAAATTTATGTTCGGCCAGCCAGTTTTCCAATTGCTGAGTATTCATTTAAGCACCATTATGTACCATATTAAATCTAAGCTGCAGACTATTGAATTATTTTATTGCATTTACATCATTACTGTAAAAATAGGGATTTATCCTTGACCGTTAAGAACTTCCTCTTTAATATTAATAGGATTTTGCACAAATTTTACGGTTAAACGAATGGCTAAATTGAAGCATATGGTACTGGCACTTACTGGCCTGATACTTGCTCCCTCATTATCATTTGCCCAATCTTACACCAGTAATGGCATTGGCTTATCAATAATGAATCTGAATGCGGCTACCCTGAAAGGAAAAACGTATTCTAATCATGATATCTGGGGACGCATGCGTCAGGATTTCCGTATGACAGAGGTTAATCCTGAAATTATTCGCCGGCAGGAGCAGTATTATTCAAGCCACAGCGATTACTTTAACCGTACGGTTGTGCGCAGCCAGCCTTATTTATATCACATCGTAAATGAAGCAGAAAAACGCCAGATGCCAGCTGAAGTGGCTTTACTGCCGTTTATTGAAAGTGCTTTCGTCAGCAAGGCTCAGTCGCGGGTAGGAGCTTCCGGCCTTTGGCAGTTTATGCCCAGTAGCGGTCGACAGTACGGACTGGAACAGACTAATCTCTATGATGGTCGTCACGACGTATATGCAGCGACCGATGCTGCTTTAACTTATTTGCAATATCTTTATAGCCTGTTTGGTGACTGGTCACTGGCTCTTGCGGCCTATAACTGGGGAGAAGGTAATGTTGGTAAGGCCATTAAACGTGCCCAGCTGGCCGGTATAGATCCTACCTATGAAAATCTGCGCATGCCAAATGAAACCCGCAATTATGTGCCGAAATTGCTGGCTGTGCGGAATATTATCGAAAATCCGCAGGCCTTTGGTGTTAATCTGGTTTCTGTACCGAACCGTCCCTACTTTGAAGCAATCAGCATTGATCAGCCAATTGATATTGATGCAGCTGCCCGACTGGCGAATATTTCGACTTCAGAATTTCTAACCCTTAATCCAAGTTTCAAGAGTCCGGTTTTTATTCCTAAAGAAAATCGTAAAATGCTGCTGCCGATTACCGCAGTAAATACTTTTGAACGCAATTACCGCAACGCAGATAAAAACACTCTGCTTTCATGGAATATCTTTAAAGCATATTCAACCACCAATGTAGCTGATTTAGCTGCACAAACTGGAATGAGCAGTGCAGAAATTAAGCGGCTGAATAATTTGTCCAGCAATACTGTACCAGCCGGTCGCAGCCTGCTTATCAGTAAAAATAGTTTGAACACTCAGCTTATGGACTCTTTCATCAATAGTGATACGGATCCATTACTGAATATTGCTATGGCAAAACCAGTATTACCTCCGGGCACATTTGTGACTCATCCGGCAGCAACTACTGTTGCTCAGTCTGATAAAGTTACTGATACCGGCAATGCATCTGTACCAGCTCTTACTGAAACAGTTACAACCACAACATCCACTGTACTGAATACTGACCAGCCGTCACCGGTCAATACAACAGTACAAACCCAAACCATAACCGTGGCTGAAAACGCAGCAACCCCGTCTGAATTGCCTGCTCCTGTTGCAACCAATAAGGATGCACTGATGCAGGTTGCACAGGATGCGCAATTACAGGCAGTTGCTGCGGCTTCTGTTCAAAAAGCACTGGCACAGGCTGAACGTGAAGAAGCTCAGACTGCTGCTCGTCTGGCAGAAAACCGTAATGAACGCTCTTTACGCAATATCATCAACGTTGCGGACAAACGCAGTAATATTGCTCATAAAGTGAATAAGGGTGATACATTGTATTCAATTGCCCAGCGCTATAATATTAATGTAGCTGATCTGGTTACTGCCAATAATCTGCGCGGTCATAATCTGCAGGTTGGTCAGGTACTGAAAATTAGCCCGAATCAGGATAATAAACAGATGCTGGCTGCTGTACGTAAAGGTAAAGACTCTAAATCCAGTGTAGTTCCTGTTTCATACACGGTAAAAAAAGGCGATACACTTAGCAGCATAGCTCAGCGCCTGAATATTCCTGTAAGTAAATTGCAAAAAGTTCATGGTAAACAAGTATTACGTCCCGGTCAGAAAATTAAGCTGACCAATCTGTAGCTTTACAGCATATCATTGCAATTAATTCAAAAAGGTTAGTGTACATTCACTAACCTTTTATTTTTAGCTATATAAATTTAATTCTTTTTTGGAATAAATATACAGGTAGTTGCCGCTCCAATAACCATAACTATTCCGACAAAAGCCTGTATATTTACCGTTTCATTCAATAATAGAATGGCCGTTATTACTCCGAAAACCGGTTCCATAGCCAGAAATATCCCGCTCACACTGGCAGAAACATTTTCCAGCCCTTTATTCCAGCACCATGCAGCCACCAGACTGCATCCTATACCCAGATAAGCTATAGCACCAATACCCTGAAAAGAATAATGAATATCCCAGTTTTCAACTAGAAACAGCATAAACGGCAAACCAAATACAGTACCCGTTTGCAACGTTAAGGCTGTATATATCTTAACATTTATTTCGCGTAGTAACTTTTGTGACAAACGTATCCAGAAAGCCATGACAATAGTTGAAGTAAATACCAGCGAGGCTCCCAACAATGCAGTATTACCACTGGCTTTTTCCGGTTTACCTACTACCAGCAGCACCCCTATAAAAGCCACAATGCCCAGTATAAATACCAGCAATGGTGTTTTTTCGCGAAAAAAAATCAGACCCACCAGTACTATAATAATTGGTTCCATACCGATAATGGTGACCGCATTGACCGCAGGAATAAGTTTCAAACCCGTAACCTGTAACAGATAAGTTACAGGATATGTCAGCAATCCTAGTCCGATAATTTTGATCAGTTGTACTTTGGAAATGACATTATGGTTTTTAAAATAGCTCCACGTGATGGGTAAGGTAACTACTGCTGCCAATATCAGCCTGCCGAGTACCACAAGTGATGGATCCAGCATGTCATAAGCCATTTTTGTAGCAATAAACGAGCTACCCCACATAAATGAAGCAATTAAGAGATAAAGCATAATTTCAAACTAAACAAACTAAAAATTCTGCGCACTGACTCGTTTTAAATACATGATTCAATTAATCTGAACAAATATTTGTCAGTGTTTTAACCAAATATCATGTCTATTTGCAATACGTTTCAAAGCCAGTACGCTTTTCTGTACACAAAAGCATGCATATTAGCATACACAAACATTTATAAACTGCTAGAATCCTCCCAGCAGAATAAATAATTTGACTAAGCTCTTCTCAGAATTAAAAGAAATTTTTGACTATGTTTTATTTTAGTATTAACAGCCCGGACAACTGTCATCTTGGTTTTCTGGTACTCATGGATGAAGATAATTCAGCTTATACTGATGGAGCTACCGGCTATTATGCTGTTAAAGCACAGGCTGATGAAACAGACCAGCAAGCCTGTCCGGTACAATGGCAGATATTGCAGCAATTATCAGTTCAGGACAGTCTTCGTTGGTTTCGCAAAGCCGATTATGTTCAGCTTTGTGATGCTGAAAACAATATTATAGGGCGTTTACAGCAACAATATCTCATTTTATGTGGTCAGCATTTTATACTGAATGACCTCACCGGCACCCTGTAACCACAACATATGTATTGGTAAGGTTATTTATGTCTACACCTGATATGCTTCCATCCGGCAACCAGTTTGCTTTTGCCTGTACCAGACGATTTTTACCGCTGTTTGGTACTCAGTTTTTTGGAGCGTTTAATGATAATCTGTTTAAAACCTCATTATTCGTTTTAATCAGCTTTTATGGGCTTGGCGCTAATTCATGGTTACCAGCAAGCCAGATGCTGAATGCTGGTGCCCTGCTGTATATTCTGCCCTTTTTTCTTTTCTCTGCATTATCTGGTGAATTATCTAATAAAATGGATAAAGCCATTCTGGCGCGCTGGATAAAAGCTGCTGAAATCTGCATTATGCTGATAGCAGGTATCGGCTTTTGGATGCAGTCTGTGACAATATTGATGTTATGCCTGTTTCTGATGGGCACACATTCTACTTTGTTCGGTCCGTTAAAATATGCGGTATTACCAGAATATCTCCCTAAATATGAACTACTCAACGGTAATAGCCTGATCGAAAGCGGTACTTTTCTATCAATATTATTCGGGCAGATTTTAGGTACTATTCTGGCTGGCACCAATACAGCATGGCTGTTTGGTATCCTGCTGTTCGTCGCTATTCTTGGGCAGATTGCCAGTATATTTATGCCAAGGGTACCCGCACAAATTCCACAGCAATATATTGATTCAAACATCATGCGGAGTACAAAACAGCTACTTAAGCAAACTTATCTGCAAAAAAATCTCTGGATTGCCATAATCGGTATTTCCTGGTTCTGGCTGATTGGTTCTGTATATATAACCCAGCTCCCTACTTTTACCCGTTTGAATCTTGGTGGAAACGAGGCTGTATTTAATTTAATGCTAACACTCTTCTCCCTTGGCATAGGTACGGGTTCTATAGTTTGTGCACGGATTAGCCGCCATCAGTTACATCTTAGTCTGGTTGTGATCGGGACAATCGGCCTGAGTATATTCGGTCTGCTGCTGGTATGGTTCACACCGTCACAACCTAATCTGCCAGTTGCCGGTATCGGTACATTTATCGGCCGGCCGGACAGCATGGCAATAATCATTTGCATAATCGGTATTGGTTTTTTCGGCGGCTTTTTCTCACTGCCATTATACACATGGCTGCAAACAGCCAGCAGCGATCAGTTCCGTTCGCATGCAATTGCTGCCAATAATATTATCAACGGTCTGTTTATGGTTTGTGCAGCCATATTAAGTGCTGTACTGATCTGGCTGTTTAACAGCATTAATGCCCTATACATGATTGTGGCGCTGGGAAATGTGCTCGTTTTAATTTACTTATTACGAAGTCAAGAGTTACGTATTGATTTTAAGGAATTTATTTTACGAAAACATTAAAACGTTTACCTGATAGCTTTAAATTAGCGTTTTGAAATAGGTATAATACCGGATGGTTTTAATAAACAGCAATTTAATTAAAGCCAGTATCCTCTTTTATCCAGCTAGTTTGGGCAAGGCATTATGTCAGATAACGATACGATTCATATTCGCGGTGCACGCACACACAATCTTAAAAATATAGATCTGGATATTCCCCGTCATCAACTGGTTGTCATTACCGGTTTGTCTGGTAGTGGTAAATCCTCACTGGCTTTTGATACTTTGTATGCAGAAGGACAACGACGCTACGTAGAAAGCCTGTCGGCCTATGCTCGCCAGTTTTTGCAAATGATGGAAAAACCGGATGTAGATTTAATTGAAGGTTTGTCACCAGCTATTTCCATTGAGCAGAAAGCAACCAGTCATAATCCGCGCTCTACCGTAGGAACAGTCACTGAAATTCATGACTATTTGCGCTTATTGTATGCACGTGTCGGCACACCGTATTGTCCTGAACATAATTTGCCTTTATCCAGTCAGACTGTTTCCCAGATGGTTGACCATATACTGAACCTGCCTGAAGAAAGCCGGGTAATGATTCTGGCTCCGGCAGTGCGCGGTCGCAAAGGTGAATTTCTTGAATACTTTGCTGATTTACAGGTACAGGGTTTTGCACGGGTGCGTGTTGATGGTGAGGTATACGCGATTGAAGAAGTACCAAAACTGCAAAAAAACATCAAGCATGATATAGATGTGGTTATTGACCGGGTAAAAGTACGCGCTGATATCAAACAGCGTTTGGCTGAAAGTTTTGAAACTGCACTGCGTCTGGGCAATGAGCGTGCTCTGGCTATCGAAATGGATAGTGGTAAAGAACACTGGTTTTCAGCACGCTTTGCCTGTCCGGTATGTTCGTATAGTCTGCAGGAACTCGAACCACGTCTTTTCAGCTTTAACAACCCTGTCGGAGCCTGTCCCAGTTGTGACGGACTTGGCAGCATGGATTATTTTGATCCTGAACGAGTAGTAATGCATCCGGATTTATCGCTGGCCGCAGGAGCTATCAAGGGCTGGGATAAACGTAATACTTTCTATTTCCAGATGATTCAGTCACTCGGACAGCATTTTAAATTTGACGTTAATACGCCATTTAATGAATTAAAGGAAGAAATCCGGAATATTATTCTTTATGGTTCCGGTAAAGAGCAGATTGAATTTACCTATCTGTCTGAACGGGGTACAAAATTTACCCGTAGTCATCCGTTTGAAGGTATTCTGCCTAATCTGGAACGGCGCTACCGAGAAACAGATTCCGCTACTGTACGCGAAGAATTAGCCCAGTATCAAAGTCATCGAGCCTGCCCGTCCTGCGGCGGTGCCCGTTTGCGAACAGAAGCACGATATGTCTATATAGGCGGAAAATCATTACCGGATGTCAATGCATGGCCGTTAACAGCGACACTGAATTTTTTCCAGAATCTGAATCTGGAAGGTAATAAAAAACAGATTGCTGAAAAAATTCTTAAAGAAATTAATGAGCGCCTTGGTTTTCTGATTAATGTCGGCCTGAATTACCTGAGTCTGGCACGCAGTGCTGAAACCTTATCTGGTGGTGAAGCTCAGCGTATCCGGCTGGCCAGCCAGATTGGTTCCGGCCTGACAGGTGTCATGTATGTACTGGATGAACCGTCTATCGGCCTGCACCAGCGCGATAATGACCGCCTGCTCGATACACTGAAACATCTGCGCGATCTGGGTAACAGCGTAATTGTCGTTGAGCATGATGAAGATGCTATCCGTGCCGCCGATTTTGTTGTCGATATGGGACCCGGTGCCGGTGAGCATGGCGGACAGGTTATTATCGCAGCTTCACCTGAAAAGGTGGCAGCTTGCAAAGAATCCATAACAGGACAATATCTGAGCGGGAAAAAAGCCATTAGCATGCCGGAACAGCGCAGTCCGGTTGATAAAGAGCGCTTACTGATATTAAGCGGTGCCAGTGGCAATAATCTTAAAAATGTAACCCTTACCTTGCCTCTCGGCCTGATTACCTGTATTACTGGTGTTTCAGGCAGCGGCAAATCTACTCTGATTAACGACACACTGGCAAAAATTACAGCACGTGAATTAAATCGCGCCAGTGAAGAGCCAGCTCCTTATGAAGATATCAAAGGACTGGAGCATCTGGATAAAGTCATTAATGTTGATCAGTCTCCCATAGGAAGGACTCCGCGTTCCAATCCTGCCACATATACCGGCCTGTTTACACCTATCCGCGAACTGTTTGCCGGGGTACCACTGTCTCGCGAACGCGGATATACAGTTGGCCGATTCTCGTTTAATGTAAAAGGCGGACGCTGTGAAGCCTGTCAGGGTGATGGTGTTATTAAAGTAGAAATGCATTTTCTTCCCGACATTTATGTACCCTGCGAGGTTTGCCATGGAAAACGCTATAATCGTGAAACACTGGAAATACAATACAAAGGCAAAAATATCAGTGAAATTCTGGAAATGACCGTGGAAGAAGCCTGCACATTTTTCGATGCTGTACCGACAGTTAAGCGAAAATTGCAGACATTGCTGGACGTAGGACTGGGTTATGTACGATTAGGACAGTCTGCCACTACACTTTCCGGCGGTGAAGCTCAACGGGTAAAACTGGCGCTGGAACTCTCCAAACGCGATACCGGGCGGACACTTTATATACTTGATGAACCAACCACCGGCTTACACTTTGCCGATATAGCTCTGTTACTGGACGTTATTCATCGCCTGAAAGGGAAAGGTAATAGTATTGTTATTATCGAACATAATCTGGATGTAATTAAAACAGCTGATTATATCGTTGATCTGGGTCCGGAAGGTGGTGATGGAGGCGGTACGATTATCGCGGAAGGTACTCCGGAAGAAGTTGCAGCCAATCCTAAAAGCTATACCGGAAAATACCTTAAGCCAATGCTTGGCAAATGAATAAATTAAACTGTGGAGCTGTTATCGGTCGCACAGTTTAATTACCAGTTAAAAAACTATTAACCAAAGTAAACATGCATGTAAAAAATACAAGTAACATGCATTTTGTGTTAATGTTCAGCTGTATATTTTTATTGCGTATCTTACTCAAGGTTAAATATGAAAAAATTGTTATTTGCATTATTGTCAGTGGCAGCAATCAGTACGGTACTGACAGCGTGTACTCAGAAAACTGAATCCGTACCGGCCGCCAGTTCTGGCAGTACTCCTGCAACAACAGATAAAACAATACTGAAAGTTGCTGCTTCACCTGTTCCTCATGCAGAAATTCTTCAGGTAGCTAAACCATTACTGGAAAAAGAAGGAATTGATTTACAAATCATTCAGATGACTGACTATGTACGTCCGAATATCGCCCTGAATGAGAAAGATGTAGATGCTAACTTCTCTCAGCATAAACCTTATCTGGAAGATTTTGTCCAGAAACACAAAATGCAGTTAACACCGATTGCCAATATTCATGTAGAACCGATGGGTATTTACTCTAAAAAAGTAAAAGCACTCAGTGAAACACCTGATGACGGGCTGGTTACTATTCCAAATGATGCTACCAATGGTGGCCGAGCTTTGTTATTGCTGCAAAAAGCCGGTTTAATTAAATTAAAAGCAGATGCGGGTATCAGTGCTACTGTACGTGATATTGTTGATAATCCGAAACATCTCAAAATTACACCAATGGATGCGCCTCAGTTACCGCGTACTTTAAATGATGCTACTCTGTCTGTAATTAATACCAATTTTGCTATGGAAGCTAAACTGGTACCAACCAAAGATGCTTTATTTATTGAATCAAAAGATTCACCTTATGCAAATATTCTGGTTGTCCGCATAGGGGATGAAAATCGTGATGCAATCCAAAAGCTGAAACAGGCCATGACTTCACCTGAAGTGAAAAAATTTATTGAAGAAAAATATCAGGGTGCCATCATTCCTGCATTCTGATTAATTATTTCATTTTAGGAAATAAAATAAACCCTTATGTTTGTAACATAAGGGTTATTTTTAATTTATAGCAATTCAAAAAATATTTATGATAAATCTTTTGGATTCACAGCCTGCCACATTCCCAAAGGTAACTTAAGGGAGAAAACATCTAGCTGCCCTATTCCTACTCGCACTAAACGTAAACAAGGCCAGCCGACTTTTGCACACATGCGTCGTACCTGCCTGTTTTTACCTTCACTGATTCGAATTTGCAGCCAGAAATCAGTTACTGTTTTGCGTTCACGAATTGGCGGTACTCGCGGCCATAAACGGGCACTATCAGCAGCACTAACCAATTGAACCTGAGCAGGCTGTGTAATAAAGTCGCTCAGATTTACCCCATCAGCCAATTGCTGCATGCGTTCATTATCCGGTTTACCTTCCACCTGTGCCCAGTATGTTTTTATCAGTTTATACTTAGGATGAGCAATTTTTGCCTGTAAACGTCCGTTGGCAGTTAATAAAAGCAATCCTTCACTATCTGTATCCAGCCGGCCTGCCGGATAGACATCGGGTAATGATACAAATTGCTTCAAGGTAGGATGTTTCTCATGAGCGCTAAACTGACAAATCACACCATAGGGTTTATTCAGTACAATCAGTTCAGGTACAGACATTATGCTTCCAATCAGAAAATCAGGCTGTCAGGAATGCTGACAGCCTGTTTTATAAACACAAAGGTTTAGCTCAGTAATAAAGCATCATCAGATACTTTTTCGCCCTGAGTATGTTCGAACATCTTTAATAGATCCGCCACACTCATACCGGCACGTTTGTCACCAGCCACATCCAGCACTACACGCCCCTGATGCAGCATGACAGTACGTGATCCGTGATCCAGAGCCTGCTGCATCGAATGTGTTACCATCATTGCAGTTAATTTATTTTCACGCACAATGCGGTCTGTCAGCTCCAGTACAAAAGCAGCTGTTTTAGGATCCAGTGCAGCTGTATGCTCATCAAGCAATAAAATTTTAGAACTTTGCAAGGATGCCATCAACAAACTGACAGCCTGTCGCTGCCCACCGGAAAGCAAACCAATTCTGTCGCTCAATCGGTTCTCCAGCCCCAGGTTAAGCATTGCCAGTTTTTCACGGAACAGTTCACGATACTGACGTTTAATAGCCGGACGCAAACCACGACTGCTGCCACGCCGCAGTGCCAGAGCCATATTTTCTTCAATGGTTAAGGCTTCACAGGTACCGGCAAGTGGGTCTTGAAAAACACGTGCTACTAATGGCGCACGTTTATAAGCAGGTTCACTGGTAACATCTTTACTATTGATAGTAATCGTACCGGAATCTACCATGGTGTCACCGCTGATAGCATTAAGAAAAGTAGATTTACCGGCACCATTACTACCGATAACGGTAACAAACTCACCATCTGCAATACTTAAACTCATGCCTCGCAAAGCAGGATTTTCAATTGGTGTTCCCGCATTGAATGTAAGGCGTAAATTATCTGCGCGCATCATGCTTTGAATTTCCTTTTAAAGTAACCTTTGATTGCCGGCAAACGCAGCGCAAGTACAACTAAAATTGCTGTAACCAGATTTAAATCCTGCGGTCCAAAGCCCATATGCTGCAATGTATCACTGCCCAGCGCCAGTGCAATAAATGCACGGTAAAGTACTGCTCCCACTATAACGGCCAGTGTAATAATGATGAACCGTTTTCCCGGAATCAGGGTTTCACCAATAATCACTGCGGCCAGCCCGACGACAATCGTGCCGATACCGATTGATATATCTGCACCGCCCTGAGTCTGCACAAATAGTGCACCGGCCAAAGCAATAAATGCGTTTGATATCGCCATGCCTAACAGCAAAATACGTGAGGTATTCACACCCTGAGCACGAGCCATTCGTGCATTTACGCCAGTAGCTCGCATTGATAAGCCAATTTCTGTAGCAAAAAACCAGTCCAGAAAAAATTTTGCAACCAGCACAAAACCAAAAATCACTAGCGGCTGCACCCAATACTGGTTGCTTCCGTCTGCATTAAAAAACGGCGTGAATACACTGGGCTGATCCAGTAAAGGCAAATTAGGTGCACCCATAATACGCAGGTTAACCGAATACAAAGCAACCATAACCAGAATACTGGCCAACAGCTGCATGATTTTTAAAGAAACATGCAGCCATGCTGTTACCAAACCGGCACATGCACCGGCAACTCCGCCAAGTGCAGTAGCCAGCCACGGATTAATACCATGGGTAACACAAATGGCAAATACAGCACCGCCGAGCGGAAAACTGCCGTCGGCAGTTAAATCAGGAAAATCCAGAATACGGAATGAAATCAGTACACCCAGAGCAACGAGAGCATATATCAGTCCGCTTTCTAAAGCGCCAAATAAAGCTATAGAAGACATATTAACCAATTAATAAATTGTGGTTGAAAATAAAAACAACATCGGCAAAGCCTGAATCAGCTTGCCGATGTTACGGTATCCGTCCCAGAGGCTTTCTATAATCCTAATCGACTAATTTAGCCTGTTTGAGTAATTGCTCCGAAAATGTAATACCTTGTTCGGCAGCATGAGATTTACTTACCATCAAATCAAGCTGATCTGCGGTCATACGCTGCGGAGCAATGTTACCAGCCTGCTCTCCTTTGAGAATCCGACCTACAATTTTACCAGTAGCAGTACCAAGCTCATGATAATTAACCCCCAGTGCTACAGCTGCACCGCGTTTTACCGAACCGGTATCTGAAGCCACCAAGGGCATTTTCATATCTTTGGCAACTTTGTACATGGATTCATAAGCAGAAACCACATTATTGTCCAGAGAGGTATAAATCAGATCTGCCTTACCCTGCAAGCTTTTAGTAGCCATGGGGACATCAGTTGTACGCTGTGCTGGAGCTGCTGCCACAGTAATACCGTCCTTAGCCAGTAAAGACTGTAATTGTCCGAGCACAACAGTTGAATTGATTTCACCCGGGCTATATACATAACCCACTGTTTTCAGGTTAGGTACAACTTGTTTCATTAAATCAATCTGTGGCTGTAAAGGCAGTTCATCAGACACACCGGTAACATTGGTTTTGCTGGGTTCCCAGCTTGTTACCAGTTTAGCGGCAACCGGATCGGTTACTGCTGCAAACACTATCGGAATTTTGCGCGTTGCTGCAACCATAGACTGTGCGCTTGGCGTGCCGATAGTAACAATTACATCCGGATTATTACCAGCGAATTTTTTAGCAATCTGACCGGCAGTAGCAGTATTCCCTTGTGCACTTTGAAAATCCAGCTGAAGATTTTTACCCTGTTCATAGCCTTCAGCACGCAGTTCATCTATCACACCCTGACGTACAGCATCCAAAGCAGGATGTTCAACAATTGCCGTAATGGCTACTTTTTTCGTATTGGTACCGCTGGTTTTATTTCCCTGTTCGGATTGCGAACAGGCAGAAAGCAAACAGGCAGCAGTTAAACCCAGAATAAATAAGGTTTTTTTTGCTCTGAGCATATGAGGTTCCTCAGCACAGGATTAATCCGGAAGCAATTTAGCAATAAAATTGCTTACACCTGCACAAGTAAGCAGATGATGGCATAAATTATACAAAAAACCAGCCTTATTGCGTAATTAAAATTGCTCAGACATACGCTTTTACATTGAAATATAATTTCAATATTTTATTTATTTAAGCAATAAAATTTTAAAAATATAATTCAATTACAAAAATAGTTCTTATAACTCATAATACTCGCCATATCACACTTTTCTTAGAAAACACCCTGCTTCACATTTTTTAATCTATCCGGCCGAAAACCACACAACCATGTTTTCCAGAATAACCGTTGCTGACGCGGTCGCGGTACGACCAGCTGATATTGCATGATATTTTGTAGTCCGTCCTGCTCAATTTCATTAAGCTGAGCCCAGGCTACTGCGAGCATGGCCAGACTGGGGCGCTGCCTGCGGTTATCTGCAGAGGGCAGCAAAGCAAGAGCAGAATTAAACTGCTGTTTTAATGTAGCAAGCCATGCGTTCATCAATGCCGTAAATTCAACTCCACCGTGTCGGTTAAGTACCAAATGAGCCGGAACATTAAATTGCTGTAATAACTCTACTGGAATATACAGCTTTCCCAGCCTTGTATCAGCACCAATCCGTGAGTAAATCATCACCAGCTGACATATTTCACCCACTTTATCGGCAAATTCCAAAGTTTGTTCTGCACTGAATCCCAAAACTCTGCTAGTTAAACGCCCCTGCACCATCCCTGCCTGTTTACTATAATGGCATAGCTGTTCCATATCCTGAAATCTGGCCTGAGTTAATTGCGTACGAAGTGCATCAGGCAAAGCCAGTATTTCAGCCAATGGTAAAGAATATCGGGTAATAAATGGTTTTAAAGCCTGTAATAAAGGATGTTCAGGAACAGAATCAGAGTTATACAGCTTATCTAGTTGTTGCTCCCACCATCGCAGTGTTGTCAAAGCCACATTAGCATCAGAACAATCTTCTACTACATCATTTAATTCTTGCTGCAAAGCATACAAAGCTATCAGTGCATGACGCTGCACCGAGGAAAGAAAAGGAAAACGAAAAGCCATAGCATTCCTGCTATGGCAAATTTTCTGAAGACAATATTCGAGTGGCTGCACAGCAATAAATTAAATTAACCTAAAACAGTATTGTAACCTTTTCCGGATATTTCTCCAGCCACTAATCTGCAATAAAAATTAACTTTTTAGCGTATCTTTTTTTACTTCACCGTTACGAAGTACAAAATTTAAACTATTATTCCAGAATTCAACCAGAAATAAATCATCTTCCGTCAGGTGCTGCTGCTGAATTTTTTGCTCCAGCCACTTTTCATCCTTATTTATCCGATGCAATTCCGTTGTACGCACCTCTCCTTCCTTAAATAAAATTAATGAAGGATATTTGCCTTTATCAGTTAACACCGTCAGCGAACCACTGGGCTCAATCTGTGCATAACTGACTTCCTGAAACGAAGTAATACCCTGAGCATGCAAAAGTGAAGCCACATTAAGAATATCAATCTTATTCTTTTTACGCAGAATATTATCCATCAAAAAATGTCCGTCTTTCATAATCGGAATCGGTTCACCAATAGCAAACATTCGGATAAAGCTGACATGCTTGCATACCCAGTTTAATAATGAAATAAGGCAAACACCGATTAACAACACAATAATATACTGATAAATCGGAATATCCTGATTATAAATCACCCCACCGATAATACCGCCAAGTACAAAGTTACCAATGAAATCTACCGGGGTCATCTGATTCAACTGCGTTTTACCTGTTACATTCAAATGCAGAATGACAATAATAAAACCAACGAGAAACTTAGCCAGCACCCATAAATAATATTCCATAAGAATTTTTCCTGTATTAAAGTTAAATTCCCGACCAGCTATTACCGGTCAGAGTTTATTCCCCTCATACAAGCATCATTCTTAACTTTATTCATAAACTCTGAAAATGAACATTAAGATACTTTAGTTTAATTTGCTTTATTTTAAATAAATGATAAAGATAACATTTTACAAGCAATAATTTTTTATCAAGATGTAACTGATACCGTCTTAACCCTGAGCGAAAAATTTAATTACCTGTCAACGGTATTTATTTCTTTTATCAGGCAAATTACATCACAATTACATTTTTAAATGAAGAATGGTATTTATTCGGTATAATCAGATTAGTACACTAATTTCCGTTATAATTGGTTTCTTTACTCACTAAATGAAATATACATGTCAAATCAGCGCCTCATCATTGGCTTTCACGCAGTTAATGCCCGTTTATGGCAAAACCCGGACAGCATAATTGAACTTTATGTACTGGAGGGTAAACATGATGCCCGTATGCGCGATGTATTAAATAAAGCTGAAGCAGAAAATGTGCGCATTATCAGCGCAGATCAGGCACGGCTCGATACTTTGAGTAAACATGCCCGCCATCAGGGTGTAGTAGGCTTTATCGATGCTTCCAGACAACATGTAGACATAGAAGATGTACTTGAAAATCTGAATGAACCACCTTTATTGCTGATTCTTGATGGCATTACAGATCCGCATAATCTGGGAGCCTGTCTGCGAGTTGCAGATGTTATGGGAGTTCACGCGGTAATTGCACCCAAAGATAAAAGTGTCGGATTAAATGCTACCGTAAGTAAAGTAGCCTGTGGTGCTGCTGAAACAGTACCTTATATTACAGTAACAAATCTGGCACGCACCATTCGTGAATTGAAAAAGCGCGGTATCTGGATTATTGGTACTGATATGAACGGTAGTGATGACTTATATCACTTTACGGCCCCGGAAGCAGTAGCATGGGTAATGGGTGCAGAAGGTAATGGCATGCGCCGTTTAACACGAGATCTGTGTGATACACTGGTATCCATTCCCATGTTCGGAACCGTTGAAAGCCTGAATGTTTCTGTCAGCACTGGTATCGTTCTGAGCGAAACCCGTAGGCAACGGATACTATCTGCCTGAAGTCGGCTTTACAATAAAACACATTTCTGTTAAATATTATAAAGTTAAGGAGATACTGATGATTTGGTGTATTGCAGCTTTGGTTCTGTTTGTATTGGAAATGTTTAGCGGCACTTTTTATATGCTGGTAATCAGTGCCTCATTACTAAGTGCCGGTCTGGCTGAATGGCTGCTGAAAACCAGTGAGAGCGTCAATGCTGTTATTGCAATAGTTTTTTCTATTCTGGGTATTACCATCGTACGTGCCTGGCAAAATAAACATCCGCGTGAAAACATGGCAAAACCAACTGATGATCCGGACTACGGTCAGACAGTGATACTTACTCAGCTCCTACCCGACGGATTATGGCAGGTACATTATCGGGGCACTATCTGGCAGGCTCGTTTTAATCATCCAACTGACGCAAAATCCGGTGACAGTGCTCAAATCATCAGCCATCAAGGCAATATTTTAAATATTACTTCTCAAGCCCCTTCTACTCAGCAGGAATAATCATGATTCTGACTTTTATTTTTCTCGCCGCCATTGTTGCATTTATCTGCATGGCATTTAAAGTTGTACCTCAGCAGGAAGTCTATATTGTTGAACGTTTAGGCCGCTATCACGCTACTCTGGTAGCCGGTCTTAATTTTATTATTCCGATTATCGATCGTGTCGCTTATAAACATACTTTAAAGGAAATACCACTGGATGTACCCAGTCAGGTTTGTATTACCCGCGATAATACACAGCTTACAGTGGATGGTATTATCTATTTTCAGGTAACTGATCCTAAACTAGCATCCTATGGCTCCAGTAACTTTGTAGTTGCCATTACCCAACTGGCACAAACAACATTACGTTCAGTTATCGGTCGTATGGAACTGGATAAAACTTTTGAAGAACGTGATGATATTAACCATACCGTGGTTGCCTCACTGGATGAAGCAGCGGTTTCATGGGGAGTTAAAGTATTGCGCTATGAAATCAAAGATTTGGTTCCACCTCAGGAAATTCTGCGCTCAATGCAAGCTCAGATTACAGCCGAACGGGAAAAACGCGCACGTATTGCTCAGTCTGAAGGGATCAAGCAGGAACAGATTAATCTGGCGGCCGGTCAGCGTGAAGCTGAAATTCAGAAGTCACAAGGTGAAGCTCAAGCTTCTATCAATGAATCTCAGGGTGCCAAAGTAGCACAGATTAATCGCGCCGAAGGTGAAGCTGAAGCTTTGCGTCTGGTTGCACAGGCGACTGCGGAAGCAATTCGTCAGGTAGCTGCCGCAGTAAAAGAACCGGGCGGTACAGAAGCTGTGAATCTGAAAGTGGCTGAACAGTACGTAGATGCTTTTGCTAAACTGGCAAAAACCAATAACACTCTGATTATGCCTGCTAATGTTGCAGATATTGGTAGTCTGGTAAGTGCTGGCATGAGCATTATCAAAGGTCAGAACAACACAGCAGTTAAATAAATAACTTACGTAACTATTAAAAAATCAGGTTCCGGTTAATGATACCGGCAGCCTGATTTTTTATCCCTAACCCTGATACTGATTATTTCTAAATTATTCTTTTTAAAAGCAATATATTTAAATACATACTACTCTTCAGTTAACGGCCACAACCATGCCCAGACATTGCGGCCTTCACTGCGCAATACCATAAAAGTACGGCAAGCAGCAGCTGTAGACATACTTTCTACACCGATTCCTTTTGCGACTAATTGTGAAGTCAGACGCGGATGAATAAACACATGATGATTTCCGGTACCGATTAAAATCACTTCAGGCTTAAACTGTAAAGCCTGAGTAAAATCATCAATGGTTAACTCACTGGCTGCTTGCTTATCCAGTGTGAGCACTTCATCAGCAGTAATACATACAGGTTGAGTATACTGCCGGCCGTTTACAGTAATTTTTCCGGTATCAACTTCCTCAATCCATAATCCTTGTTTATCCCGGATTTCTTCAATTTGCATTAAAATTTCCTTATGCATAACCACACAACATACTATGGCTGTAGTAGTCAAAAAAGCAGTTTTCGGCTAGCATAGTAGATTATTCACGTAAAATTGCAAGTATCAGGCAGTCCATAAATTAAATTTGTCTATTTGAAGGAGTAAACATGCAGCCTCTGCGTATAGGCTTGCTGGGCGTCGGCACAGTAGGTGGTGGTACCGTCAAGTTATTACAGAATAATGCGGATGAAATTACCCGCCGGCTTGGTCGCGAATTAATTATTACCCGTGCAGCAAGTCGTAATATTGAACGTACCCGGGAAATATGCGGTAACAGCACTTTTGTTAGTGATGATGTATTTGAAGTAGTAAATGCAACTGATGTTGATGTTGTGGTAGAACTGATTGGCGGTACAACAATAGCTAAAGACGCTGTGATTCAGGCAATCAGAAACGGAAAGCACATTGTTACTGCCAATAAAAAACTTCTGGCAGAATACGGTAACGAAATTTTCCGACTGGCTTCTGAACACAATGTAATGGTGATGTATGAAGCTGCAGTTGCCGGCGGTATTCCCATTATTAAAGCTTTACGTGAGGGGCTGGCTGCCAACCATATCGAATCTATTGCCGGCATTATCAATGGCACCAGTAACTTTATTCTGAGTGAAATGCGTACCCGGGGCAGTACCTTTCCGGAAGCATTAAAACAGGCACAAGAACTGGGTTATGCAGAAGCCGATCCTACATTCGATATTGAAGGTCATGATGCCGGTCATAAATTAAGTATTATTTCCGCACTGGCATTCGGAACTCCGATTAATTTCAGCCAATGTTATCTGGAAGGCATCAGTCATCTGGAGAGTCTGGACATCTGTTATGCTGAGGAACTAGGCTATCGCATTAAATTACTTGGTATTACCCGCAAAACTCCGCAAGGTATCGAGCTGCGTGTACACCCTACTTTAATCCCTGAAAGCCGATTACTGGCAAAAGTAGAAGGAGTAATGAATGCTGTATCTGTACAGGCAGATATGATTGGGCAGACACTCTATTATGGTGCTGGTGCTGGTGCCGGCCCAACTGCCAGTGCGGTTATGGCTGATATTATTGATGTAACCCGATTACAGAATGCTGAAGCCAGCTACCGGGTTCCCTATCTGGCTTTTCAGTCTAATTCATTACAAAATATCTCCATTCTGCCAATGGATGAAATCACCAGCAGTTATTATCTGCGTGTATCTGCCTGTGATGAACCGGGTGTGCTGGGAGAAATTGCGAATATTCTGGCAGCAGAGAATATTTCTATTGAGGCTCTTATCCAAAAAGGTATTATTAATAAAGAATCTGCCGAAATTGTTATCCTGACACATTCAACCAAAGAACGTTTTATCAAACAGTCAATGGCCAGAATTCAGGCATTACCACGGGTATTATCCCCAGTTACCATGATTCGAATGGAAAGCTTACATCCTCGATAATTCCATCACTGGTCATGTTTCTGAAACGGGCATTATTTGCCCGTTTTTTTATCGTCGTTGCAGAAGTCAGCACAAAATTAGCTGTACCGTTTGTAAAAATAAAAATTTTATTTTTACAATATCGACAAAAGTAATTTAATTATCAATATCAGATTATTATTTCCGAGCATATAATAATTGAATATGCATAAAATAATTAAGCTAATCATATTTATATAATGTATTTATAAAATTTCAATAATTTACAATTAATTCATCATTTAAATGAATAAAATATACAAAATAAATATATTTATATATAATATTATACTAAAATATTGATTGTTTTTTTCCATAATGGTTCGTATATTCCATCAGTTACCAGTCAGATATCATCCGCGTTCTACCCGTAAAAATATACAGGGCTACAGCATGCTTCAGCTTCTGGTTACTCTGGCTGTTATCATTATATTAACCGTTATAGCTTATCCATATTATCGTCAGCATCAGTTACAGGCACGATTAAATCAGGCGAAGGCAGCACTGCTGATTAATGGTCAATTTCTTGCTGTACATTATCAGAAACATCTTAGTTATAAACAAAACAAGCACAACTGGCCAGAATTACCTGTCAGTAAAAATCAGCATTTCTGTTTTCGTATACAAGGGAACCCGAGTTTTGCTCGTGAAGAGCATTTCACACTTAAAGCTGTAGCCATTAATACTGAAGCTGAACCCCGAATTATCAAACTAAATCAGGATGGCAGAATATTTATCTGTCAAAGCAGTACCAGCCGCTGCGATGAAGAAAATCATTTTTTTGATGGTAAAGGTCAGCCAGACAAAAAATGCCGGATTTTTTAATTATTCTATATACAGGACAATAGCAACATATTAACTGTTAAACTGATACAATACACTCGTTTTCATAATTGATATCAGAACATATCCGTTTTAATCATGAGTATTCTGTCACTCGATAATGCCTGCTTTGCTGTAGGTCACCACCCCTTACTGGATCATGCATCTCTGCAAATGGATGCAGGTGAAAAAATAGGCTTTATTGGTCGCAATGGCGCCGGGAAATCCACATTACTGAAAATTCTGGCCCGGGTACAGAAACTGGATGACGGATTGTTGACCATCCAAAACAACCAAAAAGTTGTGTATGTACCGCAGGAGTCTTTTTTTGACCCTCAGACCACTGTATTTGACACCATAGCTCAAGGATTGGGTGAACTGCAAAATCTGTTACGTGAGTATCATGAGCTCAGCCAGAATATAGGTGATGAAGCCAGTCTGAATCGGTTAACTGAATTACAAAATGAGCTGGAAAACCGTAACGGCTGGCAATTTGATGCCTTAATTGCGCAAACCTTAAGTGAATTACAACTGCCGGAAAACGAATTGATTGGCAATTTAAGCGGCGGTCAGAAAAAGCGTGTTGCTCTGGCTCAGGCATGGGTACAAAAACCTGATATCCTGTTACTGGATGAACCAACCAACCATCTGGATATTGAAGCGATAGAATGGATGGAAAATCTGCTTGGTAATTTTGCCGGCAGCCTGATTGTCGTAACACATGACCGACGCTTTCTGGATCGTGTAGCTACGCGTATCATCGAATTAGACCGTGGACATTTACGTAGTTACCCGGGAAGTTTTAGTGCTTATAGTGAAAAAAAAGCACAGGAACTGGCTGTTGAAGCAGAACATAACCGGCTTTTTGATAAATTTCATGCTCAGGAAGAAGCTTGGATTCGCAAAGGAATTGAAGCACGCCGCACACGTAACCAGGGACGGGTTAAACGACTGGAACAACTACGCCGCGAACGCGCTGCACGTCGTGAGGTGCAGGGTCAGGTCAGCTTTAATTTAAATCGCGGTGAAGCCAGCGGGAAAATTATAGCAGAGCTTGAACACGCCGGATTTGCTTATGGTGAACACCTTATTATTCGTGATTTCTCTTGTGTTATTCAGCGCGGTGACAAAATTGGTTTGATAGGATCAAATGGTGTTGGCAAAACCACCTTTTTAAAATTGATTTTAGGTGAATTACAACCAACCTCAGGTAAAATTCGGCTGGGCTCACGTCAGGAAGTTGCCTATTTCGATCAGTTTCGTAGTGCATTAAATGAAAACGATACTGTTTTTGATACTATAGGTCAGGGTAATGATTACATTGATATTGGCGGTCAGCGTAAACACGTAATTGGTTATCTTGAAGAATTTCTGTTTTCTCCGGCCAGAGTTCGTAGTGAAGTCAAATCACTTTCTGGTGGCGAGCGCAACCGGCTATTACTGGCCAAACTATTTACTCGTCCGGCCAATATTCTGGTACTTGATGAACCAACAAATGATTTGGATATCGATACGCAGGAATTACTGGAAGAGTTATTGCGGAATTATAACGGCACCGTATTTCTTGTCAGCCACGATCGTACTTTTCTGGATAATGTAGTTACTCAATCCATAGTTTTCAAAGGTCATGGTCAGTTAAAAGAATACATAGGCGGTTATCAGGATTTTATTGACGCCCAAAAACGTGAACAAAGTTTACTAACACCAGCGCCCACAACAAGCAAAAATATCATTAATCCTGATAAAAACCGGCAAAAAAGCCGACGCAACGATAAACTTTCCTACAACGAACAACGTGAACTTGCCAGCTTACCCGATGAGCTTGCTACTCTCGAAGCAGAACAACAAGAGCTGAATAATAAACTTTCCGATCCGGAAATATTCAAAAATGACTATAAACTAGCAACTGAATGGCAAACACGTATTGCTGAAATTGAAGAGCTGCTGCTGGAAAAACTTGAACGTTGGGAAATCCTTGAAGCAAAACAAAAAAATCAGGGCTAATCCAATAAAAAAGCCAGTATATTCATATACTGGCTTTTTTGTGTTTGAATTTATCTTTTACGATGGCGTCCGGTCCCGCCACCATGTCGCATACAAGTTTCATAACGACGTGTGACATTAGTAGCATACCAGTTGGTATTATAATCTTTGCTTAACTTCGGTCCGCTAATTACAACCTGCGGCATAATGGCATATGGCGGATTCTTACCGAACTGTTGCTTATATAAAGTAATTACATTCTGATAGGTGGATGTATTTTCAAATTCTGCCTGTTTTTCCTGTAATAAATCTGCACGTATCTGCTCCGGTTTCATTGGCATACCATGATCGGCAAATAACTGATTCAGTGCAGTTTCAGTCTGACTTGGCATTGATTGCGCCTTATCATCTTTATCATACAGTAATAAATCTCCATCCAGAGCCATATCTGTATTAAGCAGTTTATTTATATCTTGCTGAAAAGCCGCATTACGGCTGGAATACATGCCGGAATTATAATCAGCAAAACGATATTGAGCATTATCATAAGATGCTGGATACTTCATTAGCCGGTGAATACCATAATATAAACCACCTTCACGTGTATACATATAATCACGTAATTCATTTACCGGAGCATTATCACGTTGATGTTCACGTGCGTATTTTACTGATACCTGCATTGAACCAATTGTTGTAATCGGATTATTATCTTCTCCGATATCTTTTCCCATAAATTTAGCTGCGGCATTGGTAATTGAATCTGCATAAAATTGCTTTGAAACATAAGCAAATATCTGCCGGTAAATTAAATCCAGCTGCTGTTCGGTTTTAACCGTCCGCATCTGTATCAGGAAACTGTTTTCTTTGCTGGGTTCATTAACCAGTACTGAAGTAAAATAGCGTGAAACTGCCGGTCCCAGAGCAGGTCCGAACTGTCTGACAAATTTTTGCGGCACTTCTGTCTGAAAAGCTTTAATTGCTTTATTACCAAGATCCGGAACAGTTGGATTAGCAACAAAATTAGACTCCTGATCTACAACGGCAATTACACTACATACATTTTCCTGTGTTTTACTGATTTTCAGCTCATCCATTATCCGGCTGATATCCACAGCCCACGCATCTCGTTCTTTTACACGAGCAGGTATTAGTCTGCTTATCTGAGAAGGCTGATTTAAAATTCTGCTGCTGTCATCCGGTGAATCATCATTACCGCCATACCATCCGCCACTGTCCTTACATGCAGACAGGCCGTATAGCAGAAACCCGGCCAGTGTTATATGACTAATAGTCTTCAGTAAAAATCTAGCATTCATACCATAGCATTCATTCGAACAAATCTGTTTTCAGCAAGAAACACAGCCCGGTTTTAGCCCTTACGGCTTCGCCAAAACCATACCCAGACCCAAATCAATACGGCTGTAAAAAATAACGCACTCCATATCGGTAAAGGTATCATTAAAATTTTCTGAACCTCACCACAATTACCTGTACCGCGAATAATCGGTTCATACCAATGAAACAATGGCGCATCACGCAGACGGAAAGTCCACGGTGCACCGCAAGATGGCTGATCCATCAATGGCAGATGCTGAATATATATCTGATATATAGCTACGCCCAGTCCGCCTATGGGTGCCAGACTGACCACAATAGCATTTATCACCCGCTCAATACAGTTGCGATTAGGACAGCAGGCACACAAAAATGCCAGAAGCGCAGTGGCAATAACCGCAACACGCTGAACAATACACAGCACACACGGGTTCATACCCAGAACATACTGACCAACAAAAGAACCAGCTGCACAAAGTACAGCCAGAAAAAATACACACCACAATGCTTTACGGAAGCTCATTTTCAATCCTTTTAAGCAGACAGTTACCAAACATTTCTACTTTCTGCCCGTTTATTAATCAAACAAATTCCCATAATCATTTACGTTTCAGGCACCAGCAATAGTCATATTATCTATCAGAATAGATCCAACTTTATGCGTACTGCGCTTTAACGCATCATCTGCTGCACCAACCATCGCCATAAACATTTCCTGTAAACGTGAAGCGATTGTAATACCCTCTACCGGATAGGCAATCACTCCGTTTTCTACCCAGAAACCTGCCGCACCTCGCGAATAGTCACCAGTAATAGCATTTACACCCTGCCCCATCAACTCAGTAACCAATAAACCGGTTCCCATTGTTTTCAATAAATCGTCCTGACTGGCATGGGTATGATTAAGATATAAATTATGAACACCACCTGCATTTCCAGTAGTACGCATACCTAACTTACGCGCACTGTAGCTACCAAGAAAATAACCCGCAACAGAGCCTTCATTGATAACAGTACGTTCATGTGTGGCTACACCCTCAGCATCAAAATATGTACTGGCCAGTGCTTTTTTTACATGAGGTTTCTCTGTAAGACATACCCAGGGCGCCATAACCTGTTTGCCAAGGCTATCTACCAGAAAACTGGTTTGCCGGTATAACGCACTACCACTCAGTGCACCTACCAGATGACCAATTAGACTACCGGCTATAGTAGTATCAAAAATTACCGGATATTTTCCTGTAGCCACAGACCGGCCATCCAAACGCCGTACTGTACGTGTTGCCGCTGTCTGTCCGATAATTTCAGCATCAGCAATATCTCGTGCATCACGCGCTAAATCGTACCAATAATCACGCTGCATTCCGGATGCATCCGCAGCCACTACACTACAGGAAATACTGTGCCTGCTGCCGCGCTGATAAGCACAAAAATCATTACTGTTAGCATATACAAACTGATAATGATCAGTCTGTACTTCTGCTCCTTCTGAGTTTTTGATACGCTCATCCGTATCAAGTGCTGCCTGTTCGGTTTTTTTACCAATCTCAATTGCTTCATCAGCAGACAGCCGCCAGGGGAAAAAAGATTCTGTATCACCGAATTCCGTTGCCAGTAATGCCGCATCTGCCAAACCGGCGCAATCATCCTGAGCAGTAAAACGGGCAATATTCAAAGCTGCTCCGATGACTTCGTCAATTGCCTTATTACTAAAATCAGCAGTACTTGCACGCCCTTTAGCCTGTCCCACATAAACAGTTACATCCAGAGATTTATCCTGCTGATACTCAATATGTTCGACATTCTGCTGGCGTACCTGTACATTCTGACCCGCAGATTCACTGATATCAATTTCAACAGAACTGGCTCCCTGCTTTCTGGCTTTATTTATTGCCTGCTGGCACAGCTCCTGTAACTGATCGGCACTATGATGAAACATTAATCTACTCTCATGCGAAGAAGCCTGCATTTTAACATGCTGAATTCAGCACTGGCAGCAGTTAAACATACATGTCAACTGAAATGATATGGATTTTTTGCTAAAATAGATACTTGAAATTTCGATATACACGTAACATATACATATATGAACAGTAATACAGACAGTCAGTCCCGTGCAGACGAAGAATGGGTAAGTAAAACCCAATTGAAAAAGCAAATGAATGATTTGCAGCAATTAGGTATGGAGCTAACTAAACTGTCTGCTGATACACTGAAAAAAATAAATTTGTCAGAGGATTTATTACAGGCAGTATTAAGCTACCAGAAAATTACCTCCAACAGCGCACTGAAACGTCAAGCTCAGTTTATCGGTCGTCTCATGCGCGAAACCGATACCAAACCAATCAGTGATTATCTGGCTCGCCTCAAAGGTGAAAACAGCGCACATAATGCTTACTTACAACGGCTGGAAAATCTGCGTGATCGTTTAATTTCCGATGACAGCAGCCTCACTGAAATTATCAGCCGTTATCCGCATATTGATATCAACAATCTGCGTACATTAATCCGCAATGCCCGTAAGGAACAGGCTGCGGGAAAGCCACCAAAAGCTTTCCGCGCTATTTTTCAGGTATTGAAAACGGAAATTAGTGAAGATACAGCATCCTGAACATTACTTCTCTCTCTTCACACAATTCACCTTTCACTTTTTTCATTAATTCAGCTTCAGCATGTAACTCCGGACAAAAAAACCATGAGTGATATCTTAAATAAAATTATTGCCACAAAAAAAACCGAAATGGTTACCGCCAAAACGGCTGAACCACTGGCTGAAGTACGTGCAAAAGCCTATGACCAGGCCCCTGCGCGCCCTTTTCTTGAAGCAATACATACAAAACATCATCAGGGAAAAGCTGCCATTATTGCCGAAGTTAAAAAAGCCAGCCCGTCTAAAGGACTGATTCGTCCTGATTTTTCTCCAGAAAAAATTGCCAGAGATTATCAGCTTGGTGGCGCAGCCTGCATGTCTGTATTAACAGACAAAAACTATTTTCAGGGTAACCTTGGCTATCTGAATCTCGCACGCAATGCCTGCAATCTGCCGGTACTGCGCAAAGATTTCATCATAGATGTCTATCAGGTATACCAGTCCCGGGCATACAATGCAGATGCAATCTTACTTATTGCAGCAGCATTAAGCCGTACCCAGTTAACCGAATATGAAGCCATTGCTCACGAGCTGGGTATGACTGTATTACTCGAAATTCATAACGAAGACGAGCTTGAAAAATGCATTAATATGCGTACCCCGCTATGGGGAGTAAACAATCGTAATCTGCGTACTTTCGAAGTAGATTTACAACAAACTATCAAACTTCTGCCTGCATTAACCGGAAAAACTATTGTGACAGAAAGTGGTATTTTCACCACAAACGATATTCATATGATGCAACAGCATCAGGTTAACACTTTTCTTATCGGTGAAAGCCTTATGCGTAAACAAAACATTGCTGATGAACTAAGTTTACTGGTCAATGCTTAAATTATTGTACACATTAACTGAATTGTTTTAATTACCCTAAAAGGAAAAATCATGGCCGTGATTATTAAGAACGCAGAAGAAATTGCTGCAATGCGTGTTGCTGGCCGGCTGGCTGCCGAAGCTCTTGACTACATAGGCCAGTTTATCAAACCGGGAATCACCACCAATGAAATTGATCGTCTGATTCACGATTATCATATCAATGTTCAGGGCGGCTATCCTGCCCCGTTAGGCTATGGCAACCCGCCATTTCCCAAGTCATGCTGTACTTCTGTTAACCATGTAATCTGTCACGGCATACCCGATGATAAGCCACTAAAAAACGGCGACATATTAAATATAGATGTCACCATTATCAAAGATGGTTTTCATGGCGACTCAAGCCGCATGTATGCAGTCGGAGAAATCAGTCCTCAGGCACGCCGTCTCATTAACATCACTCACCAGAGTATGATGGCTGGTATTTCTGTAGTTAAACCGGGCGCGACACTTGGGGATATAGGTTACGCCTGCCAGCAAGTGGCAGAAAATGCAGGTTACTCCATGGTGCAGGAATTTTGCGGACATGGAGTTGGACGCGGATTCCATGAAGAACCACAAGTGTTGCATTATGGTCGTCGTCATACAGGATTAAAATTGCAACCCGGTATGATATTTACAATTGAACCAATGGTTAATCAAGGTAAACGTCATTTGCGTATATTAGGTGACGGATGGACTGTTGTAACCAAAGACCACAAACTCTCTGCACAATGGGAACACGAGGTATTGGTTACTGATGACGGCTATGAAATACTCACAGTCAGCCCATTAACAGGCAAACCTTAATTCACTTTAAAATATCATAACTTTACATTTAAGCTGCACGAATATCTGATATAAGGCAATAAATCTTAATTTAGATTAATTAAAATAAATTTGTATTATCCTGTTATACCGCATTTTAATAAAACAATAGCAATATTGTATTGAATGTAAAAACAATTGTGATAATATTGATGTCCATAGATAATTATGCATAATGGTAAAACATTTTTCATAACATTTATTGATAAATTTTTATCAAAATAAATAATTATCTGTGAATGACCATATTAATTAATTCAACTAAACATAGACAACTCGCTTTTTAAGGTATAAAAATCATGAAAGCATTCAAGCCTATTAACAATGTGCGCGAAATCCGTAAAAAACTTGGTCTGAATCAGATTGAGTTCTGGAGTCAGGTTGGCGTTACTCAGTCTGGCGGTTCCCGTTATGAAGCAGGTCGTAATATCCCGAAGCCAGTTCGTGAACTGGTTCGTCTGGTACATGTTGAACAATTGGAATTAAGCAAACTTAATCGCGTAAACATGGAAGTGGCTGAACTGCTTAAAACTGAGCATCCTGATATGTATCAGCAGCTTAAAGCCAAAGTAGAAGGAAAATGATCCTCTCTGCTCATTAGCCCCTTATCAAAGCTCCGTACCTTTTCTGGACGGAGCTTTTATTTTGTATATTAAAAATTCCAACCTTATAATAAGCAAAACGATTAATTAGGATTTATACATGACACACACAGCATCTACCCTGATGCCCTTTTTCGGCCTTATTCGGGTTAGCGGCGAAGATCGCACCACTTTTTTGCATAATCAACTTTCAAATGACATTAATCATCTTGCAGAAGGACAGGCATGTCTAGCAACTTACAACACAGCTAAAGGCCGTGTCATCGCCAATATGCTTCTACTTAACAGAGGAGACGATATTATTCTGATTGCTGCAGCAGATCTGTGTGAAACACTACAGAAAAAATTGCAAATGTACATTTTGCGCAGCAAAGTAAAATTAGAAACCTTGCCTGAATGGGGTGTAGCAGTTTGTTTACCAAATGATATTCCTGAATCAAATACACCAGAACAACCTCAATATGTTTTATCAGCAACGATGACAAATCAGATCTGGCAGATACAACTGCCAGATCACTCTTTGGTCAGTATCGGCAAAATCGATCAACTACCACCACAGAATACTGAAAATGCCCTAGCATGGAAAACTTATGAAATTATATGCGGCAATCCATGGATTAGTGCAGCCACCACAGAAACATGTGTGGCACAAATGCTCAATCAGCAGCTTATCGGTGCCGTGCATTTTAAAAAAGGATGTTATCCAGGACAGGAAATTATCGCCCGGGCCCAGTACCGCGGTCAGGTAAAACGCGGCTTGGTACTTATTGAAAGTACTACCCCGCTTTCCGACGGAGACAGCATATATGATAGCAACAATGAAGAAGCGGGGCTGATTATCAATCAGGTACAAAAAGACTCAGTTTCATTGGCGCTGGCAGTTATTAAACACAAAGCTGCCCAGGCGCAGCTACAATGTAACAACCAAGTTTTAAATATGAAAAAATGCTTTTTTTCTACAACTAATGACTAACCGGTTTAAATCACCGGTAAACAGCTGATAAATAAAATTTATATTCATAAAAAGTCATGATTAACAGCACTAAAATATCCAATTAACAGATTTCATATCAACCTGTGCTACAATATATCTCTCTTTACAAGACGGCCACAGCCGTCTTGTTTTTATTGTTTTCAGAATATAAAAATCATGAGTCAGATTGCCCAGGAAGCGGCACGACGCCGCACATTTGCGATTATTTCCCATCCGGATGCCGGTAAAACCACCCTAACAGAAAAACTGCTACTGTTTTCAGGAGCTATCCTCTCTGCCGGTACAGTAAAAGGAAAAAAATCCGGTAAATTTGCCACATCAGACTGGATGGAAATCGAAAAACAGCGTGGTATTTCCGTAGCCTCATCTGTGATGCAGTTTGATTATCGTCAACATGTTGTTAACCTGCTTGATACGCCCGGCCACGAAGATTTTTCTGAAGATACTTATCGCGTACTCACTGCCGTTGACAGTGCCTTGATGGTTATCGATGCTGCCAAAGGTGTAGAAGCACAAACAATCAAACTTTTAAATGTTTGTCGCCTGCGTGACACACCGATTGTTACCTTCATGAACAAATATGACCGCGAAGTTCGCGACTCACTTGAACTGCTCGATGAAGTTGAAAACATACTGCACATCCGCTGCGCTCCGATTACCTGGCCGATTGGTATGGGAAAAAATTTCAAAGGTGTCTATCACATCCTGAATGATGAGATTTACCTCTTTGAAGCCGGTGGCGAGAAGCTGCCACATGAATTTGATGTAATCAAAGGTATCAATAATTCCCGACTGGATGAGCTCTTTCCGATTGAAATTCAGCAACTGCGCGAAGAAATTGAGCTCGTGCAGGCTGCTTCAAATGAATTTGATTTAGACGCATTTTTGCGTGGCGAGCTGACACCTGTCTTCTTTGGTTCAGCTATCAACAATTTCGGTATTCAGGAAATCCTCAATGCATTGATTGACTGGGCACCGGCTCCGCAGCCCAGAGAAACACTAGAGCGGGTGGTCGAACCAACTGAAAACAAATTTTCCGGTTTTGTATTCAAAATACAGGCGAATATGGATGCCAAGCATCGCGACCGTATTGCTTTTTTACGCGTGTGTTCCGGTGAATTTACCCGGGGCATGAAAATCAAACACCTGCGTCTTAACCGAGACATTGCTGCATCCAGTGTTGTCACCTTCATGTCACATACCCGTGAACTGGTTGAAGAGGCTTTTGCTGGTGATATTATCGGTATCCCTAATCACGGTAACATTCAGATTGGCGACAGCTTCACCGAAGGAGAACGCCTCACCTTTACCGGCATCCCGTTTTTTGCACCGGAACTGTTTCGTGCTGTGAGAATTAAAAATCCGCTGAAAATGAAACAGCTGCAAAAAGGATTACAACAACTTGGTGAAGAAGGTGCAGTACAGGTATTCAGACCCCACAATGGCGGCGATCTAATACTCGGTGCTGTAGGTGTATTGCAGTTTGAAGTAGTTACCGCCCGTCTCGCCAACGAATATGGCGTTGATGCCGTATTTGAATCTGTCAGCATCTGGTCAGCACGCTGGGTGTCCTGCTCTGACCGGAAAAAACTGGCTGAATTTGAAAAAGCCAACATACTTAATCTTGCTACAGATGCAGGTGGTAATCTAACCTATCTGGCTCCCAACCGTGTAAACCTGTCTCTGACAGAAGAACGCTGGCCGGATATTCGTTTTCATGAAACCCGCGAATTAACAGCACAGATTAATCAATAGATTTTCTGCATAAACAGAAGCAGCTTATTCCTTAGAGGAAAAGCTACTTTTTTAATAATGACTGCTTATCAGTATTTCAAATACTTTATATATTATAAAGCATAATATTCACAATTATTGCTTTAAAATAAAAAAAATTAAATTAAAAAATATTAATTTATGTCAATTTATTTGCATTTAAGTTATTTATTCCATTTGTTTTATATTATATTAATATTAATTTACATATTTTGTCTTATTTTAGTTTACAAATGGGAAATTCAATATGGGGGAAGCATACTGGGCTGCACGTAAGGGAGACGTGCTTTTACATACCTCCGTGCTCGCCGATTATGTCGAGGCTGCCGTTGAAATACTTTGTTATGCGGCCATAACAGCAGTAGTAAGTTTCGCAATCTTTGGCACGGTGGTAACTGGCGGACTGGCTGCAATTTGCACAAGCGTGATTGTTGGTCTATTCATGTATTTCTCAGGTGGTAGCGATTTAGTATCAGATTTAGCTGAAAAAGTCAGTAGCTTATGCCCGCTATCCGAAGATGGTCAGATTGAAACAGGCTCACACAATACTCATACCAATAGCAAACTCTCAGCCCGTGCTGCCGGCATAATAGACAAAGCAAAACCGGTACAGGCTCCGCAACAGCCTGAAGATTTTATCGATATAACCGGCAATATACTGAACTCAATAGGGAAAGCAGCCAAAGAAATATTCTGGCGGCCGACCGTTGCTTCGCCTGATCCGCGTGCAGTTCCTCAAGAGGAAGACAGAATTAGTTGTAAAAAGCATCCCTCCTCTTTCTCCGGTATAGGTATGCCAAGCCCATGGGAACCGGCTATGCTAGAAAAGTTCTTGTTTGGTGTTATCAATGCCGGAATAGGAACCGTTTACGGAGAACCCGAATATATGGCTGAAGGTTCCAAGAAAGTTTATATCAACGGCCAGCCGGCGGTACGCAGCAATGACCGCAGTACCTGCGAAGCCAAAGTCACCGATGACTGCGAAGGCAGCGTTAAAGTTTCCAACAACGTGCGCATCGGCGGAGAATCTGTTGTTGTCCGCGAAATCAAAAGTGGCAAATACCCAGCCGGACTGATACTTTCTGTTGCCCTGGCGGCAATTTGTCCTGGTAAACTTTCCACAAAAATATTCTGTTTCGCTTTAAATGGTGTTATTAGTGCTGGTAGCAGCATGATTACTGCGGTCCTGATCAACGCAATAAAAGCCGGTCATCCTGTTCATATACCTACTGGCGCCAAAATACTTGATGGCCGTGAAGAGTTCGACTTCTCCCTGCCCGCTCACCTGCCCTTCGAATGGCAGCGCTTTTACAACAGCGCCGACACCCGCACCCACAACATGTTCGGTGCCGGCTGGAGTGTAGGCTATGAAATCGAAATGCAAATCGACCCGCAGCCCGACGGTTCCTGCGCCGCTGTCTATACCGACGAACAGGGACGACAGCTTGAGATTGAAGCCCTCCTTCCTAACCACGGCATGCGCGGCATCAATGAAAACCTCACCATCCGCCGCGGCGAACAGGACCGCTGGGTAATTGAAGATGATGACGGCCTCTACCGCCTGTTCGAGCCCGATCCCGGCAATCCAAAACGTCTGCTGCTGAGCATGCTGCAGGACCGCAATGACAACCAGTTACTTATTTACCGCGATTCCCGTAGCCGTATCGTCGAAATTGCCGATAATGACAACGCCGCCCGCATCAGCCTGCACTATCAGGATCAGCGCCATCCGCAGCGCGTGACCGAAATCCGCCAGGAACTGAGCGACGGCAGCAGCCGCTTACTGAACCGTTACCGGTACACCGGACAGGGTGACCTGCAACAGGTCTTTGATGCCGAGAACCGCCAGACCCGCGAATTTGCCTACAACAGCGACCGGCGCATGACCTATCACCGCCTGCCTACTGGCTTACAGTGTTATTATCAGTGGAGCTACTTCAGCACAGCAGCGGCAGAGACCGCATGGCGGGTAACCCGGCACTGGAGCGAAGCCGACGGTCAGCGACTGGAAGACTATCACTTCCATTATGATTTGGACAAACGCCTGACCACAGTAGAAGACAGCCTGGGTCGTGTCAGCGAACATTACTGGAATGAAATTTACCAGATTACCCGCTACACCGATGCCCTTGGTCAGACCACCGAATTTGAATGGAATGATAACCAGCAGCTGGTCAGTGCAACCGATCAGCAGGGCGGACAATGGCACTACAGCTACGATGCACAGGGCCGGTTAACCGAAGAAACCGACCCGCTGGGCAGAACCACCCAGACTCAGTGGCTGCCGCACTGGGCGCTGCCGACCATCAGCGTCGACCCCGACGGCAGCAGCTGGCGCTATTACTACGACGAGCGCGGTAACCTGCTCACCGTCACCGACCCGTTACAGCAGCATACCCGCTAC